>JACPIN010000013.1 GCA_016188065.1 Candidatus Woesearchaeota archaeon | reverse complement strand
TTAAGTTGCAGAAGATAGCTCACACTAGCTTAGTCTTACTAGTGCGAAGCATTTCCGCACTAGATTTTTCTTTAGTTTGCAAAAAGAAATAGTTTGCTGTTAGCCACCAGTCAATAGACTGGATGGAAAGGTTTCATTCTAGAAGAAGAGTAAATAGCTTTAATTTTAATATCCGATCTTTATAAACCCTTAAAAAACCGATTTTAAAAAGTATTTAAAGAAGGCTATGGCATACACAAATCAAGAACTGGATCAGCTTTTATTGGAGGTTAATCTTAATACTTCCCTGGTGGATTGATCTGAATTATTAATATTTTTTCTTTGAACACAATTTCTTTTTCTTAAAAAGAAAGTGTGACAGCGAAGCGGTTAAAAATAGAACGATTTAAATATTACATTAACTTATTTGTAGAAATGCCAGAGATGAATTCAGAAACAGAGTTTATTGGAAGATTGAGAATCAACGAAGCGAGAATAGCCGGTCTGAGAGAAAGGCTAATTGTAACAGACAATAATATGATTGAAGAATTTAGAAGGGTCTCAGAGCAAATGCAGGACCTTAATTCAGAATTGAGGCAAGTAAGGAATGAGATGTTTAAAACACGAGAGACATTAAAAGAAGTAGTTAAGGAGATGGGATCATTTGCCAGCTCGCAGGAATTAAAAGTTTTAGAAAGATATATTAACACATGGAACCCTTTGAACTTCATGACAGAAAAAGAGGTTTTGTCTTTAATAAAAGAAAATGCCAGGCCTTCAAACAAAGATAAGTGAACTGAAAAGATCAGGAAAACAAAACAGTGACATAATAGAGAATTTAAAAAAAGAAGGCTATAAATCTCAAGAGATATATGATGCAATGTCAAATCAGGAAAATTCTTACAGTGATTTAACCCCTCCCACGCCGTCAGAAGAATTTGGGTCAGGCCAAGGATTGGATGACGAGCAGCCGCAAATGGCTCAGGAAGAAACAAATTTCATACAGCCACAAAAATTTCCAGCGCCTTCAAGAATCCCGGCAAGGCAAGGGATTGAAGACATGGAGGAAATAGCAGAATCGATAATAAGTGAAAAAATCGACGAGCTCAATCTAAACATAAATGATTTTAACATGTGGAAAGAAAAGACAACAACGGAGATGGAAGCTGTCAAGCAGGAAATCCTGCGTATAAGAAGCCATCTGGAAAATTTGCAGGCATCGATGCTCGGAAAGGTTGAAGATTACAGGAAATCGATCAGTGATGTGAACATAGAAGTAAAAACACTTTCAAAAGTTCTGGAAAAAATCCTCCAGCCGTTAACAGAGAATGTAAAAGAATTATCAAGGATTACAGAAAGGCTGAAAAAATAATTTCTCTCAGGATTCTCTCAAGCTTTCAAAGCTCAACAACCTTACAGCAAATGCAAATATAATCAGCACAATTACCGTCGTTAGAACTTTAGCGTTGAATATTGCTCTGTGTATGGAAGACCCAGGACCTTGTTCAGCAGGAGTTCCGCCGACAAGAAGCGGACCATAGACACTAGTCAATCCTCCAATTAAAATTATAATAGAAAGCATTATTATCGTCCAGTACACTGTAGAATTTTTAAAAATGCTCTCAATAGTATCCCCCTTAACGCCGCCAAACATAAACACCAGTAATATCGAAAAAGCAACAATCACCATAACAACAAACCAGGGAGCGATAATAGAGATAAACTCCATCACCCCGGGAACAATTGCAAATAAAGCAGAAAGAACAAAGGCCACAACCGCATTTATATTCGTGTCATCTCCCAAAAATTTTGATTTCCTCAGCACAGAAAAGATAATTGCATATATCAAGATGAAAATAAAAACAGGTATTAAGAATTCCCCCAATCCAGAATCAACAAGGCTTACCATTTAAAACTAACGTCTTCCTTCTGCACGTTTTAATCCGAGAGTATTTAAAAGTTTATCAAAACCGCCACCTTGTCCATCCCCAGGATCTCTAACAATCAGCCATATGACCAAAACAAAAACCCCTATTACAATCAAGGTTCCTATATCTTGATCAGTTATCTGATCTACAAGAGGAACATCCCAGTCAGCAGCAGCGCCAAGAGCCCATATCACAGCAAGAATTGCAACAACAACTCCAGCAAGGAGCATCCCATTATTCCATTCAGAATCTCTCTTAAACACTCCAACTACTAATATCAGCATCAGTAAAACTAAAACAATCATAGACACTCTCGGCAAAAATCCAATTAAAATTTGAACAATGTCCGTAGCAGAAACTAAGAACGCAGCCAATATTAAGCTGACAATCGCATCAACGTTTTTATTTTCTCCAAATAATCGAATTTTTCTAAGGACTGCAAAAGTAACCGCAAATACTAAAATAAAGGGAAGCACAACATCAAAGCCGCCGATGTCTGCAAAGCTATTAACTGCGTCATTGAAATCTACGTTCTCAAACAAAGCCATTCATATCACCTTTTTAATTAAGCATGTTTGCATTTCTTATAAATCTATTCTTTTTCAGCTCTTCCAGTATCCCCTTTGGATATATACATTATCGCCCATATAACAACCGCAACCAGGATAATTGTTGCTACAAAAGTTCCGCTCCAAAACTCCACAACAAAGTCAAAGGCAAACTCCAGCCAGCTCTGATCTTCATTTGCAGGAATCACGCTCAAGAAAATAAGTATTACTGCAATGAACATAGTAACCATCAAAAAAGTCAGCCACTTTTTATTCAACTTATCATACAAAGTATTATCTGGCTTCATAAATATCCCTATCATCAAAAGGAACGACAGAGAAACAATTATCAGCAAGCTTATCTTCGGCAAGGCAGCATTTATTACTGCAACAATTTTTATAGCTCCGACAACAAGCATCGCCATTACGAACGCAACAATCGCATTTAGGTTCTTTCGGGGATAAACTTCTTTCCCGATCTTTTCCTCTCCTAAAATTCTAGTTTTCTCAAGTATCCCAAATACAACTGCAAAAACAAGCAGAAATGGCAGGAGAAAATCAAATATTCCAAGTTCTCTTAAGAAATCTAGAGCATTGCCCAAAACAGTCATATAAAAGAAAAAAGTTAAATTCTTATTTAAAGATTGTGTTTTTATGCTCAGGCATGCACTTCTTCTTTGCCCATCTCTTCAGTCTCTTCATCGCTGAAGCTGGGTATTGCAGCTTTGTTTATAATGAACACATCTCCAATTGCCTTAACAAGCTGGTGAGGCACGATAACACCCTTGGCGCTTCCCAATACTCTAGAAAGGCTTCCCCCCCTAGTGGCCTTGACACGCCATCCAAAGGCTTTATTTAATGTAACTACGCACTCTTCAATGTCGCCAAAGTACTCACCCTGATCGGTAAATACTTTCATATCATAGGTTTCAGTTATTCTTTTTGTTCTTAGCATACTAAGGACGAAGTATTTTAAAGTATAAATATTTTTCTATAATCCATGCATACTATTCAAAACCTCATAATCATAGGAACATCACATATTGCCATAGAAAGTGTTAATGAAGTTGAGAAAGCAATTCGAGAACAAAACCCGGATATAATCGCATTAGAGCTCGATTTAAAGAGGTTTAGAAGATTAGTTTCAAAGGCAAAATACAAGATAAGCCTGTCAGATGTAAGAAAGAAAGGCTTTCTAATTAGCCTTATTGGCTCTTATATTGAGCGCTGGTTGGGGGAAAAAGTAGGAGTAATGCCTGGAACAGAAATGAAGAAAGCAATTCAGCTTGCAAAAGAGAGAAAGATAAGAATAGCATTGATAGACCAAGATATAGAAATAACACTTAAAAAGCTAAGGGAAAATTTTACTTTTAAGGAAAAAATGAGGCTCCTAAAGGCAATATTCTTCTCGCTTTTCACATCTAAAAAATTCAAGATAGACCTGAGCAAGGTTCCAGAACAAAAACTTATAAACAAGCTCACCATGCAACTTAAGGAAGAATACCCGTCAGTTTACAAGGTGTTAATCGAAGAGAGAAATAAAATAATGGTCTCAAGATTAACGAAGCTGATGCAGGAAAATAAAAAAGTCCTGGCAATAGTTGGGGCAGGTCACCTGTCAGGCATGGAAAAAATAATAAGATGGAATTTGGCAGAAAAGAAATAAAAAATATTTTAACAGCGTCGTTGATTGCAGCATTTGTATTCAGCTTCAATGAATGGGGCATAGAATCATTCGACGCAATAGAGGGTTTGAAGAATTTATTCATAGCATTTATCTTCTGCTCAATAATTTATTTCTCACACTCATCCGCGCAAAAATTAGTTGCAGAATATTACGAATACAGGATAGAGTTTACATTGATAAGCATGCAGAGGAGAATAAGCGAAATAAAAAAGTTAGTTTCAATTCCAATAGGCCCGATAGTAACTCTTCTGGCAACCTTTGTATCGAATGGAAAATTCATATTTCTACTGCTAAACTCATTCAAGCATGTTCCTGAAAATGAATTTAGGGTTGGAAGGCATTGGATAAACATAAAAGAATACGAAGAAGCGCAGGTAGCATTGGCCGGCCCATTATCACAGATAATTTTGTTGATAATTTTCAAGCTGCTCTTGCAGTTTTCAGTAATTTTTAACAAGGCTATGTTCATTGTATCAATAGTTGCTATCTACAACATGCTCCCTCTCCCACATCTGGATGGAATGAAAATTTTCTTCGGTAGCAGGCCGCTCTACATAGCAAGCTTGATTTTCATGGTTGCATTCATCGTCCTCATATTCTATTTGTCTACAATACAAGCAATAATCTTGGCATTTTTGTTTGCAGCAGTCTTAACAGCAATTTATCTCTATAAGAAGTTATCTCATTAAAAAAAGAGGCTGAAGAAGCTTTTCTGCAGCAGCCATAATGCAAAAATTATAGAGAGGGCAGAGTGTATGTCATAGATCGCAAGCAACATATAGGCTCCAGCAGCAAGGTCGACAAAGCTTGCCCAGTTTCCGAAGAACAAAAGGGATTTTACAATAATATATATTGCAAGAATGCTCGCTATACCCAATCCTATATCCCATTGCGCCAAAATTAAAAACAATGCGGCGGCAAAGTCCAAAGCCCCCAGTAATTTAAGCATACCCACATCTTTAAAAGTACATTTAAAATCTTATCCATTTTAGTTATGGTATGTATTCGATAAAAGATTTAACTCCGAGGGATTACCAAAAGGAGATATTTGAAAATACAAAAAATAAGTCAACGTTAGTATGCCTTCCGACTGGAACGGGAAAGACTATCAACTTAATTTTGCTGGCAGTGCACAGATTAAATGCAATTAAAGATTCGAAGATAGCAGTTGTATCTCCAACGAAGCCGTTGAATGCTCAGCATGTTGAAACGTTTAATATTTACACAACAATCCCAAGAGAAGAAATAGCCTTGGTTACAGGAGCAATAAAGCCAGAAGACAGGGTAGAGCAGTATCAAAAAAAGATAATTATCGCAACCCCGCAAACATTAAAGGAAGATATATCAAATAACAGATTTTCTTTCAAGAATTTTTCTTTGCTTACAATAGACGAGGCACACAGGGCAGTTGGCAATTACGCATATAACTTCCTAGCAGGAAAGTACATGCAAGAATCAAGTTCTCCATTAATACTTGCATTGACTGCATCACCAGGAGGCACAAAAGCAAAAATAGAGGAAATAAAATCCAACCTTCATATTGAGGCTGTAGAGATAAGGACAGAAGACAATATCGAAGAATTTATTCAAAAAAAAGAAACCAAATGGCTGGAAGTAGAATTAACGCCTGAGCTAAAACAGATTCAATCATTATTAAAATCGGCATTCAGAAGCAGGGCAGATGATCTGAAAAAAATAGGATTCACAAAGCCAGTTTCACTAGTTACAAAAAAAGACTTAATAATTTTGCAGCAACAGCTAAGAAAAAATTTAAGCCAGAAAAATCCTTCGACATTCTATGGAATTTCTTTAACAGCTTTATTAATCAAAATAGACTACGCTTTAGAATTATTAGAAACGCAAGGCCTCCTCCCCATTCAGGAATTCTGGAATAAGCTAGAAAAAGAAGAGACAAAGGCAGCAAAATCTATTTTTAAGATGGAAGAAATACAAAATGCAATTTCTTTAACATCTTCATTAATAAGCAAGAACATTAAGCATCCAAAACTCTACATGCTGCGCGGCATAATAAAAAAGGAACTGGAGCAAGACCCTGAAGCAAAATTTATAGTATTCGCAAATTACAGAAACACGATAGAAGAGATACTGAATTTCCTTAGCATTGAAAACGAAATAAAGGTGACAAAACTCATTGGCCAAAAATCCGGATTAACTCAGAAGCAGCAGATAGAAACCATAGAAAGTTTCTCAGAAGGAAGGTTCAATGTTCTCATCGGGACTTCGATAATAGAAGAAGGTTTGGATGTGAAAGGGGGGGCGGATTTAGCAATATTTTATGACATAGTTCCAAGTGAGATACGGGCAATTCAGAGAAAGGGCAGAGTTGGAAGAACGCAAACAGGAAAAATAATTTTTCTGGTGACAAACAACACTCGTGAGCAAGGGTATAGGTGGTCCTCTTATAATAAAGAAAAAACAATGAAAAAGACACTGCAGGTAATGCAAAAAGAAACGCAGTCTAAGTTGATCTCTTAGCCATAGAGTCAAGCTTCCTGCACAGCACGATAAAACCATCAGAAATTTCTTTTATTCTTTTATTTTTCTTATCCAATTTTAGTTCCTTCGCAAGCATCTTGAATTTACCATGCAGCGCATCGCCAAAATTCGCAAGGTCTTCAAGCTCATTTGGCTTGATCCTAAAAGACGGTTCTTTTTTCACACTTTTGCTCTTGCTTCCAAATAGAAAATACAGCATAATCTTATTAAGTGCTCCAGATATATAAACATTATGAAAATAATCCTTGATTATCGTGAAAGGAATTCCGGAATTAAAAAAGAGCTTATCAAGCAGGGGATAGAGGTAATAGAAAAGCAGTTGGTATACGCAGATTTCATCATAAAAACAAAGGATCTCAATAAAAACATATTGACCGTCGGTGTAGAAAAAAAAACCATCAATGATTTTTTGAATTCAATTATAGATAAGAGATTGATAAACCAGATTATCGGGCTCAAGAAAAATTTCGATATTCCCTTGCTGGTAATCGAAGGCACAGAAAATATCTATGAAGTGAGGAATTTCCATCCTAATTCAATAAGGGGGATGTTGGCATCAATAGCAATAGACTTTCAAACCCCAATTTTATACACAAGGAATCATCGTGATACCGCAAATTTATTGGCAATAATTGCAAAAAGGCTGGAAAAGCCGAGATCGCTCCCAAGCCTGTTAAAAAAACGCAGGCCATTGACTTTAAGGCAGCAGCAGGAATTCTTGGTAGAAACCCTCCCAGGGATAGGGCCTCAAATTTCAAGAAACTTGTTAAAAAAATTCGGCACAATAAAGAGTTTTGTTAATGCGCCAGAAGAGGAGCTGATGCAGGCAGAAAAAATAGGAAAAATAAAAGCAAGCCAGATTAAAAAAGTTTTAGAAGAAAAGTATGAGGATTTATGATTGTATATAAGTTAAGTATCCCTCGATGGTTTTTCTCAGAATCTCTTCTTTATCAAAATTGCCGTTCCTCCTTGCATATTCATGAGATACAGGATGAACAGGGCAAGAAGGCAAACAGGGATTGATCGAAAAAATGCTTTCAAGTGGTGAATTTGGCTTGCATATAAGTGTCCAGTATAATGACCTCGCCACTTTTTCAGCTTTGCCATTAATGGACGGATATTCTCTTTTCAACTGTTCAGAAATATATCTCAAAAGATCGCCACGATACGACTCGCTAGTCAGCTCATCAACAACATCTAACCCATATTTAACACACTCTTCGATAGAAATATCTTCAGGCACTGCATATCACCTAAAGAATAAACCCATCCTTTTTCTATTAATAAAGATTGTGGAACTAAAAGTATACTAAAATCTTATTCAAAAAAGTTTAAATATAAGTTATCCATAATATGTGGATGGTAAAGCAATCAATTAAAGAAAATTCTTTGGACCTGGAGTATAATAATCTTTTAGGAATGCTGGGAAAAATAAAGGATATGACTAGTGAGTTGCATAGGGATGTATACAATCTTTCATTGAGAATCAAGATGCTTTCTAAAAGGAATGAAATCTCTGAAGACTTTAAAAAAGCGGCAGAAAAGGCAAACATGAAGCTTCTGGAAAAATTGGAAAAGGCATTGATGGTTATAGGGAGTAAATAAGATCAAAAAGGCCTGTGAATTCTTTTAAGGCATTTCTTGCACAACTTTTTCTCCTTGTCATTCAGTTCATTTCCGCAATTCTCGCATTTCATGGATATTCCTCCAGGGTTTTATATTTTGCCCCCTTCTCAGTCAGTTCACTTTTAATCAGTTTCATTTTATCAACATTAAAGCATTCATCTATTCGTACGTCAAAGATTTTCATAAATTCATCTCTCTTCTTTACCATTTTAATCCTCGCAAGAGTTATGTGAGAATCAAATCTTTTCTCTCTCGGAAATAAACTAACTAATAAGTTGTCGACATCCATCATCAGGTTAATAATTTTTCTCTTTGGTGTAACCCCGATCCATATAACTCTAATAAAATTTCTATTAGGAAAGCTTCCTATCTTATCAAGTTTTAATTTGAAGGGCTTGAATCTTATCTTGCATAGTTCTTTTTTCACCCTCTCAAGTGTGGGTTCATTAATATCGCCTAGAAACTTCAAGGTAAGATGATAGTCACTGACTTTGACAGCATCGGCAAATCTCTCGTCAAGCAAAATCCCTCCCAATTTTTGTTTTATATTTTCAGGCAAATCCACTGCAATAAAGCATCTCATCTCATCAGCTAATACAAAGGCTTTTAAATCCTTTACTTTGCAGTGAAAAGATGCCAGATCCAAGAATAAAGGAAGTAGCAAAAATCTTAGTTGAATATTCTAACGAAGTTAAAATGGGAGACAAGGTCATAATAGACGCGCCATATGAAGCTGCTCCATTAGTAAAAGAGATCTACAGGCTCTGCATCCAAAAAGGGGCATACCCCAGAGTCAACATGGGAGTTCAGGGATTGACAAAAGTTTATTACGATCACGCTTCAAAAGAGCAACTAGAGCATTTTCCTGAGCTTGCGCTTCAAGAGGCAAAATACGGAGATGCATTCTTCTCAATAGGCGCACCCTCAAACACAAGGGAATTGACAAATATAGATCCAAAAAAATTAGCATTAAGATCAAAAATAACGAATCCGATTTCAGAAGAGGTTCTGAAAAAAAGATGGGTCTTATTTTATTATCCAAATAATGCACAAGCCCAAGAAGCAGACATGTCTTTAGAGGAATTTGAAGACTTTGTTTACTCTGCAACAATGCAAAATTGGGAGAAGGTTTCAAAAGAAGAAGACAAATTAAAAAGTATCCTCGACAATGGCAAAGAAGTAAAGATCATTGGAAAGAATACAGATATAAAATTTTCAATCGAAGGAAGGGAAGCAGTCAAGGGTGATGGAAAAAACAATATGCCGTGCGGGGAAGTTTTCATTGCACCTCAGGAAAAATCAACCCAGGGAGAAATAGAATTTTCATTCCCTGCAATAAGGGCAGGAAGAGAAGTTGATGGGATAATGCTAAAATTCAAAGAGGGAAAAGTGGTAGAAGCTTCTGCAAAAAAAGGCGAAAGTTATTTGAAAGAGTGTCTTGAGATCGATACTGGAGCAAAATATCTGGGAGAATTTGGGATAGGCTTTAATCCTAATATTCAAAAATTTGTAAAAAATATTCTTTTCGACGAGAAAATTCTTGGATCCATCCATCTAGCATTAGGCAGGGCATACAAAGAAGGGGGAGGCATTAACGAATCGGCACTTCATTGGGATATGATCAAAGATTTAAGAGAAGAAGGAAAGATCCTTATCGACGGAAAGGTCATCCAAGAAAACGGAAAATTTCTAATCTAGAACAATTAATTTTTTAGATAAAGGCGTCAGAATCTCAACTTTATTCTTTCTTATTAAAATTGTATCCTCAATTCTAATTCCGAATTTCTTAGTATAGACTCCGGGCTCAATTGTTACAACATCATTTTCCTTCACAATATCTTTTGACTTAAAATTTACCCATGGTTTCTGGTGAATTTTCCTGCTTACTCCATGTCCTAAACTATGCTCAAAATATTTTTTATACCTGCCAAGGTCAATTCTCGCCTTCAGATCAATATCACAATAATCCTTTCTAAGTTCTGAATTCTTCAAAGCATTTTTTTGAACTTTGACAATAAGTTCATACATCTCCAATTCTTCTTTGCCAGGTTTCCCTTTATACAGCATTCTCGTAACATCCGAGCAATATCCTTCGTATTTAACACCGAAATCAACAATTATAAATTTCTTCAATTTAGTTTTATTTGAATTATGATGTATCTCAAGAAAATTATTCCCGGAAACAACCAACGGAGGAAAGGCAACTTTGCAGTTTCTCTCTTTAGTCTTCTTCCTTAACCATTTCGCAACTTCAATCTCAGTTTCAAAATAAAAATTATCAAAGCATTCACTCAAAATCTCACAGCTAATCTTACAAGATTCTCTTATGTGATCAATCATTATGACGTCGGCACAGTTATCTTGCAGCCTTTGACTAAGATATGCGGGGTTAAAACAGGGGTCCTCGCCTCCCAGCTTCGTAGATATCGCCTTTTATTTTCAACGCAATCAACATTCTTAAGGAGTCTTAAAATATTCTCGCTAATCCTTATATTCTTTAAGTTTCCGGCAATTTTTCCATTTTTGATTAAAAATGTGCCATCTCTTGGGATAGTGGAAAAATCACCAGTATGATAATTTGCAAATCTCGTGTACCAAACATTTGTAACATAAATTCCATTTTTAATTTTTTTAATCATTTCAGGAACACTAAAATCACCTTTCTCAAAAACAAGATTCCAAGGGCCGGGGCTTATTAATCCGGCATTTCCAGTGCTTTCAACGCCATATTTTCTAGCCGTGGAAGTATTATGCAAGTATTGCCTGAAAACTCCTTTTTCAATTAAAGTATTTCTTCTAGTCGCAACCCCTTCGTCATCGGCTTTAGTAGAGCTCACACCCCCTTCCAATCTTCCATCGTCATAAATGGTAATATTTTTGCTTCCAACAATTTTCCCCTCTTTGCCAGCAAAAAAACTCAAGCCAGCTTCGACAGAAAAAATAGAGGCGCTCTCGCCAATGACGTTCAAAAGTGGGCTTATTGCCATGGGGCCGAAGAGAACATCATAATTTCCCTTGTCTCCTTTAGAAGGGTTTCTACTATCCTTAGCAATCTCTCCAGAAGTTTTTCCTGCTTCCTCAACGTTAAACTTTCTCAAGCTTGTGCTCAATGAGTTCATATGTCCGCTTTCATCTTTCTCTACAAAGCTTCTGATAGAAAAATAAAGCTCGCTTTTTTTCTCACTAAACAGGAGGTCATTTGAAGTCAGGACTGTGCTTTTTACATCGTGAACTTCTAAGATGCCATTAGTTCTCTTAGCCCCTTCCTTGAGCGCAGCATTAATCCCGTTTTCAGTAGAATCAACATCATCAATGTTAATCACTTTATTGTCATAAGTATCATTGATATCGTTATACTTGAATTTTTTTTCATTGATCCCATAATAATCTTTTCTGGGTTGTATTAATTTCAAGAATTCAAAAATTTTCTTCACAAGTTTATCCATGTTTTTCTTATTCATCTCGATAAAGTCTCCTTTGTCATGTGAAAGCCCACTCTCTCCAATAAGGTCGTGGCAGTTAGTAGTAAGGATTTTTTTATCTTTCACAACGAAGATCCCTACATTTCTTAATTCCTCGACGCCTGTTTTGACAATCTTATTATTAGCAAATTTAATCTGCCTTGAATGATTTGTAGAAAAAGTTAGAACGGCATCATCTATTTTATTCTGTTTAAGTTTTTTCATGAGGTATTCTAAAGTTTCCATCTTAGCCAAGCCTCACGTTCTTGATTCTTATGCTGGGCCCACCGAGAAAAGCAGGCACACCTTGCATTGGCTCGCCTTTTCCACAGGTTCCAGTATGGTATTCCATGTTTTTGCCAATGGCATCAATCCCATTCCATAGGGCAGGGGTGGTCAATTCCAAAACAGGTTTTATAACAGGATATTTTACCTCTCCATCCTTAATAAGATAAGCATCACTGCCAACGTATTTTTGCTGGAATCTTTTATCATCGATATTCCACTCGGTAAAATCTCGGATATAAACTCCAAGTTTAATATCTTTAATTAATTCTTCCTCGGAATAATCGCCAGGGAGCAAAAATGTATTTGCCATTCTCACAATAGCTTCTTTGTCATAATCCTCGGCTCTGGCAGCCCCATTGCTTTTGATATTCATCTCGGCAGCAGTCTCTCTATTATGCAAGAACTCATCTATTTTTCCATTTTTTATCAGAAACCTTCTTCTCGCCTTAACACCCTCGTCGTCAAAAAGATAATGCCCAGCGCTGTTCTCTAATGTAGGATCATCTACTACGTTCACGATCTCGTTTCCAATCCTATTCCCAATCATCTCCTTATTGATAAAGCTCTCGCCGGCTTGGGCAGCCTCTCGCCCAAAAATCCGGTCTGCTTCAAATGGGTGCCCGACACTCTCATGCACCATTATCCCGGTTACTTCTGGTCCGACAACAACGTCAATCTTCTCTTTTGGGGGTTTCTTTGCATGCTTCAAGTTTTTTTCAATGGCCTTGTATTCATCCGAAATATATCTAGGAAGATCCCATTTCTTGACGTGTTCATATCCTCCTGAATTGCAAAGCTGCCAGTATTTCTGCGAGCTCTTTCCATCAATTTTCAATGTAAGGAAGAAAGTAAAATTGGCTCTGGGTATTTCAGATATAATCCTCGCGCCTTCCGTTGTCAAAAAATATTTTTTAGCAATATCCGAACTCAAGCTTAAGTATCTTCCAATGGCGTTTTTAGCTTCAGAGTCTGTCTCATTTAATAATCTGATTTTCTCGCTTAGCTTAACATCTTTAAATTTTATTTTTTGCGGAACATTATACCTCTTATTGTATACAGGTTCTTCAGAAAGCCTTATCTTTTCACTCAGCCTATTCCCTTTGCGAACTGTCCTGAGGGCATTTATTATATTTCTTTTAATAGAATCTTTTTCAAATCTATTAATCGAAACAAATCCTAATGCATTATTTAAAAGGAAACGTATTCCTATGCCAGCAGAATGATCAAATCCGCTCACCTCTAGCCCCCCATTCTTTAAGATTAATCCCTCTTCTTCATGCTCTTCTAATCTTACTTCTCCATACTGCACATTATTTTTCTTTAAGAACTTTAAAGCAAAATCAGCATATTCCTCACACATAAAAATAAAAATATCTTTAAGGATTAATAAAACTTTTGAAGTTGGAAGTTAAGTCAAACAATTGCGTTTGGCTACCACCAGTCACCGCTCGCCAAATTTTTCCAGAAGGCTCGCTATAGACTGGTGGCATGGACGCCAAACGCTTCAGTAAGCACTTAACCTTGTTTGACTTGGGTCATACCATTTCTGT
>JACPIN010000011.1 GCA_016188065.1 Candidatus Woesearchaeota archaeon | reverse complement strand
CTGCAAAATTCTCGCCAGAAGATAAATTTGGAAAATACAGAAGAAAATATAAGCGAGCATATACATCATAAAGCTTATAAAAACAGCGTACACTAAGATATTAATGGGAGATTATTATAGGGAGATTAGAGAATATCTGGCAGATTTTTGGGCATATATTAATGAAGACGATAAAAACAATATCCATTATACAAAAAAGCAAAGGCAGAGATTAGAAGACCTTGTAGAAAGAGCAAGAGATAAAGCATTAATTAAGTCAACATTAAAGAGTATCAATAAAGATTAATAGGAGGAGCATTAAATGTCATTCAAGATAAAGTCTTACGAAAAGCCAAAGTTAAAGAATCCGATTCTGATAGAAGGTCTTCCAGGAATGGGCAACGTGGGAAAAATAGCAGTTGATTTCATGATAGAGCATATGCAGGCAAAGAAATTCATAGAAATCTCGTCACATAATTTCCCAAATTCAGTTTTTGTTAATGAAAAAAATTTGATTGAGCTTCCAAAGATAGCGATGTATTATAAAAACACTAAAGATAATTCAATAATGTTTCTCGCAGGCGATGTTCAGCCTACAGACGAAAAATCATGCTATGCTTTCTGTGAAGAAATTCTTGATGTGGTAGAAAAATACAAAGCAATAGAAGTAATAACTCTTGGAGGGATAGGCCTTCCAGAGAATCCAAAAAAGCCAGCAGTTTACAAAACAGGAAATGATCGCAAGTTAATCGACAAATACAAGGCAAAGCAGGTATCAACAAGCTTGTATGGTTTTGTCGGCCCGATCATAGGGGTTTCAGGTGTTCTTTTAGGATTAAGCGCTGAACGCAAAATTCCAGCAATCTCGTTTTTAGCAGAGACATTCGGCCATCCAAACCACCTCGGTGTTAAAGGTGCGAGGGAAATTTTAGACGTATTAAATAAGAACTTGAATCTAAAGCTCAACCTGAAAGAGTTGGATGTAGAAATCTTGGGCATTGAAGATGACGCAGAATTAGAGAAAGATTTCCTCAAAAAAATTAAGCAATTCCCCCTTCAGAGAAAAGACACAACTTATATAGGCTAAACGATGATAGTAAAGTGTAGAGAGCTGGCAAAAAACATCTACTTAGTAAAATTTCAATCAAAAAAACAATTGGCCAAAACATTTCTAAGATTCCAAGAGCATTTCGAATCGCCAAAGTTTAGGAAGAAGGTTTTCAAGCTGTCTGAATTTAAAGAATGGTACGTTAAAAATTCTCCAGCAGGCATCAGGACTGGAAAATTTACTTATTACAAAGATTGGGGAGGATTCAATATTCCGTCAAAAGTTCTAGAGCCTTTCTATAGAGGAAAATTTAACCCATTAACAAGAGAGGAAAAAATTCTGCTAGGCCTGTTTAAGAGTTTTAGAAGAAAAAACTTTTACATAATTGCAATCCACGATAAGTCTGGGAAGCATACATTGCAGCATGAAATAGCACACGGGCTTTTTTACACAAATCCTAGATATAAAAAGGCAGTGATTGGAATACTGAAAAAATGTGATAAAAATTCAAGAGAAGAAATTAATAAATTTCTTTTAAATAGGGGCGGTTATCATCCGGATGTATGGATGGATGAGACGCACACCCATATAATGACTGACATGAGCTATTTAAAACGGCACGGAGTGAATACAAAAAAATTATCTGGGATTAATAAAGAATTAAATAATGTATTTAAAAGATATTTCAAGCGCTAAATTAAAACTCGCCGAGGCTTTTCTGTGTTTTTATTTTATCTTTCTCGTCTAATTCAATCACGCCGTAAACTCCGTCGAAGCCGGCTTTAATTCTTAATTTTCTTTCTCTATTTAAAATTATTATCTTAGCCAATTTTTCATGCACAGCTTTTTTCAGTTCATTTTCATTAATATTTAGCAGAACATTGAACTCATTCCCAAAATTTTTGATTAACGAATCATAAATATTCAAGACTTTTCTGCTGTTTAATTGTTTTATATTATAGACAACAGCAATGAGTTCTTGCAACGGAATAATCTCAACAAAGTTTTTAGCATTCTCAGGTTTATACCCATCTACAGTTTTAGCAAGCTCCTCAATCCTAAATTCAACTCCGATAGTCAATTCATTTTTACATTTGGGACATATCTTGTTAAGCTTTCTGCTCTCATTATAATCACAAGAAAAATTGCAGCTTCTATGTCCATCAATGTGGTATTTTCCATATTCCGGTTTGACCTCGATAGTTTTTTTTAATCCTTCTCCGGTTCTAATCGCTTTTATTACATTATCATAGCTCAATTTTGCAAAATCAAAAACAGTAGCCTCTCTTCCAAGGCGATAAGGCCAAAAGGAATGGGCATCTGAAAAACTCACAATATTCACATTTTCTTTTAATCTCCATAACATAGCAGGACTCGCACTCATCCCAGATTCAATCGCATAAACCTTATCCACCTTATCCTTAAAAGCTTCTTTTAGAGAATCAAACCCCGATTTGCTTCCAAAAATTCCGAACCATGACGTCATGCAATGTGCTGGAATGATCTCAATTTTATCATCAATCTCTTTCATCAACTCAACAAATTCAACACAACTCATTCCAAAAATTGGCCTCCCATCATAGTCTAATCTTCCTTTTTTTCCAAGAACATCAATCATCTGGTCAGCAACTTCACCATTAGGCGCAAACATCAATAAATGAACAGCCCTTCTTCCATCTTGAGAAAACATCAAACTGATTTCACTTCCCCATATAAAAGGAAACTTGCTCTTGCTCCATAAAATTCCATTTTCATCCTCTTGCAAATTTTTTTTAATCTCAGAATTCCAAAGCGGATGCTGAAAATCTCCAGTGCTCAGCAGGTTGAGTCCTTTAATCCTGGAGTATTTTTCTAATTGATCTAAAGTGATATCTTTGCTACATGCTCTTGAAAATCTAGAATGTAACTGTAAATCTGAAATTATCTCCATAAAGAAAGAAGAAAATAAAAATTTATAAAACTAACTTCCCTTGTTTATCGTCACGGTCTTGCTAATCTCCTGCATATAATTGTAGCTCAAGGTAATTCCAACGCTTTCCTTGAATGCACTCCCTGGATTGCTAACGTCTCTCTTGCATCTCAAGACTCCGTGCCCCCCTCTAAGCTCAATCATGCCTTCATTGCTTTCTCCTTCCTTGAAGCTGCACACAAAATTAGTAGGCATTTTCACTCTCACTTTATCCAAATCAGTTCTCTCCAAATCCCTCTTGCAAACACCAGGAACAACTACATCTCCAGTACCAACGTTATTAATGTCTAAAGTAACTCTCACAAAATCAGGTCCTTGCTGCTCCCTCAAAGACGTGACATGCACTGGAGCTCCAGAATTATCCTTCTCTTTTATTATATTGTTTGTAGTTATTATCTCACAATCGTCAGTTCCAGTAACCCTTCTCGCTGTGCTTGGAACGCAAAACTCATCTACCTGCACTCTTGTCTCATATGGATAGCAGACACTCGCCCTTGTATCTAACGGCACACTATCACCTAAAAGATTCCCAGTATAGGTGGCAGTCCCAAGTGAAACAACTAAGCTATCTTCCACAAGGCCTTGCTCACTGTCCTCGACTGCAGAAATAAAAGCATCATTGCTTGCTTGCTTGGTAGGAACATTAAGCGCATTGCTCGATGATAAAGCGCCAGTAAGATAAATAATTGCAGCGCCGCTTCCAATATCTGTCTCCCCTTTGTTTATTAATTCAACATCAATTGGAAAAGCCTCGTCCTTAAAAATTCCGCTAAGTGGCGGAGCATCCTCGACAAAATCTATAACCAGTCCACCCTTTCCACCTAAGAAAACCCCTCCTTTTTTATCTTTCTTATCACAAGATTGCCCGGAAATTAAAATCAGGGAAATTATAACTAAGAAAATGCAGTACCTCTTTTTTTTCATTTATTTTGCCTCCACGATATCTTTCTTGATTATGAACTCGCCTCTAATATGTGATAAATATCCGTATGTTAATTTAATATTTAAAGGTAACGAAAAACTCTCCCCTTTAGGCACTTTAATTCCAGAGCAGAAAGCCAGCCCTTCTCCATTTATTAGAACAACATTCCCGTCATTTTTGCAGTTCCCCTTGCCAAACCCAGGCAGTTCAACTTCAACGTTCACAAGGTCTTTATCTTTTCTCTCAATAAACCTGCATTCTTCATTTTTAACGCCGGTTTTTATCACATCTCCGTCGCCAGTATTCCTAATTTTCAATGTGAAGAATAGTTCATTCTCACTCCCTCTCGGAACAATATCCTCTTTCAATGAGGTTACAGAAACAGGGGCTCCCTGGCTGCTTGGAACCTTTATCTCGCCAGTTTCACAAACAACCTCTCTTTCATTCATCCTCAAGTCTCGAATGCAAACCAAAGGAGATAACGTCGTGCTATATTCATAACAAGCCTTTGCAGAAATAGGATAAGTAGAATCAACAGGAACAGCATAACTTTCCTTTAAAGAAAATCCATCCCAGCTCACATCACCATAAGTCTGTATTTCCCCTCCGGGAAAATTTCTCCTTCCAGCAATGCTCTTAAATTCTAAGCAGCTGTCTGATTTTGTAAATATGCTCGACGGTAAAGAGCTAACGCACACTCTCCCGTTTTTAACATCATTAACACCCTGATTGTGCACATCAACCAAGATTCCAAACTCAACACCTTTCCAAATTTCCTTAGGAGGTAGTCCGTCGACAAAGCTCAAAACAAGGCCTTTTGTTCCAGTTAGATCATCTTCTTCAAACCCGCCATTTTTCTTCCCGCCAATCTTGCAGCTCTGGCCCATTACAAAAAATAAAACTAGAATTATTATCAAGGCTTTAAATCTGGACATCACATCACCTTATTTTTAAAAGCCTCGTCTTTTATAAAAATGTTTCTATGCGCTCGGGCTTTCTCCAGAGGTTGTTTCTGCATTGATTGTCTCATTGCTTTTATCATAAATTACAACATCCTGCTTTTTGCTTATAGTATTTCTAAATCCTATTTTGCCTTCAATCTTGCCAAGAGGGGCAATCCCGGCAACAGAGCCTCGGGTATCAGGGGCTTTAATGCCGCATTCAATTAAGTCGCTCTCGCCATCATCCTCATTTAGTTGTTTGCTAACCCAATCCAAGTATCTTTTTTCCATCACGAAAAAGCCTTTTGCAGAATCAAAGTTTAACACCTCATCGCATTTTTCAAAGCTCAGTTCTCCAGGCAATCGAATTATAAAGCCCTCCATGACAACATTATTTCTTTTTATGTTTTTATTCTCAAACTGAATCCCAAGTAATTTGCTTTCGCCTGCTATCAATGGTTTCTTATCGCTGAATTGCAGTTTAGCATCAATGTCAGTTATATATCTCATCTTAGAAATCCGATCATACTCTCCTCTTCTTAATCTCTCTTTCTCGCCAATTTCCAAACTTTTATCCATCACAAAAGCATCCAGGCTAAAACTAGGGGAGAGGGAATAGCTGAGCATCATCTCGATTTCTTTAGCATTCACTTTCTTAGGCAAACTTATTTTCTCTTTCGGAAAAATGCATCCGACTCCATCTTGCTCATAGCTCGGAAGTTCGCCAGGATTATCTAAAATAATTACTCCATTTTCATCGGCGACATCACTCTTAACATTTCCAGTTATATTCTCGGGGCCAAGTCTGCAGGAAATTCTAGCCTTAATATTCTCTATTGCAGAATCAAATTTACCGACGATAATGCTGGTGTCAATTTTGAGCTCATTACTCAAGCTCAATCCTCCAAACTCAATTCCAGAGATTTCAAAGTCGCCAAATTCCAATCCGGATTTAACGCTCTCCTCAACATCGCTTTCAAGGCTAAACTGGTATTCCCCGCTAGCATATTTTCCAAGAGTTCTAAAAGTGTTTGCAATACCATCTTTTATAACCTCTCCAAGAGAAAATAACGGTTTAAGCAGCGCACCCGTTTTAGTCTCCAGCACACCAGAAGCAGCAGCTTTTTCAAACCATGGGCTTATCCAGAAAATGAGGAGTGCAATGATTATCAATAAAATAATTATCCCTCCATAACTCGAGTTGCTTGACTTTTTTTCATCTCCAGTATTATTTTTTTTATAGGAAAAATAATCTCTTTGATTGGGGATATTGCTAGATTTGTGTGTCTGCATATGTGCATTCAAAGCGCCTTGGTTAGAAATTGATTTCCCGCATATTGGGCATTTGACAGGCATCTTACTCCATCACTATTTTAAATTCAAGTATTTCAAAACTATTTTTAGCGTCTATTCTTATTAAATTTTCCTGCTCAATGAAGTCAGAGATTACGACTAAAAATGTATCCTCACTAGTGTCAACATTTATCTCTTCTCCATTTACATCCAGCACAAAATTCTTCTTGTCATCCCTCAGGCTGAATTCAAAGCTCGCAACTATTTCGTTTAATCCCCTTCTCACTCTCCTGAAATCATCATCATTCAAAGAGAAGAAATACTCAGGAAGGTCTTCATCGCCGGAAAATGTCTTTATATTTATTCCCTCGACTAAATAGTCTCCTTCAGTCTCAAAGTCTAGATTATTAACCCCTCCTTTAAACAGCCCGGTGTCGAGCTCAACAGAGTCTTCTTTCAGATTGCAGAATGGAACGTCGCTATAAACCAAGTTATCATTCAAAGATATTCTCAAAACATCTTTCTCATCTCTGTCGCAGAAAACGCTGTACCTCATAATCGCACTCTTCATCTCCGCTTTCTCTTTTGCATCGACAGAAAATGTCCTCCTCGCAACCCTGTTTTTTATCTCCTCTTGTTTGCTTAATTTAATCTCCCTCAAAATATATTCCTTAGAGCCAAAGCCCCCGACACTGAATCTTAAATTATTAGCATTAGCCAGATAGTTTAAAGGAATCTCAATTCTTACTTGTCCTTGGCTTACTTCATTTCTATAAAACTCATTTCCATTAATGCTGACAACTAAATCTCCCTTCCCGGAATCGACGACCATGTACAATTCAGCCTTAAGCACGTCATCAGGATTTTCAATCCTAAAAAAAACATTCTGGTCTTTGCTGCTAAAAAATCCCTTGCTAATCTTTATATTCTCAGAGAGGGTCATCAATCCAGATTCTTCTTTTGTAAATAAATTAGCATTGGAAATCTCATGCAAAAATCTCTTGGCTTTATCTCCGGGCTCAACTTTGCCAACAAACTCGCTGAGCAGCACATCACCAACGCCGCTAACATCTTTTTTTATTTTACCGTCTTCAATGCCCAAAAGCTCATTTCTATCAGCTTCAGGCAGTAATAATATATACACAAGCAAAAATAAGGCAATTAGAGCAATTAAAGTAGCCACATTGCCAGCAGAAGTCCCTTCCACTCCTCTTTTATTCATAACCAACAAATAACTTTATTAATATTTAAAGGTTACTAAGGGATTGAACTTTGAGAGTATTAGGAGGTAAAATTAATGGCTAAAGGGGAAAAAAGACTAAGCGCAGGGGAATGGGCAATGATTATAACAGGAATAATCGCCACAATCCTTTTTGCAATTGCAATAATAGCATCTTTGATAAGATAAAGAAATGGGAAGGATGGATATTATTGTAGGAATATTTGAATGGATTAATCTTTTAATAACTGTTTATTTGCTATATAGGCTAATTTTTGAAACTCCCCTAATTTGTATAAATTTTATTGAAACGCAGATCTCATTATTCGCTTTGATAGTTTTATTAATTGGAAGAATAATCAAGGAAGTGGTTAAATAATATGCCTTTGAACATCTGCATTGAATATTTCTGGAGGTTTATCTTTGAGCTGGTAAGGTATTCTCTCGACAATATCCTATTCGTAGCATTAACATTAATTATTGTAGGAATTTCCGCAAAAAAACTAGGTCCAGTTATCTTGGGAATAATAGCAGCAGGAGCAGATTTTTTAATCGATTTAGCAACAGCAGGAACTTTTGGATTATCCTCATTTATGACAATACTTGTAGCAATAGTAATAGGATTTCTCTGGGCAAGTATGGCTTTCTCCTCTAATATTCCGTTATTAATAGCAATTCCGAACGCATTCCTAATGTTCTTATTTGGCTTAATTTTAGGATTAGCACCAATACCTTTCCTTGCACCTTTATCAGCAGTAGTGGGATTTTTATTGCAAAACTCAAGGGCATTTAATTATTTTATTGGAATAATCTCCGCATTTTTACTTTATTTTGTATTATCCTTTAGTTTTTCAATTTTATCTGGTTTCTGTCAAGGCTTAGATTATGCAATAAGTTTATTTTGAAAAAATATTTAAGAATACTCGGCAATCACACGGTGATTACCATTATCGATCAACTCTATCTTTCTAGGTAAAATAACTTGACGAGGGCCAGCACTACTTTGAAAGCCATAACCATCACAATAAATCTTCAACCTATTTCCCAAAAAAATCGGCAAGGGCTGTCCGTTATAGTGCACCTCTATGATGTCTCCAGACAATTTTTTATATTCTTTACGGGCATCCGATGGATTAACCTCCATAACTTTAAAAGGAATAAAAAATTTAGGGCCTTGATAAAATTTGCTTCTATATTCAGGACACTCTGCAACAATACCATCAAGAGTAACATTGCTTGTCATAATAATTATCTCTTCACACCGATATATATTATTTTCCTTATTCAATTATAGATTTACTAATATATAGCTTTCCCATCCTAATTTCGCTTGATTCCCTGCCTCATTAAGAAATAAATCAAACTCGGCTTCAAAAACAAATGCAATCCAGAAAAAGGCTTATCTCTATTAAATTTACCAAGATCAATCTTCCTCAGCAGTTTGATAAATTCATCCCATCCTTCCTCTCCAAATTTGCTTAAGAATTCTGCAGCCTTAGAATGCAGCCACAGCTCCCTCCCAATTTCTTTTCTCAATAACCTATCATAATCCTCTCCAGCTTCCAAGGCGCTCGCAAGTATTTTAGCAGCCCTCATACCATACACAATTCCGCCAAGTGTTGTTGATTTTACATGTCCGGCCGCATCTCCAACAAGATACACATTTCTATCGCAACATTTTGCATTGTAATCAAAAACAGGAATAACTCCAGATTGGCATTCAACAAAATTCTTTTTATTTACTTTTATTTTATCTAAAAATCCCTGAAATAATTTAGGAATATCCTCATCGCCAACAATCCCGATTCTAGCAATTTTTTCATTTTCAGGAACAACCCACCCGAAATAATTCTTAACGCCATTGAAGTAAACAGTGAAAACTTCTTTATCAAATTCTCCTTTAGCTGTGTACTGGTGTCCTATTTTATATTTTCTTCCATTCAACAAACCAGTTCTCCTAGCGACTATGCTATTAGGGCCATCAGCTCCGACTAAAATATCGGTCTCAATCTCTTTATCATCAAATTTTAGTTTTATTTTATTATCAACAGAAAAATCTCTCAGCTTACAATTGGTAAATATCTCAGCGCCATTCTCCCTAGCTAAATCAATCAGATGATTATCAAACTTATATCTATCAACAATCAGCTCGGGGTGTTTTAATCCAAATTCATACTCTTCATTTCCAGGAGAGATTAGTTTTATTTTCCTAATTTTGTTCACAACAAAGTCATCATTAACAGAGATCAATTCTTTAATGCTATGGGTTAAAATGCCTGTACATTGAATCGGCCTTCCAATAATCGCATGCTCTTCATACAAACTAACTTCATCATTCAATAAGCTCGCTAAGTAAGCGCCGCTAGGCCCTCCTCCAATTATGCTTATCATAAAAATTCATAAAGAAAAAAGCTTTAATTATTATCTGTTCTGCTGAGCTTGCTGGTTCTGCTGCTGCGGAACAACAGGAGCTAACAATAATGATTTTTGATTGTTATCCTGGTCTACAACGTTTAAGGTATAAAAGCCAGTAGCCTGAACAGAATTTAAGATGTTTCTCTGCTCAACCAATCTTCCAAGCTGTTGGTTCTGGAATGCAAAATCATTTTGCTTTGTTTTATAATAAATATAACCTACCCAAGAAACAGTACTCACCAATAATATGCCCATAACGAGAATAGTCATCAATTTCCAATCCCGATTTCTTGCAATTGCCAATTTCATCCCCTAATAAAAAACAGAGACAGCAATAATATATAAATCTTTTTATTCTACAGCAGTTTAATGTTCGAAATAGAATTAATCTTAATTTTATTGGCATTCATAGTAACAATAATTGCAGTCATCTCGGACATAAAAACAACAGAAGTCCCGGACTATGCAAATTATTTCTTAATATTCTCAGCAGTTTCATTAAGAGTTTTATATTCATTAGCAGCAAAAGACTGGAGTTTCACATTGGCAATATTATATTCATCCCCAATAATCTTTATCCTGGCATCAACTATGTATTACCTAAAGCAGTGGGGCGGGGGAGATGCAAAATTATTAATTTCATTAAGCCTGGCATTGGCAACATACCCATCTTTCTTTCTAAATTTTTTTAGTCCGAAAAACATTTTCGCATTTCCAATAACAATTTTCACAAATATATTGATAATCGGGGCAGTTTACAGCTTGGTATACGCATCTTTCATAGCATTCAGAAACAGGAAAAAGTTTTCCAAGCCTTTCTATGAAATATTAAGGAATAAATTTAAGTTGCAGGCATCCATTATTACAATAATTATTTTCATAGCAATTATATTAACAATCACAGGAATCCCAAAAGTAATTATTTTCATGATTTCAATCTCTCCAATTGTCTTTTTTTACATATACATCTTCATAAAAACAGTTGAAGTAACTTGCCTAATAAAAAGAATTCCCATCTCTAAGCTAATGGAGGGAGATTTGATTCTGGAAAACATCGTCTATAAAAATAAAATAATTCACAAGAAAAACCAGGATTTGACAAGAAAGCAATTAAATTTAATAAAAATGGCAAATATAGAAACAGTAAGGATAAAGCAGGGAATTATTTTCACGCCGGCATTTTTAATTTCATTGATAATAAGTTTAATATTCGGAAATTTATTTTTATATTTGATCTAGCCAATAGCCCTTCTGACATCAATCACATCAACAGACTGCACATTCCTGAGTTTTCTAACGCTCTCTTCTATTACCTCAACGCTTTTATTCTCCTCCATTACAAAAAGAATTTTAAGAGCATTCAATCCAAAGCCAATTGCCTCTCTTTCAGTTTTTGTCTCTGTATCCCCTATCGCATCCTTTATTTTTTTCAAAACATTTTTCTGTAAATCATCTAAATTCACTTTAGGACTGTCAGGCATAATTTTCAGAGTTACAACAACTTTTGCCATTTAATTAACTAACTAAATGTCCATTTATAAAATTAACTTTTCAATGTAATGAAAGTCTAAAGGATATAAGTATCTCTTCGAAAGAGCAGATAAGTGGGTTCTATGAAAATATCAAATTAATAGAACATAAACAACGAAAAATTGAATCTTACTTACTTAATTGGGGCCTGAGAAATCACAAGCGGAACAAGTATATTTTATTGCAGTTATTTTGCAATGCTCGCATCTCACAATCTCAATCTTGCCGCAGCTAGGGCATTTGAATCTTGTTACTCCATCTTGAGTATGTCTATGGCAGCTTGAACACGTTAACATAATAAGACTGCTACCTAAAATTCGCTTTATAAAAGTTTTTATTAAGGCCATCTATATTTTATGGGCTATAAAAATATATTAAGCAGTTAGCTAAAGATAGAGTATGGTAAAGCTGGAAGAAATTCTAAGGCAGACAGTAAAGGAAAAATATCTCGGCATAAAGGGTAAAAATTTCAAGGCTAAATTGCAAAGAGCGCTTAATCTTTATGTGAATGACATTGCCAGATTTCCAGATGGCTCTATAGGGCAGATAGCCTCAATAGGAATGAGGGCAAGTGGTAATGGGGGAGAAATTACATTATCATATTATCGCCTGGCTGGAAATTACGATGAAAAAAGATTGAAACAAGTCTCTCAAAAATTTTCTTTTAATAGCACAAGCTTTTCAATCACATATATGCAGACTCCACGTCAAGAAATAGCTCAAGTAGATTACAGCAATTACAAAGGAAGAAGCGGAGCAGCTGCAAAAAACAGTGCTTAGTTTATTTTTATAAATTTACCAGGGTCAGAAATGAACTTAGAAGTTTTGCATGCAGGAATTCCATCACTATAAGCCTTGCTTAATCCAGTTAGATTGTCGCACAGGCATAAAAACTTAGCGCTATTTTCTTTGATTCGATTTTCAAGGCTGTGATAAAGATTTTTTGCGGCAGCAGTATCATTGCTTCCAGGGTTTCCAAGGTCTAACTCCGCCAGGTACAAGTCATATTCCCTCTTATTCATCAGCATTAGCATTTTTTCCTGTGTTGAAACCGTTGTTGTAATATAATCAAGCTTTTTGAAAAGCAAGTCATAAATCTGTCTCCTATTTGAATCATTTCTTACTCCAACTAAAGCAGTTCTAGTTCTTGGCATACTAGTAAAAAGGCAAACAAATTTAAAAAGCTATTTCCAGTTAAATTTCACAAGTCCCCGTAGTTTAGCCTGGATAAAATGCAAGAGCTAAAAGCTGCAAAGTTGCGGTCCAGTGCAAAAACCTTGCGATCCGCGGTTCAAATCCGCGCGGGGACGTAATAAAAATCCAAACGTTTCTATTTCTTAGATTTAACAGTAATCTCAGCTCTAACGTTTGCGGGTTTTACAAGTCTTGCAAGTTCAGCTTCTTCTTCATCACGACAAGTAATAAAGTAAAGAGGTTTTAATCCTTCGTAAGCAAATGTTTGTCCAGAATATGCCCACCATTCATAGTAGTATTTGTCTCGTGCTCGTTCCGTAAATCTATCATCTAAATTCATGATTCACCGATATACTAAAGGTTTTTTAGGTATTAATACATAATTTCTTCCAGGACCAATAACATTATCCCAAGAGAACTCTGCTTCTTTCCAAGTTCTTGGTTTATCTCCGCCATAAACAGCTTCTCTTAAATACCATCTCTTAACTTTATCTGTTGCACTATCAATTTCATATCCAACATTGCCATCATGAACAAATCTGTCTCCGTTTTGAAGTGTATCAACTTTTCTATAATTAGAAGAATCTATTGCCCCCTTAATAGCATCTATTGCTTTTCTTTCCTCTTCTCTCTTTATCTCCTGATTTAAATTTCTTAAACTTGAAATGCTCATAACAAAAATTAAAGTAAAAAAGTATAAAAGTCTATCTAATTAATTCCCCTAACTACTTATCTATGTATCTACCATTCTTCCAATCATGAACATTAGAGGTTGGTATGCCTAATAAATCCGCAACGAAAACAGAATCTTGATATTTCTCTAATAATTTCAACGTTTTCTTTTTAAATTCTAAGGAATATCTTCTTACTCCTTTTCTAATATAACTAGATAAACCTTTTTCTAATTTATCTTGTTTTCTTTTTATTGTAAAACCAATTTTATCACAGAAATTTTTAACATTATTATATCCAGAAGATTTTAATCTCATGACTGCGCCTTCATCAATGCTAATTAAATTGATATCAAAATCATTTTTTAAAATCTCTTTGACTTTTAGCAAAGGCTCTTTATTTCCGGAACATACAGAAAGATAAACTCCATATGATTTCTTTAGGCTTGCACTTCCTTCAGAATCAAATAATCCCATTAAAAAAGCAGATTTAATTTCAAGGTTAGATTCTAAAATCTCCTGTGGAACAATCCATTCTTTAGTCTTAAAAGATTTTGAGTATTTTAACAAATCCTTGACAACTAGCTTAGAGGTTAAGTTTATTGTATAACGAGGTTTGGGGTTTTTACATAAATTTGTAGATTTAATTGCTCTTTTATTTTTACTTGGAATCAAACCATAAACACTAGTTAAACATTCTCTAAATTTGTTTGCGAAATCTTCATCACAAACATCCAGTCCAACAAGGTACTGTCCACCGTTTATCCTAATATAACCATCTCCACAAAGAACACCTAAAACATATGATTTTTCCATTGTTAGAAATTTGGGTTGCTTAGATATTTTGCTTAATACTTTATCTTGAAATGGTTTTTTATCTGTATAAATCCAATCAGATATTGTCCCATAGCTTACATCCATTCCTTTTTTAGACAAAAAAGAAAAAATCTTTGGAAGACTCCAATCTTTTTTCCTTAACCCCATAACTTCATTGTATTCTTCCAAGGTGTGTGTTTTATACATCCTTAATTCCCTCGTCGGTAACTTCAAAAATGGCCTCAGATTCCGGAAGGGCAGGAGCATCTACAAGTTTAGCAACCCTTGTTCCTTTTTTCCCTCTTCTCAAATATACTCTATATGTACTGGCATGGTGCAACACATGCCCGCCAATGGCTTCAGTAGGATCTCCAAAAAAAGTATCTGGTTTTGACATCACTTGGTTTGTTACATATATGGCAAGATTATATTGATTAGCTAATTTCAGCAAAGTGTGCAAATGCTTATTCAATTTCTGCTGTCGAGTAGCAAGTTCACCTCTTCCAGAGAAATCACTTCTAAAGTGCCCCATCAGGGAATCAACAATTATCAGCTTAATCTGCAACCCTTCTTTTATTAAGTCCTCAACTTTTTCAGTAAGCAGCATCTGATGATCACTATTAAAAGATCTTACCCCTCTGAAGTTCTTCAAAACTTCTTTAGAATCTAGACCCTGAGCTAAAGCTAATTTCGCAATGTACTCAGGCCTTATTGTTCCTTCGCTATCTATCCATACAGCAATTCCTTCTGCACCGCCTTTCTCTTTAGGAAGCTGAACATTCACAGCTAATTGATGCGCTATCGAGGTTTTTCCACTTCCATAAGCCCCATATACTTCGGTTATCGCCCCGCTTTCTATCCCTCCTCCAAGCATCGCATTCAAGCTCTGGCTACCAGTAGAGATTTTAGTAACACTCTCTCTTTTTCTCAATAGCTCTTCTCCAGTCTCAAATCCCATCTCCAATTTACTTCTGGCAGCATTTATTATCTTCCTGGCAGTTGCCTCGGTTACTCCAGCAATATTAACCATCTCTCCTGGAGAAGTAACAGCAATGCTCAGAAAAGTATCGTACCCCGCAGCAATTAATTTTTCAGCAGTGGCAGCTCCAACACCAGGCAAATCTTCAACTTTATCCATCACTCTTCCTCCCTGCTCAGCAGCAATTCTTCCTGAGCCTTTTGCAGCAACAATATCATTTTTGCAATATCATTCTTTCTGATATTTGTAATTGTATGGTCATACCACTTTCCATCTTTCTCCCAGCTTTTTCTCAAAGAAACAGTCTTAAACTCAACTTCCATCTTAACTCCATCTCTTTCAACTTCTCTTTTATTGCTCCAAACACTGCAAGTTATGTTGCCGCTTCTAAATTTTTTTATTGGCAAGTCTCCCATTTTAATTACCTCCATCCTATTCGGTTTTTATTTCACAGAGATTCAGAAACCTCCAGAAGAAAATAATTCATTAATGTTTATAAACACACCGCCGCCATGTCACTTATGTCAGTTTAATAGAAAATATATCTTAGAAAGCATATTTTAATCCATGAAAAAGGAAAAAGGAAAAAATAAAAATTTAGCTTGCAACAAAGACCCTCTTCACTCTCTTTTTGTCGATAAACTCTTCAGTGAAGTCATCATCATTGTGCTCTTGCATAAGAAGTTCAAAAAATTCATCCTCTGATTTTGGTTTTAACATCCTATATTTATAGATAGTACTATTTAAAAGCTTTACGTCGAGATAATAAAAAAGAGAAATGTATCAATCGTCACAAAAATAAAAAATAAAATCGTTTCTAATTTCCCTCCAGTTCTAACAAAGCCTTTTACATTAATTTTTCCAAATGGATAAAAAAAATTAATCCCCTCTTTGGTAAAAGCATCAAGAATTAAATGGCTTAAGAATCCAAGGAAGAATCCAAGCCCGGTATCTTTATCATAAATAAAAAATAAATACGAAAGAGTAGCTCCAAAAATAAGGCTGTGAAATATTTTCCTGTGCCTAGAAAAAACCGTAGTTATCCTCGACAAGATATTTTTTCCAAATCGGCTATTTTTATTATCAACATCAGGAAAGCCTGCGCCGATAAAAAGAAATAAAAAAAATAAAATCCAGTTATCAACGAAATTAAAATAATAAGCAATAAGCCCGATTAGAAAGCTAAAAGCAAGATGTGTCCTGAATATCATTCCATCTCTTGTAATACCTCTTCAGGATTTAATTCTTCAACATGATTGGCAACGAATTCAAGCCTGTCAAACATTGCATTTTTATTAACTCTCCCATCTGCTTTTATCTGCAGCCCCAAGACAGAATCTTTCACAGCTTCAAATTTGTTCGGATTTTCTCTAATCATTAATATTTCTTCTTCACTAGCTCCAATTAATTTGCAAGCACTCTCTCTAAAGCAGGCAACCCTTATGCTCTCAGTTCCATCATCCAAAACACAATTAACAACAAAAGCATATTTAGGATCAACTCTGCCATGTTGCTCACATTTAAAGCCCCCATCTTCAATCCTAATCCTTTTTCCGCACTCGCTGCAAATCTCATAAAACCTCGGCTCAAATATTTGCACCAAAGTTCCTCTAATATTTGCCCTCTCATTCTGCTCCAGGTTTTTGATGTCTTTGCTTTTGAGCCTGCCAATTCCATTAGTTCCATTACTCATTACACTTTTTATCTCAACGCCTTCAGGATTCAGAATAAGCTTGGAGTTGTTATTCAAATGAACCTCTTTATATCCATTATTTTCTTTAATGGATCCGTTTTCAACTCTAATAACATAATCATCATGCAAGTCTTTCATCAAGCTAAGATGGCTATCATCCCATAATACAACTCTTAGAGTGCCAGTTTCATCCCCAACAACAAAGCTTCCAACTCTCCCGGACCTTTTATCATTCTTAAACTCTCTAATTCCAAAATTTATTGTCATCTTCCCGTTTAAGTTGACATTCCTCATTCCGTTCTTGGCATCTTTAATCTTTATCTCGCCAATGTCTTCAAAAACCTTTATTCCAAGCTCATTAGCAATAATGTGCGCAGCCCCCTCCCTGCTTATCAATCCAGAAAGCTGCTCCATCTTATTCTTAATTTTCTCTTCAATTTCAAACAGGCTCAGCCCCCCGCCCTTTAGCTTAGAAATGATAGCATCATAGTTAAGGGAGATTATCATAAAAAACAAAAAACCACAGCAGATATAAAAATTTATTGATTATAAAAGATATAAGAAATCAAAAAAGGATTATTTAAATAATAGCATATAATTATTAAAATGTATATGGTTAGTTTGAACTTATATAAATTAGGGCTACAACCAGTTGAAAATTCTGTTTCTACTTTAATTGATTATCTTGAAAGAATAAGAAGTCATTTTAAAAAAGTTAACTTACAGGAATTAAGTAATATAAAAAACAAGTACGGCAAACTTACAGTAGGAATTGTTATCCAAGAATCTAAAGAAGGGATTATATTCGAACTATATGATAAAATCAAGAATAAATTAATCCCCTTGCTTCGCTCAGAACAAAAAAGGCTGTCAATTTCAGATGGATATTATCAGCCACTTCATGCCTTCAGAGAGCATGTGGCAAGTGTGAATCCTTATGATTATCTCAATGACTTGCCGAGAGATTTACATTTTATGGGAAGAAATGTTCTTAAAATGCTTTTTGACCATCAGATAAATAAAGAAAAATATCGAGGTTACAAAAGATATTTTGATAGATTTTCTCATTTAAATATCGACATGTATGGATTTTTTTACCGTAATAAAAAGATTGGTGAAGATTTCCGGATGTTTTTATGGGATCATGAAAACGAATTAAACAATTTGCAGTCAAAATGGCTGCAGATCCTAAATGCAAAAATAGACCTCGATAAAGATATAAAAGAAATCGTCTCAGATATAAATGCATTGCTTGAATCGCATCTCGATGAGTTAAAAGAAAGGTTCCCTTTGTATAAATTCAGAGGCCACATTTATACTCGAATGCTTGAAAATGATTTGACAAATTTGAAGTCTTCATATGAGCAGTATATTTCAAAGGCAAAATCCCTAATTGAAAAATTTGAAAAGGAGTCAGAAATTCCTAAACCAAAAAAACCATGGTTGCTGAAAGCAAAGAAATACAAAAAAGAGCTAATAGAATGGGAAGAAGAAATAGGAACAAAAAGAATAAACTATGATCTCCTTATTTTAGACTACGTTGTCCATTATATCGAACTGAAAGAATTGAAAAGGCAATGGAATCAATTAAGAGAATACATCTCAGAACTAATTGGTCCTGATGCCGAATTAGCAAAATTCCATTTGTAAAAGATTTATTGATTATACAGAATAGCAAATTTCACTGCAACATCTCCAAGATTTTTATATGATTTTAAAACATCAAATAAAACATATTTCTCTTCAACTTTAATATTCCATTTGAAGTCCTTGTCATTTCTGCACTTTTCAAATAGATTATTTCTAGACGCACCCTTGCTTTCCTCATCTTTTATGCATTCATTGGCCTTCTTTAAAATTTCGGTATAGACATTGAAGTCATAATCTAAAAGGTATTTTCTGTCAATCTCAAATCCATATTTGATATTTTTATATTCCAATTCCTCTCTGCCTTTTGTTTCAATTGCAAGTTTGTTGTTCTCATCAATTCTCCATTCAGAGTTTATCTCGCTCAAGCCATATTCATTGGCATATTCATCGAAAATTTCGGTAAATCTTTCAAAAAAATTTCCCTGCAAATTATCAGAAAAATAGCATTTATCCTTCCAGATCACGTATCCATTTATCTTCTCGCAATTTTGATTTTTCAAGATCCCGCCATCATCACCTAGTTGTTTTATTGCATTGAAAGAAGAATACTCAACAGATTTCTGCACAAATAATTTGGTTTCTTCTTCAGAAAGGCTGAAATAAAGTACAGCATCAGGAATCTTTCCAGTTTCAATGATTTTATTTTTCTCAAGATCATAGCTTTTCTTAATGCTAAAGCCTATTACAAAAACTATCATGATTAACACACTAAAAGTCGCCAGATACATCCCTCTTTTATTCATCTTCAGTCTTGAACTCCAAAGTTATTAACCCTTTATTCAATGAAGGAATCTTTATCTTCTCCCCATCACCAATTTCAAACCATAATTTCCTCTGCTCTTCGCTAATTTGTCTTTGTCCAGAGGGTAAGCTCCAATCATGAGATGCAGCTACGAAGTTGACTTTTCCATCGGGATAGCCGATTTTTAATATATAGTTGCCTTTATCTTTCCTGTAAAAATTCAAATAATTCCCACTGATTTTCTGTAAAGGAATTAAAGTATCAGAATCTCCATTTTCATTTTTAGCAATCAAGTCTGCAATGTCTCCAAACGCAGTTTCCGTTCTTAGATAATTCAGCAAGAAGAGATGCTGCTCATCTTTGAGAGAAATGTCTTCAGAAGAATATCGGTTAACAAAAACAGTTGATCCTCCATAAGCTGCAAGTGCTAATATAAACAGCAATATTGCTGCAGCAATAATATCAGTTATATCATTACTGAACATTTTTCGTGTACCCTACCTCCAGCTTAGCTCCCTTTCCATCGGCAAGAACATATCTGCTGACAGTTCTCATTTCGCCAATAGCTCCAATTTCAACAGCATTGCTCTTTCCTTCAAGTTTTCTGAGGTTAACATCAAGTCCATACTTATCTCCCATGCACCTAGTTAATTCATCTTTGCTGAATTTTTCCTCGTCAAGGATACCAAAATTGTCTTTCTCAGAAAAGCACTTGATTACTCTGTTAGCAACTACACTGTCTTCGGCAGAGTCTAGTTTAATGTCATATATGTTTTCAGTTTTTATGAACCCTGCAGTAATCACCGCCCCAAAGCTGAATATAAATATATAGGCTATCAGGAATCCGGATTTATGCCCGATAACGCCCGACATCTTAAGAGACTATCACCGCCTTCTTTTTCTTTTCAATTAAAATCTTATTATTCTTCCCTTGAACATTATCCGCAAATTCAAATCCCTCTGATCTGCTGAATTTGCTAATCCCTTCCTTCTCTTTATTAGTTTTAAAAACAGAAATATAATTTCCATTAGATCTAACATTATACAATTCTTCTCCAAATTCGTAATCAACACTTAAGTCTCCATCGATAAGATACACACTGCTCACACCTAAAGAAATATCCTGTGCTTTTATCTGGTTTAATGCATGCTCATCAGAATCTTGATAGATTAGCGCACCAAAAAAGATTATTATCGAAATTAGAAAAACAAGTTCAACAGTTTCAAATGTTATAAATCCGACACCTCTTTTGCTCATATCTTCTAAGTGTTGTTTCTGATTTATAATTGTTTTTATAGCTATAACTGAGGACTCTGCTCAAGGGATTTGCATTGAAAGCTACTACAAGTAACACCCAATCTACGGCAGTCATAATCTACAGGTTCAGCTTTTCCTTCAACTAAAATAGGAAATTTGTTAGTACAGTATCCGGAGGAATCATCTTTGCATAGCCTTCTGCATTCGCTCTTCGCGTCCTCAATATTCACATTGAAATAACCCCCTCTGCATTTTCCGTCTCTTGTAAATAAATCAAATAAGCAATGCCTTCCATCGCTACAAGCACTTCCAATTGAAACCCCATCAAACTCGCTCTCGCAGGAATTATTTTTAACAGCAATTTCTTTTCCTTCAATATCAAATTTTTCAGCACACCTTCCAATCCCCTCTTTCACTAGGCATATTCCTTTCTCGCAATAAGCTCCAGAGCATTCGCTAGTAGAAACTCCGCAAGCAGTATTATCATTGCAGACTTTTCCAAGATTGAATTCAGTCAAAAACCTGCAATCTAGTTTTTTATCGCTGCTTTTGTTATATTTGCATATTTCTAATGCATTATTTTTTCTTGCGCAGCAGGTAGTTTCCCCAGAAGAATCTTTCTCACCACAAATATCAACCATGCTAGGATTAGAGTCATAGTCCTCTATCAGCCCATATCCGGCAGGGCAAGCCTGTACACTTAAAACATTCCAGAGAATCAATCCTGCGACGATAACAAAAAGAACAGTCATTAAAATTCCTATAGTATTGTCAGTGATCTCTTCTATCCCTCTTTTATGCATAATAAATTTTAATCTGGAAAATATATAAACCTTTTTACTTGCCAGCAAGCCCTTTTATTTTATTGCCAAGATCCTCAGTTTCAGCCGTAGTCCCTTTAATTATACTCATCAAGCTTTTAAAAATTTGATTTATCTGTTCCTGAAAAATCCAGATTAAAGCAATAAGCACGACTACAGCAATTATAGCATAAACAATTGTGCTCCATGTTAATCCTTTTTTATTCATGGGAAAAGAAAAAATTAACTACAGCTTACACCCAAACAGTTAATAGAGATAGGACCCTCTTCACATCCTATTGGCACAGGGTTACTTCCAGCAGTTTTCACAATATCAAATTTCTGTGTACAAAAAGTAGATCCTTTTTTAGCATCGTTAGTGTCCAATAATTTCGCTCTTTCGCAATAAGCCTGGCAGTTTGCTTTAGCCAAATCAACATCGTATCCGGCAGTTCCACCGCCGAAAACACCCCTTATTTTATTAATGATGGTTGCCATTCCTCCGGTGAAGAAAGTAACAACCAACAACAGCACAATAATTCCAACAATAGCAATAATTATAGTGTTCGTAGAAATCCCGACATCTCCTCTCTTATTCATCAAATCACCTTTATCTTCATAAGGAATAATCGCCAATTTATAAACTTTCTTATTCACTTTTGGGCAAGGTATATTGCAGCCTCGGCATCGCTAACTCTCTTAAACCGCTCATTTTCACAATCCCTTAAAAACATAAATTCTGCAGGCAGTTTTGGAAAGGCAAGATCGTCCATATCAGTATCACCGCAAAGAGTTTTACTAATGGTGCAAACATGTCTGTTATCTATTTTGCACAGAACCCATTTTCCACTGCCATCCTCAAGTTCATTAATAGCCAATTCCCTATAGCTGCCAATCCTATCTCTTTGCACATTGTCAAGGTTCAGATATGCATATTTATCCAAAAAGATATAATAATCCAAAACCTTCATAAATTTTTTATCTTTAAAATATAGCTCTACAAGCTGAATTTTCTTAGAAATGAAATTCTCATCTCCGGGACCTACCTTCTCTAATTCGGAAATTCTCGCATTTAATTCACAGTTATTTTTTTTATAAATATTAATCTCGGGTAAAGATCCTTCCCCAACAAAGCATATCTCCCCATTGTTTTTATACAAAATTGGCTTGCTATTAACAGCACTCAAAACAATATCATTTTCCTTATCATCATAAATCTTGCTGAATCCATCCACAATCCAAAAATTATTTTTCTTAACTTTATTTAAGAAGCAAACTGGATAATTATAAATATTAGGGTACACTCTTTTATAATTTTCTCTCTTACCGCTGACTGCTCTAATTAAAGTTGCTTTATTCTCTCTACCTCCAAATTCAACTTCAAAATTCTTATCTTTAAATCTGCTAAACTCTAATTCGGTCACGCAGTCATTTTCGTCTTTAACGCTATTAAACTTCTCAACAAGAAAAGCATGAATTTCCTCAGCAGCATCCTGCTCTATTTTCTCATCCAACTTCTCTCTGTTAACAACCTCATCGTATAATCTCCCAAGCTCTCCTTTTTCTCCAATAACATTTACGAGGGATTTTTTAACTTGTGTAAAGGCAGTTCCTGGAATAAAAAGAACTAATGCAATTAGCACAGCAATTATTAGCACAATGCTTGTTACTGTTCCGATTCCGCTGCTCTCCTCTTCTCCTTTTTTATTCATGGTCCCAGCGCCTTGAAAATTATCCCGACAAACTCCATTATCTTATCTCGTAAAAAGTAAACCAGAAAAATAAGCAAAACTAAAGCAATCAAAATCAAAATTAATTCGGCAGTTTTGCTAAGAGCAAATATTCCTCTTTTCATTTCAACTCCGAGCTGCAAACATTTTCAACAGCACCAAATTCAGCAATCATAATTCCGTCGCTTTTAGGATAAAAATGACTTTCAATAGTGTCTTTGGTTATCATAACTCCTGTTCCAACAACAGCACCTGCAGCCACACAAAGTGGACTTAATACAATTCCTACACCAGTTAGAACACAAGCACCAGCCCCAAGTGTAGTACCAAATGCCGCTCCTTTTACAATGTTAGCAATAAAATTTTCCCTAACATCGTTGACATAAGCTACAGCATAAAACTCATTCTTCTTAAACAAAGGGTTATTTTGATCTTTAAGATTTGGAAAATTGAAAATAACCTTATTCTTGTCACCAACGAAATAATTCCAGTAAGAAATCTTCTCCTCCCTATTGTCAGGATTCTCCAAATAATCTTTAAATCCTTTTAATGTAATTTCAGGAACTTCAGCAGGAGTTTCAAGTTTATAGCAAACAAAGCATTTATTCTCTCTCCACTTAAGTAAATTCTCTCCATTAGGATCATTATTTCCTTCTCCCCACATCCACCAGCACATTTCCATGCTCTCAGCAATTTTCTTCAAAAACTTTTCTTCTTCATTTTCATCTATCTCTTTATGATACGTTTTACATAGGATAGATTTAAATCCAAGTTTACTAAAAATTCCTAAAGACTGGTCAGATAAATAAACGCTCATTCTGCAAATATTCGTCGTGAAAACATCCTCCCTCTCAACAAAGACAACATATAGAATGCTCCCAAGAACAACTAAAGTAGCAACTCCGATTATCAAATAGGCAACACTGTTCTCCCCAAGATCCCCTTTTTTATTAAAAGGCACTGCTTATCACTCTCCTGAATATTAAGAATACAAGAATGAATAAAATTATTATCAGGATTATCGTTATTACTGCATTCCTCGCCATCCCTATTTTATTCATAAAGCTCCTCCGCCGGTATTCATAACTCCTCTAGCCATAATTGTCAATATTATTGTAGTTATCAGTGTCACAAGAATGTAAAAGAGCATGCTCTTATATAAGTTTTTACTCAATAAATTCTCCTCGTTTAATTTATCCACTCCATTCTCGACTCCATTAGCAAGAACAGTCAAGATATAAGTTATCTGCACTAAATACAATCCAACAATGAGCTGAAAATAAAATGGTGGAATTAACTTGTCAATTGGGAAGACTTCAGATAAAATTGTCAGGTTAACCCCTATCGGGGCAGATTCGCCAGTTCCTGTTCCGACTAGTAATGATCCTAGGTTAGAGATTATATTCGTTATCAGGCTCCCGATCCCGACGACAATGCCTGCGATCAAAGGGGTCAAAAAATTGATCTGGCTTTTCATGCTGCTCAAAACATCCGCAAGCAAATCCCTCAGCCTCTCATTTACTTTGTGGATAGCTATCATGTAATTGCTGATTGACATCAATGCATGAGCCACTATCCCCGGACCTTTCCTCGCACTTTCTATTAGAACTTCCATGCTGCTGCTTATCACTTTCGACGGAAATCCTAAGATGGCGCCTCTTTTCAGATTAAAGATTGCTTCCTTTAATCCCATTCCCATGCTTCTCAGGTTATTGCTTACCATGCTGAAAAATTTTCCAGACATTGTTCCTTCCAAGTTCTCAGCAACTTTTGAAAATGCCAGCTCAACTGGAAGTCCGTCTTCAATTCTGTTTCCAAGTTGAAATAAACTTCCTGCAAATTCCCTTTCCAACTCCCTCGTATCTTCTCTTATCCTCACTAGTTTTCTGCTCTTTAATTTGTAATAGATTCCAAGGCTGAGGGCAATGCTCAAGGGTATAGCCAGGCTAAGAACTAAAGCGCCAAAGCCAAATGGCCCGTTTTCTCCTCGATAACCGAAAATCCAGTCACCATTAAGAAAACCATTATTTGGAAATAAAACATGCATCCATAGGGGAGAAAGTCCGGCAATCAGGATGATTAAAAATAATGGAACCGCCAAAATAGCAGGGCTGACAAGCGCATCTCCTATCTTCAAATATTTATATTCATTAAACAGGCTTTCATTCAAAGAAAAGCTCTCTCCTTCGCCGGCAGGCCTTTTTATCAGCAGTTTATTCCCAGCAAAATACACAAACGCAGGCAAAAGTAAATTGTAAAAAAAAGCAATCCAATACCACTTAACTCCGAGAAATCCTCCCATCAATGGGAGCATTATCAATCCCAAAACAGGCAGGATTATCCCGAGCATATACAGAGTTGTTATCGGCGATTTCAAATCCTGCGCATAATGCAGCATCTTTTCATAAGTCCCGTCTAAAATAGTAGTTAAAGCCCTTTCAAGAATTTCTAATCTTCTATTTTCCTTCGGCTCATACAAGCTGCTTTCGATCAAGTGAAAGGAGTTCACAAAATCAACATTATATCCCTTCCAGTTTTCCAGATAAGCATTTAATGATTCATGCACGGTGTTGTATTTGCCGGTTTCAATGTTCCAAAAAACTTTTTTCAAGTCGCTGGAAAGTGGATCTTGAATATGTTGGGCAGCAAACTTCACTGCATGCTCCAAGTTAGAGGTATGCCTCATATACATCACAACATACAGAATGCATAGCACCATCTGATTCTCAGCTTGAATTCTCCACTTCAGTGCTTTTTGATTCGGATAACCGGAAAGAATCTTGAAAAATAAAATTCCTAAAGCAATAAAAAATATTGGAAAGAAAAACAAAAAGCTTCCAATAAGAAGTCCAAGAATAAAAATAATTACACCAATTAAAATAAATACTAATGAGACAAAAAATGCAAAGCTCATCACTCCTTCAGGAGTTATTTTTAACCCGGTAGTTTGAATGCTCTCCCACAACTTCTCATTGTTCTTCTCATTCGGCCTGACAGCTAAAATATTCTTGCAGGTGTTGCAGCCTTTTTCATAAAAGCTTAGCTCTTTTCCAATCTGCTCTTCTTTAAATCTCTTATATTCTCCAGAAAACCCTTCATCAGATTTTTCTTCTAATTTCCTTTTATATTTCTCCAGAATGTCTTCTACATCTTTTCTCATTATCAGCCTCTTTTATACATTTTTTTAATGATTTTATAATTTTTAATTACTTGCTTTTTACTAATTCTGGAGGTACCTCTAATTTCTTGTCAGAAAAAACAATTTCTTCGCATTGTGAAATTGCTTCCTTGCAAACAGCAGTCATTTTTTCATACTGTTCAGCCACTTCTCGAATTTTGGTTTTTGGGCTATATCTTGCATTTTCCCTTTCATCTACATCTGTCTTTTTGGTTTTTTCCTTATACACCATTATCCTTTCTATGAATTCATCTTTGTAGTCAATTAAGTTTTTACTTTGAATATATTTTAAGAAGAAAGCAGTGCATCTCTGACTTCTTGTCTCAACTCCAAATTTAGATAAGATTGCAAGTGCGCAATAATATAAAATATAATACCACTCTTCTGGGATTTTATAATCTGCACCCATTCTCAGATAAAGTTCACAAAATTTCAAGCTGTCTTTTGCTTTTCCTAAATAATGTTTTGCGTTTTCTACAGAGGGTTTTGTTAGAAGTAATCCTTTATGCTTCTTGCCTTTATTCTCATCCAATATGGCGCTTTCAAAACATTCCTTTAACTTCTTTTCAATTTCCAAACTCATGTCTGTGCACCTCTTTCATAAAATTGACATAGTTTTCTTGTCCAAATAATGCAATCCCTTTTTTAACAGCATCTATAAGGGCTCTGTTTTTTTCTTTTAACTCTTGCTTTAGTTCCTTCTTTGTAAAACTAATGGAATGAATCTTTTTATTTTGAGTTTTTTGTATATTTAATACAGTATCTTCAAGGTTTCCAATATCTTTTTCTTTTGCTACACAGAGAATATCAATGTCATTAGCATCCTTAAATGAAAAAAGTACGCTTCCAAACAAAATCATAAATTCCACTTTGTCTTCCAAATCAGAAAAATCAAATGCCCATCTTTTATATTTAGAGGCTTCCTGAGCCAAAAACAAAATTAAAATTTTAGCTAAAATGGGATTTTCCCACCTTAGATGAACCATATATGCACTTGTCTTTCCATCTCCTAAAGGATTAAGTTCGATTAACCCTTCGTGTTCAAGTTTTTTAAGTATTTTCCACGCGCCAACGCGGCTAATCTTTGCAAACTTTGCCAAAGAAGTAATGGTATGCTCAGTAGAAAAATCTTTGAATAGTATCAAAATTACCTTTTTATAGGTTAAATTTTCTGTTAACATTTTGTTAATAGTTATTAACTATAAATTAACAGTATATTTAAATCTTTCTGATTTCATTCGGGAGGTCTTCTACACCTTTCTCATTATCAGCCTCTTTAAAAAGCTAAAGAAATGCAAATATATAAAATATGCGTAGAAAATCCTTGTTCAATTAAAACCAAACGCTCTAAGACTCATCCTTCATTAAGATATCAATATTATCAAAAGGAATTAACATTACTTTAATCTTTTTTCCAAATAATCTGCTCTTCCATATTGGTCTCTTATAACCTCTTCAGCCATGTATCTTCCACAGGCTTTGGCAGCCGAAGTTGAAAGAAATCTCTCTACTTCTTCATCTGTAGCTGATTCAGTAACATATTTTCCCTCAATTCTATAAAGACCGCATCGTTCTTCTATCAATCTTCCTGTTGTTCTAAAAAATCCATAATATTAAACATAATAAAAAAGTATAAAAATCTATCTAAGCTTTCTTCCCGGCTCTCTTCAGCCACTCTTCCCATTCAAAATAAATCCTTTTAGGATCGAGATAACCAACTTCTCTTTTGACGCCCTCAGCAATTCTATGATAATGGTCATTTGAAGCAATCACAAACTTCGCTTCTAAAATATTTTTATTGTACTTAGAATAATTGATTAAAGCCTCTTTCATCTTAGCTCTTAATATTATATTGTCCCATACAGCGTCCCAGTGCCCAGCCCACTCAGGAATATTGCTCGCTATATTCTTTATAACTTCGCTATTTCCATTTATCAAATCATCAGTAGGCTGCAGAGAATCCGTTTTAGCATCATACTTCATCAAGTCCACAAATCCATTCTCAGCTAATGGATCTTCTTCCCATTTTTTTCTCACCTCGGTTATCTGTACAACCCTCCTCCACTTCCTCAAACCGTCAGCACTTTTTACAGGATTGCATATCACGATTACATCAGTTGCTTTGAAACTTGTCTTTGGCACTTGCAGGTCATTAACAACCCTGTCATAAACTCCATAAGGAGAATCTCCATGAATTGTTCCGGCAACAACATTAGCTAACGCACCAACTCTCATCGCCTCATAAAGTGCTTTTGATTCCAGTGATCTAATTTCTCCGACGATTAAAGCACTATCCCCCATTCTCAAAGCTGTTCTGATTCCTTCTTCAGCAGAAACTTCAGTCGCTCCTCCAGCAAGCGCACTCCTGACTTTTAATGATTGAATATTATAACCAAGCTCTCGCAAAATATCTGATGGCAGTTCCAAAGTGTCCTCGACAACGATCAATCTATACTTCCTCATAACCTCAACAAGTAAAGACCCGAGAAAAGAAGTTTTTCCAGAGCTCCTGGTGCCTGCGATAAGTAAAGTTCTAGCACCATCAATAAGAAAGCTCATCAATCCAGCTCCAAGCGGACTTATCATTCTATTATTAACGAACAAAGGCAAAGTCCAAGGATCATCTCTGTGCCTTCTAAAAGCATATGCTAATCCTCTTGGATTCAATGGCCTGCCAACAATCGCAACTCTCGCTCTCGCACCAGGAACGCTAAGCTCAGTATCCAGTATTGGATTAGCCTCGTCAAGAGGTCTTCCGCTTAGTATTCTAAATTTTGTTGCCCAATTCTCAGCATCCTCAGTGCTAGGGATAATATTTGTAAAGCATTCATCATAATTCTGGTGCACGATAAAAATCGGGGTAACCCCAATAGGGCCATTAATAGTAATATCTTGAACTCGCTCATCTTGCAGTAAAATCTCAAGCAATCCAAACCCGACAGTGTATCTGACTAGGATAGAAGTCAGCTCGTCCAGCTCCTTTACGCTCAAATTTATCATTTGTCGGTCGGCCAGTTCTTGCAGCAAATCTCTTCCAATATTAAAAAAAGTCATCCTCATCCTTTCAGGATCAAGAAATTCTTCAGCTCTGGGTTTGTGTTCAATCAGCACATTTCTAGCCATGTCAAGCAATTCTTGTTTATCCTCGCTAAGTTTGAATTCGGGAGGCACAAGATGATACAAATATTTTATATCTTGAGGGACAGAATAGATGTTAACATCCGCATTTCCGATTTTATAGCTGTCAATCTCGCTTCCATCAATAGGGATTCTCGACATCAATCTTGTAAACATGAAATTGGGAGTTATCTCTGCTCTGAACATCTGCCGATAAATCTCTCTGTCTCCAACTTTGTATCCATCTAATCTTTTTTTAACAACGCCAATGATTTTTGTCCGGTCAAGCAGGGCATAAAATTCTTTCAGCAACTCAATCAGGATTTCACATGACTTAATATCGGGCTCATCAACTAATTTTCCAAGAATTATTTTTTCTTCCCTCATCATTCTTTTAAGCTCAACATAGATTCCAATTGGATCTCTTATCAGATTTCTTATCAGCCCTCGAAGAATCCCAATTTTGCTGGCTAGATATTTATACTGCTCATTTGCAGGCAATGCCAAGAATTTCCTCTGCTTTATCAAGTGATTGTAAAGCCTTGCAACCTCATAAAGAAGCTGGACTTGGCTCTGGTTGTAGTTATAATTCCTCTGTTGCACAATTATTATCCTGCTAACGCCAGCAGCTTCAACTAATTTACTCATAACATCCTGCATGCAATCTTCGCTGTCTTCTATGCTTGGAACTATCGTTTTTTTAGTGTAATCTATTCTCAATACTCTCTCGCTCCCCTCATTAACAACCTCGTACTCTTTCTCTTTTTTATTGCTGAACAGCGCCATATAAGTAAATAAGTTTAAGGTAAATAAAAGGGTTTTGGTATTCTTTCTCCAAGAAAAGGTTTTTCCTTATAAAATATTTAGAGAAATGGAAATCACAATTAACAAACTATTCGGCAGCAGGCTTTTATGATGCAGAAAGACAATTCCAGAAGGGAAGGGAGAATTTATTTTTTTATAGCTGTCAATTACATCCTGCTCAACCTCGCTCCACAAAATTTCACAAAAATTATTTTTTTTGATCTTCCAAAAGCCATTTCCATAGGGGAATATATCTTATGTTCTCCAGTTTTTCAGTATCTTTAGTAAGCAAAATTAATTCCTCAACTTTTGATTTAAATTTTTCTTTAAACTCCAACAAAGTTTTTATTTCTCTTTCGCCTATCCTATCAGTATAAGAAACATTTATCGCAGTCAATTTTTGATTCTTATTTTTAATTACAAAATCAACCTCGCCTTTATTCTTCCAGTAATAAATCTCTTTCCCCCTTCTTTTTAACTCAATAAATACAAGATTTTCCGCTAATTTTCCTTCGTCTTTAGAAAATATGAATGCAACGACATTTCTTAATCCATTATCTATACAGTAAACTTTTTTAGGGTTTGCTTGTTGTCGTTTAAACGAATAATCAAATAATGAAACAAAGAAAACCAGATTAGCTTCTTCTAAATAAGATAAATACTCAAAAACAGTCTCCTTGCTTACTGCAATATTTTCCTTCAAATAGTTATAATATGCATTTACGCTAAATTGAGAGGAAATATTTGTCATCAAAAACTTGCCTAAAGATTTTAATAAGTTTGTATTTCTGACAGAAAACCTTTCAACAATGTCTTTATAAATCATTATTTCATAATAGCTGCTTAGAATCTGATGCTCCAGGTTATTTTTCTCCAGCGCAACTTCTGGAAATCCTCCTAATATAAGATACTTTTCAAATAGTTTTTTTATCTTAAACCTCTCCTTTGAATAAAATGTATTCTTATCAATTTTAATATCATTAAATTTCAGAAATTCTGAAAAGCTCAAAGGAAAGACGTATAAAGTTAATGTTCTGCCCCTTAAACTTGTCGCAATTTCCCTGCTTAATAGCTTAGAGCTCGAACCAGTAACAAATAGTCTAACTTTCTCTTTATCATAAATCCTTCTAACGTATAATTCCCAAGATTTTATATTCTGCAGCTCATCAAAAAAAACATAGATCTCCTTGTCTTTATTCTCAGGGTATAATTCATAATAAGCCTCAAATATGCCATCCAATTCTTTAAAATCAAGTGGAAGTATCCTGTCATCTTCAAAATTAATATAAATAACCCTTTCTTTAGGAGCCTTCTTTAAAAATTCTTTTATCAGCTGATAAAAATAAAATGTCTTCCCAGAACGCCTTGACCCAACCAAGGTTATTATCTTTCTAGTGTCAGGAACAGTAAGATCCCTTGTATTTAGTTCAGGTAACGCAGATTCATGAAACTCCCTAATCAAATACTTGAATAATTCTTTCTTTTCCATGTAATTATATAAGAGACCACTAATATATAAATATTTCCTTATATAAGAGACCACTATTTATTAACTATTCTCCCGCAATCGCATTAACAAACCAATTCCGCAACAAACTTTTATGATGCGGAAAGATAAGTCAAACAATTGCGTTTGGCTACCACCAGTCACCGCTCGCCAAATTTTTCCAGAAGGCTCGCTATAGACTGGTGGCATGGACGCCAAACGCTTCAGTAAGCACTTAACCTTGTTTGACTTGGGTCATACCATTTCTGT
>JACPIN010000001.1 GCA_016188065.1 Candidatus Woesearchaeota archaeon | reverse complement strand
TTTATTTTCATTTATAACCCTTTCTGCTTCTTTATCAACTATTTCAGCTTCTTCATTAAGCTGTTTTAAACTTTTCAAAATATCGGAAATAATTGTAATAGATTGACCCATATAGATGTACACCTCTTTTTAACATTAAAATATTTCTATACTTTAGAATATAAAAAGTTGTTGTTTTTATGCATGAGTAATTATTGCCTTGCTCTTGCCATTTAATAAAGATTAAAAGATCATTGTTAAATCCTACTTATATGTATGAGCCAAACGACGATAGTTATTTAATGGAAAAGTATGTTAAGAAATTTGCTTCTGGCAAAATACTTGATGTTGGTTGCGGCTCTGGAATTTTAATGATTGCTGCGCTAACCAAAAATAAAAATGTTGAGGGTGTCGACATTGATGCTGCTGCTGTTAAGCACTGTAAAAAACAAGGATTCAATGTATACAAGAGCGATTTGTTTTTTGATGTTAAAGGGAAGTTTGATTTTATAATTTTTAATCCTCCTTATCTGCCTGAGGATGAAATAAAAGATAAGGACTTGGTTGGAGGAAAATATGGATATGAACTTATTGAAAGATTCTTTTTTGATGTTAAAAGATATTTAAATGAAAATGGAAAAATTTTGATTTTGTTTAGTAATTTAACTGACAAAGAAAAAGTTGATGAAATCATTTTTGAAAATGGATTTAGGTTTAAACTTCTTGAAGAGAAAAATGTTGGGCTGATGGAGAGACTATATGTTTATTTAGTTTCTTTAGATTGACAAGCCGTAATCGAATCTTTTTTTTTTGAGATATTCCTCCACTTTGCAGCTAATTTTTTCCCATCCTCCCCTCTCTATTTCGAAGACTACGGGATTATAGATAACACGATGCTCAATAGTGTTTCCTGATGCTCTTTTGAATTGTATTTTTGCAAGCTCCGGATCTTCATTTGATGTGAAATAATCTCTTAGGCTTGCAATCTCATCGTTATTTAAGTTTTTAATTATAATTTGCACAATCTCCATATTATATACATAGGGAATTAGGATTATAAATATGACTGCTGTATTTTTTACAATCAGCAAGATTTAAAAAGGTTGTTTTTGTTTTATTTTTAACCCGTTTATACTACTTGATGTAGGAGGGAGCTGATGAAGAAAGAAAATTTTCTAAATGCAATAAAATCGCTTAGGAAGAATTCTAAGAAAAGGAAATTTGACCAGACCTTGGATTTGGTTGTGAACCTAAAAGAGGTGGACAAGAAAAATACTTTTGATGCTTATGTTACCCTACCGCACAGCTCTGGCAGGAGCGCTAAGATCTGTGCTATTGTTGATTCTGAATACGAGAAGAGTGCGGATGCATTAACTGATAAAGTAATTAATAAAGAAATGCTCATGAAGCTGCAGGCAAAGGATGTTTCCAAGCTTGCCAAGGAATATGATATCTTCATTGCCCAAGCCAGCTTGATGGGGCAAATAGCATCTGCACTTGGAAAGATTCTTGGGCCACTGGGAAAGATGCCAAATCCTAAGAGCGGAGGGGTGCTGATGCCTGGAGCCGATATAAAATTAACTGTAGATAAATTCAGGAAAAATATGAGAGTCAGGAACAGAAATGAATCCATCATTAAATCTTCAATAGGAAAGGAAAGCTTCAATGACGAGGCGCTTGCTGAGAATGCCGATGCCGTTTATGAGGGCATAGTGCATGTATTGCCTAATGGCGAGGGAAATGTTAAAGATGTTTTAGTTAAGTTCACGATGAGCAAGCCAGTTATCGTCGGAAAAGGCGGAGGGGGAGATGCAGGCAAGAAGTAAGATCAGTGAGGCGAAGAAAAGGGAAGTGGAGCTGATAAAAGGCATAATTGGAAAATACAAGACTATTGGGCTTTTAGATTTGATGAATTTGCCTAGCCCTCAACTGCAGGAAGCGAGGAAGAAACTTGATGTCAATATCAGAGTTACTAAGAAGAGATTATTGAGGATTGCCTTGAATGATATAGATAAAGGCGTTGAAAAACTTGAGCAAGAGTTAAATAATATAACTCCTGCACTCATCTTGACAAACCAATCTTCCTTTAAACTTGCCAAAGACTTGAGAAAAGGGAGGAGTTTTGTTGCTGCCAAGGCTGGACAGATTGCTCCCAATGATCTCATTGTCAAAGCCGGGCCAACTAGTTTGCCTCCTGGCCCTATAATCGGCGAGCTTGGAAGTGCTGGGATAAAGGCGAGCGTTGAGCAAGGAAAGGTCACTGTCAGGGAAGATTCTATCATAGTTAGATCTGGAAATGTTATAAGCGGAAAGGCTGCTGATGTGTTGTCCAAACTTGGAATTAAGCCTATGGAGGTTGGCTTGAATCTGGTTGCCACTTATGAAAATGGGCAGGTGTTTAGGAAAGATGTTCTCGACATAGACGAAAAGTTTTATTTGAACACTCTGAAACATGCTGTCAATGAAGCGCTGAACTTGAGCGTGAATTCCGGATACGTCACAGAAGAAAATATCGAGCTGTTTTTTAGAAAGGTTGAAGGCGAAGCTAAAGCTTTGGAAAGTGTTGCGTATGCTGAAAGAGATAAGGTTATAAATGCTATTTCAAGTGGAGAAAAAGAAGCTGAAAAAATATTTGATCTTATTCAAACTGAAAATCAAGATCAAAACCAACATCAAGAAGGAGGAAATTAGAAATGAGTTTAGAAGTGTACGGTGCATTACTCTTGCATAAGGCAGGAAAAGAAATCAATGAAGCTAATCTGAAAAATGTTCTTGGAGCGACAGGAGCCAAGGTTGAAGATGCGAAGATAAAAGCCTTAGTTGCTAACCTTGATGGAGTAAACATTGATGACGCGATTAAGCAAGCTGCTGTCATGCCTGCTGCTGTAAGTGCGCCTATTGCAAGTGAGAAGAAATCTGCTGAAAAGCCAAAGGAAGAGAAAAAAGATACTGAGGAAGCTGCTGCTGGACTTGGTGCACTATTCGGATAAGCGATTTGACGAAAACATATCAATGATGTTCAAAAATGCCTGATGAAACAAATAGAATTAATGAGAAATTTCGAGAATTACAGAAAGAGATAGTCGGGCTGAGGAAAAAACTAGAAGATACTAACAATGAAAAGGAGAATTGGTTCAAGAGAAAAGAAGATTTGAAAAAGGAGATTGCTAATTCTATTAAAGAAGCTAAAAAGCTTAGAGACGATAAAGAAAAGATAAATGCTGAAGTAAAAACCTGCAAGGAAAAAAGAGACAAGCAGAATTCTATAACAAGGGAGATGATTAGCAGCGTTAAAGACTTAAGAGCTAAAGAGAATACTGGAGAGAAAGGAAGATCAGCTGACTTGATAAAAAATGAAATCGAGAAAATTCAAGTAAGAATCGAGACAGAGGCGCTGAAGTTTCAAGAAGAGAAAAGGCTGATGAAAATGATTGGAAGACTTAAACAGGAATATGAGAGGGCTAAAAGCGAAGCTAGCATTTCTGGAGAGATGAAAAATCTTGATAAAGACATCAAGGATAGCAAGGAAGAGGCTGAAAAGATGCATTCAAAAGTACAGGAACTTGCTGGGGAAGGCAAGAAAAAACATGACGCCTATCTCGAGTTATCTAAGAAAATAAAATTGATGAATAATGAGCAGGAGAAGGCATTTGATAACTTCCTGAAATTCAAAGATGAGTTCAATAAGGTTAGCAATGAGATTGATAATAAGCTGGATGAGCTTAGGAAGACCAAGGACCTCCTCGATCATATAAAGAGCAAGGGCAAGGAGAAGACTGAAGAGGCCAAGAAAATGATCCTAACTAAAAAAGCTGAGGATGTGGAAGAGAAATTAAAAAAAGGCTGGAAAATAACTACAGAGGATTTGATAAAATTTCAAGGCAGGATTGAAAAAGAAATTAAATAATTAAATAGCCCCTTCTCTTTGCAGCTCTGAAACCCAGTTGCGTGCTTCTGATTCTGAAATGTTTTTTACGCGAGCCTTTCCAACTATGTCTGACATCTGGATTGGCTGCCCCGGGCGCTGGGTGCGAAGCGAACTTATAATGTCTTTGACAGCTGACTTGTTATTTGTCCTTGGCTCAAACCCCCTTGGCTCTATCCTGGCTGATGATGGGCTGCTGGAGAATGAACTATTTGATGATGAAGGCTGAGCCATGCTGCTCATATTTCTTCCTTCTTTTGATTCTCCATAATTTGACATTGATAATGACGAGATATCTATATCAGGAGTAGATCCCCTTTCTTCCCTTTTTGACGGCATTACAGCAGGCTTCTGCACTTGGTGCATTTGCTGCACTTGAGAATATGATATTGGCCTTGTGATATTGAGCTCTGGAGTAGTATTTAATTGCGGCTTTGCCTCTTCTACCTTTGGCGCTTCAACGGCAACCTGCTGCTGAATCTGTGGCTGGTGGACCGGCTCTTTTAATTCTGGCTTTTTTTCCTGTTCTGCTGCTGATTCCTCTTCATATAGATCAGGATTTTCCCTTCTTTTTATCGCATCTTCTATTATTGCAACTGCGTGCCTTAACTCTTCTATCTCTTCTGTTTCTGTGTTTACTGAAATCCTCATTTTTAGCCAAGCCTGGTTGGTTAATTCCTATTTATATAGTTTTATCTGCTTAAGTAAATATTTCATATCCGAGTATATTGGAATTGATTTTATGCTGTAACGCCTTACTAGGGAAATCCAAGTCAATGCTACTAGCAAAGAGCCGAAGATAATCCAGAGAATATCATGAGTTTGCTGGAAAGCGCTAAGCCCGTATTTTTCTAAAACTGCTATTAGCATTAAGATTCTTGCCATGTTGACTATATATATAATAGCAGATCCAAGCATGAAAATTTTGATTCTTGTTTTTAGCTTTATATCCTTTGCAAGCACGATTAATAATAGCAGGAGAAAGTAAGCTGAAATTGCTGCACAAGCTTCGCTAAACCTAATATAATTTTCAGATGTTATTAAATAGGGGGGGATGATGAATACTTGATATTTTAAAAACCTTAACAGATAATATGGAAAATGTATTGTTAACGGATAGAAAATTTTTCCTAGGAAATTATAGGAGACTATGAATGGAATTAGCAATCTGATGATTAACTGAATGTAATACATGAGAAATTATTCACCATCATTTATTTAAATACGTACTTGTTCTTTCATGCCATGGCTATGATGAGTAATGTGCTGCTGACTTTATTTTTTGTGCTGATGCTTCTTAGTTTCTTTTTTGACAGGGATGTTTTGAATCTTGCTTCTGGAATTGAGAATGGGAATCTAGGCTTTATTGCAACTGCCCTAAGCAGCATGATTCTTTTTTTTATTACCTTGCTTGCTTGCAGCTATGCCTTAAGAGATAAGAAAAAGATTTTGTATCTATTCAGCGGGGTGGGGTTGAGCTATATTATTAGTTTTATCTTAAAGTTTTTAGTTCAAAAAGTGAGGCCGATTGAAAGCGGGCTGAGCAGCTTCGGCTTTCCGAGCAGCCATGCGACAGTGTATTTTTTTATTTTTGCATTCATTGCGGATCAATCTGAAAAATATAAATATCTGCTTTTTGCACTTGCCGCTCTAGTTGCGCTATCAAGAGTTTACCTTGGGCTTCATTATTTAAGCGACGTTATTGGCGGGGGGTTATTGGGAGTTGGATTATATTTGCTTTTGAGAAGATGGGCGAGTATTTAGAATTAAAAAGGCAGATTTTTCATGCTGTGTTTGGAATAATTTTAGTGTATCTGCTCTATGAAAATTTATTAAACATTCAGCTCATGTTTGCTTTGCTGCTGATTGGGTTTGGGATCTCATTTTTATCTAAAAAATATAAACTTGTTGTGATAAGCTGGATGCTGAAGAATTTTGACAGGAAAGATGAAAGCATTCTAGGTTATGGTGTATTGACTTATCTTCTTGGAAGCATAATTGCTGCTAGCTTGTTCAGGAAAGAGATTGCACTTGCCTCTATTATGGTGCTTGCCCTTGGCGACAGCTTTTCTCACTTTGGAAGCTTCGGGAAAATAAAAAATCCCTTTAACAATAAGAAGTTTTTAGAAGGGACTTTTTTTGGAGTAATTGCCGGAACACTTGGAGCTAGCCTGTTTGTTTCATGGCAAGTTGCTTTTTTTGGAAGCTTGATTGCTATGATGATTGAGGGAATAGAATTGAGCATATTCAATGGAAAAATCGACGACAATCTGCTTATACCTGTTGCTGCTGGGGTGATAATGAGCTTATTTTAGAAGTTTTAGTGTTGTTATTTTAAAGTGAGTATAATCGAAAGCTTTATAAACATAGTTTTTGGATAATTACTTAGTTTTAAGGGGGTTTAAAATGTACAAAAAAATAAGTTTTATAGGTATTATATTAGCATTACTTTTACTGAGTATTAATGGTGCTTTGGCTTCAATGCAAGAGGCAAATACGAATCCAACTGCTGGAAATCCAGGCACTACGGTAACTGGGAGCTTCACTGTACAGGATACAGATTCTGGAGCAGATACAGACGCAGTTACGGGTATCAGCTTCTCTATGGGCACTTTAACTGGTGTGACTGATGCTACAAAAACAATTCTTGGAAGCGCTGTTTCATTCAACCCTTCCAGTATATCAAGCCTGGCTGATGGCACTACAAGTTCAGCAATTGTAAATAGTGTTGCAATCCCTGCCAGCCAAACTGCCCAAACTTATCAGGGGACAGTTACTATCAGCGGCACTGAAGGTGGAGCTTCTGTATCTAAGACATTTACTTTAAGCGTTGTAGTCAATTCGCTTACTGCTTTGGATGTTTTAGCTTATGATAATGCAACTGCTTTGGAGATAATTGGAGAAGAAGGAGAAACTAACTTGACTGGGACTTTCCAAATAAAGAATATAGGAAACCAGGCATTATCTTCATTGGTTTTTGATACTACTGCTTTAGATTTAAGTGATAGCGGCAATCATGTTATTACTTTAACTTTTAGCGATCCTGGAACTGTGAATGCTGGAGAGACAAAGACGGTCACTGCAACTGCTAACTATGGAGAGAGCATTGACTTAGACACTTATGGCGGAACTGTGAATGTTAAATTTGGGAGCACTACACTAGACTCATTCAAATTAGACTTGAAGGTTTTCCCTGAGATTTGCGAGGATGGCATTGTGAAAGATGGGGATAAGGCTTCAAGAGGAACTGCATTTTTGCAATTAAATGTTAAGGAGCCTGACAACGGAGATGACTTCAAGCCAGGAGATGAAATTAAAATCGAGGTTGATGTTGAAAACGATGCTGATGATAATTTAGATGTAGCACTTGAAGCAATCCTCTATAATCTAGACGAGGACGAGGAAATCGTTACTTTTGAATCTGACACTCAAGAGATCAAGGACGGAAACGACGAGACTTTTGAATTTGATTTGGAAGTGCCGAGAGACTTTGACGGTGATGAAGATGATAGGTATATCCTGTTTTTGAAAGCTGTTGAAGACGGCGACGAAGATCAGAATTGCAATTTCGAGAGCAAGACACTTGACTTCAAAAGAGAGAAGGATGATGTCATTGTCAGAAAAGCAACTTTGAATCCTACTATTGCCAAACCTGGAGAAATAGTTGAACTAACTGTCGAGGTTGAAAACACCGGCTCAAATGATCAAAGAGATTTATATATTCAGGTAAGCAGCAGCGAGCTTGGAATTAATCTAAGATCAAATGAATTTGACCTGGATAAATCAGGAGATGCTGACGATGATTTGTCAAGGAGATTCAGCCTGAACATTCCTGCGAATGCAGCTGAAAAAGACTACTTGATAGACATAGCTGCTGTCGACGAGGATGATGACACTTATGACAACGGGCAGAGCTTTGTTACTTTGACTGTTAAGAGCGAAGGAACGACAACAACTACTGGAACTGGAAAAAGCGCCAACCTGAATATTGCCAGCCAGACAAAAGAGATTGATGCTGCAAAGGGAAGTGCGAACCTGCATATCTTATTTACAAACAACGAGAATAAGGATTTGACTGCAGTTGTCGATATAAAAACCATCGGCGACTGGGCTGAGCCTGTGACTGCACAGACTGTTAGCTTGCATCCTGGCGACAACAACCTCTACTTTAACTTGAAGCTGAAAGATATTGAGGAAGGAACATACTCAGCAAGTGTCACTGTAAGACCTGCTGCTGGAAATGATTTTGATGCAAAGACAACTTCATTGAACTTCGATGTCAAAGGAAAGCAGGAAGGATTTGGGCTGGGAAGTTTGCTTAATGGCAACGGCTCAACTACTGTCTTTTGGGTTATCGTCGACGTTATCTTAGTTGTAGTTGCTTTGCTTGTAATAAAATCTGTTTTGTTCAGGAAGAAATAAAGATAAATTCTTTCCTTTTCTTTTTTTTATTATCTTATTTTCTTAGAAAGCTTAATAAACATCAAATGCTTTCCAGTTTTTAAAACTTAAAAAAGAGGTGTGTTGCCATGGCAGCTAAAAAAAAGAGAAAGAAATAATTTTTGAATAATCGCTTTAGATTATTTTTCTTTTTATTTTTTTCTTTTATAATTTTAATTCCCGAATAATTTTTGAATAATCGCTTTAGATTATTTTTCTTTTTATTTTTTTCTTTTATAATTTTAATTCCCGATATAACTTTTTGTAAGGCTTTTCAGGGATTGATTCTTCTTTGAAAACTTTAAAACCATGTTTTTCATATATTTTTTGGGCTTCATATTCATGGGGATCTGTTGAAGTATATGCCCTGAGAAATTTTTTCTTTGCTTTCCTTGCTTTATTTATAATGAACTCAAGCAGTTTTGTACCTACCCCTTTGTTCCTGTACTTTTCATCAACACACCACCAACCTAACCAATAAGCTTCCTTTTCATCTTGGCTTGAAGTATAGAATCCAGTTGTTCCAATTATCTTCTTGGTTTTTTCATCTATTGCGACATAATATTTTAGCTTTTTCACTTTAAATTCTTCAAAAAGATTCAAATGCTTTTTTGGATCAATGCTTGCTGAAAACCATCTTGGCGGATAATCTTCATCTTTTGGAGAAGGCTCGAAGAGTTTTAATGTTAATGCTGATGCTTGTTTAATTGTTGCTGTTGAAAGTGATTTGATTTTCATATTGAGGAGAGAGGGCAGAGAGGGATTCGAACCCCCGGATAACCGCTCTGCAGGCGGTCCCGTTAGACCACTCCGGCATCTGCCCTTATAAAAAAAGTATATCAACAGCAGTTTAAAAGAATTTTGTTTGCAAGTTTTTGCTAAAAGAAACCTTAAATATATTACCTGATTAAATCTATTATGGCTAATGGAAAGAAACTATTTGATAAACCTCCCTTTGGCTACAGGCACAGGCTTTATTGCTGCGGCTGATTCGATATTTTATTTCATTTGATTTAAGGAGTCACAACAGTTGATGGCCATAACATTTATATTAGCGTTAGTTATTACTATATATTATTTCGATAAAAGAATTCAGAAATTAGAGAGGAGACAATTTTATGAATAAAAGAGGGATTACTCCATTGGTACTTGTAATAATAATAATTTTGATAGCTATCTTAATTTGGTATCTTCTTCAGAGTCGTTGAGCTTTTTATGTTCGGGCCCGACGCGATTTGAACGCGCGACCCCTAGCTTTCATCAAACCTTTAGAAGGCTAGTGCTCTATCCAAACTGAGCTACGGGCCCATGCTTATTCTGCTGTTTATTTCGTTTTTAAAATTACCGAAAGTTTTTAAATTACATCTTTTATAGAAATATTATATGAAAGAGTTTCGGGATATTGAATTGAAGTGGCAGAAAAAATGGGAGAAAGACAAAGTATTTGAGGCTGAAGAAAATAGAAAGAAAGAAAAATGCTACATAGTTGAGTTTTTTCCATACCCTTCATCTTACGGCTTACATATGGGCCATGCTATTAATTATTCTATAGGCGATGTTTTTGCAAGGTATAAAAGATTGAAAGGGTTTTCTGTTTTATATCCTATGGGCTATGATGCATTTGGCCTGCCTGCTGAAAATGCTGCGATAAAAGAAGGAGTGCATCCTAGAAAATATACTGAAAAAAGCATCCAAAATTTTCTTTATCAACAGAAGAGGCTTGGGCTGAGTTATGATTGGAATAGGCTGATTAAAACTTGCGATGTCAAATATTACAAATGGAATCAATGGCTATTTTTGAAATTTTTTGAAAAAGGCCTGGCTTATAGAACAAAAGCTCCTGCCAACTGGTGTGATAGCTGCGGAACTGTGCTTGCCAATGAGCAGGTTGAAGACGGCGAGTGTTGGAGATGCCGTAGTAAAGTCGAGATAAAGCAATTAGAGCAGTGGTTTTTGCGCATAACAAAATATGCTGATGAGCTATTAAGTGATTTGAAGAAATTAGATGGATGGCCACATAGAATTAAGCTCATGCAAGAGAATTGGATCGGCAGAAGCCAGGGAACTGAAATTGATTTCAAGCTAAAAGGAAGCAATGAAAAATTAAAAGTATTTACCACTAGGCCTGATACTTTATGGGGGGTTACTTTTATGGTTTTAGCCCCTGAAAATCCCCTGGTAACTGAGCTTGTTAAGGGAACTATGTATGAGAAAAAAACTAAGGACTTTATTGATAAAGTTGTATTAGAAGAGAAGTTTGAGAGAACTGCCGAGGATAAAGAGAAAGAAGGCTTATTTATTGGAAAATATGCCATCAATCCTGTTAATAGAGATGATGTCCCTATTTATATTGCTAATTTTGTTTTACTTGAATATGGGACAGGTGCAGTGATGGCGGTTCCTGCTCATGACCAAAGAGATTTTGAATTTGCTAAGAAATACAAGCTGCCGATAAAGATCGTGATTAAACCCGAAAACCATGATTTAGACCCTGAAAAAATGATGAAGGCTTATATTGAACCAGGGATAATTGTCAACTCTGATAAAAAGTTTAACGGCAAGAAAAACCTTGAAGCTTCTACTGAGATTTCCAAATACTTGGAAGAGAAAAAATTGGGAAGAAAAATGGTACAATATAAATTGAGAGATTGGCTTATTTCTAGACAGAGATACTGGGGCACTCCAATACCTATTATTTACTGTGAAAAATGCGGTGCTGTTCCTGCTGAGATTCCAGTCTTACTTCCTGAGGATGTGAAATTTTCTGGGAAAGGGAACCCGTTGGCTAGAAATGAGAAGTTTGTGAATGCTCGATGCAGTAAATGCAGTGGAAAGGCGAGAAGAGAAACAGACACAATGGACAGCTTCATTGATTCTAGCTGGTATTTCTTAAGATATTGCGACAATAAAAACGATAAAAAAATTTTTGATTCTAAAAAAGTAGATTACTGGGTTCCTCTTGATTATTATATTGGCGGCGCTGAGCATGCGGTTATGCATTTGCTGTACTGCAGATTCTTTACCAAGGCTTTGAGAGATTTGGGATTGCTGAAGATTGATGAGCCTGTGATAAATCTCTTTAATCAGGGCATGATAAACAAAGGCGGGGAGAAAATGAGCAAGAGCCGGGGAAACATAGTGGATCCTATGAGCATTGTTGATAACTATGGCGCTGACACACTGCGCACTTATTTGCTGTTTTTATCTGCCCCTGATAAGGATAAAGAATGGGATGATGAGGCTATAGATGGTGTTTACAGATTTTTAAGAAAAATTTATTCATTTAAAGAGAGAGTAAAAGTTAAATCAAGCATTAAAGACAAATTACTTGAAAGCAAATTAAATAGAACTATTAAGGAGGTAGCTTTAGATATAGAAGAATTTAAATTCAATTTGGCTATCAGCAGATTAATGCAGCTTACTAATTTTATTTACAACAATAAGGAAAATGTATCCCTGAAAGTTTTTGAAACCAGCTTTGGAAAAATTTTGATTATGCTAAGCTGTTTTGCTCCCCATCTTGCAGAGGAGCTATGGAAAGGAGAGGGGTATGTATGCCTCGCTGAATGGCCTGATGTTGATGAAAGCAAGATTGATGAAAGCCTGGAGAAAGAGGAAGAGCAGACTGAGAAAATTATCGAGGACATCAACCATGTTGTTAAATTAATTAAGAAAGATGTCAAGAAATGCTTTGTTTACACTTTGCCGAAAGAAGAAAAAATTTACAAGGACAATATTGAAACTATTTCCATGAAAACGAATCTTGAAATTAAAATATTTTCTGTAAATGACAAGAATAAATATGATCCTGAGAAGAAAGCTGCGAAAGCAAAAGCTGGGAAACCTGCGATATATTTAGAATAATTATCCAAAATTCTTAAAGACAAGTGTCTTAAACTTATTAAGACAAATGACTTAAAATTTCAGAAAAATTTATAAAGACAAGTGTCTTAAACTTATTAAGACAAATGACTTAAAATGAGGAGAGAAAGGCATGAAGAAGCTTTGAAAGAGGTATTAGATGAAATAGAAGTTGCCTTGAATGATAAAAATGGATTGCTCATGCATCAGAGAAGGCTTGCTTTTTCCCTTTCTTTAGGAGCAGTTAATCTTCTAGAGTTGTATTTTCATAAGCTGGATGTGATGAAAGAAGGATCTAAAATAGATCATACATGGTTTAAAAGAAAGAAAGAAAGGGTTTTGGAGATCTTGCAAAAACAGATAACTTCTCCTATAAAGTCGCTTGAAAAAATCGACGAAGTTGTTGAGATCATCTGCAGAATTGAACTAAAAAGAGATGATTTGGCTTATGGAGCTCCTGCAAGCGAGACGGTTTTACAAGACAAAATTAATTTATTTTTCAAATTGAAGGAGATTGTGAAATGCTGAAACAATATGCTAGTTATTTTGTATCCTATCTTTTGAGTAATCTAAAGAGTGTAGGCAATGTAGAAAAAGTAATCCTTTACGGCTCTGTTGCAAGAGATGAAGGGACAAAGGAAAGCGATATTGATTTATTTATCGAGGTGAAAAAGAAAACCAAAAAATTTGAAAATGAGATAAGAGATGTTTCGGAAAAATTTTATGAAAGCAGAGAGGCATCCCTGTTTAAATTAAAGGGGATTAGCAATGATTTTGATATTAAAATAGGAGATTTGAAAGAATGGAAGGATCTTCATACCTCAATTGCTTCTACAGGCATTGTTTTATACGGAGCATACGAACTAAGAGAAAAAACTTCTGATGTAAAGAAATTTATTATTATTTTTTGGGACGAGGTAGGAAAAAATAGAGGGGCTTTTCTTAATAAGCTTTATGGCTTTAGAGTCGGAAATAAATCTTATGAGGGTATATTGAATAAGTATGATGGCAAAAAGCTTGGCAAGAGTTGTATTATGCTGCCTGTCCAATACAGAAAAGAAATCTTTAAATTACTGGAGAAGTATAAGGTTAAAGCTAAAACTATAGAGGTGTTTGGTTGAATGTTAAAAAAAGGTGCTTTAATATTTATATTTTTAATTTTAATCAGTGCAGCCTTTGCTTTAAACTCCGATTTCAATAATGATGGGAAAGTTGATTTTGATGATTTCTTTTTGTTTGCCGATAACTATCAGAAAAATGTAAATAAAGATAATGAAAAATTTGACCTGGATAAAAACAGAAAAATAGATGTTGAGGACTTTTTTATTTTTGCTGAAGATTTTGATAAAGGAAAATTAATTGGTGACTTTGATAATAATGGATGCGTAGATGAAAAGGATTTTGAAAAAGCTGATGCGGATATTGAAGAATTAAGAAAACAATATAATGCTGGAAAATTGTCTGCTTCAACTTATGCAAATATGCTGAAAAAATATGATTTTGATAATGATAAATTATTTTGGAGTGAAAAAGATAAAGAAGTTTTAAGGAGTTATTTTGGAGAGGGATGTAAACTACCTGAGGAATCTAAAAGCATTTACAGCTTGGGCGATGAGGCTACTAAGCCAACTGACTTCAAGTTATTAAGAGCATATCACTTTAATTATGATAAATTCAGGGATAAGTGGGATCAGAAGAAAGATAGGTTAAGGGTAACTGCTGATGAAGTTATTAAAGATGATGAAACATTTGAATTCAGCGATGAGGAATATGAGGCCATTGCTAGAGAAGATGGTTTCGTTGCTCAAAGTTTAGGAAGCAATACTGAGCTGTTTGTGTTTCAAGCTCCTGATGGTGCAAAAGAGATAACTGTTTCTTATCTTTTTAAATCTGGACATAATGTTGGATATGGTGCTGGTTTATGGCCCAAATTAAAAGACGGATTTGATACTTATGCATACAAAATTGGAGAAACTAGAATAAATTTCAATGGATACGGCGCTGGAAGCGGCGAGGTTAAAGTACCTGTTGAAAATGGAAAAGCATACTTGATAGCTGGCTCTGGAACAAGTACTTGGCCTGCAAGCCAGTATTATTACTATATTGACAGGATAGGAGTTGTGTAGATGGATAAAAAAGAATTAAATTTTATACTGCAGGAAGGAGAAGGATTGAAGTTAGAATTCAAAGAATCGATAAATAAGTTAGATAAAGAGCTTGTTGCTTTTGCAAACTCAGAAGGAGGAAGAATATTTTTGGGAGTGACAGATAATGGAAACATAAAAGGTATAAAAACAACAAATAAGATAAAATCGGAAATTCAGGATATAGCAAATAATTGCGATCCGAAGATAAAAATTAAATTGGAAGAACTTGAAAACATCTTGATAATCCATGTTGAAGAAGGAAAAGACAAACCATACAAATGCAAAGAAGGATTTTACTTGAGGCAAGGTCCAAATTCCCAGAAGATGAAGAGGGATGAAATTGTTGAGCTAATTCGCGAGGTTGGAAAAGTTAAATTCGATGAGCAGCTAAATAAAGAGTTCAATTTCCCAAAAGATTTTGATAAGAATAAATTCAAAGAGTTTCTAAGAAGAAGTAATATTTCTAAAGTAATTCCTATCAAGGAGATTTTAATCAATCTTTCCTTTGGAGAGTCTTTCAATAAAAGGTTTATGTTGAATAATTCGGGAGTTTTATTGTTTGCTAAGAATCCGGAAAAGTTTTTTAGGCAAAATTTCATTACTTGTGTTTTATTCAAAGGCGAAGAAAAGGTAGACATTATTGATAGAAAAGATTTCAAAAATGATTTACTAAGAAATTATGAAGATGCATTTGCTTTTTTAAAACAGCATTTAAGATTGGAATATGAGATAAAGGGATATGGCCCAAGAAAAGAAATTCCAGAAATACCTTATGAGGCTTTAAGAGAAGCGATAATCAACTCTATAATCCATAGGGATTATTTTGAAGACAGGTTTGGTATATTTGTGGAAATATTTGATGATAGGGTTGAAATTACAAATAAAGGAAAACTTCTTTTTGATAGGAAAGAGTTAGGCAAAATTAGCATTCCCAGAAACCCCCTATTGTTTGATATATTCCATAGGTTGAATTTAATTGAAAAGGTTGGTTCTGGCATCAATAGAATCAAAAATCTTGTTAAGCAAAGAGGAATAAAAGTTAAATTTGAAACTAATGATTTTTTCAGGATTATTTTTTATAGACCAAAAATAGATGCAGTAGAAGGGTTGGTAGAAGGGTTGGTAGAAGGGTTGGTAGAAACTCAAAGAAAAATCTTATCCCTAATTTCAAAGAATCAAAAAATTTCAAAACAAGAATTATCTGAGAGGATAGGAATCAGCACTACGGCAATTGATAAGAATATTTCAAAATTAAAGAAAAAAGGCCTGTTAAAAAGAATTGGCCCTGCAAAAGGCGGCTACTGGAAAATAGTTGAAAGGGGCGGCAGATGAATAAATTAGTTTTTATTTTAATTCTTGGGATGTTATTTTTTATTCCTTTAAGCGAAAGCCAGATTGTAGGAGAGAGTCCTGAGGGGATCTCTCATGCTGTTGGTGGAACAGTTTTGGATGAGAATGACCAACCTCTAAAAGGAGTTCAAGTTGCTATTAAAGGTACTGATAAAAAAACTGTAACAGATTCTAACGGACAATATATTTTTATAAATCCACCTTTAGGAAAACAGATTTTACAGTTTTCTATTGTATGGTATGAGACATATGAGCATAATACTGAGGTAACTGTATCATTTCAACAAGTTCTTGATCCGATTAATATGAAACCAATTGCAATTCCGCAGCCTGTTCCTGTTGGCGAGAGAGCTGAAAACATAAATGCTTACTCTATCACGATTAAAGATAATTCTAAATTTGTATTTCCTAACAATCCTAAATATTATGTGCATACTCCTGATAAGATAATTTACAGAAGTGTGTTTACTAAGCAAGATGAGTCTGTTGAAGTTTACGACAATACCGAAGTAATTTATACATTGCCTTTTGGAACTGGAACTAGGAATGAGAAGAGAATTTTAAGATATGAAAGAGGAAGCTATACTGACTACAATGATTATGGAATTAAGATAAGGGTTTTCTTTGATAATAGAAATGAAGGAAAACCTGTTTCTTTAATTCCTGCGCAGAAAGAGATTGTTCCTGGGGTTGTGAGAATTGCGAAGCCGAGGAAAACTTTGGAAGGAGTTTTAGTTGAGACATGCCCTGTTGAAGTGGATAATACACGAGTATTTTCTGATCTTAAACCTTCTGAATATTCTTTTGAGGAGATGAAGGAACGTGCAAGGAAGGAACTTGCTGAAAAGGGGATTACTCGAGAGCAGAGAGAGGCTTATTTACCATGTGTTAGCGAATTGCTTTATAAAGGAATTGTACCTTATGGGTATGGAATAGGAAGAGATGAGAAACTAAGAGAATTTGTTTTTAACCTTTTGAAAGAGAGGAAATTATCGAATAATCGACGTGAAGATGCATGGAGATTTTATTTAGGTTTACCACAGCAGCATAATACTTTCGGTATATCTGATTATAGACCAAGTGATAGCAAAGACGAAATCTATTATTACAAAATAAATGATTTTATATCACAATTTAAAGCAAACATTCCCGATTATAAAACTCGAACAAACCTATCTTTACAGGATCTAATTAACTATATTGATAAATACGGTGGTGAAGCTAGATTCTATGATGCACGTGGGATTGAAGAAGAACTTGGGATTGTAGAAGAACTTGGGATTGTAGGAAGTGTAGGGATTATGGGAACATATAAATTGTCTAAAAGTCAAAATGAAAATGGTTCGTATATTTCTTATTATGATATTTTTAATCTGGAAGGAGAATCTTTTGGTATAGAAGGAAAAGAGGGTCTTTTTGGAAAACCCTTTGAAATTTATGACAGAATTTATTATGATCCTGAAACTTTTGAAATCATTGAACCTGAAAGCGATAAAAGAAAAGCCGAGCTCGATTTAGAATCATTAAGAAAAATTCTTGAGCCTGAGATAGATACCAGCAAAATAAAAACCACTGATGTTTTATGCGCCAGCTACGATGACAAAAATTCTGATTTGATTACTGGAAGCACTGTTGAAGATAATAAATGTTCTATTAAACTCGGATATTCTGAGGGATATATTGAAAGAAGAATAGTGCTTAATGGAGTATCAAGAGACGATGCTAAAAAAGAGGTTCTTGAGCAGCTCAATGATGACATTCTTTATCTTATCCAAAATAAGTTCAAGCCGCTGAAGGTTGAAAACTTAAAGATTTATTTAGTTACTAAAGATGAGATGCCTATGTTTTATAGGCTTGAGACTAAATCCTCGGTTGATAGAGGAGGGGCGGTAGCGGCATTTTATATTCCTCGTAAAAATACATTATATGTTGACTTTTATGAGTCAGATGCATTGCTGCATCCTGAGCGCACCTATCCTTATAATCCAGAGTCTGATCTATATCACGAATATGTTCATGCCTATCAAAATCAACTGAGGGAGAAATATGATAAGATAATTTATGATGAAGAAGGAAAATATGTCCATGGTGTGTATGAGAGGGTTAAGCAAATTGCCATTGAAAAGAATCTTGCTAAGATGTTTCTTAAAGAAGTATTGCGGTATAGGCCTTTTTACAGAGAGGGAATGAGCTCTGAAGAGGCGTTTGATGTTATTGTAAGCAATGATTTATTTGATGTTTTTATAAAGGATAAATTGATCAGGGATTTTGTTAGCAGAGAACGTTTAAGATTTGATTTTATTCCGGAGTATAAGGAATTTTTTGAGACGCTAGACTTTTGCAGTGAGCATATTTTTAATGATTATGAAGGCTTTACTTTATGGAAGAATAACCAAGATAACCCTATGAATGGAGCTTACAGGCCTGCGCAGTGCATAGACATTGAGGAATTTGCTGCCTATTTATTAGAGCATATTAAATACAAACCTGAAATTGCTTATAATTCCATTAATGGAGAATATGGGAATGCTGAATTATACAATGAGAATTTGGATTTAGCTTTAAAACATAGATGGATAACAGAGGAGGATTATAATGCTATTATTGATTATGGAAAAGATGAAATAGGATGCGATGTAAACAATCCTACATTTGCAAGAAAAGCAGTAAAAGGTCTTGCTAAAGTGTTCGGAAATCCAAAAGAGTTCTGCCAGAGAATTGTTGAAGAAACCAAGAAGAATTTAGAAAAAAAAGACAATGAAGTATTTAATGAAATAAAAGAGGTATCTGAGATTGAGAACATTGATTTATCTTTGCTTTTAGCTGTTATTACAAAAGAGTCAAGCGGGAGAAAATATGCGAAAGGAGGATTTGGAGCTGATGGCTTAATGCAGACCCTGCCCGATACTGCCAAATTATTTGATGGCAAGCACCATAAAAAACCTGCTAAATGGATGAATTTACTGCATGCTGGCTCTTTGTATTTGAAACAACAATTAGACGCTTTTGGAAGTGAGGAGTTAGCGTTAGCCGCTTACAATGCCGGGCCTAAGAGAGTAGGGGGATGGAGGAAGTGTGTTGGAAATGAAAATGCTGGATGGCAAGAGATTTTAGCTGATAAGAGAATAAAGATAACTACAAATCCAGATTCAAATAATAAATGCCATTTGCCTCTTGGAACTAAAAAATATGTTTCTTTAGTTATGATAAATAAGGAGATTTGGAATGGATTGTTGGGAAAGGAAACTGAAAGCTGTGTTCCATATAATACTGAGAAGAGAGCGGGAAAGCCTGTTGCTGGTTTAGCTAAAACAGAAAATGTCTGCCTGCCTTACTGCAAAGATGATTTTATTTTGGTTACTGAAAATGGAGAGAGGGATTGCTGGGATGAGGACAGCTTATGCGTTACTAATAAATGTGTGAAGTTTGAGGAGATAAAGTGGAGCAAAAATTTACAAAATAATGAGGGAATTTTGAAGTCTCTTCACGATTTACGAGATGAAGATTCACAGATTAGAATTAATGGGGTAATCCCTCTATCGCACTATATCGTAAAGGAAGAGGAAGACAATTTTGCTGGATTTTTGCAAGGAGAAAAAATTGAAAGCATAGCCTTAAGACTTTTGGAAGACAAGAAAGAAGAGGATTCTGTAAGAGCTTCCATTCTTAATAACTTACTTCCTCTGGTCTGGTCTAATAAATCGTATCCAGCATTGACCAATATTCTAAAAGAGGGCTTTGAATTTCCAACTATTAGTAAAGAGGTAATCCTTGACCTTTTAGCTTACATTAGATTATATTACTCCGGGGAGCGTATAACCTATGATACTTTGGATAAAGATATCAGGAGTGAGGACCCAAATGTTAGGGCTATGGCAGTTTTATTAACGGGAAGGACATTGCATGGTGAGGAGGGCATAAGGAGTGACAAAGTTACCTCTGTGTTGCTTACTGGCTTGAAAAACGAAAAAACAGATGAAATTCTTGGTCTTATCATAACCCGACTTTCAGCGTGGTATACCCTCCCGCAGTATTCTAAGCAGATAGGCGAAGCACTGGCATCTGCAATTAATAGAAAAAAGGTTCCAGACGATTTGTTTTTTAAACATATGGCAGTGAATCTTAATCGTTTCCATAATAGGGAAGATGGACAGTATGGAAGCGATGTTGTCCGGACTACAACAAGCCAGAATTTAGATTTAGGGTCTGTTTATTATTTATTGGCATTTGGCGGGGCAGATTTGTATACAAGCAGTTTTGAAAAACTTTATTGTTACAATCTTATGCAATGCCAAAACTATCCTGCTCCAAGATATCCTGACTTTATTAGCAAAATAAAAAAAGAAGTTGACCCTGAACAGAAATACGCTCTGGGATTCACATTAACTTTAGCTAACTATAACAAGCTGAAGGACATTATTAACAAAGACCCTGAATTTTTGATTGGCTCTATAAAGAAAGCATTGCAAGAAGATGATATCGATAAATTAAGAAATAATGGAGTTCTTTTAGTAAGTACTGTCCAAGCTATATTTAATGAGCCTTATTTATCCCAATACAAACCAGAGATAGAGGAATTTTTATTGAATGGCTACCTTAGTGTTGATGATCCAGCTAAATACACTGTAGAATTGCCTCCAGATAAAATAAAAAAAGCGGTTTTTGGCTATCACATAAAACTAAACAAAGATAAATTTAGCGAGAAGAATAAACAGAGAGCAATTGAAATTTCAAGCAGGTTGCCAGAAATTCTTGAGCCGGTAGTTCCTAAAGAATGGCTTTCGGACAATCGGTTGACCGCAAAACTTTACTTTACACAAGAAGGGCAAATTGATAGAACCCGGGGGAACTTTGATAAGTCATTTGAGTTCAAAGTTGTTGAGCGGAAAGAAAAAACTTCCGTAATATCTGTTAATCCCGATAGCACCTTGACTGATGGAAGGAGCAATGGAAGATATAACGGAATTGAATTAAGGGTTATTTTAACTGAAGATTTGAATGATGTGCAAGAAGCAGTTAATGATCCTAATATAGACATTGTTTCTCATAGAGGACATAGCTTTAGCGAGCTGAGGGTATTTTCGTCAGATGTTCAAAGCCAGCAAAAGAAATTAATATTTTTGGGAGGCTGTGGCGGCTTCGGAAGAGTTTGCACTGTTCAAAGAACAATTCCTAAAGCTTACTTTGTGAGTGATGAGAATATTGGGCAGGGAGATGTTAATGATAGAGTTTTATTTTACATCATGAGAAGCATAGCACAGAAAAGCAAGCAAGACAAAATATTATGGAGCGAAGTCGAGCAGGATGTAATAGATAGCTATAAGAAAATAAATTCTCCTTTCCCGTCTGGAATTGTATTTCCTCATCATAAAAGCCTGCTGCTGAATGTATTTGTTAATGATGTTGTGGGAGAAAATGATAATTGATGAATTAACTCATCGATACGTATATAAACCTTAATATCTCTTTTGCAAGAAAATGGAAAATAAAGTTTTACTTAGAATTCATGAGGATTTAGAATTTATCAAGCAGAAAGTTATTGTTATGGATAATGAGCTTGAGGATATAAGCAAAGATCTGCATATAGTCAGGCCAGAGTATCTTAAAAAACTAGAGAAAATACAGCAAGGAAAATTTCATAGCTTTGATTCTAAGGAGAAATTCATTGAATTTCTAGACAATGAGATATGATTTCTCTGATGACCTTAAGAAAATATTAGAAAAGCTTAAGAAAAAAGATCATGAAACTTTTAAAGCAATCATCAATAAAGTTAAAGATATCGTTAATTCTGACCCTGAGCACTATAAGCCTTTAAGGTATGATTTGAAAAATTTGAAAAGAGTTCATATCAGAAAATCCTTTGTGTTAGTTTTTAGATATAATAAGCAAGAAGAATTTATACAATTTTTAGACTATGATCATCACGATAAAATTTATCTTAAAGAATATAAAGAACTTTAATCTCATTTGCTAGTTTGTCAATCTGTTCAAAGAAAGGGATTATTGTTTCGTTGATGGCTTTTTCAGTTTCTTTTCTGCTTTCCTCACTCTGTTTAAGGGTCATTCTGTATCCAATGCTTTGCCTTAAAGCAAAAATGTCACTAAGTTTTTTTGCTAAATCTTTCCTTTCCACTATTCTGCTTAAACCGATCTGTGTGCAGATATGGCTTTCGACTTTATAGCCATGCAGAGCAAGCAATTGATTAGCTTTATGCTCCATCGCAAAATGCCCTATTAGAATAGAAAGCAATGGGGTCGGGCCTTTCAGCAGATTTTTGGCAGCTTCAAGAAAATATTCTGCATTGCTCTTATGCTGTTCTGCTATCGTTTTCCTTAATCCTTTTTCTGCTATAAGGCTTACATTCGGCTCTTGAGTTATTGTTCTCTTACTTAAACATTTTTCTTTGAATTCTTTATCTATCTCCATTTTCGATTACCCTTTGTATTGTATATCTTCCAAAAATTCAGATATGGTTTTTTTAATTTTAGAATTTATATATAATATTACAGAATCTTTTTTTATATTTCTGTAAAACAGGGTATTATTTTTAATTTCTTCGTTAAATTCAGCTTGGCTAAGCAGCGTAGGATTTATTTTGTTTTTTACCTTTATTTCCCTTATTAAATCCAGGATTTCCTCTTTGGAATTTTTTGACATGATGAGCAGATCTATATCGCTATTTAACGTGGCATCTCCCCTCGCCTGACTGCCAAAAAGAATTATCAAAATTGATTTACTCTTTATTTTTGATACTATATCTTCTAGGATCGACCATGTATGCATAAAAATTATTTCCTTTCTCTGTCTTGTTTTTTCAACTTTAAATAATTCAAATATTGAAGATGCAAAAGGACTGTCTGTATTGAATTTGTAAAGCCTTTCTTTTCTATTACCTTTAATTTTTAGCAATAAACCTTCTTCTGTTAACTCCTCAGATGCTTTATGGACGATGCCTAAACTTAATTCTGTCTCGGCTTTGAGATTATTAAGATTATAAGCTGTTCTTGTTTCTGACAAAACCCTTAATATCTTTACTTTTGCCTTTGAGCCTATTAAATTTTCTATAAACATTTTATTTCTAAAATAATGGAAATGGATATTATATTACTTATATAAATCTTTCTATTTATAAAATATTGAAAATAAGCTAATTTATTTATAAATAAATGATTGTATTTCTAAAATATTGGAAATATTAAGCGAAATAGACAAATGTTAGAGAAAGCTATAAGAAAATAAATCCCCCTTCTCATCTGGAATTGTCTTTCTGCATCATAAAAGCCTGCTGCTGAAAAAAATAAAACGAAACATATTTATAGATATTTATTTTGCTTAAAATTATGGAGAAGGGGAAATTAATTGGTATTTCTGTTCTTGTTTTTGCAATTATACTTATTCTTGGACTAACTGGAAGTTTTAGCAGCATGTTTACTGGAAGGGCATCTTCCAACATTGTAGATTGTGTTGATACTGATGCCGGTGTACAAGCAGAGGTTGGAGGCAATGTCATTGGAAGCTTTGATCCAACTAAAGCAAGAAGGGATTTTTGCGTTAATTCGACTACGCTTGGAGAGTATTATTGCGATGCTACTAGGAGCGATGGCAAGATTGAGGAAATCTTTTGCGAGTTTGGATGCGTTGACGAGGGGGGCTTTGGTGTTTGCAAAATGAAAGAAAAGAGCGAGGGGCTAAAATGCAGCCAGGGATGCAGCTATAATGGAGAATGCCTGCCTGTAGGCATGAGGGTTGCTGGAAGATATTGTGACTTTACCCAGGCTTTAAGAGTTCAGAAAGAAGGAAGCTGTGAGAACAGTTATGAATGTAAAAGCAATTTATGCATCAGCAATGAGTGTTTGAGTGAGGAAGGCGGAAGAAATTTCTTACAGGATGCTGAGAAGACGTATTTCTGGGAATAAAATCTGAAAAAGTTAAAATAATTTTTTAGCATAATGTTTTTAAACTTCCTCTTTAATTATTTTTAAAATGAAGTCAATTGATTTAAAGAAAAAATATATTGAATTCTTCAGGAAAAAAGGACATAGAGAGATTATGAATGCGAGCTTGATTCCTGAGAATGATCCTACTATCCTATTTACAACTGCCGGCATGCATCCACTGGTTCCATTTTTATTGGGAGAGAGGCATCCTGCTGGAAGGAGATTAGTAAATGTGCAGAAATGCATTAGAACCGGGGACATTGAGGAAGTTGGAGATAATTTTCATCTGACACTTTTTGAGATGCTTGGCAACTGGAGCCTGGGCGATTATTTTAAGGAGGAAGCAATTGAGATGAGCTTTGAGTTTTTGACTGAGGCTTTGGGATTAAATAAAGATAGGATTGGAATTACTTGTTTTTCTGGAGATAAAACTGCTGAAAGAGATTCTGTTTCTGCTGAGATTTGGGAGAGAATTGGAATTCCTAAAGAGAGGATATTTTTTTTAGGCAGAGACGATAACTGGTGGGGGCCTGCTGGAAACACTGGACCATGCGGACCAGACACAGAAATGTTCTATTATGTTGGAAAGAAGATTCCAGGAAAATTTGATCCTAAAGACAAGAATTGGATTGAGATCTGGAATGATGTGTTTATGGAATATAACAAGAAAAAAAGAATCCTATTAATAGACGGCATGCACTGTTTGTATGATGATGGTTTTAACATTAATAGGAAGTTATTTGATGTATTACAATCCATTAACGCTAAAAAAATTTTGGTAGTAAATAATTTTAAGGAGAAGGCTGAGGAATTACTAAAAGGATATAATTACGAGATCTTTTCTTTTAATGGAAAGATTTTGAAAAATAATGAAGCTTTTTTTGGGAAACTTATGGAGAAATATCATCTAGGCAAGGATGAGATAATATATTTTGACCATGATGGGAGCAATCTTGAAGCAGCTGAAAAAATGGGGATAAAAAATGCCTTATTATATGACGGCAAGATCAAGAAAATTGAGGAATTTATAAAAAATAATTTGGAATATTATGACACGCTTAAACAGAAAAACGTCGATACTGGAATGGGTGTAGAGAGAACTCTTGCTGCGCTGAATGGATTTTCTGATGTTTATGAAATAGATACTTTGAAGCCTTTAATGGAATGCGTCAATAAGCTTGCAAAGAAAAATGATATCAGAAGCAAAAGGATAGTTGTTGATCATTTAAGGGCTGCAGCTTTTATTTTGAATGAGGGGGTTGCTCCTAGCAATCTTGAGAGAGGATATGTGCTGAGAAGATTAATAAGAAGAGCGATAAGGCATGGAAGGCTATTAGGAATTCAACACAGGTTCTGCTCAGATATTATCAAGGAAGTTTTTATTACTTATAAATGGAATTATTTCTTCAGAGAAGATTTTATCTTAAATGAAACTGCTAAAGAAGAGGAAAAATTTGATAGAAGCTTGAATATTGGATTGCAGGTGTTTGAAAAAGAGACCAAAAAATTGAAAAAAAAAGTATTGCCTGGAAGAGTTGCTTTTATTTTGTTTACCAGCTATGGGTTTCCCATTGAGATGACTCGGGAACTGGCGAATGAAAAGAAAATGAAAGTCGATATTAAAGGCTATGAAAAAGAATTTGAGAAACACAAAGAACTGAGCAGAACCGCCACTGAAGGAAAATTTAAATCCGGGCTTGCCGATCATTCTGAGGAAACCACAAGGCTGCATACAGCGACGCATTTATTACTGCAGGCTTTGAAAAATGTCTTGAAGGATAAAAATATAACTCAAAGAGGGAGCAACATAACTCATGAGAGGCTGAGATTTGATTTTAACCTTCCCAGAAAAATAACTGAAGCGGAATTAAAAAAAATCGAAAATGAAGTGAATGTGCAGATAAAGAAAAAATTGAATGTGAGATGTGAAGAGATGAAACTTGATGACGCTAAGAAGAAAGGAATTACCGGAGTTTTTGAACACAAATACGGCGATATTGTAAAAGTTTATTTCATTGGCGACTATAGCAAGGAATTATGTGGTGGGCCTCATGTTTCTAATACTAAGGAAATTGGAAGATTTAAGATAATTAAAGAGGAAAGCTCTAGCTCTGGTGTGAGAAGGATAAAGGCTGTGCTTGAATAAACTCATAATGAGAAACATTTCTATTATGTGTTGCGTAGCATAATTTATGTGATTAGTCACAGGAAAATATTTAAAATAAACTGTATGACCACTTAGAATCTTCTCTATTATAAATTCCTTATTTTTTCTCTTAAATTATCGATCTCTAAATCTATTCCTGATTTTTCTGTTTCTTTTCCTAATATCCTTTCTTGATTTCTCTGCTTCCTGACTTCTTCCCTTATCAGAATTTTCTTAGGAACATTCTTATTTATTTTTTCGTGTTTTATCTCTCCTAATGGGGGGAGCTCTTTTTCCTCTAATTTTGCCCTTAAAATCCTCACTTCCTCGAATAATCCTTTTAATTCTGCTTTTTTCCTGTTTTCTTCTGCCTTGATTTTTCTTAGAACCTGCATTGACCTAAGAATTTCTGCCGTCGATATTGCTGACTCCAGCAGAGTTTTTCTAACAAGAAGAGGGTTCTTTATCTGCGCGTGCAATAATTTCTTCTGCATCATGTTATATTTCGAACAGGTTGTTGTCGACTAGCGTCAGCTTTTCTTTTATATCATTGATGCTGCCCTGCCATTCTTCAAGCTCTGCTTCTTCTTTTCTTTTTAACTCTTTTAATTCATTCAGAACTGCCTGAGCTGTCTTTAATTTTTCTTTTATTATTTCTAGCGTGTCAATTGCTTCCTTGTATTTGTCAATTTTTACAAAAATCGCCTTTTCTTCTGGAATCGCCAATGGTCTTTCCTCGCGCTCAAAATCTGGTATGTCCTGCACAGCCCTTTTAATATTATCTAATGATGAAGGAAAAGCCGGCTCATATGTTGGAAAATTATGCTCTGGAAGACCTGGAAACGTCGGGGGCTTAATCTTTTGCTTCATATCATCTCTTTTCTTTTTGAATAATGCCATTAGTGTAACCTCCTAATGATTACTGAAAATTTCATTCTTTATTAAACTTTTCTTATTATTAATCTGTAGTGAACACAAAAGCATAGCGAAAATTATTTAAATTGCTCTTTGGGGTTTATCTTTATTTATGGACATTTTAGATAAAATAGTAGATGACTTCATTTCTGAAGAGATAGGGAAGGATGTTCTTGAGCTTGTCCATTATCTGAGGAAAAAGCAAAACGTGAGCGAGTTTAAGATAGCTGAGCATTTCAACTTGACTGTGAACCAGATCAGGAATATGCTGTATAGGCTGTATGCCCATAGCTTGGTAGATTTTACGAGAAAAAAGGACAAGAAAAAGGGATGGTATATTTATTATTGGGACTTTTATTTAAAAAGGGCGTTTGATGCTGCAATGGCCCATAAGGAGAAAAGGCTGGAAGTGCTGAAGGATTTATTGAAAAAAGAAGAAACTGGACAATACTTCAGCTGCCCTGATAATGATGTAAGGCTTGGGTTTGAGCAGGCTATTGAGCATGGATTTAAGTGCCCTGAATGCGATAAAGTGCTAGTACAGGATAATAATGCGAGGAAGATACAGAGGATAACTAAGACTATAAGTGAGCTTGAAGAAGAGGTTAAAAACGGAAAGGGCATTGTTGTTGAGAGAAAGGAAAAACGTGTGAAAAAACCCAAGAAGGAAGAAAAGAACAAACCAAAAAAAACTGATACTGCTAAAAAACCTAAGCCTAGAAATAAAATTAATAGAAACAAGAATGCTGCGAAAAAGAAGCTGAAAAAATAACTATTTTTCTGACCTAAATTTGCCGCCTCTCTTATATACTCTGAACCGCCTTTTTGCCTTCTTGTCTCTTTTGCTTTTTCTTTTTTCGTAGCTGGGTTCTTGCGCCATTTTTTGTGTATATTGAAATTAAATGCGAGCTTATAATATTTAAATCTAGCGAGTAAGTCGAGATTGCTTTTGATGATATTGCTATTATTATCAGGCTAATCGTCGATCCTATTACAGATCCAAATTTTACTAATTTTCCTGCTATGATTTCTAGTCCGGGGATTGCTGATGCAAATGCAGACACGACTGATGAATATAAAATTATGAAGAAGATTATTCTTGTCGTTTCAAATGATCTCAGCTTCAACCCGGTGTGCTTTAATCTTTCCTTTAGCTCTTGCACCTTCTTGAAGTCTTCTATATTTATCTTTGAAGATTCTTCCAATGCGTTTATGTAGTGCAGTGCTCTTGTATATTTTCCAAGCCCGTTCATTTTTATTGAAATTTGCTATTTAGTATAAATAGTTTTTTGTTTTTTAAAACGCTTTGCTCTTATGAACAACTGCGTTTTCCATTTGCCTTTCCTCTCACACTTTCTTTTTAGAAAAAAGAAATCGTGTCCAAAGAAAAATGATAACATGACTTCATTCATGTGACATGGATACGCAAGAGATATATAACTTTTTATCTTATTATAGATTTATGTTTGTTTCTAGGCCAAAATGGAAGGATGTTGAACTGCAGCTGAAAGTGAAAAGCATGTTCAGCTCTATTTCTGAATTTGGGAAAGATAATTTCTTTGGAAGCAGCCCGCCAAGCGTTTTTGTCGGGAGCAAATTGAAGTATCCGAATGTAAACGTTGGGATTTTAAGCCCGCCTGTTTACGACGAGGATTCATGGATACTGGATAGCCCCAGATACTGGGCTAGTTCTGAAACTACAATAAAAGACGTTGTCAATTACAGAGGGAGCCTGATTAATTCCAGGTTCAAGAGCAGCGTTAAAGACGCCAGAAAGGAGAATAAATTTTTGGACATTGCAAAAGAGATTGCTATGGGGTATAAGCCTGTTGACGTCGAGATTTACTTGAAGAAGAAGCCGAACCTGCAAGACTACAAGGATAGGATAACCATGCCTGCCGGCCCCTCTGCAGCATTGAGAAATATCAAGATAGCTGACAATGTAAAAGTGCTAAGCAGCATCGAGAAAGTTTTTGAGGACACAGACTTGAAAGCTGCTGATGCTATAACTTATTTGTATTCTGAAAACACCGACGAGAATTTTTTGACCAAGCTGCTGAGTGTCGGCACTCTTGGGTTGAAGAAAAATAGAAAACTTGTGAGCACGAGATGGAGCATAACAGCTGTCGACGATACAATCGGAAAAAGATTAATTGATACGATAAAAGATTTTCAGACTGTTGATAAATTTCAGCTTTTTGTTGGAAGCTTTTTTGGAAATTATTATTATATTATGCTATTTCCTGAAGTCTGGAGCTATGAATTATTTGAAGGCTATTTGCCTGGGGCTGTTTGGAATTTTTCCGGGAAAATTGAATTTGCAACGGATAATGAGTGGTATGATGGAAGGAAAAGTTATGCAGAAAATTGTTCTGGAGGATACTACGCAGCAAGGCTGCCAGTAACGGAATATTTATCTAAAATTAGAAGACAGGCTTCTGTGCTAGTAATAAGATTTGAAACTCCCGAATACACGGACAGTCTTGGAGTGTGGGTGGTTCGCCAATGTGCAAGAAAGGCTTTGGAAAATAAACCTCTTGAATTTGAAAATAGAGAGCAAATGCTGGAACATATCAAGCAATTAATTATCAGGAAATTTAATTTCAACATTGAAAGAGTTTACAATCAGAGTCTTTTGCTGAGAAAATTGAAAACTCAGAGAAAGTTGATTGAGTTCATTTGAAGATGTCGATGCTCAGAAACCTTTTTGATAATAGATTATCTGTGGCTAGGGAGCGAGATTATACCAATTAGATTAATACTTTTCTCTGTGAAAAGATTCATAGTTTTTAATAATTGTGTGAATTCGTTAAATAATATTATTGTTATTATAACAAAAAGTAAACCTTCTGAAAGTAATTTTGCTATTATAATCAAATGACTTTCGCTCATATTATTTGAAATAATTTCATAATTATGAAAAGGATTAGCAAGGATATGATAACCCTTATTATCTTATCAACTTCTGTTAGCTTTTCTGCCATAGCGCAGATTACGATCTTGGATTATTTAAACTATTTGGTGAAACTTGGCAGATTAAATTTAAATAGCTCATAGTTGTTACTTAAGGCTATGATAATTGTTGGAATTGGCAATAGCAAATATTTATCCGAGAAAATTGCGAGAAGACTAAACGTAGACTATGACGATTTGCTTTTGAGAGATTCTCCTGATGGCGAACTGCATGCCAATTTTAATTCTGATGTAAAGGGAAAAAAAGTTGTTCTTGTTCAGAGCCTGTACCCAAATCCGAACCACTCTTTGTTTGAGGTGATGTATGCTTCATCCGCTGCCAGAGACCTTGGAGCGAAAGAGATAATATATGTTGCTCCTTATCTTGCTTTCTTCAGGGAGGATAGCAGGAAAATTAAAGGGGAATGCGTCCAGCAAAACATTGTTGCCGATCTATTGAGCAGAAATGTTGATGCGGTTGTCAGCGTTGAGCCGCACCTTCATCAGCATAATCTTGCCAGCAAGCTGTTTTCTGTGCCGTTTTATAGGCTGGAGTGCAATGAGATTCTGAGAAAGTATGCCAAAGAAAAATTTTCCGGATGCAAAATTATCGGATTTGGCGAGAGGGCATGGAAATTGGCCAGGCATATTGATAAGAACTCTGCCTTGTATGATAAAGGAGAGAGGGTTAAATACGATGATAATGTATTGGTTGTCGATGATATAATCTCCAGCGGCAACAGCATGATGGCCAATTTAAGCAACTTGAAAGCTGACAAGATTAATATTTTGACTGTACATGGATTATTTAACGGCGACTCTTATTCAAAATTGAAAAATTATACTGAAAGAATTGTCAGCTGCAATACAGTAGAGCATGAGAGCAACTGCATTGATGTAAGCGGCTTGATAGCTGGAAGACTGATGGAGATTTGAATAGAAGATGCTTGAACATCCAATACACTACATGAGGTTTTTTTTGAAGAAAGAGCTGAATGCTTTATATACGTCCATTGTTCTTCGGGATCTTGCTTTTAGCATGGTTGGCATTTTCGTCCCGCTTTACCTCTTAATAGAATTGAAATACAGCTTGAGCAATGTGATCCTGTTTTATGTGATTTATAGCCTGGCATACTTATTGTTTATCTTTCCCAGCTCGAAACTAGTTGACTTGTTTTCTTTTAAGTATATCACACTAATATCTTGCCCGCTGTATATCTCCTATTTTGTACTGCTGGATTTTATCCCATCATATTCGTGGCTGTTTTATCTAGTTCCTTTTTTACTTGGCGTTGCTGATTCTTTCTTTTGGCTCGGGTTTCACTTTGAGTTTGCCGGAGCAAGCGACTATAAAGATAGGGGGAAAGAAATTGGCAACTGGTTTAACTTAAGCTTGTTTTCCGGCCTTGTCGGCCCATTGATGGGAGGAAGCTTGCTGCTGGCTTCCGGATTTGATCTGCTATTCTTCATTGTTTCTGTATTAATATTTGGGAGCGCTGTTCCGATGTTTTTCTGCAAGTATAAAAATAAAAGGATGGAAGTTAAACTGAGAGAAATTTTCAGCATTAAATTCTTAAGAGACGGGATTGCGTATTTTGGAAATGGGGGAGCTGGAATTGTTGCAGGAGTTTTTTGGCCGATATTTGTTTTTTCATTTTTACAGGGATATCTTAAGTTAGGGAGTTTGGCTACAATTATTTCTCTGTTCACTTTGCTATTCACTATATTAATAGGGAAATTAACTGACGGCTATAGCAGAAGAATGATTGTGAAAATCGGAACAGCATTTAACTGCATTTCATGGATTTTGAAAATCTTCATCAAAAATTTATTCCAGCTAGTTGGCTTGTACCTGTTTGGAGGATTTAGCTCCATGACTGCCGAGCTTCCATTTTCTGCATTGATGTATGACAAATCTAAAAATAGGGGGGAGTATTTTATAATGAGGGGGTTTTATTTCTCACTTGGAAGGATAGTGATCCTGCTTCTTGTTCTATGGATTGGGAGCCTGAAAAGCAGCTTCCTGCTTGCCAGTTTGTTTAGCCTGCTGTATATGCTCTTATAGAAAATAGAAAGAGAAAGATTTAAAAGTTGAAATTCTGGAAATCAAACAATGTTCTATCAGAGAGTCAAGGAAAATTGGGGAAATTTAAGCAGCGGACTAAGGCTTGAGAGACTGATTTCTTGGAGGAGAGAGAATAGCATTGTCAGAATTGAACGACCTACAAGATTAGACAGGGCAAGAAGCTTAGGGTATAGGGCTAAACAAGGAGTTTTGGTTGTTAGAGTAAGAGTGCCACGCGGCGGAAGAAAAAGAGAAAGGCCAACTAAAGCAGGGAGGAGAAGCAGGAGAGCCACATCAAGGAAAGTAGTGAAGATGAGCTATCTGTGGATCTGTGAACAAAGAGCGAATAGAAAATATAAGAATTGCGAGGTTCTTGGAAGCTATCCTTTGCTGAAAGACGGGAGATATTTTTGGGCCGAGGTAATATTAATTGACAGAAATCATCCAAGTGTTTTGAGCGATTCTATTTTGAGGAATGTGGCTGCACAAAGAGGAAGGGTTTTTAGAGGATTGACAAGCCAGGGAAGGAAATCAAGAGGGTTGCGAAATAAAGGGAAAGGCGCTGAAAAGATAAGACCAAGCATTAGGGCGCATAGAGAAAGAGGGAAATAAATAGGTAATTTTATATAGAAATTTTCTTTTGTGTTAATATATGAAAAGAGGTTTTTGGAATTTAGTTTTTCTATTGCTGTTATTTTTTGCTAGTGCTTCAGTTTATGCCCAGGAAAATACTGTTACTTTCAACGGGACAATTCCTGAGCTGACAATAAAAACAGGGTTTAATAGAAATATTTTGAATTTGAGCGAATATTTTTCGAGCAATAATACCCTTACTTATAAATATAAATCTGGAAGTGACGGCATTGAGGGGCTTGTTATTGAGATAAGCAGCGAGGGGAGAGTTAATATCGAGGCAAATGACCCTGGAAGCAGGTCTGCCATATTTGTTGCTGATGATGATATAACTGCTGCGGAGAGCAATGATGCGAAGATAAAAATAACTGGAGAGGCGATTGCTAAAACAAGCTTTTCCCCCAATACTGACAGTGTGCAGATAGAAGAAAATAAAAGCCAGGTATTTGCTGTCTCTGGAAACAAAAGCGTTGAGTGGCATGTTGACAACGTGAAATTGAATCATACTGCGAATGTTTACGATTTTAGTGGAGAAGTTGGACTGCATACTGTTAAAGCTGCTGTTGATGGCGAGGAGAAAACTTGGAATGTTTCTGTTTTGTCGAGTGCTGTTACATCCCCCCCTCCTGTTGTGCTTGAGGAAGTGGAGCAGCAAGGCCCTGTTTGCGGAAACAATGTAAGAGAAACTGGGGAGAACTGCAGCAATTGCGCCAGCGATGTTAAGTGCAGCACCAATACTAAATGCTTAAATGGGATTTGCGTTCCTGCCAAGCAGAAAAGTAAATTGATTTTGTGGCTTGGTGTACTCGCAGTTTCTATTGTGTTTATTGTAATGGGCATCATCTTGCTGAAGAAAAAAAACATTGGGGCTGGAGCTTTTGATAAAATTAAATCATTTTTTAAAAAAGAAAAAATAGAAGAAATTAAAATTGAAGAAGAGAGAGCTGAAAAAATAGAAGAAGTTGACTTGAATCCACTTGTTGTTTATTTCAAGAACAATCTTGGGAGATATAAAAAAGAAGACCTTGTGAAACAAGCGCTGCAGCAGGGATGGACCCAGGAGCAGGTTGATAATGCACTCGGCAAAATAGGAGATGGAGATGACAACCCTGGAGATGATCAGGAAGTTGCTGAAGGAAAGCAGTAACCCGCTGTATTTTTACGACGATGATCCTGATGGCTTAGTCAGCTACCTCTTGCTAAGGAAGGGATTTGGAAAAGGAAATGGAATTATCATAAGGGTCAGGGGAACTTCCTTGAATGAGGAGGAATTATATCTTAGGAAGATTGAAGAGTATAATCCTGACTTGGTTGTGTTCTTGGACAAGCCCACTTTAAACCAAGATGTTTTTGATAAAATCAATGTCAAGAAAATCTGGATAGACCATCATGATGTTGTTGATGTGAAAGGAGTCTATTATTATAATCCCCGGATGCGAAATAAGAAAAATAATAAACCAACCAGCTATCTCTGCTATAAAATAACTAAAAAAGATTTATGGCTCGGTACAGTGGGTTCTGTTGCTGATTGGAGCTTGGTTTTATTTAATAGCTTTAAAAAAAGATATGGTGATTTGGTTGGGGATGTTAAAAATTTTAAAAATATTAAAGCTGATGATGTTTTGTATAATACTAAACTTGGAGAGCTTGTCAGGATTTTTTCTTTCATATTAAAAGGCAGGACGAAAGACGTGAAAAAGAATATCGAGATGCTTTTGAAAATCGATGATCCTTATGAGATACTAAACAAGGAAAGTGAGAATGGAAAAATTCTCTTTGAAGGCGCTGAAAAAATAAAAAACAAATACAATCTATTTCTGAAGAAGGCTATTAGTACAGGCAAGAGAACAAGAGGAAGGATTATTGCCTTTTCATACATAGCTGATGATATAAGCTTTACAAGTGATTTGGCGAATGAGATGATTCATAAATTTCCTGTAAAGATAATTGCTGTTGGCAGAATAAAAGAAGAGATGATGAGAATTAGCTTGAGAAGCTCTCTAAATGATGTTGAGCTGCCTAAGATTATTGAGAAAATTTTTAGTGAGATGAAAGGAAGCGGAGGAGGGCATGAGCATGCTGCTGCTGTTGAAATACATAAAGATGATTATAAGAAATTTATCAATTTGCTGAGGAAATATGCTTGAAAAAAAAGCTATTTTAGTTTTGCTTGTATTGCATGTATTAATTCTTCCTTCTGTTTATGCCCAAAGCGAATTAGATCACCAAGTAATCGAAGTGAGGCTTGATGGAGATGTGCTTCTGGATTACTGGACTTCCAACTCGAGGCTTGATTATTTTTCAGCTGACTTAAGACTTTTTCCAAAGAGCTCTTACAGGCAGGATGTGATTGAATTTAATTTGGTTCATAACCCAAGCGCCAGCGTTGTTATGAAAAATAACATTGAATACAAATGGGATGATGACTCTGAAAGAATAAATTTCGGGTACACTAGCAAGGTTAAAGTGTGGAACAGGATATTTAAGATTCCTGCTGATGTTCCATTTGCTAATCTTGTTTTGATAAGAGAGCACAAGAATTATGTGAGAGAGACTGAACTAGTCGACATTAACAATGAAATAAGAGAAAAGGCAATTGAGATAACTAGAGGAAGTGATAGCTTGTACGATGCAGCTTTCAAACTTGCAGAATGGGTTAGAATAAATGTGAAATATGACTTGAACACTTTAACTGAAGATGCTACACAGAAGAGCAGCTGGGTTTTGGAAAACAGGCAGGGGGTTTGCGATGAAATTACTAATTTATTTGTGAGCTTTTTGAGGAGCATGAATATTCCTGTGAGATACGTTGTCGGAATTGCCTATAGCGACGCTGTTGCTGAAGGATGGGCTCCACATGCATGGGCTGAAGTTTATTTTCAAGGATATGGCTGGGTTCCTTTTGACGTAACTTTTGGGCAATATGGATGGGTTGATACCGGGCATGTGAAATTAAGCGAGGGGGTAAGTGCAAATGATCCAAGCGTTGAATATTCTTGGAAGGCGATTAAAGTCGGCTTAAAGGAGAAGAATTTAGAATTAAATACAAGCATAGTTGAAAAAGGGGACAGAGTTTTGCCTCTTGTCGAGCTGAAAGCTGATGCTATTTTTGATAAAATTAAAGGAGGGAGCTTTGTACCTTTCGAAGTTAGTGTGAAAAATTTGCAGAATTATTATTTATCAACTTTAGTTTATGTAACAAGCGCTCCTGGAGTTGTAGGAGATAATAGCAAAGCTGTTTTACTCAAGCCGTATGAGGAAAAGAAGATTAATTGGATTTTAACTGTTCCGCAATTGAATGGAGATTTTACCTATAAATCTGAAATCAAGGTTTCTGAAAGCTTTGGAAGCGAAAGCAAAGATGAGATTCTAATTGATGATAAATTTGAATTTCGCGATAAAGACGAGGCTGAAAAAATGTTGAGCGAGAATAAAACTAATATCACTGAAAAATATGAAAATGAAATTTCTTTTGTTAAGGTAGAAGATGAAAATGCTGAGGATAGAGAAGAGATTGGAGTATTCAGAAAGATTTTAATGCTTCTTGATAATTTATTTTGATATGGATTTAGAGGATAATTACGAGGATATAATAAGGAAAGCTGAAAGAGGCTTGAACAAGAAAATTGATAGCAGCGATATTGATGAAGTTGCAAGAGAACTGAATTTGAATGTTAGGGCTTTGAAGAAAATTAAGGATGGAAAATACAAACCAAAAGCATTTGATTATGGAAAAAACTACGACGGATTAAAGGTTGTCAATATTAGAAATGAATTTTATGGTAGACATGTTAATGCGTATGTTGTTTTTGATGAAGACAAAAATTGTGCCATTGTTGATACTGCACAATCTCCTGAAAGAATAATAAAAGAAATTAAAGAAAGAAAATTAAACCCTAGATTTATTTTGCTGACTCATGGAGACGGCGATCATGTTTATGGAAAAGAAAAAATCGTGAAAGAATTCGGAATCGGAATTTATTCTGGAGATGATTTGAAGAATAATCAAGAATTAAAACTTGATGATAGAAAAATAAAAGCTGTTAAAACTCCAGGACATAGTAAAGATTCTGTAACTTATTCTATTGGAATGTTTTTATTCGTTGGTGATTTGATTTTTGCTGGAAGCCTGGAAGTGGTAATTATTCTTATAGTAAACTATTGGAATCAGCTAATAAAATCTTAAAATTTCTAGATGATTATTTTATTTTTCCAGGACATGGCCCTACTACAACTGTTAAAGAAGAGAAAGAGAATAATGCTTTTATTGTTTAGTATGATTTAGCAAAATACCACAACCCTAATGACATATCATTACAATTGAAACATTTTTCCTTGAGATCTTTTGGCTGGTCAAATGGCATATTAATTGATTTTGCTCCATCTGATTTCTCTCGAATTTCCTCTTCACATTTTCTTAATCCACACCAAGGAACTAGAACTGCTTTTTTACCTTTGATTGCTTTTTGGAATTCTGCAAATGAGCTGACTTTTACTACTTTAGACTGCATTTCTTTTCGCGCCTTTTCCAGCATATTCTTCTGCATATCTTCCAATGATTCTTCTATTTTTTTCGTTATTGAAGAGATTTTTACAAATTCTTTTTTGTTATTGTCCCTTCTTACTAAAACAACCTGTTTTTTATCAATCTCTTTTGGCCCGATTTCTAATCTTATAGGGGTGCCTTTTAATTCCCATTCGTTGAATTTCCAGCCTGGAGAATAATTACGATCATCTAAAATAGGGTTATATTTTTTTAATTTATTTTCAATTTCCTTTGCTTTTTTCAAAACTTTTTCTTCTGTTTCTTTGAATAATATTGGGATGATGACTATTTTTGAAAATGCTACTTTAGGCGGCAAAACAAGCCCTTTATCGTCTCCATGGAACATTGCCAATGCCCCTATTAATCTTGTTGAGATCCCCCACGAATTCTGCCAAGGCAACTTTTCTTTTCCAGATTGATCCAGGAATTTTATATTAAATGATTTCGAAAAATTTTGAGCAAGATTATGAGAGGTTCCCATCTGCAAGGCTCTGCCGTCAGGCATTATTGATTCTATACTTAATGTGTAGTATGCTCCTGCAAATTTTTCTTTTTCTGACTTCTTTCCCGTTATTACTGGAATCGCTAAAAGATCCTCGCAGAGTTTTTTATATTCATTAAGAAACTGCACAGCCTCTTTATCACACTCCTCTTCTGTTTCATACACACAATGGCCTTCCTGCCAAAGAAATTCTCTTGTTCTGATAAATAACCTTGTTGCCTTCGTTTCCCATCTAACGATGTTTGCCCACTGATTAATTCTTAATGGCAAGTCTCTATGAGAACGAATCCACTTTGAATATGAATCATATATTACCGTCTCTGATGTTGGCCTTACTGCTAATCTTTCTCCCTCTTCCTCTTTTTCAATCCATGCAACTTCCGGCTTAAATCCTTGGGCATGCTCTGCTTCTTTTTGGAAAAATGATTCTGGAATGAATAATGGGAAATATGCGTTTCTCACTTTTAATAGTTTTAACCTTTTATTGAAATAATCCTGTATCTGCTCCCATATGAAATAAGCATTTGGCTTGATTACCATGCATCCTTTTACTTTTGAATAATCTGCCAGATCCGCTTTCTGAATTATTTGAGTGTACCACTCTGAGAAATTCTCTTCTTTCTTTACTGTGATCCCTTCTTGCGTTTCTTTTGACATGCTTATATCCTCAAATTCTTAAGTAAGTTTATAGATTTTAACTTTTCTATTTTTCTATAAAACTTTTCATCGGCTGTTATAAAATCGAAATCTAATTCTTTGGCTAATGATACAAAATATGCATCATAAATTGTAATATCATGCTGAAATGCTGTTTCTACAGCTGACCTAATCGTATCTTCTGTCGGAATCATTATGATTATTCCAATATCAATTAAACTTTTTGTGTAATTTATAACCTCTTCTTTTGAAAGTTTCTTGTTGTATCTCAGTGCATTTGCTATCTCATAAATTTGTATATCTGGCACTGCAATTATGTTTTTTCCCTTAATGAAATCTTCTCTTATTTTCAATGCCTTTTCTGTACTTTCTTCTTCAGAAAACCATTTAATTACAACAGAACTATCAATGACACGGTTTCTAACTTGCTCTTCTTTCTCTCCATTTTCTGATTTCTTTTGTTCCATCCCATCCTTTTATTTTTGATCTAGCAGCATCTTGTATAGCAACCGCATTTCTGATTTTGTCATTTAATCTTAATCGATTTCCAATTAATAATTCTATCCTTTTTTGAAATATTTCTAGATTCTCTTTATATTCTTGGATTTGGAAGGTCATAGTTTATATGGGCATGTTCCTCTTTATAAAATTTGTTCTTGCTGTTATTTCTTCTTGAGTTTCCTTTGGCATTTTTATACTTTTTATCTAACCTGTATTCTTGAAATTAAGAATAAGATTATAATTAATACAAGGATTATTAGCCAATTCTCTTTTATCCAGGATATAATTTTATTCATTTTTTATTTTCCTCCTTAGCCATATTAAAAATATCCATACAGACACGATAAAAATTATTTCAAATAAAAATATTTCCCTTGATTCAAATCCTGATAATTTTAAATTATAATAAAATCCGAACATTAAACCGATTATCGTTACAAAGGCTATTATTGCTGTTGATAATGCGGTTATTCTTTCTGGTTGCATCTTGCATTGGTTGTTTTTATTGTATAAAAATATATCGTGATTCATTTGTTTCGGGCCTGCCCGGATTTGAACCGAGATCTTTCGGTCCTTGGCCAAGTTAACAAAGTGTTAATCTTTGAAGCCGAATATACTATCCAGGTTATACTACAGGCCCTACAAGAAATCTTTAATTTGCTGGCTTTTAAGTATTTCTAGTCTTTCTTTATAGGTTGCTTTTGATGGACAGTGCCCAAATTTTTCCCAGACCTTAAATCTAGAAACTTTTATTTGATTTTTAGGGGAGATTTTTTCCATCCAATCTAGAAGAGATTTTTCCCCAGATATTTGCATTATATAACGGATGTTTTCTGTTTTCTTTTTTGGTATGTGGAGGTATACTTTTGATTCAAAACCTTCTTTTTTACATAATAAATCTACTCCCTTAATCAGATTTTTGGATATACTCACGATTAGTATGGTAGGATAGAAATTTTTGGTTTTTTTGAAATGATTTTTATTATAAATTCTTTTATTAAAACTCATGCAACCATCTGTGTCAAATAAACCTCTTAGGAAGGATCTTCTAATAGAACTGTTGTTAGACTTCAATATGATGTTAGGGACTTTTACAGTTTTGGTTTTGTTACCTGAAGGGAATCCTATTTCCTTTAATGTATTTCCTATTTCTTTGTTGACTACCCAAAAACCATATGTTCCTTTACTTGTAAAAAACCTTCCCTTTATAGATAAATTAAAGAAATTATTAAATAAAGGAATGACCCTCGTGTCATAATATTCTTTTTCTTCAAAGCTCCCGCTAATTTCGAGTTCTTTATCCCTCCTTAAGTGTCCATCTCCACTATGGATCCCACTTATTTCTGATAATTCTGGCGTGATTTTCATAATTAAGAACTATTTTCTTTTGTTTATAAATGCTGTCTGGGTATATGGCAAGTGTGTCAGTTGAAATTGCACTATGTACTATAGGCCCTTGTAAAGTTTTATATATTTTAATCTTTTAAAGGTTTGTATGAAAAGAGGTATCTCTCCGTTAATAGCTTCTGTTTTATTAATTGTGTTTGTTGTTACTATGCTTGTTGTTATTTTTAATTTAACTAGAGAAACAGTTGAATCTGGATTTGAAAAAGGACAAAAGGTCTTTGAGGGGTTTTCTAATTGCGATGAGGTGAAGTTCTTTATTGAAGATGCTTATTGTGAAGGGGGATTAGTAATTGTAAAAGTTAAGAATGAGAAAAAGATTGATTTCAAAGATGGGTTTGCTGTCAGGTTTTTTCATCCCAATGAAAATGATTGGGGCGTAGGAAGTTTTTTATATGATACTCGGTTAAATGCTTATGAGGTGAAGGCTATAGGCATATCAAGACCGACTTATGAAGCAAAAGGCTTATTAGGCGAGGATATTACAAAATATAAAGCAATACAATTTTTGGAAGTTGTTCCGAGAGTAAAATCTGGAGAGGGATTTCAATTTTGCGTTGACAAAAAGAAAAAAATAGAGGTGAGAAATTGCTCAGCAAGTTAATTTTAATTTTAATTTTTCTCTTGATAGCTTCTTCATCATTTAGCCAGTCTACTTTGAATATTCAATATGTTCTTGCTAAAGGAAATATTCAAATTACAATTAAAGGAGATTTTTCTAAAACTGCTGAATTCTACAAGGGGAAATATCAAGGCGGGGCTGATCCTATAGAAAAATTTAAAGCATCTTCTTTGTTGAGCTGTAATTCTAATGGTGTTTGTGATCCAGTTTCTTTTGATTCGCTGAAGATACATGAGCCTGGAGATTATTACTTTGTTGTTAGAGATGTGAACCAGAATCCTAACCGGATAGATTTCGTGTTAAACTTTGAGAATTTATTGAGCTGTGATTATAAAGGGACTGCTATTAAAAATAATGAATGTGTTTCTAAATTTACGAATAATGCGAATGACAAGCCCTTGTTCTGCAGCAATCAAAAGATTGTTCCAAGATGTGCCGGTCCTGGATTTTGCGGATGCCCGAGCAGTGAGCAGATATGCTGCACCAATGAAAATTTAGCTGAGTGCAAAGGGAGATTAGGAGAGTGTGTAAAGCCTGGAGCTGAGAAATTGCAGAAAGATGTTAAGGTAACTGAAAAGCCTGTCGGTGAAATTCCTAAGGAAAAAACCGTTATTGAAAAAATAGGATGTGTTTTTGCCGGTGCTTCTCAAATAATTCCTGATAAAATATGCGCTAACATGGCAGTTCCCGGATTGCTTGGGGATTTGAAAAGCACTTTCTTTGCAGGATATTGTGAATGCAGCTTAAAAACTGGGCAAGAATTAGATAATGATAGAGACGGATATGATTCAAATGCTTTTCAAGGCGGAACTGACTGCAATGATAATAATGCTTTGATAAATCCTAGTGCTACTGAGAGATGCAATCCTGATGTTAATAATAATAATGGGATAGATGAGAACTGCGATGGGAAAGATTTGGACTGCACTGCAACCTGCGATGCTGATGGAGATGGGTTTAGAGATAATAAAAGGGCTTTCTGCAAATTAATTGGAGGGGATGACTGCAATGATTTCAATGGAAAGATAAATCCTAATGCTAAAGAAATTTGCGATGGGGTTGATAATAACTGCAATGGTGTTATCGATGAAAATTTACAGGGATGTGCTTGTACAGGAAAGCAAGTTGAGCAGGTAACTTTGCTGAAAAATAGCGGCGAATTTTGTGCTAATAAAATAGATGATAATTGCAATGGTGAAATAGATGAAAGCATATGCAGCTGTATCCCTGGAGAGGTTAGAAGAACTGGGTTATGCGGTGATGGCAGAGAGGCTTGTGTGAGTGGAAATGTTTGGGAGAAGCAGAGAATTCCAAGCAGCTCTTGCGAGCCTAGTGTTTTTGTAAATAATGCGGAAGGCGCGATAAATGTTAATAGCAATGAGGAAGTTACTGTTAAAGCTAGCTTTATTTGCTCTGAGAAAGATGGATGCGGAGATGTTAAGGTAAGTTTAGGATGATAAATAGAAAATTTTATGGAAAGAGAATTTGTTTTAGTCTAATTATTTTGTTTTTAGTTAGTGTGTATTTTTCTGTTAATGTAGGAGCTGGAACTAATTGCGAGTTTGAAGAGGACGAATATTGTTCTATACATGACAATGGCGGGCAGACACAACTTTATCTTCGAGGAGGATATTGTTATTATAAACAAGAAGTCAAAGATGACTCTGAGGCCTGTGCAAAAAGAACTATTCCTAAGAATGATCAAAGAAGATGTTGGGCTACAGTGGGAAGACCATGTGGAGAAAATGAAAAATGTACTGCTACTGGATGTGTAAAATCTGAAAGCACTCAAACAACTTCTCCTCCGCCAACCCTCCCTTCGCAGGAATCACTATCTTCTACTAAACCTGTTCCATCTAAGATTCCAAGTTGTGGTGATTTTGGTGGTTGGTGTACTGGAAGTAGCATTGGATTAGTGTCTCCAAGCATGGATTTTGGAAGAGGAGTTTGTAATTATCCTGTTAGAGAAACAGGCGGTGATCTTGCTTGCTCTCAACTTGGACAGGATAAGAAATGTTGGAAAACCGGTAGTGATCCTTGTCTTTTGTCTGGTATATGCACAGTGACTGGATGTTGCGTTCCCAAATTTACAGATTGTGGGGTATGGAGTGAATGTAAACCAGGAATTGTCCAATCTAGAAGCTGTAAAGATGTGAATAAATGCAACCCCTTTAACCTTGAGGAAATTAAATATCAAGTATGTCCAACTATTGAAACTCTTCCTCTGCCTAAAAAGGATGAACCTATTGTTCTGCTAACTGGGGGTGACGTCGTTGAAAGTGGTATTGCTGATAGAAATTATGATGCTGATGTTTTTTGTCCTTCTGGGAAAATTATTACTGAATTGCAAGCCTATTATTACTGTTTGAATGTTGAAGATAGATCTGATAGGGATAAAAGTGGAGATAACAATGCTGCTTTATTGGGGAAATCTAAATTTTGCCCCCTTAACACTTATGGCGGGTTGGGGTTAAATGTCGGTGGAAAAGGAAGTCTCTCAGTAAGATATACCTTTAGCAATGAAATATGCGGAGATCCTTGTCCAGGATTTGTGAAGAAGGGAAAGTTAATTGCAAAGTGCGGGATTGAATATCCGAAAGTCGGTGCTGATTTTGACAATAATAATGTGGTTAATGTTGAAGATTTTAAATTATTTTCTCAGAATTTTGCAAAGCAAGTAGTGCAGGAAAATGCTAAGTTTGATTTGGATAGAGATAGGGATATTGATTTTGAAGATTTTTTTATTTTCGCTGGTCTTTATCTAGGTGTAAATGAAAAGATAGAAACAACTCCTGATGGTGGGTTTCTTTCGGCTAAAGATGCTATGGAAGGAAACAGACGTGCAAAATTTAATTGCCCTGCAGGCAGTGTAATTGAAAAAATTCAGTCTTATTATTATTGTCCTCAGGATCCTGCTGATAATGTCAGAAAATCTTCTTGTTCAGTTGAGAAGATTCAAAGAGCAGGAAGCGGAATTATAGATGGGGGGGTAGGAGAGAAAGAAGTTGAATATTATTTCGATAACAATGTCTGCAAACCAGATCCTTGTCCTGGAATTGATAAGAAAGGAAGGTTGATAGTTAAATGCAGTTCAGTTAAACGAGTAGAGCAGCCTACAAAACCTGCAGAACCTCCTCGCCCAACTTTAAAAGGTGACTTTGATAATAACGATTGTTTTGATATGGGCGACTTTAATTTGTTTAAAGAAAATTTTGGGAAACCTACTGTTGCAGAGACAAAAAAGTATGATATGGATTCCAACAATGAGATTAACTTTAATGATTTTTTTATTTTTACAGACGAATTTGGCAAGGGAAGTAAATGTAGAGCCACTAAAGTTACTTCTGGAGCTTTAGCCAAGACTTCTGATGTTCTTGAATGTACACCGAATAAGAGAGTAGACTTTAGCAAAAACAGGAAGGTGGATATGGATGATTATTTCTTGTTTGCAAATGAATTTGGCAAGGGAATAAATAATGAAACTGAGAAATTTGATTTGGATGGTAGTGGAAAAATAGACTTAGAGGATTTCTTTATGTTTGCACTTGAATTTGGAAGAGATGTATGTAGTGAGGTTCTAGGCGATGGTGCAAAAAGCAGCTTAAATAACTGCAATGTAAAATGCGATGATGTTGACGGGTGTAATTGCTTGAACAATTGTGTCTACGGAAATATTGAGCAGGGGCAAACTTGCGGCGATAAAAAGCCAGAGGAGAAAACTGCTGTTGAGAGAATAGTAGAAACTGTTAAGAATATTTTTACTGAGCCTAATCATTGCGAGGATGGAACACAAAATAAGGATGAAGAATATGTCGATTGTGGCGGGAAGGATTGTAAGAAATGCTTGGATGCTAAAGAGAAAAGTAAAGCTTGCAAGAATTTGGGGTATGGAGAGAAATGCGAGGTTGAATTTAATGTTAAGGTAAATGCTGGAAAGGGAAGCGGTGTTAATCTTCCTGTTGTGTTTGAATATAAAGGAAAAAAGATTAGCAAGGATTCTGTGTTGGCTGTTTCAGGTGTTAAAAGCAGTTCTGAAATTCCTGCTGTTACTGGAAGCACAGTTTGGGATGTTGGTTTCACAGATGTTACAGGGAATGTTGTTCAAGATACTACTACTGGAAGCTCAAGCAGATTTAATTGTGTTTTAGTAAACAAGCCTGAGATTTGTTGCCCATTCGGATTTAGAACTTCTAGCCAAGATCCGAATAAATGCGTTAGAGATGAGATAGTTGTTATACTTGAGAAGAATTCTTATAATAAATTTTTGGAGCTGGCGCAGAAATATTTAAATGCTAAAGGAGAAGAGAAAGAGAGATTAAAAGAGGAATTGAAAAGATTAGAGTGATTTGTAAAACTTATATTATTAAGTTAAATCTTGTTCTAATAATTTGAACCAAAAGGTTTAAATAAGTATCCCTATTATCAACTAATTGATACATATGGTTCAATTAGATGAACTTGGAAATAGAGCGTTACTTAGGGTTCTGAAATACTTTATTAGGAATCCGAGAAGCCAGATTTCATATACAAATTTGAAGAAGAGTGTTAAAATAGCCAAAGCCACTCTGACAAAATATCTGAGGTTTCTTTTGAAGGAAAATTTAATAACAATGGAGAAAATAGGATTAAATAAGATTTATCAGCTTAATAAAAATAATTCTATAGTTAAACAGTTTAAAGTTCTGGATAACCTGTTAATTCTGAATAAGATTAATCTCTTGGGAAATAAATATGGCATTGAGATTTATCTCTATGGAAGCTCGTCAAGAGGAGATGATGTGGAAAGCAGTGATATCGACTTGTTAATAATCGGGAAAATAAAAAAGGAGCAAATTTTTCCTGATCTTGATAGGATATCGAGGCAAATAGGGAGAGAAATAAAATTTATTTCTTTTACACCACTGGAATGGTCTCAGTTCTCAAAAAAGGATGCCGCTTTTTATGAAAGGGTTGAAAAAGATAAAATAAGGCTGTGCTGATGGACATAAATGATTGTTTGGAGAAAGGGATCCTGCAAAAGATTAATGTCGATGAGAAACTTGTTCAGAAAGAGATAAATGAAGCCTATTATGACCTGGAAAGTGCAAAAAAGGCATTTGAAGAAGGGGACTTTAAGTGGGGCATTGTCAAATCTTATTATTCCCTTTTTCATGCTGCAAGGGCGGTTTTATTTGAACTCGGCTATAGAGAAAAAAGGCATTTTGCTGTGAGGGTTGTTTTAGAAGAATTAAATAAAAAAGGAAAACTTGAGATGAGATTTATTAATGACTTTAATGCGGCGATGTCATCAAGAGAAGATGCAGATTATCACTACGTATACTCTAAAGACATTGCTGAGCATAATTTATCAATTGCAGAAGAATTCATTCAAAGAGTTAAAAGGCTGTTAAATGAATTAAAGCCCAAATATAAATGAATTTAGGATACTACAGTTTTTTGCAATAATCTCTTCAATATTTTTTCTGTTTCTTTTGGATCTGCCTTTCCTTTTGACAAGCGCATAACCTGTCCGATTAAATAATGCAGTGCTTCCTGCTTTCCTTTTTTGTAATCTTCTACAACACTTTTATTATTTTTTATTACTTCTTTACACATATCTTCTATTTCTGTTTCTGAAGAAAGCATTTCTAAACTATGTTTTTTTACCTGCTCTCTTGGAGAGAATGGCTTTTCAATTAATTTTATTAGAAGCTCTTTTGCGGTTGCATCATTTATTTTTCTTTCTTTTACTAATGTTAATAATTCGATAATGTGCATGGCATCTATTTTTATTTCTTTCAATTCTTTTTTATTGTAATGCAGAACTTTCATCAAATCTCTTCTAAGCCATTTTGCTGCTAATAAAGGATCTATATTTGTTGCTACTTGCTCGAATAATTCTGCTAGTTCTTTTTCTGCTGCCAATGTTTCTGCATCCTCTGCCTGCAGCTTATATTGCGTTTTGAATCTTGAAACTTTTTCTAAAAATAATTCTGGAATTTGTTTCTTAATTTCTTCTTGTAGACTTTTTGAAATTTCTATCTTTGGCAAATCAGAATCGAAGATATACCCATAATCACTTTCTTCCTCTTTTGTTCTTTGTAGAAAAGTGATTCCTTTTTCTGAATTCCAGCCGCGAGTTTCTTGCTGTTCAGCTGGCTCTTTTTTCTGCCTTGCTGCTTCATATTCCAAAGCGCGTTCAATTTCCTTTAGCCCTGTTATGTTTTTTATTTCTACTTTTTCTCCTGTTGTCGAGATATTTGCATCTGCTTTCATAGTGGCTTCTGACTTTCTGGTGTAGATGCTTAAATATTCTAGAATTGTGATTAATTTTCTTAGAAACAAACGAACTTCATTGGGAGATTTAAAATCTGGCTCTGTTACAATTTCTATTAAAGGAATCCCTGATCTGTTATAGTCGATTAAAGTTGTGTTGCCTTTATGAATTAATGCTCCTGGATCTTCTTCTAAATGAATCCTTCTCATTCTTATATTCTCTAATTTTCCATTTATCCCTATCGGGATTTCATACTGGGAGATTTGATATGACTTTGGTAAATCTGGGAAAAAGTAGTTCTTACGAGAGAAAAAAGTTTCTGTTGGCATTGAGCAATTTAAAGCGAGAGCTACTTTTATTGCTTGATGTAGCGCTTCTTTATTTAAAACTGGCTTTGAACCTGGTAATCCCAAACATGTAGGACAAGTGAGAGTATTTGGATTTTCTGAGCCAGATGTTGGACAAGAACAAAAGATTTTACTGAGAGTTGAGAGCTGGATATGCGCCTCTATTCCTATCTTCATGACGATCCACCACACAAATAGTTCTTTAATTCTTTCGTGGTTAATCCTATGATTCCTATCTCTTTAAGTATATCTTTTCCTAGTTTTGTTATGTGTGGAGACAAATATATTACCTCATCAATAGGAACTTCTGTTTTTATATCTTTAAGGATATATGAAATATCTTGCCATTTTGTTGACATCTTAGTATCTTTGCATTCTATAACGATTTCCCTATTTTTTCTTTTTGCATAAATATCTATTTCTTGTTTTAGTGTTAAGTCTTTATTTGTAACAACTACGTTCCTAATTACAAAAAATCCGTTATTTTCTAATATTTTTGTTGTAAATTCTTCTAATTCTCTTCCTCTTACTGGCTCGTCCCTTATCTTTGTTATTTTTCCAGATTTCGGTAAGTGATTCCATTTTTTCTTATAATTTACAAATTCTTTTTCTCCTTGTTTTTTGAGTTTATTATAACTATTAAACGACTTTAAATATTGTATATATGTATGTTTGAATTTTATTCTCTTTACTAAGCCCCTTTCTAGATTTCCAATATTGGAAGGGTTTGTTTTTAGATCTTTTGAAACCTTTTGTTGACTTAATCCTAGTTTCTTCCTTACATACTTTAGAATAAATTCCTCCTTTTTTAGGTGTATCTTTCTGTTTGATAATAGATGCACCTCTCTTATTGTTTTGTTTTTTGATTCTTTAAGGAATTTTTCTAGTCTCTTTTTTAGTTTGCTTGTTTTATTTAATTCTGTGCCGGTCTTGATAATTTTTGATAGATATCCTCCATTCATGTTTAATAATGAGCCTAATTGGTATTTGGATAATTTGTATTTTTTTAGTATAGTGGGGATTTCTCTTCCAAAATCTATTTTTTCTTTAGTTCTGCGATAGTTTCCTTTGTTTTTAACAAATTCAACTAAGCCTTCTAGATTATTTTGTATCTTATATAGTTTCTTCTTATCTATTACTAAGAGTTTGTTTCTTTCAAAATAATCCTTTTTGCTTACTAGGCAAGAGGTAACCAAAATAATTTTATATGGATTAATGTATTTCTGCAATAATATTGATTTCTTAACTATATCCCTTTTTATGTTAATTAATTTTCTACTATTAGTATTTTTGCAAAGAAAGAAAATTGTTTTTCCATTTATTTTACTGATTATATCCACTTCTCCAATATAGTTAAAACCATTATCTGAAACAATTCCATTTTTGACTGTGTATTTCCCTATCTTGTCTATGATATTGAAAACTTTTTCTTCAAATTCCTCGTTCTTATAATGTAAATCTATTACTGAATTATATCTTGACACTCTCTGCCATTGTTGATGAATTCTTGAATCTTTACTATTTATTTTTTCTTCTATCTCTGATATTGTTTTTGGATTATTCATTTTTAATTTTTTTATTAATATGTTTGGTACGGGTCTTCTATCATGAAACATTGAACTAATGTACCCACTACTGAAGTTTATACCGATATCTTCGAGGATTTTTTTTTGACTCTTTATATACCCTGAAAATAATATCTTTAAGAAAAGATTTCTATCCGAGAAAATTGATCTCCTTTGTAAATCTATAATAATCCTCCTAGGATCTTTATCTTGATTCTCTTCAATATATTTCCATATCTCTAATACTTTCTTTTTTGTTTTCTTTGATAAGTTACTCTTACCTTTTTTAATGTCTTCCAATTTTTTTGACGAATTCAAATGGAGACATTTTGATATTACATATCTCAGAAAAATTTGTTCTGGTATTTTGGATTTTGTTGACAGCTCTCCTATCAAATCTCCAAAATTCTTCTTCCCTAATCCTATTAGCTCATCATAAGACTTTCCAGAGGATTTTACCAATTGTTTAATTCTATTCCAATTCTCTTTATTTGGAAGGTTTGATCCGCACTCCCAATTTCCAACCAAACCATGATATAACCCTATTTTTTTAGTGTCTAAAAGTCCATATCCTAAATAAGTTCTTATTCCCCTGGATAAGTAAGGCATATCCCCTATGTCTATTTCTGTAATATATTCTGTCGATTTCATGCTAAATTTTGATTATTTTTTGTTTATAAACCCTGTGCGGGTATATGGCAAGTATGTCAGTTGAAATTTTATTAATTTATTTTTAACCTCTCAATATTATCTACGCACAACCATGCGGACATTAATCCGAAACCTTTCTTGTTTATTCCAAAAGGGATTATCTTTTCTGGATTTCTTAAATATATTAGAATACAATATTTTTTATCTTTGAATAAACTAAAAAATTCTTGAATCTTTTCTTTTTTAATTCCATCTTCTGCTCCATACTTTTCTAATATTTCTTCGACTTTGTTTTTGTTTAAATCTGAAAATTGTAAAACTTTTTCTACTTCAGTCTTTATTGTAACAGGTTCTCCAGAATTTTTGAAGTAAATTGTTTCTCCAGGTTTGATTTTATTCCAGGGAGGATATTTGTTTTTGTACCATCTCGATTCTATGGTTTTTTCTCTTGTTAGTATTTTTTCTGTTAAATTCCAGGATTTTTTCATTATTGCTATGTGATCAGTCATTCTCAACTTCCTCACCTAAAGCCCTTAATTTTTCCTCTTCTAAATGGTTTGCTGTTAGCATGATTCCAACTGGAAGCTTGTTTTTGAAGCCCGCATTTAGAGATAAGTGGGGAAGACCTGCTAGATTTGGACCCACTGTTAAAATATCCATCATATAATTTTCTAATGGAGATAATTTTTCTATTTCTGAAAACTTTGGAGCTGTGACTGGCATAGTTGGGGAAACTAGAATATCATATTTCTTGAATGCTTTCTTGTATTCCTTAATTATTAGTGTTCTTGCCTTTAAAGCTTTAAGATAATAGGCATCCCTGAAACCCGACATTCTTGCGAAAGTTCCTAGGATAATTCTGCGCTTTGCCTCTTTTGAGAAATACTTGCTTCTGACTTCTGTGAAAAATTCATTATAACCTCCTTGTAATGGAAGAGTCTGACCATATCTTAAGCCACAATACTTTGCCAGATTTGTTGATGCTTCTGACAAGGCTATTAGATAATATGCTGGAAGAGAATACTTTTTTATCGATGGAAGCGAGATCGTATCATAGTTTTTTAATTTACTTAAAATAATATCTTTTATTTCTTTATCTACATTTAATGATTCTTTTATGACTGCTATTTTTTTTACTTTTTTTTCTTGAAGCATTTTTTGAGGCAATGAAGTTGAATCTTTTTCGTCGTAGCCTGCTATATGATATAAACCTAGGAAAGCATCTGATACGGTTTTTGCAATAGTCCCTATCTTATCTAGAGAATTAGCGTAATCAATTAAACCATATCTTGAAACTAAGCCATAAGTTGGAGTTAATCCTGCCACTCCGCAGAAAGATGCTGGATTTGCTATGCTTCCCCCTGTAGATTCTCCCAATGCGATATGCGGCTGCGTTGCGAATGATGTAAAACCTGCTGCTCCACCTGAGCTTCCTCCACAGGATCTTGCTAAATCATGAGGGTTTTTTGGAATCTTTTTTGTGTTCACTGAGAATCCTCCAAAACCAAATTCATCCTGGGATGTTTTTCCTATGATGATTGCCCCTTCTTTTTCTAATTTGTTGATTACAGTAGCTGAAAACGGAGGCCTGTAGTTTTTCAATATTTCCGAGCCTGCTGATGATTCTATATTTTTTACACAAACACCGTCTTTAACTGAAATTGGAAGGCCTGCTAATCTTCCTTCTGGATTTTTTTCTATTTTTTCTGCCTGCTCTAATGCATATGATCTTGAGATTGCTGTAAAATGGTTTGGCGAGTTTTTTGCTTCCTGAAGAATTTTTTCTACTGTCTTAACTACGGAGATTTCTTTTGATTTTACTTTTTCTAGATATTCATTGATTTTCATCTTTTATGAAGCTCGAAATTTCTCTTGAAATTATATCTGGATTTTTTATAATAATTGCATGGGTCCCTTTCATTATTTCTAATTTGCTTGCTTTTATGTATTTATGCATTTCTTTTTGTATTTTTGGAGGGAATAATTCATCATATTTGCTTCCTATGATTAATGTTGGAATCTCAATGGATTTGATTATATTTGTGGCATCAAAATTTGTTAAGTTTTTTATACACTTTAATTGGACTTTATCTCTTCTGTAAAACATCGTTTTTAGCACAATTGAAAAATTTGGCTGGTTTTTTAATTGATAAAAATCTCTGTATTTATTTAGGGACTTTTTTAGAAGATGTATTTTGTTGATTATTTTCGTCATTGACTTGTCAATCACATAAAAAAAATAACGATACCATACAGGTACGGGATTTTTATAGGTTGTATCTATTAAAATTATTTTTCTTACTTTATTTTTAAATAATTTATAAAAAACTAGTGAGATCATACCCCCTAAGCTGTGACCTATCAAAATAATTTTTTTTATTTTTTCTTTTTTTAAAATTTCATTTAAATCCTTTGCAAATTCTTCAAGTTCATAATTACTAAAGATTTCGCTTTTACCATGACCTCTTAAATCCTGATATAGTATTGGCAAGTTTTTATTTTTCAGGTTGCTTATAACCCCTTTCCACGTTGTTGAATTTGCTCCAAGCCCATGCAAGAAAACTAATACTGGCTTTTTTGAATCTTTGTTTATATAATTGTAGGAAATTTTTTTCTTTTTTGATAGATACATATATCACCTGTGTAACTTTTTAATCAAGTAGATTGAGACTATTATTGCGAACACTGTTGAGATAACTGAATAGTTTGACCAATAACTCCAGAATGATTTTTCTACGAAATTATAATTAAATAAACTTGTAATATAAAATGGAGCAGAGGTTATCTGGTCTACTATTAATCCTAATAAAATGGCTAATAGATGCTGATTTCTTATGAAAATATAAATGATTAACAGAATTATACCTATAAATGAATGATGAAATTGATCTGTGTATATAAAATTTGTTCTAGGGATAAAAAAGATAATCATCCTTGTTATTAAGATAGTCAATAAAAATACTAGGATAAACTTTTGTTTTTCTTTCATATTGTTTTTGGGCCTTTGAAGTAACCATCTTGCTTATGCTTTGTATTTTGTAATGCTTCTTCCTGCTTTAAACCTTCTTTTGGAATATCTTCTCTAGTTATATTTTTGATTTCTATCGGATGGAATGACGGAAGCAAATTGCTTGTTGGTGCTTTTTCTATTTCAGAGAAATAAGCTATGATATCTTTTAGTTCTGGAAGAAATTCTTTTATTTCCTGCTCTGTCAACTTCAATCTTGCATTTTTTGCTACTTTTTCTATTAATTGCCGGTCTATCTGCATTGATTTTTTACCTCTTTTTTGCTATATCTATTTTTATATGTAAATCTGAAAGCTGTTGAGGTGTTGCCTCTGACGGAGAGCCGTCCATTGGATTCTGCGCAGCTTTGTTTTTCGGGAATGCAATTACTTCTCTTATGTCTGTTATGCCTAGAAGCATTGCTACAACTCTATCAAAACCAATTCCCATCCCCCCATGGTCTCCACTTCCATAGTGATATGCATCTAATAAAAATCCAAACTTTTCCATTGCTTCTTCTTTTTTTATCCCAACTATCTTCAGCATTTTTTCCTGCAGGTCAGGATTAGAGATCCTTATTGAGCCTGATGCTAATTCAGTTCCGTTCAAGACCAAATCGAATAGATTACCATAGACTTTTGAAGGATCTTTTTCTATGAATTTTTCTGTGTCTTTTGTCGGGCGAGAGAAAATGTGATGCATTGCCTCCCATTTATTTTCCTCTTCATTCCATTCAAATAACGGAAAGCGAGCAATCCAGCAGAATTTTAATTCGTCTTTGTTTATAAGATCTAATCTCTTTGCTAATTCTCTTCTTAACCCTGAGAGAATTTCATTTGCTTTCTTCTTCTTGTCGGCTATAAAGAAAATTGTTGAATCATTTTTTGGCTTTAATACGCTTAATAATTCTTTTTGCACTTTTTCAGGGAAATACTTCACTATTGAGGATTCCAGGATTTTTCCGTCGTATTTCATATATGCCAGGCCTTTAGCGCCTAATTCTTTTTGCGAAAAATCTATTAATGAGTCTATCTCTTTTCTTCCTAGCGCCTTTTCCACTACTAATGATTTTACGACTTCGGCTTTCTTGAAAACTTCAAAGTCTGCTTTCTTTACGATATCTGTTATGGTGGCTAGTTCTAAACCATATCTCAGATCTGGCTTCTCTGTGCCGAATCTTTCCATGGACTCTTCGTAATCTAGAACTTTAAACTCTTCCTTGATTTCTTTTCCTAAGTTTTTTTTCACAATGTGCTTCATTAATCTTTCTACCAAATTCATTATGTCCTGCTCGTCTACAAAACACATTTCTAAATCCAGCTGAGAGTGCTCTGGCTGCCGGTCACTCCTTAAATCTTCATCTCTCATGCAGATTGCAGGCAGCTGAAAATAGCGGTCTATTCCTGCTATCATTAATATCTGCTTGTATAATTGAGGGGACTGAGGAAGGGCGTAGAATTTTCCAGGGTTGACACGTGAAGGCACTAAATAATCCCTTGCCCCTTCCGGTGTCGGCTTTACGAACATTGGGGTTTGAATTTCCAAGAAATGCTCCTGCTCCATGAACTCGCGGGCTGCTTGTGTAACTTTCTGCCTAAATAATAGATTATGCTGCATTATTGGCCTGCGCAAATCTAGATAACGATATTTCAACCTCAATTCTTCTGATGGAATGATTCGATCATCTATCTCAAAAGGCGGGGTTTTTGCTTTTGCAAGAATGTTTAATTTTGAGACGAAAACTTCTGTATCTCCAGTGGGCAGGTTTTTATTTTCCATTCCCTTCTTTCTTTCTTTTACCTTTCCTGAAACTTGTATACAAAACTCACGCTTTAAAGAATCAGCTAGTTTGTGCGTTTCTTTGTTAAAATCCGGATCGAATACTATTTGTGTAAATCCATATCTATCCCTTAAATCTATGAAAATTATCCCACCGTGGTCGCGTCGGCTATTTACCCATCCGCATAATGTCACCTCTTTGTTTACATCTCCTTTTCTTAACTGCTCGCAAGTATGCGTTCTCATTGATGTTTTTAACATTATGAAATTGATAGATAGCATGTCTTTTAAATGTTTTCTCATCGTTGATTAAGAGCGAAACATTTATAAGTAAGAAATTCTTATTGTAAGAAAGTAAGATTTGGAGGTTAAAATGATTGATACTGTTAAAATGAGTTCAAAAGGTCAGATAGTAATTCCTCAGAACATAAGGAAGACTACCCATTCTAGTGAGGGAAGCATATTTGCTGTTGTCGGAAACAAGGATACGATTATCTTGAAAAAGATACAGGCTCCTTCTAAGGAAGAAATCTTGAAGAGATTAGATACTATGGCCAAGGATGGCAGGAAAAATGCTGAGAAGTCTGGCATAAAAGAAACTGATGTTCAGGACTTGATACATAAGGATAGAGGAGTTAAATGAAGATTACCGTTGATACCAACTTTCTTATTTCTGCTACACAATGGGATTACAGCGTTAGTCATAAGTTATTAAATGAATTAATAAAGAAGAATGCAGAGATTTTTGTTACTGATTTTATTCTTGAAGAGTTTTCTAAAGTTCTTCAAAGGGATTTTAAATATCAAGATGAAAAAATTGAGGAGTTTGTTGAGCTGGTTTTATCTTTTTCTAAATTAATAATTCCAAAAATAAAAATCGAAGCAGTTAAAGAAGATCTTGATGACAATAACATAATTGAATGTGCTTTGGAATCTAAGTCGGAATATATTTTGACTTATGATAAACATCTGCTGAAAATCAAGGAATATAAGGATGTAAAAATAGTTAAACCAGAGAAATTTCTTGAAAATTAAGATGGGGTGTCCGATATGTAACAAAGGGGAAATGGAAAAAATTAAGGATGCTATCAAGCAAGGCGGAGTGGAATTTGAGGCGTTTAAATGCAGAACTTGTAGCGAGGAGATTATGGATATGAAACAGCTTAGAGTATTAGCAGGCAGATATAGAAAGATGAGTGGCGCTAAAGAAATAACTTTTGCAAAATGGGGGATAGCATTGCTGTAAGGATTCCTAGCGATGTTGTCGAGGATTACAACATAATACCTGGAGCCCGTGGATTTATTGCCAAGGATAAAGAGGGGATTAAAATTATTCCTTCTTAGCTTTTATTTAGCTATTTTCCAAATAACTTTAAAACCTCTTTTTCTTTCTTTTTTCTTAATGAAAAGGCTAATATTAAACAATAAACAAGCTGGACTGCCTTTATTTATGCCTGTTGCTACAAAACTAAGTGCGAAACTGATTAGCCTGCAGGAGATTGAGGATATTGGATTTTCTACGGTGATCTGCAATTCATTTCTTTTGTATTTAGATCCTGGACTTGAGCTGATTAAGAAATCTGGCGGCATGAGAAAATTTACGAACACCGATTTGAACTTCTTTTCTGACTCCGGCGGATTTCAGATGATTTCTGATGTTTTTCTTTATGAAATTAGCGAGAAGGGATTAAAACTGAGGAGCCCTTATGATAAAAAAATACATTTGATAACGCCTGAAAAAAGCATGGAGATTCAAGCTGCATTAGGAAGCGATGCTGTGATGTGCTTGGATTATATGCCTAGATATGGAGATAAGAAAAAAGATATTGAGAGAAGTGTCGAGCTTACTTATCAGTGGGCTAAAAGATGCAAAGAAAGCTATACAGGGGATGGAAAATTATTTGGAATTATTCAAGGCGGAACTTTTGAGGACTTAAGGGAGAGAAGTGCCGAGTTAATTATTAATTTAGATTTTGACGGATTTGCTATTGGAGGGCTTGGAATTGGCGAGGGCAGGGATAAGATGTTTGGTGCTGTCGAGAACGTAATCAAATTACTGCCGAAAAATAAGCCAATATATTTGATGGGAATTGGAAGCCCTGAAGATGTTAAAAGGGCTGCGAAATTGGGAGTTGATATTTTTGACTCTGCTTATCCTACTAGAGTTGGAAGGCATGGATTAGTTTTTACTCATGAGAGAAATTTGGAGCTCGATAAGAAAATCTTTAGAAATGATTTTAGCAAAATTGATAATAAATGCAAATGTGAAACCTGCAAAAATTTTTCTAGGGCTTACTTGCACCATCTTATAAAAATTAAAGAGCCGCTTGCAAAAAGATTAATGAGCATGCATAATCTATTCTTTATGAAGAAACTTGTGGATGTTGAGAAAAATAAGATAATAAGATATGATGTTTGACTATTGCTGATGATGTACTGTTGCTGATGAATGATGCGCTCTGGTTGTAGCCCTTTTTCTTCTTTCCATATGCAAAAGAAGGTCTTCCAACTTTTGAAGGTTGTATTTTACTGAGTCGAATTTTTTCCTCAGCTCGTTATCCCTTATATCCAGATGCAAGAACTGCTCATATATCTTATCCACCAGCTCTTTTACTCTTATTGCTTCATTTATATTTCCGTTAATTGCAAAATAATTGGCTTTTCTCATTAACTCTCCTGTCAAATCGCATAATCCTGAGAGATAATCCGGAGCGGATACGTACAATTCTCCCTGTGTCGGCACTTTATTCTTATAGATAAATTCGTATAAACAGATGGCTTCAACATATTCCTGCATTGCCACCTTGTAGGTCGGAGAGAATTGGAGCTCGCCTCTTGTTCTTAGCTTCTGTATCTTTTCTTTTAGCTCTTTTGCCAATTCATCTACTTTTTTATCATCTCTATGAACTGCGTAAATAACGCGCTTAGAAAACCTAATTGCCTCATGGCATTTTTGAAGCATTTCATCTCTTCTCTGGTCAAACAACTGCATTTCTCTGTTGATATGCCTGAGATCTAATCTTACCATTATCGAAGAGATGTGGGCGGGCTTTATATAAAATATATTCCTACTTGGGGATTACCCCGCAGCTTGCTGCGTAATGCTAATAAGGTAATTCCAATCTATGCTTTTCATGAGAGTAAGAAAAGCATCACATTGCAGCTATAGGATTCGTTATCATATGGTTTTTGTAATCAAGTACAGGAAAGATTTGATCACTCCTGAAATGTTTTCTTTTATGAAAACTATTTGCAAAGGAATACAAGAGAGATACTATCTTTACTTTGATGCTTTGGGATATGAATCTGATCACGTTCATCTTGTCATAGAGGGTGCTCCAAGATATTCTCCATCGAGAATTATGCAAATCTGTAAAAGCATCATAGCAATTCAAACCTTCAAGCAATTTCCAGAAATAAGAGAAGAATTATGGGGTGGTGAGTTCTGGACTGACGGAGGCCATATCGATACTGTTGGAGATGGAAGAGGACTTGATGAAGTAAAGGAGTATGTCAGAAAGCAAGGGAGGGACGTTAATCAGTTGACATTATATGAGTTCAACCATTAACGGATACCCCGCAGCTTGCTGCGATTGGGAGCTTCATTCTCTGAAAAATATTCCAAAGTTCAGCTTCCTCTGAACCATTTAATTGACAGTTTTTTATAACATATGGCATACATGTGGGGTTATATAGACAATAAGCAACCCTGGCGTACACCATGTCATTGCTACCCGGCAGGAAATCCATAAGCTTATCCCTATTTCTTATAATCTTTATTTTCAGGTGTTCAGGGAGTGTAATGGTAACATTGATTCTTCTATCCCTAATCCCTAAATTCCAAAAAGTGTCGAATAAGACAATATGTTCTTCTTCAGAAAGTGGATCACCCATTCTACGGATATTCTCGTATACATACTGACTACTGTAAAGAATATCTCCACTTAATAAATTTTTATTAATCCTATACTTTTCTAATATCTTCAAAGCATTATTCAAATTCATTATTAACCTACTAGACTGCATATATTTTAATAATCTTCCTGTCTTGGGTCAGAATAGAATACTCATCTTAGATATCGCACAAGGGTTTTGTTTCAAAAGTTATTTATACCTGTTTATGATAGATTTGAACATGATTGGCATTAAGCATGCTTATAGAGATGTGCAGAGATTAAAACAAATTGCAGCTGCTTTGTTGAAATCTGGGCTGGGATATTATATCTATAAACTTGAGTTAGGGCAGCATTTGCATTGGCATCAAAAAACTGCTAGTCCTGAGAAGCCTTCTGAACTGCCTGTTAAAATTCGAATTGCAATGGACGAGCTTGGAGGGACATTTATCAAATTGGGGCAGCTGCTTAGCTTAAGACCAGACTTAATCCCTAAAGAGTATTGTGACGAGTTTAGCAGACTGCAGGACAATGTGACTGGATTCCCTTATGAAAAAGTAAGAGACATAGTCGAGACAGAATTAAAGCAGAGCATAAGAGATATTTTTTCTAATTTTGAAAAAGAGCCTATTGCCAGCGCCAGTATCGGGCAGGTGCATAAAGCTAGATTGATGAATGGAACCAGGGTTGTTGTGAAAGTACAAAGGCCGAATATGAAAGAGCTGATGGATACAGATATTGACCTTCTTTATCATCTTGCTGAATTATTACAGAATCATGTTGAAGAGCTGAAAGATTATAACTTGAAGAGCATCATAGACGAGTTCAAGAGGTATACACTAAATGAGCTGGATTACCTGAAAGAAGGCAGAAACATTGACAGGTTCTACAAGAATTTTTTAGGAAGCAAAACAGTTAAAATTCCTAAGGTGCATTGGGATTTCACGACGAAGAAAGTGCTGGTGATGAGTTATGTTGATGGCATACCTATTGATGATAAAGATGGCTTGAGGGATTGGAACTGCGATGAGAAAACTATTTCCAAGAACCTGGCAGACTGCTTTTTGAAACAGGTTTTTGAAGACGGATTTTTTCATGCTGATCCCCATCCCGCGAATATTTTTGCTCTTCCTGAAAATAAAATTGCACTGCTTGATTACGGGATATGCGGGAATCTGAGCGAGGATTTGAAAGACAGGCTTGATAGAATACTTATTGCTCTAGTCCATCGGAAAATTAACCGCGTAGCCGATGAATTCATGGGAATAGGCGTTGCTGAAGAGAAAGATCCAAACTTAGTCAATGAGCTAGAGACGATCGTCGAAGAATATGCGGATTCTGACATTGACCAGATTAATTTCCCCCACTTGTTTTATGACATGGTTTTTGTTGCAAGAAAGTATAATCTTTCTCTTCCTGTTGATTTCATCCTTTTAGCGAAAGCGATAGTAACCATTGAAGGCGTCGGGCAACAGCTGAATCCAGATTTTAATTTAGGATCTACATTGCATGAGTACGTTGATGATCTAACCTCTAAGAAATTAAGGCCGAGCCATATAATTAAATCCTTTGTCGATGATGTTTCTAATTTCCGCGATAATGTGAAGCTAGTCCCTAGGCAGATCAATGAGATCCTGTTTAAATTAAAAAGAGGAGAGCTTGGAGTGCATTTTGAGAGAAAGGATCTTGTGCAGCTTGAAAGAGAGATTGATAGAAGCAGCAGCAGGGTAAGCTTGGGGGTAATTATAGCTGCATTGATTGTTGCAAGCGCGCTTGTTCTTCAAATCAGGAATGGAAAATGGCTTGCTGTTGCCGGCTTTTTGATAGCAATATTTTTAACTATAAACTTATTTATATCTGCAATAAAAGAGAGGAGGATTGTTGTTTAAAATGGCCAGAAAAACTATGAAAAAATCTAAAAGCATTTCCAGCGTGAAAAAAGCCTTGAATACTGGATTCTTGCTGAGTGTAGGGATTGCTTCTATTGCAAAGGAGAATGCTGAGAAGATAGCAAGGGAGCTTGTAAGAAAAGGAAGGCTAAATGAAAAAGAAGGAAGAAAATTAGTAAGCGACTTAATTAAAAAAAGCAAGAAGGAAAAAGATCGGATGAAGAGATTACTGATGGGCTGATGATCTAATGCGCTAAGATGAATTCATATACCGTGTTGAAAGCTTCCTCCTGATTGCTTAGCTTGCTGTGCGTTGAATTTTCTAGAGAGATTAGTGCCTTATCTTTTGAACTTACTTCATTGTAAATATAATCTGCTGATTCCGGAGATATGATTTTATCATGATCAGATTGGAAGATTAGAATCGGCTCTGATATTTTTCTCAGTTGAACTGTGTTGATCAGCTTCTGAAGCTCTGTTACACTGCCCAACGGCATGGAATCATAAACAACTCTTTTCTCGTCGATAAATTGGATTATGTCTTCTGCCCTCTTTGCAGTGTAAGCCTGCACAAGCTTCATTAAAGGGATAAACGGAACATATCTGTTTGCCAGGAAAATCGCAGAGTTTATTGATATTACCCCCTCAAGATTATTTTCTGCTGCCAATGATAATGCCAATGTTCCCCCCATTGAATAGCCTAAAACAAATTTCTTTTTCGTATCCAGCAGGTTTAATGATTGCTGCGCTGAATTTATCCAGTCTTGATATTCTATTTTTTTTAAATCTCTTGGGTGGGTGCCATGCCCAGGAAGAAGCGGGACGTAGACTGTTATGTTTTTTTCTGCAAGGAAATTTGCGAGCTCACGAAAATCTCCAGGCGAAGATGTAAAACCGTGTATAAGAAGTATGCCGATGTCATTATTTTTTTGAATAAAAATCGGCTCTGCCCCTACTATTATTCCGTTTTTTCTTTCTTGCTGGTTTGCGACGTAATTAACTCCAAGCTCATTGACTGCCCTGCTTAAAATTGCTATGAAGACTATGACAATTATTGCTGAAAGAAACTTTCTTTTTTTCATTATTGTTGCTAATAATTTGTTCATTGCATTTTTTTAATAAAATCGTATACCTCCTTAGGATTTATTTTTCCAGAGTATTTTTTCATTATTATCCCCATGGCTGCATTTGGCGTAAGAGACGGATTGCTCTGAAATATTTTTTTTATTTCTTGCTCTATCTCTGCGAAAGATAACTGCCTGTAGCCTTCTGGATTTATTTTCTTTCCATTTGCCATTTTTATCAGGATATCGGACACAGCTTCCTTTTGCAGGTTATGATCGTTTGCCAACTCAAGGGCGTTTTCAAATTCGCTTAATGTGAAATTATATTTTATATTGAACCTCGTTTTAAGCTCTTTTGGCATTTCAATGATTATTTGGGCTATGAATTTTGGAGAGATTCTTGGATATTTTTTTACCAATGATCCAAAATTAATTTTCTTTTCTATTATTTCTTTAGCTAATTCCGGCTGCAGATTGAATTGCTTTTCAAGTACAAGCGATCTTTCTGTTATTAATTCAGGAATTTTGATCTTTTTCATCAAATGCTTTGTTTCTATTTCTGAAACATCGGTCTCAGGATAAATTCTTGCTTCTCCTGGCAGCGGCCTTAGAAATGAAGTAGTCAAATTAGGCTCTGCTTTTCTTACTTCCGGCTGCTTAGTCTTTTCTTTTAGTAGACGAGAGACTTCATATTCGATAATTTTTGGTATTGATTTCAAATCCTGAAATCCTTTAATTTCCATTCTTGGAGAATTTTTTATTGATAGATTTACGTCCTGCCGTATTGTGCCTAAACCGCGCCTAACTTTTGCAGCCCGCAATATTGTTCCGATAATTTCTGCTGTTTCCTTTGCATGTTCAGGGTCTTGTATGTCTGGAGAAGTTCCAATTTCAACTAATGGAATTCCCAGCCGGTCTAACCTGTATGTTACCTCTTTCCCTGAAACTTTGATTTTTTTGGCTGCTTCTTCTTCCAGGAAAATTGTTGGGATCTTGACAATTCCTCTTGATGTTTTTATTTTTCCATCTTTTGCAATTAATGCTGTTCTTTGAAAGCCTGAAACGTTACTGCCATCGATAACTATTTTCCTCATGACTTTTATTTTTGGAACTATTTTTGCATTTAGCAAGAGAGAGAGTTGCAATGCAATTTCTAAAGCTTCTTTATTCAGCTTTTCTGCAGGAGATTCGTCCAGTTCAACCAGACAATTGCAATCATTATAAAATTCGTAATGGAAAGTTCTATCTTTTTGCTGCTCATGCAGAGCTGCTATATCTTTTTGCCCTGACAGACCTGCCACTGCTCTTAATTTTCTTTTTATTGTTAGATCAGGAGCTTCCCGCTTGTTTGTTATTGACGGGCATTTGCAGAATAATTTGTGGGAATCTATTTGCTGATGGATCTCTAGTCCAGCTTTGAATCCGAGGCTTTTGTAGTTTAGCATTTTGTAACCTGCATTATGGTTATGATAATCATCATTTAGGTTATATTAAACTTTTTGATTCCATATTGAATAAAAATAATCTTTGAATTTTTGAGTTATATCTTCTGAAGTTATTAAGATTCCTGTTGGAACCGGTTTCCATGAAATAAATAAAATTTTATCGTTATAAATATCTATTGTTCCTGGAAATGGGAAGTTTACGTATTTCATCTTAAAATTGGTTCTCTGGATAAATTTGGATTTTTTATAATCCTTATTTGCTATTCCTTTTGAAGGAATTTTTTTGAATTTTGGATACATGCTTGCATAAAACTCATCTGTTTTTTGGCCCTCATCCACATAAAAAAATAACCATTCTTCTTTCTTGTTACTTTCTTCTATCATCTTGTGATATGCAGTTTTGATCCCTTTTAACCCTATAAAAATTTCAGCCTCTTGTTTTGATTCTGGATTCTGTATTTTTTCTAATTCAGGAATTAACGATTTTAAGGCCAGTTTCTCTTCTTGTAATTTTTCTTCTTTTTTATTCAAAAACTCATTTAATCTAGAAGGTGGGACTGCTTGAAAATGTTTTGTCTTTTCTTTAATTATAAATGAGATTAATCCTTTTTCTAATAATCTGGCTAGGATATCATAAACATTGGAATATGCTACATCTGCTTCTTTAACTATTGGTCCTACTGTAGATGATCCTATTTTTAGTAAAGATAAGTAGACTTTAGATTCTCCATCCGTTAATCCTAATTTGATCAGAATATCTTTATTCATCATTAAATCATTGTAGTTTGAGGTTTTAAATCTTTCTATTATATATCCTGTACAGGGGTAATAAACTTTAAAAAGTGTTTTTTCGACATTTTAGTAAAGATAATAAAAATGAAACAAGAAACAATTGAAAATAAAGTTAATGAAAAAGAGAATAATATGACTTTCGGCTCAGTCTATAAGTCTATGATCCCTTCAGTCATAGTTGGGACTGTTGCTTCTATGGGTTCACAAGAATTAGCTTCCGAATATACTTCAAACCCAGAAGCACTTACAACTGCTGGATTAATTGGACAGTATATTGGAGGTTATGGCACTTATTTTGCTTCTTACTTATGTATCAATCGAGACAGACTGATTGAAAATGGTAGAGTAAAATGGGGAGATTATGGTAAAGAAATTAGTTCAGTTATGGTTTCTGATCGTGTTGGAAATAAAGTTTGGGCTGGAACTTACGGATTATCTAGCGAACTTGCAATTAGATCCAATGCGTCTCCAATGTTAACCGGAGCAATAGCAGGGATTACTTCTGGAATAGTTTATTCCGCTTTTACTGGAGTAGTTGCTCCTAGGGTTAATAGTTTGATGAGTAAAACAAAAAATGTTTTTAATAAAATAAAAAATTTAAGAGGTAAAAGAATATGCCACCAAGTGGATTTAGTCAAAAAGCAATCAATGGATTGTTAATGTTTGTAGGAGCTTGTTACGAAGACTTGCTTAAGGAGATTAAAGAAGGAAAGAAAACGGAAGGAGAAGCAATAAAACAAGAATTAGATAACATTAACAAACACTTGGCTAAATTTAAACTTTAGAAAGGAGCAAAATGCCATTATGCGGATTTAATGAAAATATGTTGGATGGATTAAAAGGTTTCCATAAGGGTTTAGTAGAGCATGGAATCATAGATAGATCAAAATTGAAAAATAAAACTGCTAGTGATATTATTGAAAATGAAATTAGAGACATGGATAGATTCTTGAAGGAAACTAAAAATATAAAAGATTCAGAAATTAGAGAAATTATAGGGAATCTAACTAAATATGCAAGATCATTTTATTTATTAATCAATAAAATTGGTTTGGATAAATATCAAGAGATAATTAGTTCATTAAACAAAATTTATTTTGAAATGGATAGAAAGTATTACAAAGAGCTTGAAGGAAAAAAGGATGACATGAAGAAATTAGTTGAGCATCTTAATAAAATTAAGATAGGAGGTTAAAATGCCAATATGCGGATTCGATAAACAAATGTTAGATGGGCTGGATAAATTTCACGAAGGCTTAGTTGAAAATCTACTAAAAAAACTAAAGAAAAAGATTAAGGGTACCGTTAAGCAAATTGAGAATCTTTATCATTAGCAAGATTTTTTATTTCTATTATTTTTTCTTTTAGTTTTCTGTTTATATTTTTTCTTATCATGTTGATCATTAAAAATACGAAGGCTCCTATGAAAAGGGAGATTATCCAATTTTTAAAGACTTGATAGCTGATTCCTGTAATTCCGATTGTTGCAGAAATAATTGCTGCTAATGAAGCATTGTAATCGCTAATAAGCTTTCTATGTTCTAGATCTTTAATATTTTTTTCAATCTCTAATTTGCTTTGCTGCATAAATGGTGCCTCCTATGGCTAGTACTATTCCGACTCCAAAGTATATGTATTGAGCTGTTCCTTGAGTGGCAAAGGATTGTATAAATGAAACCAAACCTAATATCCCAACCATAACTCCCACAGTTATCTTATCCATTTTTAACCTCCTTTCTTTTTTGAATTATTTATTGAAATCATCTTCCAAAAACTCAGCAGAAGTTCTGTCAGAAATCTCTCCTCTTAGATTTTCTGACATTAAATCTTTAATATCCGGCTTTTTGTAATTGGACAACAGCCATACTAATTTTATAAATGCTGTTTCTGCTGTCATATCTGCGAGGTTGCCGAGAACTCCTATTTCCTGAAGTTTTCTTCCTGGAGCATACACGTTCATGTTAATTCTGCCGAAAATACATTGCGAAGCCATAACCACTGGAATTTTTTTTGCTAATTTTTTTATCTCGTTTAGAATTTTTTTATTTTCAGATGTGAACTTGTCAATTTTTTCTATTGGTGCATGCCCCATACCAGTACCTTCCAATATCAAACCGTGAAAATTTTTGTAGAAACTTATTTCTTCTGCTGACATGTTGGGGTGTGTTTTTAAGATTCCGACTTTTATTTTTGGATTGAACAATTTTAGATTTAATTTTGCTTTCTTGTTTACTTTTCTAAAATCCTTTCTTAATAGGTCTATGCCTTTGTCGTGATAAACGAATGCATATGGTTTTGCATTTATTGATTTGAATGCATCTCTCCTTGAGGTGTGAAGCTTTTTTGTTTTTGAAGCTGGAAGTATAGAGCAATGAGTATCTTCCATCGTGGCATGCATGCAAACGGCTACTTCAGCGAAATCGGCCTTGTTAATGAAGTTTACTGCAGATACAAGATTTAATGATGCATCTGTGCTGCCTCTGTCTGAAGATCTTTGGGCTCCAACAAGTATGACTGAAATTGGAAGATTTTCTAGTATGAAAGATAATGCAGCGGATGTATAATGCAGGGTGTCTGTTCCATGTGTAATTATAATTCCGTCAACTCCCTCGGCTATCTCTTTCTTTATTTCTTTTGCAATAAGATTATAATGTGAGAAGTTCATGTTTTCTGACAGGATATTTGCGACTAAGCGGGATCTTATGTTTGCCAGTTCTTTTATCTCTGGATATAAATCTAGAATTTCTTTTGCAGTATACTGTGCTTCTACCCCCCCTTTTTTGCTTACTTTTGAGGCGATTGTCCCTCCTGTGTGCAGGATAGAAATTGTCTTCATAACTCTATGAAAAGCTTTGTTGTATAAAAACGTTATTATATAGTTAATAATATACTTTATAGAATATTCTTTTATAATATATATGTTGTGAGATGACAGTCTATTTAAATCGGCGGTTCCTTTTATCGACCTTAATTAAAAATAAACAAGAATTAGTTTGAGTTTTGGCGAACTCAAATTGGCGATTTTAATTGTCTTTGGCGAGACAATCTGAATTTGGCATTTCTATAGGGTTTGATGTATTGGCGATTTCTATAAAAACTTAGAGAGTATGGAGGCTATGTTATATATAAAGCTTTCGGCTTTCGGGGAATAACAATCGAAAATAAAAAAAGGATGGGGGAACAAAAATGGAATTTATTGTGCAGAATGCTATAAGTGAGAGTTCTAAACAAAATAAATACTCTAGTGATGTGACTGTTGGGCAAGCCAACATAAAAGTGATTGGTGTCGGAGGAGCTGGGGGCAATATGGTCAACTGGCTTTACAAAAAGGGTGTTCAGGGTGCTGAGATTATTGCAGTTAATACTGATAAGCAACACTTGGACGTGCATAACGCTGATAGAAAGATATTGATTGGAAGGGATGTTACTAGGGGCCTTGGTGCAGGAGGATTTCCCCAAAAGGGGTTAGAGGCTGCAAGAGAAAGTGTGCAGGAGATAAAAGAAACCTTGAAAGATGCTGACATGGTATTTGTCTGTGCTGGAGAGGGAGGAGGAACTGGAACTGGAGCTGCTCCTGTTTGTGCGAAAATAGCTAAGGAATCTGGTGCTATTGTTATTGGGACGGTTACAATGCCATTCTCTCTTGAGAGAGCAAGGATTGATAAAGCTGAATTTGGCCTGCAAGAGCTAAGACAAGTAAGTGATTCTGTAATTGTAATTGATAATAATAGATTAGTATCAATTGCAGGAAATTTGCCTATTCAACAGGCCTTTGCAGTTGCTAATGAGCTGATAAGCACTATGATAAGGGGCATTGTTGAAACTATTGCTGTTCCTAGCTTGGTAAACCTGGATTATGCAGATGTAAAAGCAATAATGAGCGACTGCGGAGTATGCAGCATTGGTGTTGGAGAGTCAAATACAGAGCACAAAGTGGAAGAGGCTACAAGAAGGGCATTAACAAATCCTTTATTAGACATAAGTTACAAAGGAGCTACTGGAGCTTTGATACATGTTGAAGGCGGAAATGACTTGACACTTGATGACGTAAGCAGGATCGGAGACATTGTAACTGAGAGCTTGGACAAAGATGCGAATGTAATCTGGGGAGCAAGGATCAATGAGGATATGAAAGGCAAATTAAGAGTGATGACAATAATTGCAGGTGTTACTTCGCCGTATATCCTAGGCAAGGTTGATAGGGCAGCTAACGAGCGTGTCAGGAAGATCCAATTCAGCGAGGAATTAGGGATTGATATAGTTTAATGTTTCCAAGGGCACCTACTTGGCTTCTTTAACCCCCTATAGCTTTGGTGCCCTTTCTTTTTATTATTTTTTTAATATTCAATTAATACAGGAAATTTAGTTCGCCTAAAAGATTTTGCCTAACCAGAAGTTTTATATAATCTACATTTGTATATGATTGTATATGGAAACGACAATAAGACTAAATCAAACAACAAAAGCAGAACTTGATCAATTCAAACAATATAAGAGTGAGAGTTATGATGAGCTGGTTAGAAAACTTATTTATTTAGTTAAATTAACTGAAAAAAAGCCAAGACTCAGCCAAAAAACTATTCTCGAGATAAAAGAAGCAAGGGAACGAATTAAGAAAGGTGAGTTCTATACAGAAGATGAAGTTAAGAAGATTCTTGGCTTGTAAAAATGTATGAGCTTAGATTTGATAGGAAAGCTATAGATTTCTTGAATAAATTAGAGAGGAAGGATAAAGAAAGAATTTGGAATAAACTCCAACAATGCAAGGAAAATCCTTTTCACTTTCTTGAGCATCTTGAAGACATAGAAGGATTTAAGTTAAGAGTTGGGGATTACAGACTGATAATTGATGTTGATGATTCTACTAAAATTTTAATAATTTTGAAAGCAGGACATAGAAAGAATATTTATGAGAACTGAAATTTTTTCTCCAACTTCTTATATCTTCTGGTGCTCTTTCTTATTTTATTTTTAAATTTGCAGAAAATTTTGGTACTTTAAGAAAAAGAAAAATCTGTGCATGATTATGAACCTACGTTCCCATCAATAATGCAGTTAAAAAATTGCAAAGCTGGGCGAGCAAGGGCGTAGAAATTTTATATTTGACTTCTCGTAGAAAACCTGAGGAAATTCAAGAAATCCAAAATGTCCTTAAAAAATACAAATTTCCGCATGGTCAATTATTGTCTCGCAGAAAAAATGAACTGTATAAAGATATTGTTGAAAGAATTATTCCTGATGTTTTTGTTGAAGATGACTGCGAAAGCATTGGTGGGATAGATAAGATTATAATTACTCATGTAAAACCTAAAGTTAAAAAGAAAATTAAATCAATACTAATAAAAGAATTTGATGGAATTGACTATCTTCCTGATAAAACTTCTGAGCTTATGAAATTATAACTCCAATGATGAGGATTTAACCATACATGCTTTAAGAAGACTTGAGAAACAATATTAACTGGAGACCCCTACAGTAATTTCCCTCATTTCTCTTATTGGAATCCTTTGAGATACGTTTATAATTTCAATAGCCATAATCTTATTGTCTTTAGTCATATCAATTATCATATTTTCATCTATCTCTTTACTTATTTCATACTTTCCTTCCTGGAATTTTATACGCATTATATCATTTTTTGGATCAAAATTTATTTTCATTTTTAAATATACCTCTCTGGCTTAGTATAATACGCAGTAATTACTTTATAAGTCTTTTCATCAACAGTTTCAAAAACTACCCTCAAAAGCTTATTTTCAAATAATTTGTGTGCAATCTTCCTATCCTTTTTTCCATCTGTAATCTTCAATGGTTTAAAAAGAGCTAATTCTACTTTTTTCTTACTAATTTCCCTATCTAGTAAAGTTCCTTCTGCGTAATCTGTATATTCGATTTTTATATTGTAGATACTACAATTTCATTTCCTAAATTTTGCTAAATGCTTTGCCAATGGAAACATTGAGGTATCTCTTTTTCTGCTGCCGTATGATTCGAAAAAAGTTAGCTCTTCCAATTTATGCCTTTGCTCTTTTGGCTTTTCATTTGAGTATCCTATTGTTATAACTGCTTCCACTGAAATTTCATCTGGAATCTTTAATACATTTTTTAACCTTAATTCGTTGAAAGTTCTTATCCAGCAGGAAGACAATCCTAGCTCTGTTGCCTGCAATGTCAGGTTTTGTGCTGCTGCTGCACAATTTTCTTTTGAATATTTTTTCCATTTTTTTTGATAGAGTGATTTTATATTTGAACTGTCTGAGCATACGACGATAACAGCAGGGGCTTCCTGCATCCATAATTGATCTAAACATACCCTTGCAATCTTTTCTTTTGTTTCTTGATTTCGGATAACTATGAAACGCCAGTTTTGAATGTTGCCTGAAGAAGGAGCATAATGGGCAGCGTCGAGGATTTTTGCTATGTCTCTATGCTTCACATCCTTGCTGAGGTATGTTTTTACTTGCGATGTTTTTTTAATGCAGTTATATGTGTCCATACAAAAGGTTTTAAAGCTGCCAGATATTTAAATGTTTTTATGAAATACAAGCAGCTAGTTGAGATTTATGATAAATTAGAAGCGACCACAAAGAGGCTTGAAAAAGTAGAGATTATTTCTGATTTCCTGAAAAAAATTAAGAAAGATGAGTTGAAGGAGATTATTTACATGATAGAGGGAAGGATTTTTCCCGAGTGGGATAAAAGGAAAATAGGATTTAGCAACAGGCTGATGATAAAAGCGCTGAGTGTCGGCTGCGGGGAAAATACTAAAAAAATTGAAGAATTGTTCAGGAAAAAAGGAGACCTTGGACTTGTTGCCGAGGAGATAATTGCGAGGAGAAAACAATCCATTCTTTCCTCTAGAGATTTAGACAGCAGCAAGGTGCTTGAGAATATTAGAAAACTGGCCGAGTTTGAAGGGAAAGGGGCCGTTGACAGGAAGATAAGACTCATAACTGAATTATTGAGCAATGCAAATGGGAGAGAAGCTAAATACCTCGTCAAGACCGTTCTTGAAAATTTAAGAATAGGGGTTAGCTCTGGAGTAATAAGGGACAGCATTGCAAAGGCATTTGAGCTGAATGTAAATGAAATAGAAAATGTTGCCGACTTGAGCGGAGACTATGGAGAGGTTGCCGAGCTGGCCAGCGAGAAAAAATTAGAGGGTGTTGCATTGAAAGCTGGGAAGCCTGTCAAGTGCATGCTTGCTTTGCTTGCCAGCAGTATTGAAGAATGCTTTGAAGCCCTTGGCGAAAAAGTGCAATTTGAAAATAAAATCGATGGGTTTAGGCTTCAGTGCCATTTTGACGGAAATAAAATAAAATTATTTACCAGAAGGATGGAGAATGTTACTGAGCAATTTCCTGATGTTGCAGGCTTTTTGAGAAAACATGTTAAAGGTGAAAATTACATTCTCGACGGCGAGGCTGTTGGATATGATAAGAAAAGTGGAAAGTATTTGCCTTTTCAAACTATCTCTCAGAGAATAAAAAGAAAATACAATATAAACGAGATTGCCGAGAAATTTCCAATTGAGCTTGACTTGTTCGATGTGATTTATTACAATAAGAAAAATTTGATGGATGCTTCTCTTGAAGAAAGAAGAAAATTACTGGAGAAGATTGTCAAGGAGAAGAAAAAAGAAGTTGTGCTGACTGAGAAGATTGTTACTGACGACAAGAAGAAAGCGCAGGAGTATTTCAATAAAATCCTGAAAGAAGGGTTTGAAGGCGTAATGGCTAAAAATTTGGAGAGCAGATACAAGCCTGGAAGATATGTCGGCGGATGGATGAAACTGAAAAGCATTTTAGAGCCTCTTGATCTGGTAATTGTTAAGGCTGAATATGGAGAGGGAAAAAGGGCAGGATGGCTGACTAGCTATACTGTTGCATGCAATGACAATGGCAGATTGTTGGAGATAGGGAAAGTATCTACTGGTGTAAAAGAAAAAACTGAAGGTCTTACTTACAAAGAGATGACTAAGCTGCTCAAGCCTTTAATTGAGAGTCAGAAAGGAAAAGAAGTTGAGGTTAAACCGAAAATAATAATTGAGGTTGGATATGAAGAGATACAAAACAGCCCTACTTACAGCAGCGGACTGGCATTGAGGTTTCCAAAAGTCCTTCGGTTGAGAGAGGACAAGCCTGTTTCTGAGATTTCCACTCTGAATCTCGCCAAAAAAATTTATAACAGCCAGAAAGGAAAAAATTCCAATTAAAATTTTGAAACAAGCAATAGATTTATATACTTCCTTAATTTTTACTTTAGATTGTAGTGAATGGATGTAGTTAATTTAGGATAGTTACAATCAAAAAGGAGGCTTGATGTTTGATGATTGTCAAAGATGAATTTTTAAACAGATTGAGGCAATTATTTGGGTTGAATCTGTACGAGGTTAAGATTTGGACTGCGTTGCTTTCTAGGGGGGTTAGTACTGCCGGCGAGCTGTCTGATATTGGAAATGTCCCCAGAAGCAGGGCATATGATGTTCTTGAAAGTCTTGAGAAAAAAGGATTTGTGACGATGAAGCTTGGAAAGCCAATTAAGTATTTGGCTGTTGAGCCTAGTGAGGTTATTGAGAGAGCAAAAAAATATATGATAAGGCATACCGAGGAGAAAGTAAAAACACTTGGCAGCTTGAGGAAGAGCGATGTTCTTGATGAGCTTGATTTACTTTACAAGCAAGGGATTCAGTTTGTTGAGCCTACTGACTTATCTGGAGCATTAAGAGGCAGGCAGAATCTTTATACCCATCTTGAAACTATGATAAAGCAGGCAGAGAAATCTCTTGTCTTGGTTACTACAGGAAAAGGGCTTGTGAGAAAAATGGAGGCATTAAAACCTGAACTTGAAAAACTCAAGAAGAAAAATGTGAACATAAGAATTGCTGCCAGCATGGACAAGGATGCTGTTAAATTAGCCAAGGAGATCGGGAAGATTGCCGAGGTAAAGATGCTTGACAACTTAAATGCTAGGTTTGCAATCGTTGACGGGAAAGATGTGATGTTCATGGTGATGGATGATGAGAATGTGCACCCCAGTTACGATGTTGGCATCTGGGTCAAAACACCTTATTTTGGAACTGCGCTGCAGCAGATGTTTGATACTGTCTGGAATGATTTGAAGCCTGTAAAGTAACTTTTTATTTTTCTTTAGTTTGATAATTTTTCTTTTTCACTGCAAAATTCAGAAAGAGTCTTGTTTTGCTTTACTGTCTTGAAGCTTATCTTTGGCTGCTCAAACATTGTTATAAAAATTATCCTGCTGTTTATAAATACATTTAAGATGAGAGTTATATTTTAAAGAACGGAAATTTCTACTGGAAAGAGTTTAATTTTTGAGTTAGAAATTGGAGCAGCTACTTTAAGATTAGTATACAGATTATAAAGAAAATAAATCTTTTGGTATTAATACTTCACTTTCATTGAAAGTATATAGTTCTTCTATTATATTCAAAACTTTCTTGTGCCTTTTATATCCTTCCTCTTGCCAGCTTTTCAATCGTGATTCTGAGTAACGGCTGAAATCTCCTTTCAACTGCGCAAAAATATCGCTGCATAATAGGTTATAACCAATTTCATCGTCTAGCATTTGCATCCAGTATGGGTTTGCACCAAATGCTTCCATACGCCATGTTGTACATAGGTGTAGCTTATCGGTAATTTCTCCTTTGTGATTTGTGAATGGATTAGAAAACTCAATTCGGGATAGGTGAGACCTGTAATTTAATCCTGGCGGAAAGAACCTATGGTTCCAAGTTTTTTCTGTGAAACTGGATGTTGTTATTACTATTGTTTTTGTAGTAGTTATTATTTCATCTAATTCTTTCTTTTGCATTTCTGTTTCCATAAAACTAATCATTTTAAAAAGAACTTTATAATAATTATTGTTGTTAATAATGCATATATGATTAAATATTTAAACCTGGGATTTTTAACTGATTCTCATGAAATGCGATTTGTGCAAAAATGAAATTGGAGAAAGTTTTCTTGGGAAAATTAAAGGGGCTTATTTTAAAATTGATGGAAAAAGGAAGATTGCATGCAATGAATGCCAAAGGAAATATAAAGGTAAATTAAAAGATAAATTGTGAGCTTCTGTAACTCAATTGGCAGAGTACCATCTTCGTAAGATGGAAGTTCTGGGTTCGATTCCCAGCAGAAGCTTAAAATAAATTTTTAAACCAGTTTATAACTCTTTTAAAAAAATTTGAATTTGATTCTTTGGTAAACTCAACTGCTTCTTCCTGCTGTTGCTCCTGCTTAACCTCTTCAGTTTTCTTTTTTTCTGGAGGGGTGCAGTTTTCAACTGGCTTGTACTGGCAGTCTTTGTTAATGCATTGATCTAATGTGCATGGGTTTTCATCTGCGCAATCTTCATCTGTTTTGCAGATTGGAGGGAGGTTCTGGCATTCTCCACTGCTACATAAATCATCTGTGTCTGGATCGTTGTCGTTGCACTGCTTGTCATTTGTGCATTTGATTTTCTGATGCCCGCACTTATATTCTTTGCAGGCATCTTTTGTCAGTTCATTGCTATCGTTACAATCTTCATCAAGAAAACACTGCGGCTTTACACAACCTGCGGAGGTGCACATATTTGAACCTGCACACTTACAATCTGTACAGCAGTTTTCCTGTGTTTCTCCCTGGTTGCAGACCGAGTCTCCGCATATATATGTGAGTTTTGCGGTAAATGTTATTTTTGAAGATTCATCTCCAGTGTATAGAATATCTGCTATAGTAATTTCCACGCCATTTATTATTTCTGACTTGCCGAGATTAACTATATTTTTTTCGTCATCAACCTGAATTACTGCCTTGCTTTGCTGCAATGAAACTATTGTTATTTTCCGGCTTTCAAACTCTGTCGATTCTCCCTGCTTTAATTCTAATGCTAAAGAAGTTTGCAGAAGCAAGATTAGTACGAGTGCTATTGCGTATTTCCTGCTTTAATTCTAATGCTAAAGAAGTTTGCAGAAGCAAGATTAGTACGAGTGCTATTGCGTATTTCTTCATGTTATTTTGTAAACAAGCTCCGATATAAAAACTTTTATATAGCTACTTTTGATGAAAGAGTTTATGCGGGAGTGCCGGAGACTTAACCCGGAATCTGGAAACTATTCAACTATTGTTGAAGGCTGAAGAACGGGCAGGAACAATTATCTTGATTGTTGCCAAACTTAAGTTTTCCATCAGGAAATCCTGTGGCTTAGTGCCTACGCAGGTTCAAATCCTGTCTCCCGCAACCTTTATCTTTATAATTAGAAAGTTTTAAATACCATAATAACTATTAGTATATATAAATAACTACTATTAAAATGGTTACTAAAAAAATTAATATAACGGTGGAAGAGGGACTACTTATTAAATTTAAAGAATATTGTGAAAAGAACTGTATGAAATTAAGTACAAGATTGCAATATTTAATGAAGAATGATTTGGAGAGACATAAATAATGAAAATAATAAATTGGTTTCCTTACCTCAAAGATGAGGTTGTTTATTTATATGGATTGGAGAAAATCATAGAAAAAATAATAACTGATTTACAAAGAAGAGAAAATCTTTCTTACAATAAACTAGCTAAAAAATATAATTTTTGCTCAAGAAGCCTTTATTATTGGATAGATGGGAAAAGACCAATCCCTCTTAAAATTTTTCTAAAAATAATAGATCTATCTAAATTTAATTTTAAATCTCTTTTAAAAGACATACAGTTAAACTTAGAAGGGATATCTATGGGGGATGGCAACAGGAAAAAGATAGTTAAACTTCCTTTCGTAATAGATGAGAAACTTTCTTACTTGGCTGGATATCTATTTGGGGATGGCTGTTTAAAATCAGAAGAATACACCGTACAATTTGTTGATGAATATTCAGAACAAATAAATAACATTCAAGAATTGATTTTCTCTTTATTTAATATCAAAGGGAATACTATTCGCAATGGCAATAAAACAGAACTTATTGTATACTCTAAAGCAATATGGCTATTTTTTAATAAAATCTTTAATATGCCCATAGGAACAAAAACAGATATTAATTTTCCTAAGATAATTTATAAAGACCATGATCTTAAACTTTCTTTTGTAAAAGGGTTTATTGACGCCGATGGTGGTATTTGCAGGATCGAAGAATGTGATAATATCCCTCCTTGGTTTCTTAAGAGTCCCAATATTGAGATTGCGGCTAAAACAAAAAACATTTTAGAGCAGATAAAAACGGTCTTTGGAGATATTGGTCTAAAATCAAATTTGTATTACCATAAATCCAATGATAGTTATCGTCTTATTATATGCGGAAATAAAAACATATTAAAATGCAATGAATTGAAGATCTTCTTGCATCCTTTGAAATCCGCACGCTTAAAATTATACTGCCAAGCCCAAGTAGCATAGTGGTAGTGCGCGACCTTGGTATTATCCTCTAAACAGGTCGAGGTGGGGAGTTCAATTCTCCCCTTGGGCTTTTGCGAATATTTTATATATATCAAGAATTTTTAACTGGGTATGAATAAAAGAGGCCAGATTTATATTTTAGCTGCTGTTGTTCTTGTTATAGCAATTTGGGGCGTTGTGAAAATTGTTAATAAAGTTGAGCCTGCTGAAGAGGATAATTTTGATTTCTACGTCGAGAACTTTGTCGGTGAAAGAGCGTATGTGATGGATCTTGGCTATTTAGAGGGAGATGATCCTACTGCACGCTTCACTGAAAATCTTGGAAATGAAGATAATTTGCTGAATACTTTTACTAAACTCGGATTCAATGTGGGATTGGTTATGGTTGTTTACGATAATAGGGATCAGCAGATGCCGTGGAACATTGTTAACTATTTGAGCTTACCTATTGAAACTGATTGTGGAGGATGTGAAGGGAAGAATGTGCTGCAGCCTGCTCAGGGAGAAGCTGGTGGAATGTCGTTTTCTTTTGGAGGCGGAAAGAATTTCTTTTTGAAATCAAGCGATCTGAAAGATTTGAATCAGAAATATTATGTGCAAAAATATGGAGATGCAAATGAAATTCATGTTTACATTGACGGAAATAAATATGATTTTAGCAAACCAATTGGAAAGAGCAAGAGAATTGAGAGCCTGATTTTCAAGAATTTAGATGAAAATTATATCAAAGTTGTGAAGGCATGATGGACAAAAAAGGTGATGCAAGCATTGTTGCAACTGTTCTGTTAATTGTCTCTGCGATTGCTATTGCTTTAATGGTTACAACTTTTTCCAAACAAACTGAAGAGCAAGTTAGCGAGAAGATAATCACGATGGGGAGCAGTGTAGAATGCGCTGATGTCAGGATTAGTGTTGAAAGCTATGTTGAAGATGGAAAAAATTTGACAATGAAAAATAGGGGCACATTGGGGATTAACAAAGCAGTGTTAAGAGTTTATGGGGAGACCATTGGAAATGAAGACGTTGATTTCAGCAAGAAAAACTGCCCTGCTGGAAGCGCTAAATTTTTGCCGCAGGAAACTTGCCCACATAATATTTTTGCCGGAGTGGATAATGTTTACAAGATTGAAGTTATTCCTATTATTATTTCTGAAGATGGAGAATTAGGGTGCGAGGAGAGGATAACAACGTGGGAGAAATAATTTTTAATAAAAAAGGGATAAGTCAATTGATAGTTGTCATGCTGCTTGTTGTTTTTGTAATCGTAGTTGCATTTTTGATATTCAAATTTTCATCCGAGGGCTTTATAGAGGAGAGCCAGAAAGGCGCTGATAGAACGACTGCGCAGAATATATGCAGGGATGAAGTTAAGATAAGGGTTAATGATGTGAAAGACAGCGGGGATTTTTTTGCTATTGACGTCGAGAATTTGAAGGAGAGGGTCTTGAGTGATTTTCTGATCAGGTATGAAGATGGCAGTAATGTAGAAATAAAAAAAGCAAGACAAGTGCTTAGCGGATATGAAAGGATAAATGTAAAAGCTGAGAAGCCAAACTTTAACCCGAAAATTGTGAAGGTGATACCGCAAATAATACTGGAAGATGAGCTGCAGACTGCGGATCAAGGATGGTGGCTGTGCTCCGGACAGATTGCAGTTTATAATCTTTGAAAATGAAAAATGAAATGAAAAATGAAAAACATAATGTAAATAAAAAAGGGATTAGTGCACTGGTTGCTACTGTGCTACTTACTGTCTTTGTAATCTCTCTTGGCCTGGTTGTTATAAACTGGAGCAGCAAGCTTATTGGCGAGGGTATTGAGAAATCTGAAAGCAAAATAGGAAGCAGCCTGGAATGCGCCGATGTCAATATTAAAATTGAGAGCAAGCCCGGGAAAGACTCGACGATAATCATTAAAAACAATAATGAAAATGATATGGAACTGAAGGGATTCATTACAAGATTTTTTATGAATGATAACGTCGTTGTTGATTATGCAAATAAAGACAGCGAGATAAAAGCATTTGGCGCCAAGGAATTTGATTTTTCTAACCATCAGACTAAAAATGCTGCTGGAAATCCAGATGTTTTGGTTAAATGGAATGGAGAGAATAGAGTTGAGATAATTCCGAGAGTTGATATCGGCGAAGAGATAGTTAATTGCGACAATAGAAAAGTTATCTGGGAGAAATAATATGTGGAAAATTAATAAGAAAGGGGATATTTGGATATCAGCTGCTTTGTATACTGCCATCGGCGTTGTTCTTGTCACCTTAATTTTGAGTGTTGGGATGCCGTTTGTGAATAAGCTGAAAGCGAGGAATACTGTGCTGCAGACTAAAAATGTCTTGTATGAGTTCGATAGTGCTGTAAGATCCGTTTACAATGAAGGATTTGGAAGCAGAAGGCCTTTGTTTGTCGAGATTGGCGAGGGAGACTTTACAATTGACAGCACTAATGACAAGGTAAGCTGGAAGATAATCAGCGATGAGAAATTAGGAATAGAGCCAGATTTGCAGAAGCCGATTGAAGAAGGCAATTTAAAAATCAGCTCTAAAAGCCTGGGACAGGGATATGAAATAGAATTATTTTTGGATTATAAAGACGAGATTGATGTTGAAAGCAATTTAAAACTGCTGAGCGGAAAATACAACTTAGTTATTGAGCACGTTTATGATACGAAAGACTACGTGAATATCAGAGAGAGCGGATGAGTAAGGTTTATATTTGAGCTTCAATACTTTATCTTCTGAGGTGATATGTTGCTTAAGTTAGATTCTCTATTCAAGAAAAGTAAAATGAAGGAAGAAGCGAAAAAGGAAGAATATCTGTTTAAAATAAATTTTGACGCTAAAAAGCCTTCGCTTCCTGATGTTGAAGACATAACCAAAACTGATCTGAGATATGGGCTGATAATACCGTATACTTACGCGCACTTGTATTGGGATGATGTGCATGGAGAAGTTGTTTACAGCGTCGAAGAGCCAAACCTTGATGTTAAAGAAAAAGAAATTTTGAACACCCTCGAGCAAGGAATTGAAGAATTGATCGATATAAGCTTTATCAATGTCAACGACAAGGAAGTGCTGATTGAATACCTGGAGAAGAATGTTCAAGTGCTTTTGAAAGAGCTGAATATTTCTATTAATAAAAATTCTTATTTGAAGCTGATGTATTATATCTACCGTGATTTTATAGGATTGAACAAGATTGAGCCGCTGATGAATGATTTCTACATTGAAGATATTGAGTGCAATGGAGTCAAGACGCCTTTATATCTGGTGCATAGAAAGTTTGGGAGCATAAAGACAAACATTGTTTATGACGACTTTGATGAGATTACTAATTTCGTTGAAAAGCTTGCGCAGAAATGCGGGAAATATATCAGCTATGCGAATCCTATCATGGATGGAAGGCTGCCTGATTCTGGAGCGAGGGTTAATGCTACTTATACAGAGGATGTCACTTCCCGCGGCCCTACATTTTCAATCAGGATGTTCACAAGAGAGGCATGGAGCCCTGTAAAATTAATCCAGGTTGGGACAGTTTCTGCGGAGGTGCTTGCATATTTATGGATATTAGTAGAGCATGGAACTAACATACTTGTCGTCGGCGGAACAGGATCTGGAAAAACAACAATTGTAAATTGTGTTGCTTCTTTTATCAGACCTGAAGCAAGAATTGTAAGCATTGAGGACACTAAGGAGCTCCGCTTGGTGCACGAGAATTGGCTGCCCAGCATTGCAAGAGCAGGAACCGGGGTTGGCGGCGAGAGCACTGGAGAAATTACATTATTTGATTTATTAAAAGCGAGCTTCAGGCAAAGACCTGACTACGTAATTGTTGGAGAGATTCGAGGGCAGGAAGCGAATGTCTTGTTCCAGGGGATGGCATCCGGACATTCCGGAATTTCCACTATGCATGCGGAGGATGTGAAAACAGTGATTAAAAGATTAGAAACTCCGCCGATAAACTTGAGCCCAAGCCTGGTTGAGATACTTGATGTTGCCTGCTTAGTCGGGCATGCAAAAATTAAGGGACAGGATGTGAGAAAGCTCAGAGCCATTCAAGAAATAATCCGAGTCGGGGAGAATGGAGAGGCCGAGATAAATGTGCCTTTCCAGTGGGATGCAAGGAGAAATGTGTTTATGTTTAAGCGTGATAGTTATGTGTTCAAAAAAATCTCTTCTAAAAAAGGGATAAGCATGGAAGAGCTGCAGGGAGAGTTTGAATTGAGAAGGAAATTATTGAATGCACTTTACAAGAAAAATATCATGGAATTTGAAGACGTACAGAAAGTTATCAATGATTATTATAAAAATAAGGAAGCGGTTATGAAGAGGTTTTTGCTATGAGTCTTGAAGACTTTAAAAAAAATCTGCTGAAGATTAGGGAGATTAGTGTTGATTATGGGAGGCTGATTAAAGATAAAGAGGAGATTGGACTGGACATAAAAAATCTGAAAGCGAAATACAGAGAGGCCAAGGTTGAGAGAGAAGTGTTTTCCGAGTACAATAAAAAGCTAAATGCAGTCGAAGGTGAGCTTGCAAAAATAAGAGAGAAGGTAATGGAAATATGCAGGAAAAATAATTTAATTCTAAACGACGAGATAAAAAATGTTATTTGAAGAAATCCAAAAAAAAATTGAAGACGCTGAGAAAATTATTAATGAAATTGAAGCTGTCAAGAGAGAGTATGGTGATGTGCTAAGAGAATACAGCAGACTAAACAAAGGGTTTGTGAAAGATAAAATCTCTGAGGAGGAATACAAGGAAAAGCTAAAGCAGTTTGATGGAAAGGACGTAAAAGGGAGCAAAGTTGTCAAGAAAATAATAAGCCTTCTGGAAAACCTGAAAGAGATTAATTTAGATATCCGCAAATTATTCGAGGCAAAAGAGAAGGCCAAAATAACCGAAGTTGATTTTAAGAAGGCCAGATATTTTGCGAAGGCGCTGAAAAAAGGAAAGGTTGCCGAGGAGAAAATAAAATACAGCGCTTATTCCTATAATTTCCTTGGAAAATATTCTAACCTGACATTCGACAGCTTCAGCAAAAAACTTGCTAGGATGTATCCAGAGTATTTTGAATCACTTTATAAAAATCTGAGACAGGCAAACATAAGGGTGTTTTCAAACACCTATATCAATCTTGGAATCATGATGAGCTGTGTTCTTTCTGTTCTTACTTTTCTCTTTGGATTTATTATTTTTGGATTTGGAATTTTTGACGTTTTCAAGAGCATGATGCTGGCAGTGCTTTTCTTTTTTATCCTGCTGTTTATCTTTTATTATTATCCAAAGGTTATTGTCGACAGCAGAAGAAGGGAGATTAAAAATGACCTGCCATTTGCGATCATTCATATGGCTGCAGTTGCCGGAAGCGGCGCTAAATTAGTTGATATATTTGGGATGCTGCTGCAGAGCAAGGAATACAAGGCATTGTCTGGAGAAATAAAAAGGATAATGAATTATGTGAACCTGTTCGGGTATAATTTGACAACTGCGCTGAAGTCTGTTGCGGAAACAACTCCGAGTGACAGCTTTAAAGAACTTTTAAACGGGATGATAAGCAGCATTGAAAGCGGCGGAAACATAAAGAGCTTTTTGAAAAGCAAATCTGAAGATACATTGATAAGATACAGGCTTGAAAGGAAAAAATACGTCGAGACTTTGAGCACTTACACTGACATTTATACTGCTATTTTGATTGCTGCCCCCCTGTTATTTGTGATTGTACTAGTTTTGATATCTATTGTAGGAAGCAATTTAGGAGGATTGGAAATTGGATTCATTGAAAAACTTGGGACTTTCGTTGTTGTTCCTGCCATGAACATCGGCTTCATCGTGTTTATGAACATTGTCCAGCCTGAGATATGAGAAAAGAATTCCTTGTTGGGATCGGGATTTTTTTATTTTTGATTAGTGCAGACTTTACTTTATTCTTTGGGACTAGATGGTTTTGGAGCCTGCTTTTGCTGAGCTTTGTTCTTGGTGGAATGCCTGCATACCTGCTTTACTTGAAAGAGAGCAAAAGGCAGAAGCAGATCGAGATTGAATTTTTAGAGTTTATAAGATCACTAGTTGAGGGAGTTAAATCCGGGATACCTATACCGCAAAGCATATTGAATTTGAAAGACAAGGATTTCGGGGATTTGACTAATAATGTGAAGAAACTTGCTTACCAAATTGAGTGGGGAATTCCAGTCAAGGAAGGATTGAGGATTTTTGCAAGAGACACTGACAACAAAGTTATTAGAAGGAGTGTTGCAATCATTATCCAAGCAGAGGAGAGCGGCGGCAGGATGGATGACATACTAGAAAGCGTTGCTGAAAGCGTAGTCAGCATTGAAAGGCTCAAGGATGAGAGGAGAAGCAGCACCTACTCGCAGGTTGTTCAGGGGTATATTGTTTTTTTTATTTTCATCGGGGTTATGCTGATGCTTGAAGTCAAATTAATGCCAATGATTCAAGATATGCTAAAGGGCTTAGTTGGAGGGGTGAGCGGGGGGGGATTTTTTGAAGCTGGCGGTGAAAGCGCTCCTGCCCAATTGAACTTTAAAAGAATTTTTTTGAGCTTGATTGTGATACAGGGGGTTTTTGCAGGGCTGCTCATCGGGAAATTCTCCGAGGGAAAAATTAAATACGGGATAAAGCACAGCTTTGCATTGGTTGTTGTTGCACTGCTGATAATACTTACAGTTGCTCCACCTTAAAAATGAAATGGTATGAAATTGTTGGATGGGGATTGGCTATAGTATCTGCTTTGCTGCTAATATTAAGAATCTTAGGGGCAATATGACTACTTTGAAAAATAGTTTAAGAGGAGTACTTTATTTTAGTGTTGGCTCGATGGCTTTGAATGATTTGATGAAATGAAAAAAATAAATAAAAAAGGGAATGTGCACATTGACTGGGTGATTAGCATCGCTATTTTTTTGACTTACATAATTGTGCTGCTTGCGTTTATCAAGCCAAGCTATGAGCCGAGTTTTGAAGGCGATGTTTTAGTTAAACTAGTTAAAGGCAGCTTTCATAATGAGGCCGGCTGGGATGTAAACAAAATTTTATTGAGCTTTGATTGCGACAATGGCGGTGTCTATGATTTTAATTTAATAGAATACATTCCAGATATAACTAGCAAATTTAAAATTATTAATGCTAAAACTGGAAGTTCAGCTGAATATGCAGGGTCATTAAGGATAAAATTGTTTAATAAGGATGATAAATTCTGGGTTTTTTACAATGAAATAGAGGGATATCCTGAAGCATCTGACCCCGGAGATAAAACTCAAGGAATGAAATGCGAGAATCCTCCCGAGTTTAGCATTGGCGCAGGCAATCCAATAATTTTTAATGGGCTCAGTAAAAGAAAAATGGATGGGCTGAATGTTAGCAATATTGAAGATAAATTTCCTGAATTCAGGCAGTTTAAGATAAGTGTTTTGAACAGCAACGGCGAACTGAAAGATAGCTATTGTTATGTCAAAGGAAGACAAGGAAAGTTAAGCAAAGGTGAATGCGATCAAACAATTCCCCCTGCCGACGCCGTAGTTTATGGGGTTAATCTTGGAGAGGCTATCTTAGATAAAGACGGAAATTTTGAGCAGGTTATTCTTAATATTCAAGTTTGGTAGTAAGAAGTTTTATATATTTGAAATTGATTAGATCTTTTTATGAATAAAAGAGGCCAGTGGAATATTGGTGTTGGTGTTGCCTTGATTCTTGGAGGATTGTTTTTCATGAATCGCGGTGATAATCGTGATATTATTATTGGAATTATTTTGGTTAGTGTAGGAATGTATTTGACATTTAAGTGAAATGGACAAAGGGCAATTAAAAAAGAATAAACTGGATTTAGAATATCAAAAATATCTTCAGATGATTAATGGAGTTTTGATCTTTGCTACAACTGGGCTACTTGGATTTATTGGCAGCTTTGTTTTGACTGATAGCCCTAAGAAACTGCTTATTGGAACATTTGCCTCGTTTATTGTTATCATTTGTTCAGTTTTATTTTATAAAAGAATAAACTATCACCTTGCAAATATTTCTAACCAAATTTTGCATATAGGAGAGGAAACAAAATGAATAAAAGAGGCTTTCTAAGAACTTTAGAAGCAGTTATTGCAGTGGTAATTGTGTTCTTGTTTATTTATTATGCAGGGAAAAGCAGCGGAGATAAAGATGCCAGATATGTCCAGGGGATAAGGAGCCTGCAGGAAAGTGTGCTGGACGAGATAAGCAAGAATGACGATTTCAGGGAGTGCATTGTTTCAACTTCTAACGATGATACTGATGGAAATGATATACGAGACATAGTGGAGATTGGAGAGGGAGGGAGATGCAAAGAGATAGATACTTTCATTAAAGATTCCCTGCCTACAAGATTCAAGGAGAGATATGCATTCAATGTCTGCAATCCATTGGATTTAGGGAGCTGCTCTTTGCCAGGCAACATCAAAGGCGGGGAGGTTTATACTTCTGCTGTTGTTATCAGCTCAAGCTTGAACAATGGGAAATATAATCCGCGGATTCTGAGGATGTGGCTTTTCTAAATAATTAATGCCTGCGCCTTTTTTTTATTCTGAATTTTCTGTATTTGTATACTGCCACTGCTATTGTGAGCATTCCAAGAATTTCCGATGCGACGATTATAGAAGTTTTTGAGCTAAACTGCCTCTTGACTTTATCAACGAGAGTTGCTGCTGCAGTTATCGACTTAAACTCTGATCTTTGTGCTATTAACTTGTTACATGCTTCTACTGCATTTTCTGCCAGGCTTAACGCTGTTGCTGAGTTTTTATTTTGGAGGGCTGCCTCTGCTTCTGTTATGTACTCTGACAAATCAAGGCATTCAGGGTTTCCCTGGAACAGCTGCTTCGCAAATTCTATCTGCTCTAATACTTCAGCCTCTCCCTCTGTTCTTTCTAATAAGTTTGCGAATATTCTCGTCGAATCGCTAAAAGTTGGACTAACTACTGATGCGAAGATTGTGATGCCGTATGAACCTATTGAAAGATCTCCTGTGTTTATTGTTAATGTGAGCTTTTCCTGATCTCCTGGCGCTAATTCTGAAATATATGCCCTGTCCAAGCTTAAAGATAATTTTGTTTCATCTGATTGAAGTGCAAGATTAATACCGCGTATATTTACTGATGAAGGATTTATCACTAATAATGGAACTTTAATCTGGTCATTTGCCGATAATATGATTCCTTCTGGCGCCAATATATTCAACGTGAATGGCTTTGTCCCCCCTCCTGATGATGCTTCTGACGTCGATACTGTTACTGTCGTTGTTTCTGAAGCCTGAACTATGAAAGATAAATTATTGCCACTCAATCTTTGATTGTTTGCATTATCCACTGCCGATACCCGCCAGTAATATGTTCCTGCTGTTAATGGAGACGACCAGTTTGCCAATGAATTTGTTTCTGAAACCTCTGTCTGGTTTACTGCCGAGAAATCCACACTTGTTGAAATCTCTATAGTATAGTTATCAAGATTTGTGTCTGTCGATGAATCCCATTGCAGTGCAGGAGTTGTGTCTGTTGACGATGAAGCATCTGCAGGCGAAGTTATGTTGAATGCTGTTGGCAGGGTTGTGTCTATTGTAATTACATTCAAATTTGAGAATGATGAATTTTTGCTTGAGTCATTTGCCGCTACACGCCAATAGAATATCCCCTCTCCGTTTATTGTTGGAATTGTTTTAGTTGTATTTGCTGTCTCTGCTATCGAATAATTTACAAAATGAATGTTAGATGCCGACGATTCATTCCATATTTCAAACAGATAGGAAACTTCAAACTGCTCTGTATCTGTCGTGTTGCTCCAGTCAAAATCCGGAGTGAAATTATAATAACTATTATTTAAAGGAAAGTTCAGGTCAACTTGCTCTGGCGCGAAGAAGTTATATTCTAACTGAGAGAGCCAACCCTTAAAATTGCTGTCGTCCCTGATAATATGCGCAATCTTATTTCCAAACCCGTGGATTTTTGCAGCTCCATCTGTTGAGTTTACAGTGAAATAACCCATTCCAAATCTTACTTCTTCTCCTGCTGAACCTGTGCCATTGAAAGCAGATGCTTTGTATAATAGGATAATAAAAAATAGTACTACAATTCCTGCTTTTATTTTATTATTTTTCATTTTCCAATGCTATCGTGATATACCTTTTTGGCTTTAACTTGAACCTTTTAATTATTGATGATGGGACTGTGATGACAAAAGAATTACCTACCCTTCTTAATTTTGCGTCAAATTCTCTTCTAATCATGTATATACTAAAGATATCTTTTGTATATATTTAAGCTTTTGGCTTCACAACATGCTACGGAAAGAACTCAAAGTATTCAGCTTCTCCAGGAACAGGCGAGACTAAAAAACTAAATTTTTCCTAATTTAGACAGAATAAACAGTAAAGCCAGCAAGACTATAATTAGTGCCATGCCAACTTTATCCCTCTTTTTAACAAAAGCGTATACAATTGCTATAGCAGTTAATGCTATTCCGAAAAGTTCCAGCCCTTCCATTTATCCTTCACCTACAGCTATTATTAATGAACCTAAACCAATCAAGGCTGTTCCAAATATTGTTTGCTGATAAGCTAACAGTAAAAAACCAATTGCTCCTATGATCGCTCCAATAATTCTTATTGTAAAACCTGTAAAAATTTTTCCTTTTGCATTCATATTATTCAATGAACCATTCTTTCTTATAAATATTTCTAATTGTTAGGTAATTTTTCCTTTGATGACATGCAACTGGAAAAACTCATAATAATTATTTTCGTCAAACCAAGCGCATTTAAAATGATATAAACGAAGCCCTGTTATAATAAAATGAAAATCTTTCCATCCAGTCTATTGACTGGTGGCTAACAGCAAACTATTTCTTTTCAGAAAAATAAGAAAAATCTAGTGCGGAAATGCTTCGCACTAGGAGAAACGAACTAGTGTGAGCTATCTTCTGCACCTTAAT
>JACPIN010000012.1 GCA_016188065.1 Candidatus Woesearchaeota archaeon | reverse complement strand
ATTACAGATATTTTCAAATATGCAGCAAGAGATTTACGGGCTAACAATGATAAAATTGATTCTGCAGTAGAGGAGATTGCTGGAAAAGTCATAAGCAGCATTAAGAGCTATGCTGAAATATTTTACAAATACGATGAAAAAAAATTGCAGGAAATTAATAACAGAAGATACGAAGTTGAAAAAATTGTTAAAATTCTCACGGCAGAAACCCCAATAGTACATGTAACTGTGTCTGCAAACCTGTTATGGATTTTAAATATCTTAGACTTGATGGAGTCTCAAACAGTGCTCCTTCACATGGAAGGAAAAAAGATTTGAATTAATTTTTGAGTTATAGCTGAGAAACTATCCTGTCGTAAAATTCTCTATCTCTAATATTAAGATAATCTCTAGCAGCAGAAATAGGCACCCAGAAAGCATTAGGATTATCCATATCTCTCGGAGAAAGATTGATAGCATCAGTAGTAAAATGATACATCATTATATTTTTAAGCTCGCAAATATCCTCTAATCCATCTGGCCTAATTGCATTCCTTTGGTAGCTTCCTATCTCCCCTACCAAAACAATATTTTCTCTTGACAATCCGCATTCCTCCATTATTTCCCTATATGCTGTCTCTAAAAAACATTCTCCATTTTCAACATGGCCTTTAGGAAATGAGTAAGATGTCCTATGCTGGTCTACAAGAACAATATATTTAATGCCTTTATACTGCCTTACAATAATCCCCCCAGCACTTATCGTGTTTCGGACATTAGATTCAAGATTTTTCATTAACCCCCCAATATCTTGCAACTGGAAAAAAAACTAATTTAAAAAACTTTTGTATATATGTTTACATACTAAAGAAGCATCTTTGAAAATCCCCGCTTTGAACTGGTGCGCTGTGCCTTAATAAAGTTTAGAATATACCCTATGTTATTAAAGATATCCCATTCATTGTCTGTTGTCTTGTTAATAATATAAAAATCAAATTTATCCCTTAGGGAGTTATAGGCCCCCCATTGATCGATCAGGAAATTTCTGTCAACCTTTTCTTTATCTCTTTCCTCCAATCTAGTTTTAAGATCACGCCAGTTTTCGGTAAGGACGCCAATGCTAATAACGCTGTCTCCTCCGAATTTTAATCTAAGTGATTCAATTACCTCTTGCGGATCATTGGGAGAAAGATTTACAACAGCATCAAGACCAAGATCAATATGTCTTTGTATTTCATTATAACTAATGCCTAATTTATATTGTCCTCGATAGTGTGTTAATAATAAATAATCTTTTGCTTCAGGATGCAAATCAAATCCAAAATAGTGATCCAATCCCTCTATCTCCCCTTCTTTTGGATGTCTGTTAGTTGTTGTAATTACCCTGCCTGTACTATGCAATAGAGAAGCAATCCCTTTGCCATAGGTGGTTTTACCCGAGCCGTGAGGGCCAAATAAGACACATATTTTTGGATTCCAAGTGCCAATTTTACCAGTAATCCCATTGATCCTTATATTGTCTACTATATCAATTTTTTTCACTAACTCATCCTCATCATAAGGTTTAGTCAAATAGCTGTCAGCAATGCCTTCAAGTGATTTAATGTCTTCAATATGCCCTTGCCCTGTAAGCATAATTATCCCTATATCAGATGAATACTTTCTTAGCCTTTCAGCAAATACTATGCCAGCATTTTTATCTTCAGGAGAATCACCAAGTGTCTTATCAATTAAGGCAACATTTATTTTATTCTGCCTTAAAGCCTTCAAAGCAGATTGCTCATTGTTTGTGCGAAAAAGATAATGATGTGAGTCATCTAGGGCATATTCCAAGGAGTCGAGGATTATTTGATCATCATCCAATGAAAGATAGCTTCCTTTTGAAACATAAGACCTTAAGTCTAGCATGGTGTGGGCAGACAGGGTAGGGTTTTTTGCCCTCATCTTTATTACTGTATCTATAATATAGCCTGGAATCTTTAAAGAAGAAGACATTAAATAAGTATCCGCCCCTTTTCTAATTACCGATTTTACATAATCCAATGTAGAATCTTCATGAACCAATGCAATCAATGGCAAGGAAGGCTTTTGCTCTTTTATGTTTTCTAGAAACGTTCCGCCTTTAGTATCCGCCATATCAATGATAGCCAAATCACAATCGATAACAGCAATATCCTCGTCATTAGCAGATGTAATCGAACCATATCCTCTTCGCAGCAGCTCTTGTTCAATTATTATTTTCTTATTATAATCACCTGTTATAGTTAAAACACGATAATTACGGTTTTTAGAACTGATGCTGGGATTATGCATATCCCATTATAGGGATAAGAAGGCATATTAACCTTTCGCAGGATAATCTTGCGCTTCAAAAAACTTTTTTATATGCTCCTCCGGCAGCTTGGTTATCTTTATATTGTAATTTTTTGGAAAGCACCTGAAATAACTGCTTGCACTATACCTCTCATCTAAGAAGATTATAACGCCTTTATCTGTCTCGCTTCTAATGCATCTGCCTGCTCCCTGAACAACCTTAATCATTGCCGGGAAAATATAGCCGTAGTCCCATCCCTTTCCAAATCTTTCATCATAATAAGAGATCAAGCTTCTTGTTTCCAAATCTGGTTTTGACAATGGCAAGCCAACAATGATAACTGCTTTTAATTCATCTCCAGGAAGATCAATCCCCTCTGAGAAATTAGCGCCTGCAACACCAAGCATAACTGCTCCATGATTTTTATGGCTCTTGAATTTTTTAAGCATCTCCTCTTTTTCCTCTTTCAGCATTCCCTGTATTTCTGTAAAAATGTTTTTGCCAGATGCATTAAAATTTGCACTGACAGTCTTCATGATTTCATAGCTTGGAAACAGCATTAGGACATTTCCCGGTATAAGGTTGCATAAGCTGCTGCATTTTCTAGCTATGTTCTCAAACATGCCTTCGCTTCTTTTTGTGTATTTTGTCGTGGTTTCTGGAACAACCAGATTTAACCTGTTATCTTTTGGAAATGGGTTTTCGTATTCTTTCAGCATCACGTTTTTAATCCCAAGCAAATCCCGATACATCTCCAATGGGAGTAAAGTTCCGGACATCAAAATCAGCTGGCTGTTGTTAACAGCTTCCCCCATTAAAAAGCTAGGATCTAGGCACTTATAATTCAGCTTGAAGTTAACTTTATCTCTATAGAAATCTTTTTCAATGTACCTAGCAAAACCATTATCCTCGCCGATCCATGATTTAAGAAATTCGGAAACAAGCCCAGTGAAGCTGATTTTCTTATCCTGTTCAATGACGTCTTCTGAAACAATATCTAAAAGCCCTATCATTTCAATGAAATTTTCAAAAATAAATTCCTCTTTTTTAACCAATCTTTCATTCTCCAAATCAATGCATATAATTTCAAGCTTATCTTTAATCATTATCAAAGCTTTATGGGCTTCTTCATACAGCTCAGCTTCCTTCAATGCCCTTTCAAGAATATAAGTGCTGATGACTGAACTCATCATGTCTCTCAGCCTGCTAGGTAGATTATGCGCTTCATCGACTATAATTATGCTCTTTTCTAGAAATTTATTTGACTTCTTAAAGAATGCATCTCTGATAGACGGATTGAAAATGTAACTATAGTCTGCAATTACAACAGCTGATTTCTTTGCTTTCAATAATGCCAACTCATAAGGGCAAAGCCTTGTCTTCCTTGCCAAGTCCAAAAATTCTTCTACATGATAGACTTCATTTTTAGAATCCAACAATCTTCTTGTTTCAAAACTGTAGCCAGCACCTCCAAAAGTATTTTCATAAAATTCACATTCTTTTTTATCGACGAGTGATTTGCAGAAAGTGTAGAACTGGCTGCCCATTGAGTCAACTCCAAATTGGCTGCACATATGCCTTTTCCCTATCAAGTCGACAACATTAAAACCTACATTATGCTTTTTCTTGATGTCCTTCAAAGTTTCTATTGCTATCCTATGCTGTGTATGCCTTGATGTGAGGAAAAAGATTGTTAGCTCTTTTTCAAGTGCATAAGGAATTATCGAGCTTAAAACAGCTGCTGTTTTTCCTATTCCTGTTGGAGCGTGCGCAATAAAATGCTTTTTCTGCTTGACAGCCTCTTGCACATCTTTGATGAAATCATCCTGAGTATTTCTAATCTTGTCATAAGGAAAGAAAATTTTCATTGAAAAGAGAAGTATAGATAGTTATAAAACTCTTCCAGTTTATTATTTGATTACTATTAAGTGGTATAGATAGAAAGATTTATAAATGATTAGTTAAGTTATCTTACAACGATTTCAGGTAAAAATGGATACAAGACGATACAGATCAAATCAAGATCTAGCTGAAGAGATAAGAAGAAGAGCGGACTGTAGTTATCTAAACGATAAAGACAGAGAGATAATCTACCGACAAGCTTCTGAGCTGGAAAATAAAGCTTTTAATCCTGAGAAAAATTCAACTGATGATAAAAATGGAAATTAGAGAAGATAGTGGAAAAGATTATTGCAATCTTGGAGATAAATGTTTAAATTACGGTTTTAATTATACAGCATCTCTTTGTTATGTAAAAGCACTTGAAATGAATCCTAACTCAAATAGTGCTAATATGGGATTAGCAAAAATCATCGTTTTAGAACTTGAAAAAGCAAGGAGAGATGGAAGGATAAGATAAAATGGCAGAACAGCAAATGAATAAAGATGAGCAGATAGGTTTTCATAAAGGCTCAATCTCTACACTGGCAAAAGAAAGGGAAGAGCTTCTGAAAATTGTTAACATTGTAGAGCAGCTGATTCAGGCGCATAGTGAATCTTTAAAAAAATTAGGCATTGACTTGGAAAAAGAAGCCAGGAAAATACAGGAAAAGATCAGAAAAGAGCAGGGCATTAAGCTTGACGAGAGGATTGCTTGATAAATCGAAGAAATATCGAGGCGTAAAGCTTATAAATGTCATTACACTCTAAGGTCTTAATTAAGTCCAGAGGTTTCGCAATGAAACCCCTGATTTTAATTTCTATTTTCTATAAAAAATAGTTTCATATTCAACAATACGGTCATAGAAACATTTAAATATTACTATAAACTATTAGTTGATAACTATCAACAAAATGGAGACAGATAGACCTCAGGAGAAATTATTGAAATTATTGCTAAAGGATCCTTTCACAATGCATACAGCTACGTCCATAGCTAAATCTCTCAACATAACAAGGCAGGGGACCTGGAAAATATTAAATAAGCTGAGAGAGGATGACCTTATTAATTTGAAGCCTTTAAGCAAAGCAAGAACAAGTACAACCCTAATAAAGTTAAACTGGTCTAACCCCGTTACAGAAAAAACACTCTCATTAATATTGACAATGGAATGCTTAAAGCAGCAGAGATGGAGAGTAAATTTTGAAGATCTTGAAAACAAAACGCATTTTTTAATCCTTTTTGGGAGTATATTAAACAAACCAAAAGAAGCAAATGATATAGATATTCTGGCAATTACAGATAAAAAGAATTTCAAAGAAATCGAAGAGATAAGGATGAAAATACAGAAAACACAGCTTAAAAAAATCCACCTCATTGATCTAACAAAAGAGGAGTTTAGTCAGGAGTTGAAGAAGCATAATAAAGCTCATATGGAAGCTGTTAAAAAAGGGATAATATTATATGGGCAGGATAATTTCATTCAGTTTATAAGGAATTTAAAAAATGAGCATTGAAAATCTTGAAAAAGATTTAAAGGAATGTTTTAGAGTAGCAAAGAAAGATGAGAAAAAAGGCAATAAACATAAAGGACTTCTATTAACTATACCCGATGATGAATTGGCGGAAGAATACATCAAAAAAGCTAAAACAGAGCTTGAATTATGTGATATATACAAGCAAAAAGAGCTTGATTATAAAATTGCAGAAGAATGGTTTTATACTCTTTACTATTGCGCATTGGCAATACTCGCTAAGTTTGGAGTTGAATCAAGAAGCCAGAAGTATACAGCATTATTTTTAAAATATATTGAATATAAAAAGCTGATAGAGTATAACGACTATTTTATCGAAAGAATAATGGTTTATAGGAAGAAAGAAGAAAAATCAGATGTAGACGAGAGAGAAGAAGCACGCTACAGCCCGGCTATAAAGATTGAAAAAATAAATGAAAGATATGATGAAATGGCGGCTCTTTGCAAGAAAGCAATATTCCAGTGTGAAGAGATAATATTCTCTGATAAAGAATTCAATGTCCCTAAAGAACTGTTACCTCGTTGAAAGGGACGTACAAACCACAGGAAAAAACTAAAAATGCTAAAAAAAATTTCAAGCAAAGAAAAAAAAGAATTATTAAAGCAATTGCAAGAACAATTTAATTTTTCAGGAAAATTAGATTATAACTTTTTCGTAAATCAGGATAAAAAGATATTTATTTTCAACAAGAATCTTGATATAGATTTCTCGAAAATAAGAGTAAACTCTCTCGGTTTATACTTTGCAAATACCGAAAACGAATTGAGGCTCAGCATAGAAGGCTCACAACTGATAGGCCCTCATTCCAGAAAGAATATTTTTGAAATCGAAGACAAGCAGCTGCAAGAATGGATGCACGGAAGAGATATAGAAACAGAAAATGAATTTGAAGGCTTTGTCTTGATAAAAAATAAAGATGATTTCTACGGCACTGGAAAATATAAGGATGGAAAAATATTGAATTTTATTCCGAAGGAAAGAAGGCTGAAAAACTAATTATGGAGAGAAACTAAAATCGTCCCGTTTTCTGTAAACCTTGACTATCCACCTTGCTACAAAATAGATGAAAAATGAGAAAATAAATGAGACAATAAAATGTCCTACTAGAAAATCTGTGCTTAAGAGAGAAAACTTGCCATAAAGCGATGGAGTGAAATCTGATGAGAGCTGACGCGGGAACAGCTTGATGCTCACCTTATAGCTTAGGAGATAGATTGGGGCAATGAAGATGATATTCCAGAAAAGAACTGCAAAAAAAAGAGCGTATTTGCTCAATCTTGCATAGAATAATGTGATAAGAATGGCTAGTATAAATCCAACACCCGGCAAGATGAAAAAAATTTCAAGGAACGTCCCCACTGCGAATCCCAGCGCAATCTCATGGTCAGAGGTCTTTGTCCTTAAGACTTCATGAAAGTGATGCTTTATTTTGCTCCTCAACCCCATCTTATCCATTTAGAAACAAGATTTTTTAACTGTATCTATTGACACAACAAACTATTTAAAATCCCTGAGAAGGCTTATAGCGATGAATGCTCAAACAGTAGCTTTATTTGACAGATATGCCGAGCAATATTCAGAAATAACGTTTTCAAATATCCTGCAGTATGAGCTTAATAGATTTATTTCTTTTCTTCCTCGAAATGCTAAAATTTTAGACATAGGGTGCGGCTCTGGAAGGGATGTGCAGTACTTTATGGACTATGGATTCCAGGCTGTTGGAATAGATGCGAGCGAGAAGATGATTGAGGAAGCGAAGAGGAGGGTTACTGACGGCGGCTTTAAAATAATGAAAATGCAATCATTGGATTTTCCAAAAGAATCATTTGATGCTGCATGGATTTTAGATGCAATTTCTTTCATAGACAAAAAAGATATCCTGAAATTCTTGCCATCTCTTTACAATGTTCTTAAGAATGATGCTGTAATCTTTATCTCGGCCAGGCAGGGTGTTGGTGAAACCGAAGTAGAATATGAAAAACTTGGAAACAATAAAATAAAGATTGCATTTTTCTACCAGGAAGAGATTGAAGAACTTTTGAGCAAGAATGGTTTTGAAATCATAAATATTTTTACCCAGGATGGAGAAGATTTTACATGGATAAATGCCTATGCTAGAAAGAAATAGATTTCTATTTATGCGACCTTCTGAATTTGTAAAAGACATAGAAAATATTTATCTGTTCTTTTTAGGTTTATATTTTTTTAAGAACTCTTTAACAATAGCATCTAAATCTCCTTCTTTTTTCTTCCCAGTAATCTTATAAAGAGTGGATTGTGCTTCTCCTAATTCATATAAGCTCACCATTCTATCTCTATCAAGATCAAGTTTATCAAAAAATTCAGGATATTTCGCTCTTTCAATAGCATATCTCTTTCCAGAAACAGGATAAGTTATTCCAATATCATCTGATATTTCTCTTTCCATATCTTGCTTAGACCTGCGTTCAGCTTTTATTGTTTCATTTCCATCAGCACCTTCTACCCTTACGACAACAGGTGCATAGTCTTTAGGAGTAGATTGAGAAAATTCTGAAGACGGGAGTACTGCACCATAAACTCTAACTCTTTCTTCTTTAGCTTCTACAGACGAAGTTTTTCTTGGAGTTTCTGTTTCTATTGGTCTTTTTATCGTTTCTCTTCTCTTACTAGTGGGTTCATAAGCCCTTGTTTCTATATTTTCAGATTTTTTATTTTCCCTTTTCTTAAGCGGTTCTCGTAAACTTTCAGAATCCCGTTTAGAACGATATTCAGTCAAATTTCTCTTAGCAGGAGAATTATCACTTTCAAATAATCTTTCTGTGCCTTCTACAGCTCTGGGCTTGTAATAATCAAAAGTTTGTTCAGCACTTTGCGGTCCTCTTGTTATTCCTCTATTTTTGTAAAAGTCATACATATAGGAACCGGATCCTACTACTAAGGATACCAAGATTCCAATAGTAGCAAGAGGGGCAGCAATAAAAGCAATGCCTCCCAAGACGGCGATTAAACAGCCTGTATTATTAACTGAAGATCCTGGTGAGGAACTGGAGAGTGAGGGACTATGATAACCTGAATCAGAATAACCTGAACTAGAAGAGTTATTCACTATTCCTGTTAAATCCTCTTTTTGACTTCTTTTTTCATATACAATCCGTTTAGCATCACCGCCTAAAAATCCACCAGCTTCTTGACGAGTTTCACTGACTAGATTACCCTCATTGTCATAAGTTTTGTCTACAGGTCTTTCTGAAAAGAAACCTTCAGTTTCATGCCTTACTTCCCCGACTCTAATTCCATCTTCGTAAATAACTTGTTTATCTACTCCAAATAATCCTCCAGATTCAGTTCTAATTTCCTTTGTCATTTTTAAGAATTATAAAAAAGAAGTTTAAAAACTTTATTATTGATAAATGTTTTAGGAAAGGCTCATGATTAAACGATACAAGATTATCATCTCAGGAAAAGTACAGGGGGTATTTTTTCGAAGATTTATTTATGAAAGTGCAGTAAAGCTTGGATTGAAAGGATTTGTGAGAAACACTGAAGACGGGAAAGTAGAGGCTGTGTTTGAAGGTAAAAAAGAGGATATAAATAAAATTATTGAACTTTGCAGAAAAGGACCAGCAGCAGCGAAAATTGAAAACATAAAAATAATCAATGAAAGAGCCCTTGGTGAGAAAGAATTCGTAAGAAAAAATTAGCTATTCCTTCCAAAAATGATATGCAAGAATTCCTGCGCCGATAAGATTGGCGACATCGGCAAGATTGAAAACATTGTTTAAAAAATCTAGATGGATGTAGTCGATAACGCCTTGATAAATAACCCTGTCTGCTAAATTGCTTAATGTTCCGCCTAATAGAAAAGCCATGCCAGTTTCTAATTTTTTATTTTTGTGATGATATAAAATAAATGCTATGACAACTGCGCTGAAGATTATAAGAAAATTATTCCAGCCTTGAAACAAGCTGAAAGCTGCGCCCGTATTTAAACTGTATTTAAAAATGAAAAACTCATTGCTCAGAAAATAAAATTTTAGTATCCTGTCAATTATTAGTACCGAGAGAGAAATAGCGAATAGTTTCTTCACCATCGTGATCTGCTGCTTTTTTCTTCTTCTGCTGCATATCTCTCTAAATTTGCAAGCCTTTGATTTAAGCTGTCCAGCTTTGCATTAATTACATCAAGCTTGGCAAGAATTATTTCATGCGCTCCTGTAGACTGTTGCGGCTGCTGAGGCCACTGTCCCTCCGGCGGGAATTGCGCTTGCCGTCGAGAAGGATTCTCGTCATAATTTCTGCTCCATGGCGGAACTTCTGTCCTTAGATTTTCAGCTTCATTATAACCTGATTCGTAACCTTGACCTTGATCTTCTTCTGTTTCTTCCTCCATTTTTTTTCTTGAAAACAGCTTTTTAAAAATTCCCATGCATAGTTCAGAATGGCTACTTATATAAAAAAGTTTTTATATGAACATATATTTTTAGATTTATGCCCGAGGATAATTCTGGAGACAGTAAAACGCAGAAAGAGCTTGAAAGGCTTGAATCAAGGCAATATGGAGAATCAACTGTAAAGAGGGCATTGATAAGGCACTATAGCAAGAAATACAAAAATCTGCCTTCTGAAGAGAGAGACAAGAAGATTGCTTCTGCATTAAAAAATACAGTTCCTGGAGAGATGAAGGACCAGATAGATGCGGGACCTACGAAGATGGGATATTCAATAGGAAAATCTGCTCCCTCTGATTTAAGGGGGATGGAAGGATTTATAGACAATGACGTCGGCTACACCCTGATTTATGATTCATTCTCAGAAGGGTTAGAGCCGGTTTATTTCTGGATAGTTGACTTCATGAGAGACAATTACTGGGGGGTTGGGCTTGATGTCAAAAAAACCCTCGATGAATTTCAAGGCGCTGTCGGCTCTGGATTCTTTGGCGATCTTGGAACAAGAGCTTCTATAATGCAGGACAGGGCTATGAAAATGTTAACTACAATAAACTCCGTTGTAAGATCTATAATAAATATTTTGTATGATTTAAAAGAATTTGATCAAAGATTGCAGTTCTACAAGGATTTGCACTCGGATGACAAAGTAAAGAGCAACACTGCAAGACTGTCCCTGAAGCAGATATGGATTGACAGAGTTGATATCCAACGGGGGAGAGGATCAATTAATATGCTGGCGCAGCAGCTGCAATTCGTTACATTAAGGGATGCATTCATGGCTGCTGATTCAATTGAAAAAGTGCAGGATATGGATTTGAATGATCGTGTAAAAAGAATTCTCGCTCCCCGCCTTCAAGAATATTTGGCTTGGGAGAAATTATCAGAAGCTGAATTGACTAGGAGATATAAAATTGAAAGATCATATTTGAAATCGCAAGTGAATGCGATGAAGCTTTATTCACAATGGGCAAGGCCGTATTTAAAAGCGGCACAGCAGTTAACGGCGTCAGATTACAGAACACCGGATTTAGTCTCTATTTTCAATAACATGCAGCTGCAGGTGAGCTTGTTCGGGAAAATGCAGGTAAAGCCAACGTCTATAATTTCTACAAACCCATTATACACAAGAAATAAATTTGCAGACGTTAAACTCCCTAAAAATATCTATGCCTGTGTTGAAGTGACCATGACTTACAGGACAATACCGCATACTATAACTAGAGGGGAGGCTGGAACGCATTACGCCCAAGGCGGAAAAGTGATTATGAGATACCGCGGATTTGCACTTGACCAGGATGAAGTTGATGCTGTTGAGAAAGAGGAATTGTATCAAGGCTTAGAGTTGATTGAGAGCATGACAAAAGAATCACTTGAATCAATGCAGGATGAGATAAGCAAATATCTCGAGCAGGAAGAAAAATTAAGCGAAGACCCTGAAGAAAAGATAAAGCAGCTATCAGAGCTTATTAACAGCGTCTCAGACAAGAAAGCAATAGAGAGGTACAAAAAAGAAATCAAGGAGCTGACAAAAAAGCTTAGGCCTCAAACAGAAAACATAGTAGGCTCGATATTCAAAGGCATGAAGGAGATTACTGAGCCTTTGCAGGGAATTTTTAAATCCAAGCCTGATGTTGATAGAATTGCCAAGATAACAAGAGATGCTGCAAAAGGAACAGCTGCAGGCAGGGCTTATGTAGTATACCTTGTTTACAAGAAATCTCACGGGATGATATCTGAGTAATTGACAATCAGATAATTTTAAATAAACCCTTTCTTATTAGTTATTTATGCCTATGAAAAAAATTCTCGAGCAGCTGAAAAAAGAAAAAGACAAGATAAAATACTTGGAAAAAGAATTGAAGAAAACTGAAGATAAAAACATAAAGAAAGAAATAGAGAACCTTATTGAGAAATTAAAGAAAGAAGGGAAGGAAAATGGAAATGGCGAAAATGAAAAAATAAAAGCTCCTTCACTTGAGCAGATCGCGATGAGCATTCCGAGGATGCGTACTGCGCCGACAGAAGCACTTGAGCTTCAGAACTACCAACCAAGATCCAGGATGAGGGTTGCTACGCCAATGCCAGCTGAAACTGGACAGGCACAAAGAGGGAGAACACAGGGATATAATGACAGCTATGGCTCAAATATAAAATCAGAGTACATTAGAACTAAGGCAGATTTCAACAGCCAGCTTGAAGCTTCTGGGTTGATAGCAAAGAGCGGTTTTACGACGACGGCGGAATCAAAGCATGCAATCCAGCAGAGGGCGGGCGATAGAAAGGAATATATCCAGGCAGGGGATAATTTAAATATACAGCAGTATAATATAAGAGAAGAGATGATAAAAGAGGATGTTACCGGGCTCTCACATGATTTAAAGCAAGCGAAAAGAGGAAGAAAAGAAATAGGTGTTTATCATGGCTGATATTTTTAAAAAAGAATATGCCGGATCAATGGATTCTAAATATTATTTTACTTCAGACAAGCTTCGTGCAGGGAAAATAGGAGCAACTGCATCACCGCAAACACCGAACCAAATTGGAGAATTAACTTCCAGGCTAAACCAGGGATTAAAAGCTGTTGAGATTGGAGCAATGAATCAAAGGCTGCTTGACCAAGTCCCGCTTGAGCACTTCAATGAAATTAGAAGATTGAATAAATTGACTGGGGCAGAGGCAACTTTGCACGCGCCTATTCAAGATTTAGATTTAGCAGGCTTTACACAGCAGGGCTGGAATGAATATGAAAGGCAAGAGTCTGTAGAGAAATTAAAATCTGTGATTGACAGGGCGCATCATATGGACATCAACGGAAATATTCCAATTACAGTTCATGCCGGAGGCTTTCCAGCGCAGAAATGGCAGAAGGAAGGACTGTATGAAGGCGGCGAGATAAAAGAAGGGCAAAAGCCGCTGCAAGACCAGAGATCTGAAATGGTTATAGTAAACCAAGATACAGGCCAGATGCAGGCAGTGAGATACAAAAAAAAAGATTATATCTCTGGAAGGGAGGTTGCATGGACACCCGAATACTCTATGGATAATTTAAACAGGACTTCTTGGGACGATGAAAAATTAAGGATCATGGAATGGAAAAAAGACATGAATGAGGTGCAGGATAGGTTTGATGCATTGCATAGGCAAAGGCTTGAGTTACTAAAAAGGGCTGAAGGGGAAAAAATTCTGACTGAAGATGAGAAGAGGGAGTTAACTGCATTAAGCGCTGAAGAGCAAAAAGTACACAATTACCGAGGAGAGTTATATACCCATATCCGCTCTTTAACAGAGGACATGTACAGCAGATACAAAAAATTCGGGGCTGGAGAAAAAGGAATTGAAAAAAGACAACACGAGGAGATGTTCAAAGATGTTATTGGCAAAATAAATGAGGATGAAAATAAAATTGACAGGATAAGAAATGATCTGGATAAAATCGACGAGAAATACGGGAAAGTAAAAACAAGAGATGAAGCCAAGGAGATACTAAATGAAAGAAGGAAACTGATAAATACTTACAGCGAGATAACATATGACCAGTCTGAAACTGTTGCCAGAGCAATAGAGCAGCTGCCCGCTCCAAAGACATGGATTCCCGTTGATGATTTTGCAAAGGAAAAGGTTTCAAGCTCAGTGACCGAGGCTGCTTTATATGCCTACAAGAAATACGGTGAGAAAGCGCCGACGATTTCTGTTGAAAATGTCTACCCAGAATTTGCATTGTCGAGAGCTGAGTCGCTTAAGGAAACAGTAGAATTGGCTAAGAAAAACTTCGTTGAAAAACTAAAAAAAGAGATTGGAGAGAAAAAGGCCAAGGAAATTGCAAATAAATTAATTGGTGTTACATGGGATGTTGGGCATATCTACATGCTCAGAAAGCACGGCTACACTGATGAAGACATTAAAAAAGAAGCTGAAAAAATTGGAAAACATGTTACTCATATTCATTTAACTGATAATTTTGGATTTGAAGATTCTCATCTGCCTCCAGGAGAAGGTTCTGTAAACATTAAGGAGCAACTATCTGAGATTGAAAAAAGCCTTTCAGAAAAGCAGAAAGAAAAAATGAAAACCATCGTCGAGGCTGGCGAGTTTGTTGCTAATTTCAAGGAAGTTCCGCATTTATATGCATTATCTCATCTAGGCAGCCCTTTGTATACAGATGACATTGGACCAACTTGGGGGGATATATGGGATACGCATGGGAATTACATGGCAGGATTTGGGGAGATAATGCCGCAGAAATATTTTGATCTTTATGGAGCTCCAGGATTTGCGCAATTACCGAGAGAGCTTGGAGGGAGTGCAACTGCGCCTGAAAGGGGAAGATTTGCAGCGTCCAGCGGAGAGGAAGGTTAAACCAAACTTTAATATATCAAATCGGTTTTCATAGAGAACAGAAAGGGGTGAAATTATTTGGCTTCAAAAAAAGAGGAAGTAAAAAAACAAAAGCTAGAAACTGATTATGATATTGCTTATGATTTCGCAATTAAGGCTTATAAAAAATTTCAAAACGTCGTTAAGTCTATAGCATTATTTGGCTCGACAGCGAAGCAGACTGCAACAAGAAAATCTGATATTGACATTATAATCATTGTTGATGACTGCACAGTTCTTTGGGATGAAGAGCTAATTGCATGGTATCGAGAAGAATTAGCAAGATTAATATCGCAGCAGAATTATAAAAAAGACCTGCACATCAATACGGTTACATTATCAACTTTCTGGAAGGAAATTAAAGAAGGTGATCCCGTTGCAATCAACGTCTTGAGATATGGAGAGCCTTTAGTTGATTATGGTAGATTATTTTCTCCGTTAAAAGTCTTATTGCGAAGAGGAAAAATCAGGCCGACTCCAGAAGCAATTTATATTGCGATGCAGCGGGCTCCAATGCATTTATCGAGATCAAAATATGCTATTCTAGGGGCTATTGAGGGGTTGTATTGGGCGATGGTTGATGCAGCCCACGCAGCTTTAATGGCAGCCGGACATTCTCCTCCATCTCCAGAGCATGTTTATGATATGATGAAAAAAGTCCTTCCTAAACTTCCTGGAAAATATCCAGCTTATTTCAGAGAGATGTATATGGTAGCTCACAATATAACTCATGGAAATATAAAATCTCTGCATGGAAAGCAGATAGATGAACTGAGAGGGAAAACAGAAGAATTTGTGAATGAAATGAAGAAGCAAGTGAAAAGGTTTGAATAAAATAAATGTATTCACTGACTTAAATTAAACTTAAGATCATGGTTGAATTGCTAGGAAAGTTTGAGAGGATAAGGCTTACAAAACCAAAGAGAGTTATAGATGCTTCTGTGATTTTAGAAACTATTTTTGAAACTGATTTCTGTTGCACTAATTATATCAAAAGCGCTGGTTTTGATTATCAAGCTTTTATCACGATGCCATTATTAGGAGAAACAATATTAAAAATAATCTCAAAACTTTCAAAGGATCCATTAACCAAAGAAAAAGTATTTGATTTGGTTTCTGATTTGATTCAAAGCGAAAGGTTGCATATAATTCCGCATAATACTTCAAGTGATGAGCTCTTTAGACATTTGCAAAATTCACTTAGCATAATTCCAAGGGATGATTTACTTCATATAGCAGAAATTATTACATCTGGGTTTAATGAGTTTGTTACAATTGACACAAAAATAAACAAAGACTCCGCAAAGCGCATTCTTCATGAACAATTCAAACTAAAAATAATAAATCCTAAGCGAAGGTAATTTTTCCAATTAGACCGGCTTTCTTTGCGGCCTTTCTTGCTTCTTCATAACTTTTCTGAAGTTTTGGCTCATGAAATACTTTTGGGATTTTGTCTCTCATTTTAATTGTTTATACAGACTTAATATTATTAAAACTTTCGCTTTTCAAAATTTCTCTAATTTTATTCCCGCTTCTCTGACTACCTTTTCTCTAGCCATATGTAAATCCTCGTCTGTTATAACTCTCTTATGCATCTTTAGCCCACACCATATGCTTTCTCCAATCTTTTCAAAGCCTCCTTCTTTTCCAAATCATCGATCTTATCTCTTATAGCTTCTCTGATGAATTCTGTTTTAGTAGAATATCTATTTTCTTTCATAATTTTTTCAATGAGATGCAAGAATGAATTTTCAAGCTTTAAACTTATGGTTTCCATGGTATTATTAAGTAATACTAAGTAATATATAAATATTTCGTATGTTTTTATGAAAAGTTCAAATTAAAAGTAATAAATCCTAAGCAAATGTAATCTTTCGAAATTTATCAATACCTCATCACTTAATTCGTCTCACAATCTCATCTCAAGTTTTAAATCAATTTGTTTCTGGATAGCATCTAAATAGACTAGTAGTCATGCAACAATGCAAAGGAAAAGCAAAATATCTAAATAAAAACTTATTATGTTAACTATCTACTAATTGCTCCAGACAACTTTCTTTGTTATGTCTTTGAGCAACCTTTTTTTGGTGATCAATATAAGCTAGTTTTGGTATAATCGCTTCACTTACTAAAAAAATTCCTAATGCCAATTTCCAGTCCATTAACCATAAAATACTAGTTTCTGCTAGAGCACCAGGAACATGCGAGACATATAAACTTGCCTGCTGGGACAAACCTAATTTTCTTGCAGATTTATAAAGTGGTTTAAATACATAGTCATTAAGTGGTTGAATAAAGGATGTCATCTTCGTCTTAATATTTTTACTCTCCCAAAAGCTCTTTAGTTTTGCTTAAAACTTCAAATAAATTCAAAGGCTTTGAGAAATAATGGTCTGCTCCTGCTCTTGTCCATTCATCTTTATAATCATTTCCGCTCATCCCTATAATCTTAATATGATTAACATTACGATTTGTTTCTTTTAACTTCTTACATGCCTCATATCCTTTAATTCCGGGCGGCATGTCTGTATCCATAAGAATTAAATCTGGCAGCTCTCCTTTGGCAATAGTCTCAAGAAGAGAATCTGCATCGGAAAATCCTACTGCATTATAATTCCTACGACTGTATAAATCCACGGCAATCTGCCTTATATCATCATTGTCATCCACAACGTAAATTTTTTTTGCCATTTTGTCAAAGATTGCGATTGGCTACCACCAGTCACCGCTCGCAAATTTTTCCAGGGGCTCGCTATAGACTGGTGGCATGCAACGCCAATCGCTGCACCATGAGCAATCTTGGTGCTCAGTAAGCACTCAATCTTGTCTGGCTT
>JACPIN010000010.1 GCA_016188065.1 Candidatus Woesearchaeota archaeon | reverse complement strand
TTTTCTCAAGCTTCGCATTAATCTGTTTTTCTATTTTATTTTGCATCTTATATTACTGGCCTGCCTGATTTAAAAAACTTGCTGTTTTGCTATTTTTGTCTTATCCCGAAATTATTTCATAAGGCTGATTTATTATCGCAAGAACGTAGTCAGTTTCATGATAGTTAATTGAGAACAGATGAATTAATTGTGTTTAATCCTGTTATATAGGTTTAGTACGATTAGTGCCAGAATTGCTCCAAGAAAATCCATTCCTATATCGAGAAATTCGAAAGTTCTTCCCGGAACAAAATATTGATGTATCTCATCTGTTAATCCGTAAAGCGTTGTTGAAAATACTACTAGAAAACTTGAGCTGTTTTTTGAATAGTTTGAAGCCCTGCTAATTGTCAGCGCTAAACCTGTGTAAATTAAAATATGCTGGAGATATGGCTTTATATAAAACCTTTCTGCTGCGATGGCACTTGCAGGAAGGATAGATTGTGATGAGAGATAAAATATTAAAATTAGATAAAGATAGACTGGGAGCCAGTACTTGAGCTGGTATTTTAAAAATGACTTATTCATGTAAATTAGAAAAGAAGAAAAACTTAAATTCTTATTTCATTTTCTTTGTGATGTCAATATTGTTTCTGCATTTTTCACATTGAAAGCGAATTGCTTCCACTGTTTCTTTTTTTCCTGTTTCTTCATTTAACCTTTGTATCTTTTTTCTCTTGAATGACTGCTGGGCTTCTCCTTGATGACTGCAATGAGGGCAGGTATATTTTATATTCGTTGTTAAGGTGTCTTCATATTCCTGCTTCTCTATTGTATGGCTGCATTCTGGACAAGCATACTCCTCTGCTCGGATCTTTGGCTTTCCAGTCTTTTCATCTTTTGGCTTTCCCATTACGCCCTTGCCGCATTTTGGACAATTCTCTCTAAAAACCCATGCCTTTATCTTTCCTGTTCCAACGGCTCTGTTTGTGAAATAAACACATTCTTCCATTGAGGCTGGCTCTTTCAATGACATAGACTTCTCAGTCTTTTTAATAGATTTATAAAATTTGCTTTTGATGATTCTTGAGATTATAATTATAAGAAAGAGGAAAATATTTTTCTAAAAATTTAATAACTCAGCCCGTACCAGTACAGGATCCTTCCAACTGCTGCATCGATGATGGTAGAAGGGTCTTGATGCTTATATCTCCTTATCAGGTCGCATATATCATAAGTTACCATAGATAAGCTGCGCTCTTCCTTGTAATCTGAGACCTTCTCCTTCAATATCCTTAATTCACTATCGTGCCTGATTAATGATTCTTTATTGCCGTCTATAATCTTATTGATCTTTTCCAGGCTTCTTTTAAGCCTTGGATATGTATCGTATCCTGAATGCGATGAAAAAACTGAGTCTTCGTACAGAACATTTGCTATTTGGTCATAAACATCTTTTCTTACCTCTTCTATGCTTTTTTTTATCACTGGCTGCTCTATTCTTACCGGAATCAGCTCTTCCTCTTCTTGCTTTGAGCCAAGCAATTTTTTAAATATGTTAAACATCTTGAATATTAGGGAATTGCGCTTTAAATACTTTATTAGAAGTCAATATTCATTTTATTGTATCATTATCATAGTTTTCCTTTGGCAGCCAGTCCTGCCTTGCAGCCTCCCCTGTAATGATTTTTATGTTTTTTCCAATGTTGAGAAGCCATCCTGAAAATTTCTTGGCGAATGAGACCCTATCCTCTGAATTCTCCTTTACATCCAGGTTATTTTGCCTGATTATCATGAATGTGCCGACTAACAAAAATAAGATTATTGCAATTGTCATTTTTTTCATGATAGAGATAAAGTGTTAGTATATTTAAAATTAATGCTTATTTTTTGCCAAGGTAAAATACTCGTCTAATCTTTTCAGCGATTCTTTCAGGCTTACACCAACGACTTTATATGACAGGCCAAGCAGAGAGAGGATATTGTCCAATAAGATTGTAGGCCTTGTTATTATCTCCTCTGGCTTTGTCATGTTCATCAGCATCTTTGCCTGCATCGGCACCAACTCGCTTCTGCCTTTTTCGAGCTTAAAATGGAGTATAGATAATATTGACTCTCCTCTGTTTATGATTGCATCCCTGCGAACTGAGAATACAACCCCCGGGTTTTTTGATTTTATTTTTATTTCTCTGTCTGTGATTGGGTTGTGGATTCTTGCTATTAACTGTTCTTTATTTACAGCATCGCCCAATTCTACTTCTATATGGAGTATCCCTTGTATCGGAGAAATGTATCCTAACCTGTCATCTAGAAAAAACTGCCTTACTGGGAGATCTAAAACCCCATTCAGCAATCCTCCGTAAATTAAAATATTTTTCAGCCCGCTTAAAACCTGATCTGTGAAATCTTCCCTCAGTATCAATGCTCCCCCGACTTCGACTGTTAATACTGGAATTTTATATAGGTTAAAAGATGCTACTGCCATCATTCCTTTTTCTCCTTCCCTCTGCAAAATTATTTCAGAGCCAAATGCATGGCTTAACTCTTTCAGATAGCCACATTTATCTTTCTTGAAGATACGGGTGTGAGGTAAAAGAAGATTCGTTCTTCCATCATGCAAATCAATTCCAAAATCACATTTTTTAACCACTTCTTTCATCAAAGTTCTTGCAATTTTATAAGAGACAGAATTCCCTTTTACATTGAAGCATCGATTTAAGTCCTTCTTATCAAAAGGTATGTAGCGGGATTTTTTCTTGAACCCCCATGGATTTAAGATTGGAAGAAAAATAATTGCGCCGTGTAGTTTTGCAGGATTTATCCTCTGCATAAAATTTCTAATGACTTCTATTCCATTTATTTCATCTCCGTGCATTCCTGCTGAAATGAAAACTGTCTTGCCTGACTCTTCTCCTTTTGCAATTATAACCGGGATTTTCAAAATTTTGCCTTGATGAACTGCTACGGTTAAACTCCCGCTTGTTATTTTTCCAGCAACAGCTTTGCATGTTCCTATCTTCATAAAAATAAATAATGAGAGAGAGATATATAAATTTTAGGTAAATTTTTAAGTTGAAATTTCTAGAGTCACAGCGAAAGTTTTAAATATAACCGTACATATATCTGTACGGGTTAAAATTGATAATAGAATTGATTAGATTAAGAAGAAACATTAAAGAAAAGATCGAAACAAAGCATTCAATAACTTTGATTGAAATTGAGAAAGTATTGCTGGAAAATAAACCTAAGTTTAGAAAAGCAAAGGATTGTTTCATTGGGATAGGATTATGGAAGAGATACTTAACAATCTTTTTTAAATATAACGAAAAAATAAAAGAAGCAGAAATAATAACTGCATATCCCTCGTCAAAATGGCAAATAAAACTATACAAACGGATGAAATGAATTTTGAAAACTTAAAGGAAGAAGATCTAGGAGAAGAAGTCAAGTTCACGTTTTCCAAGGATGTTTTTGGAGATAAAAGTTTAACTTGTTGGGAGTGCGGGAGTAAGATGAAGAGAATTAAAACATTAATAGACTTACCATCTACCGACTTAAAAGCAGCAATTGAGGTTTTTAAATGTGAAAAATGCAATGTCGAGTACCTAAATGGTGAGCAGGCAAAAAAGTATGATAAAGTTTTGATGATTGCTAAAGCATTTTCCAAGAAGGGCTTCATGTTTGAAAGATCTTTAAACAGCGATGGGGATAATTATTTATTTAGGTTTCCTGCACAATTAACTAAGGGGTGGAAGAAGCATCAAAAAGTTGATATTAATCCTTTATCAGCAACAGATTTCTTTGTGAGTGTTAAAGAATAACTTTAGGTAAATTTTTAAGCTAAATCCTGTGAAAGATTAAACGGATTTTTCTACCATTATAAAAGCATTAATTTCAATTCATTATCCAAATCTTCTATTGAGTAGGATGACTTAAAACCCTGCTCTACTAAATACTGCTCCATTTCCAATATTGTAAACCCTGCTTTATGCGCTGCTTCCGATAGTGTTATTTTACCTTCTTTATAAGATTGAGCAGATTTCTTCTTTATAAAATCCTGGTATCCAATGTAGACCAATTTTCTTATAATGCTACTTCTATCCAATACTTCTTCTTTACTTAAAACCTCTATTTTCTTTAAAAATTCTCCATCCAACCTTATACCTATTGCTTCATTCATTTTTCAACCTCCATTTGTATCTTATCTAAAACAGTATTTGCAAACCATCCTATCTTTTTTAATTCGGATATACCTTGCCCTATCTTATTTTTATCTATTAAATTTTTTTTATATAATCCTAAGAGGATTGCGGGGGTTCCTATTATTTTTATATCTAACATCGTTTTCTTTTTTCTTACATTGTCATCATCTGTTGCGATAAAACTTGCTTTTTCCTGCCAATATAAGCCAATTACTTCTGCTTCTCCTTTTTGGATATTAAATTGATTTGCCCTTTTGATTAAATTTTGATCATTAATCTTTTTAATTATTATCCTATTGTTTTTTATTAATTCTTCAATTATAGCGGTTTCTGGGTGATTTTTTTCCTTCATTATCTCCTTGTGCACTAATTCCGGGATCATAACTTTTTTGAAGTATTTGCAACTCTTTTCTAATATAGATAATTTTGCTAAATGGATTATAACCATACTATCTTTTATTATCGTCATTTGTAATACAATGTGCACAATGTAATATATAAACCTTTCGGTAGATTTTTAAGTTAAAAATTATAAAATAACAATGTAGCCCCGTGGTCCAGCGGTCAAATTAATCTTGCAAAGATTGAGACCATAGATACGGCCCTCTGGAGGCTGTGACCCAGGTTCGAATCCTGGCGGGGCTATTATAACATGAAGACGGGCTCGTGGTCTAGTGGCTATGAGAAAACTAGCAAACACTGCTCTCACTCAGCGGAGATCGTCGGTTCGAATCCGACCGAGCCCATGTGCGTTAGTAGTTGAATGGCACAATATGGCCTTCCCAAGGCTAAGATCGGGGTTCAATTCCCCGCTAGCGCATTTTCAAAAGTTTTTAAAACTACAAGATAAAAGTGATTATATGGCCAAATATTATATTACTACTGCAATAGATTATGTTAATGCCAAACCACATCTTGGGCATGCATATGAAAAGGTAATTGCTGATGTTTTAGCTAGATGGCAAAAACTTAAAGGGAATGATGTATTTTTCTTGACTGGAACAGATGATAATGCGCAAAAAAATGTGCTGGCTGCAAAAGAGGCTGGTAAAGAGATAAACAGATTCGTTGATGAAAATGCTAAATGCTTCAAGGAATTATGTGAAATATATAATGTCTCATATAATTATTTTATAAGAACAACTGAAAGCAGGCATACGAAGGTTGTCCAAAGTATATTCCTGAAGGCTCATAAAACAGGAGACATTTACAAGGGAAAATATGAAGGACATTATTGTGTCGGATGTGAGGCCTTTCTCACTGAAAAAGAATTGGTTAATGGCAAATGCCCGGAGCATGATAAAAAACCAGAATGGAGAGAAGAAGAGAGTTATTTCTTCAGGCTAAGCAAATATAAAAATAAAATACTAAAACTTGTCTCTTCTAAAGGCTTTATCATACCAAATGAAAAGAAAAATGAGATAATATCTAGATTGAAATCAGATGGTCTGAAAGATTTATCTGTGAGCAGACCTACAACGGAATGGGGGGTTAAACTCCCAATAGACAAGAGTCACTCGGTCTACATATGGTATGATGCGCTTATTAACTACATTTCCGGAATTGATTATCCAGAAAAGAAATTCAAAAAATACTGGCCGGCGGATGTTCAGATCATTGGGAAAGGGATAAACTGGTTTCATTCGGTAATTTGGTCGGCAATGCTTTACTCTGCCAGGATAAAAATCCCGAAGAAGATCTTAGTTCATGGTTACTTGACAATAGATGGGAAGAAGATTTCAAAGTCTTTAGGCAACATCATTGATCCGATCGAACTGGCTAAAAATTATCCAGTAGATGCGATAAGATATTTTTTGATCAGAGAAATCCCATTTGGCCAGGATGGAGACTTTTCAGAAGAAGCATTAGTCAGGAGATTGAATGATGAGCTTGCAAATGACATGGGAAATTTAGTTTCTAGAACATTGTCGCTTGCTGAAAAGAATTTTAAAATTGTTAAAAAACAAAAGATTGAGCTGAAATTTGAGCTTAAAAAAATTGAAACTCTTGTTGATAATTTTGAGCTGGATAAAGCATTAGCAGAAATATTCAAATTCATCCAGAGCTGCAATCAATATATAAATAAAAACAAGGTTTGGGAGCTGAAAAATAAACGGCAGGAAGTTAAAATTTATAATTTACTTGAAGCCCTGAGGATTATTTCTATCCTGATAAGTCCTTTCATGCCTAATACTTCTGAAAAGATAAATAAGCAATTAAACATTAAGTTAGGAAATCTGAAAGATTGTAAATTTGGCTTAATAAAAGTGTATAAAGTTAAAAAAGGCGAGATTTTATTTAAAAAGATAGAGCAGATTGAGCCTCCAAAAAGTTTTGTTAAGTTAAAAGATGAAATAAGTTTTGAGGATTTTGATTTTAGAGTTGCTGAGATAAAGGGTGTTAAGGATCACCCGAATGCTGACAAATTATATATCTTACTGCTTGACTTAGGAAAAGAAACTGCTGATGATGTGCAGATTGTTTCTGGGATAAGGGAGCATTATAAAAAAGAAGATTTAATTGGAAAGAAAATAATCTTATTGAAGAATTTGAAAGAAGCTATGATCCGCGGGATTGAAAGTCAGGGGATGCTTCTTGCTGTTCATGATGGAAAAAATCTATCTCTGCTCATAGCTAATAAAAGCAGAAATGGAGAAAGAGTGTTTATTGATTTAAGAGAGAAAGCTAAAGAAGTAATAGAAATAAAAGATTTTGAAAAATTAAACATTGTGTCTAAAAATGGGAAAATTATTTATAATAACAGATTTTTAAGGACTGAAGGAGAAGATATTAAACTTGACAAGAAGATGAGAGAGGGGTTGAGGGCGAGCTAATGGTAAATGAATTAAAATTACAAAACATACTTTATTGGATTGTAGTGATTGTGTTTTTAATTATCTTTATTTATCTTTTCGCTACAGGTAGGGCGTTTAAATGAAAGTGAATATAAAAGGGATATTATTTTGGATTTTTCTATTTATTAGCATGGGTTTGTTAATATGGACTGTCTTTGGAAATAGTCTTACTGAGTTTATTGCTTTAGCTGGACTTATTTTTACATTGATGCTTAAAATGTGGGCAATTGGAGATAGGCAAATTAGGTTAGAGATGAGGTTCAATTCTTTAGCTAAAGATTTTAAAGAACATACTAAGAAGGTGAGTTAATGGCTGAGAGTAAACTGCCTGAAAATTTGAGAGGCTATAAACTTAAAAAGGTGCATCACAGTTTTATTGGAAGGTTAATCATATGGATAATAATCATTTTGGTTGTGCTGTGGTTTGTTAACAGGCAGGTTGTATTTGATTTGTATGATTGGCTGAGAAACATTATTGTCAGTTTTCTGTAGATGAAAATCTTAATCAAATCCGGAAGCGTTAAAGTTGAAGCTGAACTTAATGAGAGTTATACTGCGAAAAGGATTTATGAGAAACTGCCTTTTTCTGCCCTAGTAAAAACATGGGGGGATGAAATTTATTTTTCTATTCCTGTCCAGCTGGGAGAAGAGAAAGGAAGAGAGGAAGTTGAAGTTGGAGATATTGCGTATTGGCCTGATGGAAATGCTTTTTGTATTTTCTTTGGAAGAACTTTTGCGAGCAAAAATGATAAACCAAGAGCTGCAAGCAATGTAAATGTTTTTGGAAAAATTATTGGTGATCCTTTAGTTTTCAAAAATGTTAAAGATGGAAGCAAGATTAGTGTGGAGAGAGGATAGTCTGATTCTGGAGTTATTAGTACTGGACTTTTTCGTGAGAAAGATATAACATAGAACATAATGAACCTTTTTGCGCTGCAGGGATTAAATCTTTGCTATCGCCATATTTTAACTCTCTGTATTGCGTGACTCCATCTGCATTTTGAGGTACTCTTGGCATCCCGCTAACAATGCCTGCCTCGTATTCTTTCATATGAAGCACAAAATTTTTTCTTTCTGTTGACCCTTCACTTATCATCTTGACGATCCTAAGTTCTACCCTCATTTTTTCTTTTCCAGTTCTAAAAATCGCTTCTTCAAAAGACTCTCCATTTCTTAAAGAGCTTGCAGGCAATCCCCAAATTCCTGGCAAACTTTCATCGTCGTAAGGACGCTGCACAATTAAGATTTTCTTATCTTCAGAATAGATTACAACAGCTACAGAGTGTTTGACTGGTTTTTCTGACAAGCGCATTTTATTTTGGATGGGGCTGCCAGGATTTGAACCTGGGACTTTGAGTCACAAACCTTTCGATCTATGATCTCTCGATCTTTGAGTCCAGCTTTACTGATTTAGACATATCAGTCGAAAGCGCTTAACCTAGTTAATGTGCACCAGCCAGACTATGCTACAGCCCCTTGTAGAAAGAATTAATGAAAGTGGTTTTAAAATGTTTCGTATTAAGAAATTGTGTTAAGAAATGGTTTTATATTGACTCAATAAATTAGAAAACGTTTCTCTTTTATAATCTATGAAGTCAAGAACCCTATATTTGTTTAGCACTAGAAAATCGGTCCTGTTATAAATTCTTAAAGCATGTGTATGGGTTCTATTTATTAATGGGTTTGTTTCTTTAATATTATTAATGCCCAAAATTTTTAGACTTGTTTTTAATAGAGATCTTAGTTCAGCATCATTACATAAGAACTCCACGTGTTTTCGTCCGCTTGATATCTTTTGGGAAAAACTTACATGACCATCCCCTGCAAAGTATCCTTTTAATATCAAAGAGATTACTTTTTTGTCTTTTTTTGATATAACTTCCCTAAAGAATTTTAGGAGAAATGGAATGAAGATGTTAATTAAAATAACCGAGGAGAAAGCGATTCTTAGACAACCATAAGGTCTCGTGTTATTACTCAACTTATTATTTTTGACTCCAACATATCGTATAAATCCTTTTCTTTTTGAGTGAGGATTAAGCTTTAGTTTATCACTCCAATAACTCTCCAATTTATCAGAATTTGATTTGTAATTGATATTCAAATCAATATTAAATTTCAATTCATTTCTATTTACACCAAATTTTTTTAATAAATTAATTACAGAGTTGATTGCTCCAGGATCACTATTATCAAAACTTATCTCCCCGTTATGATTGGATTTTTTAAATTTAGAAAGCTTTTCTTTTTTTCCTTCTGCAAGATAAAGGCCAATACCGATAATGTTGTTTTCTGACAGATTTATTTTCTCTTGGAATCTTATGTTTTTTCTACAACCGCCATAACTTAAGAAATAATCATTGTTTATTCCGTGATGAATCTCTAAGATTTTATTTTCTCCTCTTCTTGGGATAATATATTCAGGCAAATAATCTTTCATGATTACTTCTTTCATCTTTATCAGAAATATTAATTTGCTTATAAATCCCGTGTTGGTATATGTCACATGTCATGTAAAGTTAGAAAAATCGCCCAAGGGAGGACTTGAACCTCCGACCAGAATCGCAAGCTTTAGCCTTGCTTGTCACGATATCGGCCTTAATAGGTAACAGTTTCACATCCACTATAACGAACCGTGTGCTCTACCTATTGCTCCCGACAGGGTCTGAGCTACTTGGGCTTAAAAAAGAACAACTAAATTTCTCTTAAAAAGGTTTCTATAATTGACATTTATAGAAGTTATCAATTAAACTTCTAATTTTCCTATAATTTCTTGGATCGTTAAAAGCTCCTTGGCTTTCCATATACCTATGCTGTGTTTCTGAATGTGCAAACATTGCATGATAGACTTCATGCAGCCCAACATTTACTGCTTCGTCAATAGTTTCTAATAGAACTCTCGATTTTGAGCCTTCACTAAAATTATAGAAACCAAGTAGATTTGGATCTCCCATTGCTTGTCTGTCTCCAAATTCCAAATATATCAGAACTGGAACATCATACAATCCGAAAAATAAATTTGGATCTTTTTCTATTACTTTTGCTAGACTTGACATTTTCTAATTTAAAAACTCCTTGTTTTTTATTTTTTCAGGTAAATATTTTTCAGAGATAAAACTGATTCCTTTTGTAGCGAGCGCCTGAATTTCTACTTTCCCATTAAGCTCTTTCATCAACTTGAACTGCCTCTGCCAGTCCTTATTATTTTTAAACCAATCATATTGTGCAACTTGTTTTATCCTCGCTAAATCTTTATCGTCCAATTTGATAATCTGCTTTTTTAAATCGTATTTTACGACGTCATCCATTGTTATACCGACGTATTTGACACTTGGAATTGTTAGCCTTTCAGCTGCATGCGCCAGTGCAATAGAACCGTATTTTACTACAGAATAAATATATGCCCCGTAGACATCGGCATCGCATAGTACATATATTGGCAACTTTTCTTCATCTGCCAATCTCTGCAATAACCTTCTTATTCCTCTTGTTGTCTGCCCTTGTGATGTTACCAAGATACAATTATTTTTCAGCCAGAACTTATCCTCATTTAACCTCTCGAAAATTGCCGCCTTCTCCATATATAAAACATATTTCGCATTTACTTTTTTAAAAGACAGTTCATCTGTTATCGACGGTATTGAATATCCACCTTTACCTAATCTCGAGCAATCTATTGTATCGCCGCTATCTTTCAGAGTTATTTTCCCAACCATGCTCCCCATTTTGTTTGCGGAAACATGCAGCTCCTCCCTCGATAATCCGGTGATAACTTCCAAGTCCTCGATTATCTTATCAGATTCAACCTGGTCATCAACAAGATTAACATCTGTACCAGGTATTGTCCTTTTTGCAATGTAAAAAATTCCTCTAAGATGCTCGTGCTTATCTGTATCCAATAATTCTTTTTTTAAAATAGAAGCTATCTCTACTGTCTGCAGGAATTTTTTGGCGTGCGCCACGTTGAAGAAATATCTTTCAGCTCTTTTTTTTCCAAGCTCGAGAGTTTTTGTTTTTTCATTATAAATTACATTGCTTAGAGCCCTTATAGGCACGACTATATTGGGGTTCTTCCCCTTATTTATCTGCTGAAGAATATCATCTCCTAGCGCTTTTAACTTCGAGGGTTGTTTGCTTTTCTTTCTTTTCATTTTTTGCCTTTTTATTTTCATTTTTTTCGGCTATATTTTGAGCTGACTCGCTTTCTTCTCTTGCTCCGTTTTCAGCCTCTAAACTTGGAAGCTCTTTTTTTAATATTTTCTGCAGCCTATCCTGAATTACTTCTCTTTTATTGTTTGTCAGATTGCTCAATGCATTTGCCAGCTCTGGAACATATTTTTCAAATAAACCAATTTTCTCACGCTGCTCTGCTGCCCTTATATGCTTATGAATATAAATGCTGAGTTTTCTTCCACATTCCTGCAATGCTAATTTTATCTCCTTGATAATTTCATCGTAATGTGCAATTGCTTCTTTTGCTTCATTTGTAAATGGCACCCAAACGCTTGCAATGTGCACAAGGACAATGGCTGGACCTGTTGGGGGATTATTCCCTGACTGCTGCAGCCCATATGCCTTCCAATTTGTTTCTGTAACAGCTTCTGTTATGGCACATGCACCTTGCTGATAAAGCAATGGAACTCGGTTAGCAAATCTCATCAATCTGACCTGAGACTCTTTATCTATTTCCCCGCCATAGGCTATTCCGACTTCAATTTGAAACGGCATTCCTCGATAAACTGCTGGAGGTCTTGTGGAGGTAATATAAAAATCTGCATTAATTTCCTTTCTTAATCCTTTTTCCAACAATTCTGCCTTAATTGGACTCAGACAATCACCTGGAGGGGCCATTATTTTCGTTTCCTGTAATGACTTAAATAATGCTTCAATTTCTTTTCCTTCCAATTTCTTCGGTTTGTCCTCTATTCTTAATACCGCTTTACTACATACTTCCTTTGCCGTCTGCTGCCCTATTCTTGAAAAGTCTGACTGTAAAAACCCAGCCAAAGTATTTGCCCTCGTATCTTGCAGCATTTTTATCAAATGCCCGAGCTCAATACCATATGGATGAGGCTTTATTTCTCTTGTTTCTATTGGTAATTCTTCAGTTACTCTCTCGTAAACTAATTTTTCTTTTTCTGGACTAACATAAATAAAAGTAGCATGCGGATTTACAATGGCTGTCTCTTTAACATATTCATCGACACTTTGCTTTCCCCTTAAATACTTTCCTTCGATTTCTATCTCGATTTTAGTTCCATGATCTTTATCCCAATCAATTTCATGGTCCTTTAATATATTGGGCTCGTTTTTTTTAGTGTCTATCTGCAATTCAAAATAATGCGCGGGCTTTTTTGGGCTTACTTTAGAATAAATCTTTGTAGATTTCCCGGTTGTTAATTGCGAGTATAAAACAGCTGCACTTATCCCTATTCCTTGCTGCCCACGCGACTGACGCATGCTATGAAACTTGCTTCCATACAATAGCTTTCCAAATATGTTTGGAATTTGTTGCTTTACAATTCCTGGACCGTTGTCTTCCACGATTACTGTGAACCTATTTTCATTTATTTGGACGAGCTCAATTTTTATTTCCGGCAGGACTTTCATTTCTGTGCACGCATCTAAAGAATTATCGACTGCCTCTTTTACTACCATCATCAAAGCTCGAGTTGGATTATCAAAACCTAATAGATGACGGTTTTTCAGGAAAAATTCAGAAATTGAAATCTCTCTCTGCTTCTTTGCTAGTTCATCTGCTATTGTTGCCATTTAAAATCTTTGAAATTTTGAAGGGTTAATAAATATTTGTGTTATTTCTTGCTGGTTTTTTTGAATTTAGAATCTATTAGCCTGTAAAGGGTAATTACAAAATAAGGGATAATAAGTATAAACAAATATTCTTCAAGTGGCATTACTCCGATTATGATTCCAAGATTATTTTCTGGAGGAAATATCCAATGCCCCCTTGAAATAGCAAAACTATCCCATATAATCCCAATAATAAAAAAGATGCCAACTATCTCTGCTCTCTCTCTCTTTGATTTGTAGAGATGGATATGGTATACTTTCTCCAAGATAAATGTTATTAGGAATAGCGTCAACAGAATTATTAGATATTCGAACATAAAAAAAGTAAAATACTTACGAAGTATAAAACCTTTTCTGTGGATTATTTTTTAGCGTAAAACATTCCATGTCCCAGAATTCCTATTTCTACAAGTTTCTTTTGATTTATCATGGTTATTGTATTTTCAAACTCTATTTCTGGCACCGCTTTAATGGATTTTAAAGGTTTTAGAAGGAGATAGAGAAACCTTCCCATTAAATATACTTTGTTGAGATTTTTCTTGATATTGTCTGTTTTATTAATAAACTTGACATTTTTAAAACCTGCTTTTTTAAAAAAATCAATTATTTCGTCTTTGGTATAGCCCCCACTAAGCCTCCACCCTCTTAGAAATCCTTGAGCCAATTTTTCTTCATATTTATTTGAAGGTTTTCGTAAAAGAACGCCATCTATCATTATTAACGTACCATTTTTCTTTAGAATCCTGTACATTTCTTTAAATAAATCCTTCGTATTTGGAAATCCATAACAAAAACTTTCTATTGCAAATATTTTATCAAATTTATTTCGTGGAAAGTTTGTTTTAAAATAATCTTTTTGGTAGAACCTTATCTTATCTGAAGCTTGTTCTTTATCAGAGTATCTTTTAGCTAATTTTAATTGTTTATTTGATAGAGTTATTCCCACAAAATTTGCTTTAGTATTCTTGGATAACCATATTGATGCTCCTCCTGTTCCACAACCAGCATCAAGAATAAGCTCTCCTTTTTTTGGCTTTAGATATTTTATTATTTCTCTGTATGGATTTAAATTTGCTTCTTCCTTAGACTTCGTATCCCTATACCAATATCCATAATGATATGAGCGACTTTCTTTATCTGCCCACAATAAGTTACAGTATTTCTGACAACAGTCATAATAATTTGCAACCTCTTTTTTTGAAAATTTACTTTGGCTCTTAAAATACATGTATAAAAACTAACAACGAGATAATTTAAAGGTTTCTTTAATTTGTAATTTTATTCATTTAATCCAGATATCCTTTCTTCCAATTTTTTATAAACTGGACCGTGAGGGGCTCCTTTTAAAATATCGACAATTGCAGTTCTTGCAAGATGAACATTTTCTATTCTGCCTATTATCCCTACTGTCTTTCCATGGATAGAGATTTTAACATTTGAGATATCCTCGATTGTTTTCCTGCATCTACCTTTTTCTCCAATAAGCCTGGATTTCATCCTCTCCAATTTTTTCTTTGAACCGCCTGCGTGGTGCTTGAAATCAATTAGATCAAAACAGTTTTCTTCATTCGTTAATGTTAATGCTATCTCTGGATTGAAACCTCGTGCTACTGCCTTAACTATTGGCTCTGCTTGATAAACTTCGAGAGGCTCTCCTAAGATTTCAATTTCACCTTCCTGGGAATTTACTTTCAATTTTGTTTTTGTTGCTTTTTCTATTTTCCTTTTTGTTTGCCCTTTTATTCCTAGAAGTGCAGCAACTCTCACTTTCGGTATTTTTATTTCTGTCATTTAGAATTCTTCAACATCTGCAATCTTTTTTAAATATCCTTTTTTCTTAAGCCATTCAATCTGGCTTGGACGATACTTGAATATTATATCTCCTTTTTCATTTCCCCCCATCTCCCAAGGCTCAACTAAAACCAAATCTCCCTCTCTCACCCACAATTTTCTTTTTAGCCTGCCAGGAATTCTGCAGATTCTTGTTTTCTCGTCGAGGCAGCGAACGCGCATCCTTGATGCCCCTAAACGCTGGTCTACAATGCCGAATGACTGGTTGTCTCTTGGAAGCTTTACCCTGCTCACTTCTGTCTCCAGCTGCTCCTGCATCTTCTGCATTTCTTTTTTCTTTGACATAACTTATTTATCTAAAAACTTATTATATAAACCTATTCTTTCAACTGCATTGTGCGTTATCCCGAAATTATTTCCCAACGATAATTATTTAAATCTTTGATATTAATAAAAATCTTAATGCCAAAAGAAAATATATTTTACTGGATTATTGGAATTATTCTAGTTTTGATACTATTATATTTAATAATCACAGGAAAGGGATTCACATGAAACAAAACATTACAAACATTATTTCTTGGGTCCTACTAGCACTCGGAATCATTTTCTTGCTTTGGAAGATTATTGGTGGAAGCCCGACAGAATTCTCAATTATAATGACTTTCCTGGCAGGAATAATTTTTAACTTAATGTCAGTCAACAGCAAGGTGTCCAGAACAGAAGAAAAGGCAGGTAATTTAGAAAACAAGTTTAATTCTTTGGCTAAAGATTTCAAGGAGCATATTAAACATAGATGAATTTCTTGTTAAAATCAGATTTATCTAGTTTCTAGATCGCCCCCTTTCAACCTTACTAACGCCGTTGTCCGATATACTTCTTTTCCGTCTTTCCTTCCATAAAGCGTGCTTGAAATTTTGACATTGACGCTAAATTTCTTCTTGACTTCTCCTAATATTCCAGACAGCTGCTTCTTGTTTGTAAGATATAAATCTGTTCCAAATTTTCTTTCGTCTTCTCTTGTTACCATCACATTGTTTTCGCTTATGAAACCTTTAATAAATTTTAGAAGATCCCTGTCTCTCGGTCTTATCTGTATTTTAGCTTCATAATAAGATGAATTTTTCTTTTTGCATGCGTTGCAAATTGAGGGATCTACAACTACCTCCAGCAAATTGCTTTCTTTTGATTTTATGCCGTGCATTGACCCGATGATTGTTAATTGCACATTAATCTTTTTCGGATTTATTTCATTATGGCCAATTATTTCTATGCTTTTGTTCATGATTTTCACGCCATCGTGCAGCTTAATCTTTTCGTCAATTGTACCCAAGATTATTTTTTTTATATTCGTATCTTCATCGTCTGAGATTTTTTGGTGCCATTTATTTTTGTGCATGTAAGACTGGCAACTCGGGCAAATTACTATGTTCAGCCCCTTGTAATGCCCGAGCATGCTGTTCCTCTTTAAGAAACAGGCTTTGCATAGCCCTTTTATCAACAACTGGCTCTTAGTTTCAATCTTTCCGCATTCTGGGCAGAACTTATTCATCTTAATATTGAAATTGCATGGGGTATTTTTTTGATCGTGATTATATTTGATTCGTCAATAAGATTGTTTTTAAGCGAGAAGTTAATTGACTCCTTGCCTACAATATTCAATGAATTTGCATCAGCCACTGCTTTTAATATCTCTTTTTCTGTGAGCGCCTGCCCGTTGTAAAAAAACCCCGAAACATCAAGCTGTAGATTTTTGTCCTCAAATTTTTTTCCTATAAGATTTGCATCGCATATAGAGACGATCTTTCTTCTTTCTGCAATGTGTACTTTTACAATCATCATCCTGAATACTCTGCCTTCACCGTTGGGTTTTCTTCTCTTTTTTTCCAGGCCGAGGTTATTTTGTCCAAAAAAATAATTTCTTTCTTCTTTATATCTGGCCATGCCTTGTATATTTTTTTTATCTGCTGCGCTATTTCCTTTTCTGTTTTGAGCTCTGTAGAAATGTTCTCGTGCAGCAATACCGAGATTTCCTTGTAGAACTCAAACATCCCGCTCCTGTCATTTTCAGAAAGATTTCTCATTTCAATCAGTGCGTGAAGATTCTGCGGCGGCGCTGAAATTACAGGCTCAATATAATTCATAAACATGCCAAGCTTATTTGTCATTGCGCGCAGGATTGCTTTTATTAAAATTCCTGACCTGTTTAATTCAATTGCCCTTATCTCGAACTCGCCGTCTAACTGCTCAAATTTAGGCAAGCCATGCTTCTTGCATAAGTTCCCATACTCCTCTTTCAATTCTTTCTGCTCCATCTTTATAATACTCACCTTGCTGGGTGCCTTGCGCCGCATACTGTGCATTTTATCACCTGCGTCGGTCCATCTTTAATCAGTTGTGTATCTGGCTTTCCGCATTCCTTGCAGATCACAAAAACTTTTGCATATCTTTCTATCTTCTCATTTATCTGAGACGAGTTTATCTTTCTTCCTAGAATCAGCCTTCCATCTTTTACAATTCCTGGCGTTGCCAATTCCCTTTGCAGAAATTTCAACAGGTGCTCTGGACTTCTTCTCAACTGGTCTGCAACCTGGAGGAAGTTATTAATTATTGTTTTGTTGCCTTCTATATGCCCCTGCACTTTTGGCATTTCAAACCTTTCTTTATTCACTGATTTTGTAGGCAGATTTTTTATTCCCTGCTCCAGCATCTCTTCATAGTTTTCCATTGAATATAAAGCAGGAAAGGGGTTTTTAAAATTATCCAAGAATCCTTATTTTATTCGGCCTCGGCTCATAAATTTCTCCAAGCTTTACCAGCTCAACAATTGCTTCTCTAGCCTCATTTTCCTTCAAGCCTGAATTGGAGATAATCTCGTCTATGTCTACTCCGCTGCCATTGTCCTTTTCTTTTATAAAATCTAAAATTTTCCCGTTATAAGAATTCATCTGCTGCTTTGCTTCCTTCTGCTGCTGCCCATTGCTATCGGATTCGATGTTGAATTCTTTTTTGAGCTCGATTTTCCGAATTTTCATCCATGCTGGATTCGTTTTCCTTGTTATCTCTGCAGCCAAGAAGATTTGGTCATTGAACTTTCTAGGCTTTCCTATCAGCAGGACTGTATCTCCAAGATTTATATCAGCTGCTTTTTTTACGTCGTCATTGAAGTACCTCACTTGGATTATTCCTGTTGAATCGTCCAATGTAAGAGTCGCCAACGAGCTTGAGACCTGCTTATCAATCACTACAGCAAGAAGATTTACTCTCGATACTTGCTTATCATTTATCTTTAAGTAGTTAGGCTCGAACCCCTGCTGCTCAACATACTGATTATTGAGAAGCGCGCTTATTGGCACTTTGTATGCTGTCTGCCTTTGCCTCTGCTGCATCTCCATTTCATATCCTCTCAATTATATTTGGCTGCGGCTGAAAAATTGTGCCGTCTCTTTTTAAAACATCGAGAGCTTCATTAACCTGCGCTTCATCTATCCCTTGCTCAGAAGCCTCCATTATAAGATCATCTATTGGAATTTTTTTGCCGATTTTCTTTGTGAGCTCGTTTATCAATGCCTGAATTTTTACAATTTTACTGCGCTTTGAAGTAGTGAGCCCTGTTGAAATCCTGTCTATATCTATCTGGCCTGATTCTGGATCAAAGCCGACCTGCATCAAACATCTCTTTAATGTTTCTATCGCCCTCTGTGCATCTTTCTTTGTAACCTCCTTTGAAAGCCTGACTCTGGCCGAGCCCTCTGATAATCTTACTAGCGCCTCCAGCTGCCTTGCTGATATTGGAATCGGCTTCAACTCCTGCTCGTTAAGTGCTGGCAGGTTTCTCAAGCCGACATAAAAAGTCTTGATTTCTTCTACAGCCTCTTTTGTCAGGACCGGATTTACTTTCTGCCTTGCGTATGAAATATATTTTTTTAAGAACTCTGGGGAAAATTCCGTTTTTATATCATCTGGCCTCTGCTGTAAGTTTAATACATGTGTCGCAATCCTATTATCTAACTCTTTTGAAGGCATATCCCTTATCGGAAAAATCAAGTCGAACCGGTTAATCAGTGTTGATGGCATGTTGATCTGAGATGGAATTGGAATATATGGATCAAACCTGCCCAGCTTTGGGTTTGCTGCTGCTAAAAGAGTTGTCTTTGCCTTCAATGTTGCTTGGATATTTGCTTTTGCAATTGTAATTACCTGCTGCTCTAAGGCCTGATGCAGTGCAGAAATATCATCTGGATCTATTTTGTCCATTTCGTCAATTATAGCAAATCCCCCGTTTGCCAATACGAAAGCCCCTGCCTCTAACGCCCATCCTCTCATGAACTCATCTTTGACTACTGTTGCAGTAAGACCTGCTGCAGAGGCTCCTTTTCCTGAAACCAATCTTGCTTTTGGAGCGATTTTTGAGATAAATTGGAGCATCTGGCTTTTACCAGAATTATGACAGACAATTCCATTTGCAATGAATGTATGGCTTTTTGGAACCTCAAAATCATATACATCCATCATCCCGAAAGGAATAATCCCAGATATTTTTTCCCATCTCTGAAATCCTTTTCTTTTTTGAGAATTATTTTTTTCTTTTATGTTCTGCAGCACCCTTTGTAAAGCATTTTTCTTCTTCTCTGAAACAAAGCCTATATGCTTAGCAAACAATTCCATATCATGGGATCTTCTTATACATAGGTTATCTTCAATAATCCTTGACTGAATTCCAAAATAGAGAAGGAGCAACTGGACATCCTTGAGCAATTTTGGCATGGAAGACTTCAACTGTATTGATGTTCTCCCTCTCCCGTTGCCGAATGCACAACCGTCTGCTTCAAATAGCCAGCTAATGAATGGAGCAACAACATACGGCGGGCTCCTAAAAATTTCCTGCGGAACGGCTTTATCAGCTAAAAAAGAAAGATTGAAAGCAACTTGCCTACTATTAATCTCCAAGAGGTGCATTCTCTGCCTTGAAATAAATTTTCTTAGAAGCCCATTTCCATCATCAATTATTTTCTCCTCTTCTTTTTCTTTTGTGATTAATGCGGGACCAATATTAAAATTTTCTTTCCATAATGAAGATAATTTGCCGATTAAATCCGTTTCTTCATCATTTATGTAACATGTAACCCTATATCCTGCTGGATGTATGTTTCCGTCTCCTATGAGATACCCGTATAATGAAGCTAATTCTGGAGTTACTTTCTTTGGCAGATTTACTTCCTTCAATTTTCCAGAGGCTTTATTAACTTCTTTAAAATTTGTATCTGCTAGTTTTTTAACAAGAGAAGGAATTTTAGGCATCACCCTTATCTTCTCGTCTGTTTTGATTTCGTCAGCCCTCTTCCATCCTTCTTTAGTTAGAAATGGCTGATTATAGGTGCAAACTACTTCCTTTCCGGTTTCAGTGATTACTTTCAGGACCGGCTGCTTTGGATAGTGCTGAAATACTTTAGCAACATCGTAATATTTGTCCTTTCCATCTTTTCTTATTTTTGTAACAAATTCTTTTATCGGCTGCAGATGTTCTTTCCCCAAATCCTGAATCTTCTCCATTCCTTTATAGATAAGCGCGACTTGGGAATCGCCTGCAATGCATCCAGGATCACCAATTAGCAAAACGTGCATATCCCCTCTTCTTTTTGTTCCATCGTCGTGAACTTTTTGAACTCCCCCCATTAACTGGAGCATTAGTGCTGCTTTGATGTCTTCATGCCCATAAATTGAAGGGGCTATTGAAGAAACGATTCTCTGATAGATCTTCGGATCTTGTGATGCTTCTAAGATTTCTTCTTCCTCTTTTTTTGTGATATTAATTTCCTCAAACGTCTCTTCTATCGGCTCGACGTAATTTGACTCCATTATCAAATCATATCTTGTTGACTGCCCCCCGGTCCTTAGTGGAATTGTTATTTCTTTTACAACGCCTGTGATGCGGACTTTTGTTCCGGGCGTTGTTCGCTTTTCCATCTTGGGATCTACTAAATCTCCCTTTAGAAAAACTGCAAGCCTCTTGGGCTGCTCTCCCCCATCTAAATTTTCCGGAGCTTCTTCCAAAACAACTCTCTGAGCATCAATCAAATCCTTACTGATGAGCCTGAACTTGCCTCTTCTGCCGCACGAGCACCTTGATGGCTCTCTAAATTGAGTGTCGATCTGAAGCAGCAGCATAGTATTACCGCATGAAGGGCACTCGAATTTTGCTGATGTCACTTGCGGCCTTACGTCTGAAGTTTGCCTAACCAGCCCTTCAACCGCAATAAACCTATCTATGTGAATTGACCTTATATCCCTTATTCTTAACATGCTTGCTGCAGGGAGATTATTAAAACGGATTTTCAATGAATTGGAAGGCAGGTCTAAATTATCCAATGAAATCTCTGCGGCTTTTAATAGATTCTCCGGGTCTTCTAATAACAAATCTGCAAGCTCTGGATCATGAGTTAAAAGCTCATTAAAATCAAACAAAACAGAATTACCTCCCTTTGCTATTGTTTCATGAATCCTACCTTTATATGATCCAAAGAAGTCCCTGAACTTTTCCAGCTGATCAGAAGTTTCCAATTTTCACCCCCAATAAAAACTGTGAATGCATTTCCTATATAAACTTTTAGAAAAAACCTTCATGGACAACTGCGTTTTCCATCTGCCTTTCCCCTCACACTTTCTTTTTAGGAAAAAGAAATCGTGTCCAAAGAAAAATTGGAAGCTAAAATGTTTCTTTTGGGCTTGATTCGCTAATTGAGTGAACTCAATGGCGCACAATTGAACTTTGTTCAATTAGTGTTTCTTTCTGAAAGAAAAGGAAGAGGGGAAGTTTTTATAAGAAACCTTCGGTGTCTTATGGAGCGAAGCGAGTAAATTTATCTCTTGATTTTCTTGAGAACTTTTATCAATTTATCCACTGCCTCATTCAATTTTGTTTCTGAGCGAGTGCCGGTACAGACAATTTTTCCATTGCTGAATAGTAAGAAAGTAGCTCTTGTTCCTTGAAGCTTGTAGACTAATCCTGGGAACTGCTCTGGCTCATACTCTGTATTCTCCAATTCCATTGCAAGTGAGTTTAAATTCAAATCCATTCCTATCGAGCCTGCTGCGACCATGTTCTGGACATTTACCTTCGGAACTGTCTTGATCCTGATTTTTATCCTTGCCAGATTTTTTATAATTGCCTTGACTGACTCCTTGACTTTCTTCATCGATCTTGCTCCTGTTGAAACAATCTTTCCTGAACTGAAGATTAACGCTGAGGTTCTGGGCTCGCGGATGCGCATTACTAATCCCGGGAACTGCTCTGGGTTGTATTCTGTATTCGGCAAAGTCTCTGCGAGCTTGATTAAAGGAATATCTTGGCCGAGAGAAGCAGAACAAACAATGTTGACAATCTTAATTTCCTTTTTTGCTTTCGCCATTATTTCACTTCCAAACTTTTATTTATAAAGGAAGAAAGGTTTATAAAGGCTATGATGAAATTTACAAGTGGTTAATTAGAAGCCTATTTCAAATTCTTTCTCTTTTATTTTTTCTTTTGAATAATATTTGTGCTTCTTTTCTAGCTTACTGTCTATATTTATCGCCTCTGCATTAACCTTTTCCTTCAACTCTTCTTTGAATTTTTCTAAGAAACTTTCTTTTGTTGCTATATGTAATTTTATCTTGTCCTCTTTTTTCAGCTTTGCTTTCTTTCTCAATTCCTGGATTCTTCTTGTTAATTCACGGAGATAGCCTTCTTCTTCAAGCTCCTCTGTCATTTTCGTGTCGAGGTCAACAGAATCTTTTCCTGTTTTGAATGTGACTTGCTTCACATTTACTTGTTTTTTTATTATCTCGATGAATTCCTCCAGCGGCCTTGGATTTTCATTTGTTATCAATACATTCGGCAATGGCCATCTTACACCCATCTGTGATTTGTCTCTTTGCGCCAGTATCTCTTTAATTATGCCTTTTATTTCCTCCATGCTTTTTTCTAATTCTTCATCAATGTGTTTTTTTTCAGGCTTCGGCCAGTCTTCTAAAAAGATCGATTCTTTATTTTTGCTAATTTCCTGATAAAGATTTTCGGTTACAAACGGAGTGAACGGCGCGAGAAGCTTTAATCCTGCCAAAAAGGAGTTGTAAAGTGTCGCCTGTATTTTTGGGCTATCAAGCTCATCTCTTATCAGCTGCCCGTATGTCCTTGATAAATCTTCAATCAGGAATTGTTTTATTTCCGCTATTGCCTGATTTGGCTGTAATTTTTCAAGGTAATCCTCTACATGTTCTTTTGTAGACTCCCTCCTGGAGATTATCCATTTAGATGCTACATCATCTGCTTCTTCTTTCTTGTGCTTGCAATAGAGCTGGACATAGTTTCCTAGGTTCCAGATAACATCCAAATCCCTCTTTGCTTCTTTTGCTGAATTGTATCCAAAGTTTAAATTTGTCGATGGATTCTGGAATGAGTATTGCCAGCGCATTACATCTGCGCCTATTTTTTCAACTGCATCGTCAAACCAGATTGCATTTCCCAGGCTCTTATGCATTGGCCTTCCTTTTTCATCGTAAACTTTTTCATATAACAGTACTGATTTGTAAGGAGATTGATTCTGCAAAGCGGTTGACATGAACAACATTGAATAAAACCAGAGCCTGACTTGCTCCCTCATTTCTGTTATAAAATCTGCTGGGAACCATTTCTTCCAATAGGTTTTATCTTGAAGATAATTCAGCGTTGAGAATGGGACTATACCTGCGTCCAGCCAGCAGTCACCGACATCTGTAATTCTTGAAATTTCTTTTTTGCATTTAGGGCACTTTATTTTAATCTCATCTATCCAAGGTTTGTGCAATTCTGGAAGAGAATCAAATCTTTTTGGATCCGCTGCGAGTTTTCTTAACTGCTCCCTTGAGCCAATGACTTCGGTGTGACCGCAGCTGCATTCATAAAACGGCAATGGCAACCCCCAGTATCTTCTTCTTGAGATGTTCCAGTCCTGCATATTATCTAACCAATCCTGCATCAGCTTCCCGCCATGTTCTGGGTGCCAAAAAACTTCTTTCGCATTTTTCTTCATCAACGGCCTTATTTCATCTGAAGAAATAAACCATTCTGAAACCAATCTAAAAACAAGCTCTTCTTTGCAGCGCCAGCAATGAGGGTAGCGGTGCCTATAATTTTCTGCTCTATATAGAAAATTATTTTTCTTCAAATCCTCGATGACAAGTTTATGGATGCTTTTGACATTCTTTCCTGTAAACCAGTCAAATCCTTCTACGTAATCTCCTGTCTCGTCTATTGGCGCGATTATAAGAAGATTTTCTTTTTTTGCGAGCTCATGATCTTCTGCTCCGCACCCTGGCGCGATATGAACGATTCCTGTCCCCTCTTCTTCGCCGACGTCTTTCCATGCAATTACTTTATGCTTAATATTTTTAACAGCAGGAAGATAATCAAAAGGCCCTGTGTACTCAATCCCTATTAATTTATTTCCCTTAAATCTTTCAAGAATTTTGTAATTTTCTCTAAGAACTTTATCTGCTATTTTTTCTGCAAGGTAATAAATATTGCCGTCCTGTTCTGCCTTTACATACATCAAGCTTGGATTGACGGCTGCTGCAACATTCGAAGAGAAGGTCCAGCTTGTTGTAGACCAAATTAATAAATAATGATTTTTTGTGTTCTTAACTGGAACTTTAAAATAAACTGCTTCATGAGTTTTCTCTTCATATGTATCAACAAGTTCATGCTGTGCAAGTGAAGTGCCACAGCGCAAACACCAAGGCATAACCTTTGTTCCCTTGTATAACCAACCTTTTTTGTGACATTCTTTTAAGAAATGCCAGATATGCTCTATGTTGTAGTCGTCCATGGTGTAATAAGAATTATCCCAGTCCATCCACTGCCCAAGCTTTATTGACTGCTCTGTCTGTATTTTCGAATATTTTTCAACTCTTTTTCTGCATGCTTTCGAGAAGTTTTCTAATCCGTATTCCTCAATTTCTTTTTTTGAGTTTAAACCAAGATCTTTTTCCACTTCAACTTCCACCCAGAGCCCTTGGCAGTCGAAACCATTCTGATATCTTTGATCAAAGCCCTGCATTGCCTTGAATCTCTGGAAAATATCCTTGTAAGTTCTGCCCCATGCATGATGAACGCCCATTGGATTGTTTGCAGTTATCGGGCCGTCGATGAAACTCCATGATTTATTTCTCAAATTCTTCTTTCTTAATTTATCAAATATTTTCTTTTTATCCCAGAATTTTAGTATTTCTTTTTCTACTTCTTGAGGATTGTACATCCGTTCTAAGTTGTGATATGGATTTTAAAAGGTTTTCCGATAGTTTTTTAAATATCTAAAAGAAAAATTAATCTATGAAAGAGAAAAAACAAAGATTTAATGGAGAAGTAGAAGTATACCATGTAGATATCTCTCCTGAAAGAATGAAAAAAGTTAAGGAGAGGTTTAAGGATATTGATAAAGTCAGATTACCTCTCACAGGAGTTCAGCTTTTAGAGAAGATTAGAAAAGAAGATAGGATTATTCCCCTAAAATATTGATTTTGGGCCCCTTTTCTCTTAGGAATTCGGTGAGATTTGGATTGTTAGCTAGGTCTCTTTCTCCCATCGTCATAAATATTTGCGCTTTGTTGTTTATTGCCATTGCTAAATGTAATGCATCTTCAGGCTCTAATTTATAATCTATTTCTTTTAACTCTAATGCCAAGCTGTAATCTTGAAATTGGGGAGAGGTTAGTTTTACCATTTTTAAGACATCATCTATGCGCAGGAAAGAAAGCTTCTTCTGTTCTTCATTCGATAATTCTGATAGACCTTTTACAACCTCTCCTAGAGTCAAGTTTGATACTATTGCTTCATGTTTTCTATTTACATCATAAAAATATGATTGGGCTAATTCTTTGGTTTTAACCCTTGCTATTGTAAACATTTCAAAAAATGTACAAGAATCTGGATAATGTATTGGGAGCATTTATAATCATTAGAAATAAGAAATATTTAAATTAAACTGAATTATTAATAAATCATGCAAGAAGCTGACGACCTGATTGAAATGCTCTTCCATGTCATTGGTTTTGTTAAAAAGCATCGTGGCAAAATTCCTAGAAGCGTTTTGAAATTTTATGCATATTTGAATAATTATGTTAGTAAAAATGATTTTAAAAAGGAAAAAATTGAGAAATTGTATAAATCTTGTGAAGCTAGTTTATTGGAATTGGTTAAAGAGAGAAAATTGGTTTTTGATTCTGTACAGAGAGCGGAAGAATGGTTTGCTAAGATGGATGATTTAGTAGAGAAGATTTTAGGTAGTTCTTACTTAAATAACAATTATGTTTTCAATTCTAAACAAAGAGAATTACTTGATGGTAAGTGGGCATGGCTTGAAAAAGAAGTCCTTAAGGCGTTTGAGAACAAAAAGGAATTCAAAATCCAGCCAGAGATCTGGGCGGGGTTTCAAGGAGACTTCGGAATCATAGCTCAACAGGAGTTTTACGAGAAGGTTTTAAAAGAAATTACTGAAAACGTTTGTGAAAGAGTAAAAAGATTGTTTATATCTCACAGCGAGCCTTTCTTTGCAGAACTTATTGAAAAATTAAAGAAAAGAGGAGTTTTATTTTTTGATAAAACATTTTATTTTATTGGTGGAATGGCATATTATTACCCTAAGGAGAATGTGATTCGGTTTAGGGCTGGCAAGATTAATACAGGTTATAACTATATTACCCTCAAACATGAGCTAATTCATGCAGCATTTTATAATTTACCCAAGAATATGCAAGAGGATCTTAGGAAACTCTTAGAGATAGAGCTTGCAAAGATAAAGGAATTTTTGGATAAGATTAGCAAACCATATCCTAATGCTCTTGATGTTATTGCGTATGAGCGTGGATTTAATTTAACCTATGCCTTGTCTTCTTCGGATGAACTATTAGCACACCTATCACTCCCTTCTTTTGTCCAATTTATTAAGAATTTGGAGAACGATGATTTATTCCCAAAAGGATTCTGGGAAAAGGTAAGAAAGAAGGTTAGTAAAAAAGAGAAATTTAAGACAAGATTATTTGGGATAGAGGATGAAGTTTATAAATATTACAGATAAAGGATTTCATGCAGAACATAAATTTATTTAAAGCTAGTTTGCAGGTTTTTTTGTATGAAAGATTCTTCCATTTGGATTGAAAAACATCGCCCTAAAAAGTTTGAAGACATTATCGGGCAGGAAAACATAGTTAAGAGGATAAAAGCCTTTGTTGACAGTAAAAACATTCCTCATTTGCTATTAGCCGGTCCCCCCGGGGTGGGAAAATCAACTCTTGCTTTAGTGATAGCGAAAGAGTTATTTGGAGAATACTGGATGGGAAACTTTGTCGAACTTAATGCCAGCAGTGAGCGCGGGATAAATGTTATTAGAGAGGATGTGAAAAATTTCGCAAGAACAAAAAGCATTGGGAATGTTCCTTTTAAGATAATTTTACTTGATGAAGCTGACTCACTCACTCGCGATGCACAACAAGCTTTAAGACGTACAATGGAACGATATTCCAATACCTGTCGTTTTATATTATCTGCAAATTATAGCTCAAAAATTCTTGACCCCATTCAGTCACGCTGTACAATCTTTAGATTCAAACCTTTAGAGAAAGAGAGCATAAATAAAATAGTTGATAGAATCTGTAAAGAAGAAAAGTTGAAAGTTGATGATAACGCAAGAGAAGCATTGATATATGTTAGCTCCGGAGATGCAAGAAGGCTGGAAAATTTTATGCAGAGCTGCTCTATGATTAGCAACAAGATAACCGAAGATTTAGTGTATGAAATCGTCAGCGCTGCAAGACCAAAAGAGGTAAAAGAAATTTTGGAGCTTGCAGTTGATGGAAAGTTTGCTAATGCAAAAGAGAAACTGCTAGATGTAATGCTAAAACATGGCTTATCCGGAATGGATATTGTTAAGCAAATTCAAGCAGAAATCTGGAATTTGAAAATTCCTGATGGGAGAAAAATTGAGCTCATAGACAAATGCGGCGAAATAGAATTTAGAATGGTAGAGGGCAGCGACGAATTTTTACAATTGGAATCTTTAATTGTAAATTTTATGAAAAATGATAAAACATAATCCAGAAAAATTAAATGAAATAGTTGGACAGGATACTAAAAAGATTTTATTGTGGCTTGAAAGTCCTAGAAAAAAAGCCTTGTTGATTCACGGCCCGACTGGAACTGGAAAGACTTCTGCAGTTTATGCATTAGCTGATGATAAGAATTTGGAACTGCTAGAACTGAATTCCAGCGATTTAAGAAATAAAGAAAAGATAAAAAACATAATCGGCATTGCTTCTCAGCAACAAAGCCTTTTTGGAAAAAATAAATTAATTTTAATCGACGAGGTTGACGGAATCTCTGGCAGATATGATTACGGCGGGTTAGCTGAGCTGAATAAAGTCATAGATAAAACCAAGTATCCGATAATTCTGACAGCTAATGATGTTTCGGATTCCAAATTCACCACTCTGAGAAAAAAATGTGAGCTTGTTGAATTCGTGCATGTTGATTATCTTAAAATTTTTGAATTGCTTAAAACCATATGCGAAAGAGACAAAGTAAAGTTCGATGAGAAAAAATTGAAAAATATTGCGAGGAAAAACAACGGCGATGTCCGTGCTAGTCTGCTGGATCTTAGAGCTAGCATCGTCGATGGAAAAGTTAGTGAAGAAGGTGATGATAGAGAGTATGTAAGGGAAATTAATGAAGCATTAAAGCTTGTTTTCAAGAGCAAGGATGTTAATGTCTTGTTGAATGCTTTTTCAAATGTTGATGAAGACTTAGACGAGATTCTATTATGGCTTGACGAGAATTTAGACAAAGAATATTCTGGAAATGATTTACTGAAAGCGTATGAAATGCTGAGCAGAGCAGATGTTTTTAGAGGGAGAATTATAAAAAGGCAGCATCATAGATTTTTAGTTTATCAAAGTGCATTGATGAGTGCAGGTGTTGGACTGAGCAAAAGCGAGAAGAGAGAAGGATATTTTCCTTACAGGAGATCTACTAGAATTCTGAAAATGTGGATTGCTAAAAACAGAAATTCCAAAAGAAAAAGCATTGCAGAAAAACTTGCTAGAAAGACGTATTTTTCAACTCGCAAGGCTTACAAAGAGTTTGATAATTACGTTAAATTTTTAAAGGATGAAAAAGTTGCTTCTGAACTGGAGCTAGATGATGATGAAATTAAATATGTGGAGGATTTCTGATGGAGATAGGCAAGATACAATCTAAACAAGGAAAGATTGATGTTTCTGGCGAAATTATCAGCAAGGATGCACCTAGGGAATTTGAAAAGTTTGGCAAGATAGGAAAGGTTTGCAATGCTGTTTTGAAGGACAAAAGCGGGAAGATAACTTTAACTTTGTGGAATGAAGAGGTTGATAGCGTAAATGTTGGTGATAAGGTTAAGATAAGCAACGGCTACTGTGGAGAATATCAAGGAGAGAAACAACTAAGCGCTGGAAAGTTTGGAAAACTAGAAATTATTGAGGAATAACTTCTGAAACTAAATGCTTAACGACCTTAATCTTTTACAGCGATCTGAAGTTAATGGATGTGTCATGAACAAACTAAGAAAGGTTTTTCCTGCTCCCCTAAATGGACTTATGATAAACATATGATTCGTTGAATCGGATCCAAATCTTAATGGATGATTTTTTGCTCCTGACTCCAGCTTTTCCAATGCTTTTGCCAGAGGTTCAGCTTTTTTTATCAGTCTTGCTCCTGTCTCATCTGCAATAAACTCTCTACTTCTTGAGATAGCTAACTGGATTAACATTGCTGCTAATGGTGCTAATATTGCTAATAATAAAAGGCTAATTACGTTTCCTCCACCGTTGTTTTCGTCTCTGCTCCCTCCGCCGAACATAGCTGCAAACTGAGCCATATGAGCAGTATAAGTAATTACTGAAGCCATTGTCGCAGCTATTGTTGCAATCAAGATATCCCTATTTTTGACATGCGCTACTTCGTGAGCTAGGACGCCTTTCAACTCTTCTTTGCTTAATAATTTTAAAATTCCCTGAGTAACTGCCACAACAGATTTTTTTGGATTCGGCCCTGCCGCAAACGCGTTTGGAGCTTCTGTTGGAACAAGATAGATTTTCGGCTTTGGGATATTTGCTTCTTTACATATCTCTTCAACCATTTCATGCAGTGCCGGATTATCTTTTTTTGAAACTTCTTTAGCCCTGTACATTAAAAGGATTAATTTGTGCGAGAAGAAATAGCTACCGACATTCATCAAAATTGCAAATACTAATGCTACTGCCAGCCCTTGCGCTCCTCCGATAAGCCTTCCTATAATTAATAAGATTCCGGACAATATGCCGAGGAATAAAACTGTCTTCAGCTGGTTCTTTATCATAAGTATGTTGTGGAAAATAAGGTTTAAAAAGATAGCGATAGATTTAAATAAAAGTTTTCGTTTTATTCAATAGGTGATAAATTGGCAAGCACTGAAATTTGGGTTACTTCTGTTTTGAGCATCATATTCTCTGTAGTTGCTGCTTATATTGCAATTGCTTTTCTCCTTCCGATGGTGAGGGCATTAGTGAAAGAGGTTATTGAAGAGAACAATGCTGTTGCCGGCTTTATGTCTATACTTGTCATTGTCATTTATATATTATTGTTCAAAAATGTTATTAGGATTTTAACTTCTGAATCATTGAATGCCGGTGCAGAAGGAGGAAAATCTGCTTTGAGCTATCTGATTGTTTTAGATCCTGGAATTGCAATTCTTGACCAGCTATTGCCTTACATTGGATGGGTGCTACTTGGTGCTTTGATTGCATTTGGATTGAGGCATTACTTTAAGAAATAATTCTCATGGCTTACGATATAATCATAGGAAGAGATGAAGATGATAAAAAGAAGTTTGGAAAAGAGGGTACTGTCTTTTTAGGAAAAACTTATGTTCAAATGGGAAGAGTAACAAGCCTGGCTAACAATGTTTATTTGGATGTTGCAAGAAACCATGTCATACTCCTCTGTGGAAAAAGATCAAGCGGGAAATCTTATAGCATGGGCGTGATGTGCGAGAGTGTTTTGGATTTTCCTGATGAAATAAAAAATAATATGAGCATCATAATTTTCGACACAATGGGGATATTCTGGACGATGAAGTATCCAAATAAAAAAGATGAAGCTTTGCTTGAGGAATGGGGACTGCAGGCTAAAGGATTTAATGTTGATTTATTTGTTCCTAAAGGATATTTTCAAGACTATAAAGACAAGGGAATTCCTGCAGATTATGAATTTGCTTTGCAGCCTAAACTATTGAATGCTGGGGACTGGTGCAGTGTTTTTGGAGTTGAGGTGAATAGCGACGACGGTGTTTTGATTGCGAGAACCCTGAAGAGATTAAGCGGAGATTATTCCATAAAAGATATTTTGGATGAAGTTGAAGACGATAATAAATCTGAGCAGAAAGTTAAAGACAGAGTGGAGGGATTATTTATTGCTGCAAATGCCTGGGGACTGTTTGACGAGGATGCTGTTGACCTCAGTAAAATCGCCGATAGAGGAAGGGTAAATATAATTGATTTGAGTGCTTACGGCCAAGTTTCTGGAAACTGGAATATTAAATCTCTTGTAGCCGGAATTGTTTCTAATAAACTTCTTGCGGACAGAATAATCTACAGAAAAAAAGAGGAAGTGGATGCTATTGAAAAAGGATACAGTATTTTTAAAGATGAAGAATACAAAAGTGAACTGCCTTTATTGTGGATATTTATTGATGAAGCCCATAATTTTTTATCCAAAGAAAAAGATACTCCTGCTACAGAAGCACTAATCTCGTTATTGAGGGAAGGAAGGCAGCCTGGAATCAGCTTGGTGCTTGCAACACAGCAGCCAGCCAAAGTCCACGATGATGTTTTGACACAAGCAGATATAATTTTGTGCCATAGGGTAACTGCAAAACAGGATGTCGATGCGCTAAATGCGATGATGCAAAGCTACATGGAAAAAGGCTTGACTGAAGCTATAAATGAGCTGCCAAAAGAGCAAGGAGCTGGAGTGATATTAGACGATGTTTCTGAAAGGATTTATCCGTTAAAAGTAAGGCCCAAATACAGCTGGCATGGCGGTGATGCCCCTTCTGCCATTAAAAAAAAGAAAAGCTTAGAGCTTGGCTTTTGATTTTTTCTTTTTGGATGTTTTCTTTTCTAATTTTTCAATATCCTTCTCGATAACTTTAATCTCTTTTTTTATTGGCTTTTCATAGAATGGGAAAATTTTTATCAATCGAGGCAATCTAAAAAAGCGAGCAAACAATCTTGTTCTTGTTAATCTCGTTTCTTTTTGCAGTTCTGCTAATTCCCTTAATGCCCGCTCTTCTTTTGCAAACTTCTCTGTCTCTAATCCAATATGAAAAAACTTCTGCCCTTCACTTAATTCCGGGCTTAATCTGAACAAAAAGAAAACTTCTTCAACCAGCCTGAATAATAGGAAGAATGGAAATACTGCAATTATATCAAGCCAATATTTTTTTAGAAACAGCTTGACTTTTCTGACTCGATTGAACTTGAATGCGAGGTCCATTGAGAAGAATAAAACTATAATCAAATCACCGGTAGTGATCAAGTTGTGATATGCAAGAGCAATTTCCTTGAAGAAGAATTCCACGATTAAGATTGCCGCTAAAAGGATAAGCAGATAGGGGATAACTCGGTCTGTGATGTGTTCTAATTTTTTTAATGATGAATGCATGACTAACAGAAGATTTTTATATATTTAAGAATTGCCTTTGTAAATGGCTTCAATAGAAACGATACAAAGAAGTTTTGCTAGCTTTGTAGAAGAGATTTCCAAGAATAACGGAAAAAAATTAAGTAAGAGAGAGATAATAAATTATCTTAGAGAGATTGAAATCTTTGCAAGACTACTTGAAGAAAAGGCTTTTATTAAACCTGCAGAGAAATTGGAGTGGATTTATAAGTCCCTGAAGAATAAAGAGTCTATCGATAGCTCGGTTATTAAGAGGTTGAAGGAAATCTTGGTCTCCCTGGATAAATAGAAAGTTTTATAAATTAATTTTTGACTTTAAAGTAGTAATGAAAAGAACTTTAATTGCTAAAACTGTTGGATTCGCTGGACTAATCGGACTGTTAAATTTTAGTGATGTTAATGCAGAGGAAAAATTTTCTCTTTCTGGAAGCCTTGGAGCATATAGCCCATTTGGCGACGTTGTTGCTTTGAATGGTATACCCTACGGCTTTGAGATTGATGGAGATTATGGCAATGAAAGATATGGGGCTAGAATAGGGGGAGGTTGGTTTACAAAATTTGGAGACAGAAGAGGAGAGTTCGGATTGATTGGCAAAAATCTTGTTGAAGGAGAGCAAGAAAGAGCTGAACTAACTAGATTCTACGGTGGATTAAGATTTGGAAATCGATATACTTACATTGGCATTGGCGGCGTCGCTATGGAGGGGAGTAATATTTTTGAAGCTGCGGATAGAAAATTTCTAAGACAGGAGTTAAAACGATCTATTGACAGAAAGAGTTTGCATGGAATCTATGGAGAGGTTAGCGTTGGCGCTCCTGTTAAGAAGAACAAAAAAACAGGGGTATTTTTTAGAGGAACTTATGATCACTTTTTTGACTCAGATAAAAGCAAAGGAATAAAGCTCAGTGTTGGAGTTACTTTTTCACAATAAAGTCTATACACAATCTAAATTTTCTTGGGGAATATTGCCCAACTTTAACGACGTTTAATATTTTTGGATTGCAGTGTTTTTTTATTTTCTCTATTGATGCTTCTGGAATATCTTCTTCTCTTTGAAAATCGTAGAAATGAATAATGCCTTTGGCTTTGAGTTTTTTAATTGCTATGCCTAAATATGATTCGGCATCTCCAGGCAGCGGCATTATAACCCTGTCAAACTTCTTTTCAATTTTCGGAAAAACCTTCCTCACATCGCCTAAAAATAGTTTTACATTTTCAACTTTATTTAATTTTAAATTTTCTTCTGCAAATTTGTGAGCGGATTTATTTATCTCAATTGCATAAATTTCTTTTGCTTCAGAATGCTTTGAAATATTTATCGGGTAGACGGCGACTCCAGAAAACATCACTAAAATAGATTCGTTTTTTTTAATTAGCTTTGAGATTCTCAGCCTCTCATTTCCCAATCTTGGAGAAAAATATGTCTTGTCTATGTTTAACTTGAATAAGCAGCCATTTTCTTTATACAAAACTATTTTTGTTTTTTTTCCTGCGAGTATTTTTGTTTTTTGCAAACGGTATTTGCCTGCGTGAATTCCGATTTTAACGGCTACCGTTTTTATATTCTTAAAATTCTTTAATAATTCTTGGGCAATCTTTTTAGGATTCTTTGTTTTTTCTGAAAGCACTGCAATGCTGCCTATGATATCGTAAGATGATGGAATTTTCATAAATCTACATTAATTCTTCTTGTTATAAAATTTACCACAATGTTTATATAGAATTTAGGCTGATTAAAAGAAAGGTGATTTCATGTTTACAAAAAGAGGCTTCGCTCTCATACTGCTTATTTTTTTATTGGGCGTTGATGCTTATGCTCAGAGTTTTGGATTTGATTTTCAATACGGAAGAAGAGCAAGTGGATTCGGAGCGAGAAGCGGCGTTTCAAATGCGATAAGTTCTGCCCTTGATCTTATTCTTGGAGGAATTGTAAATCCGATTTTTGATTCGATTAAATTTAATTTTTATGGTGCTACTAGATTGGCTTTGTGGATTATATTATATTTAATTTTCGCGAATGTTTTCAAGAAGTTTTTCAGTGGCAAGGGAATGCATGATAAATTCTCAAAAATAATTGCTGCCATTCTTGCATTATTTTCAGTTGCATTTATTCCTGAAAGATTGTTGGATCTGGTATTTAGAGACTTGCTTGGAGGATTAATTGGTTTCTTGCTGTTGGCTGCAGCTGTTGGATTACCCTCGTATTTCCTGTACAAATGGAGCAAAGACCATCCTGAAGACAGGGCTGTAAACCTAGTTTCTGCTTTATTGTTTTTCCTATTGCTGATTGTTTTCACAGAATTGCATGACCAATTTGTCAATGCGCTTAATTACGGATTTGTACAAAGCGTAACTAGCCTGATGGTTATCTTTGCTATTATTTTTGCACTAATAATGATGATTCATAGGCTGTATATGGGGTTTAAGAAAAAAGATGGAGAGGCTGAAGTGAGAGAAGAAGGTCCTGCGGAGGAGAGGGATGAATTGGGCAATATAAGAGAGACGGTTAGAAACACAATTTCTTTATCAAATGAAATAATTGAGCAGCTGCACAATACTGGAAATACCCCGGCTGCGCTTGCATATGAGTTAACTGGAAATCCAAGCAGATTAAATTTTATCAATCGGCATAATATGCATGAATTGCATAAAAATGCATTAGTGATAAATAGGGCGCTAGATTCTGTTAAGGGAAAGAAGAAAAAACGTGCAAGAGAGATTTCCGCCAGAATAACACAACAATACAATCATTTGCATAATGCAATTGTAAATTACAGCAACCATAGGAGTGCGATCCATACACAGATACAAAATTGCAGGCACTGCCCTGTTTACAGCCCAAATGATGCCCGGCCTTTTTCTCAATGGTTTAGGGGGCATCATAGTCTATTTAATTTTTTTACAAACATAGCCGGGATACTTAGAAACATTGAAATGGGTTTTCAGAATTTTGTAAAGGCATTATCTGAATTAGATTCGGTATGATAAAGTTTATAAATAAATGGAGGTTTTAGAGTAGCAATGGCAAAAAAGAGGGTGCTAAGTAGAAATTCTAAGGGTAATAAATTTAAAATTGGACAAAATATTCCGAATCCCTTCAGCAAAAATTTTTCTATGAAAGAAATTCCTTTAACAGAGAAAACTTTGCTTATTGCTTTACTTGTATTCATGGGGATTGTTGCATTCAGTACAAATAGCGATAATTTGAATGCGATTACTGGAGCTGCTATTGGCCCTCAAGATTTAAATCAAAAGATTACTTTGGTAATCTCCTTGCTTACTGAAGGATTTGGCAAACCATTTTTTGATCTCTTAGCTCCAACTCCAAATATTTTATTTATAAAATTGCTTTTAGTAGTTGCCTTCTATGTCCTACTATCATATGCTGCTGGAATGAGAAATCGTTTTGGCGGTAAAGGGAGCATTATCGCAGGGATACTAGCATTTTTAGGTGCTGCTTTGCTTCCAGATTCGATTATTAATCTTTATATCATACAGTTCATTCCTGGATTTATTTCTGTTGCTGGTGCAGTTTTGATTTTAATAGGTGGATTATATTGGTTATTTACTAGAGAAGTAGATAGCAGAGCAGGCCATGGATTAAAAGCGCTTGGCTACTTCCTAGCATTTATTATTATTTCAGAAATAGAAGACATGATCTCTAATGCCCTCCCTTCAGGAGCATTCAGGAATATTACTGATTGGGTTGTTTTAATTGTATTTATCTTTGCACTCATTATGTTTATTGTTGAACTTGTTCGTGCGCTTAGCGGAGTAGGTCAGGCTGCTTGGGAAGCTGCTGGTCAGAGAGATGAAAGAGAAAGAGGACAAAGAGAAGCAAGAGAAGATGTTGGAGATGAACTAAGACCTCTTGCAAGAAATGTTTTAGACGAATTGGAGGATTTGATTTAATGGTAACTAAAATTTTTGATAAGGATGTTGTAAACAATCCAAATGTCGTTGGATTTATGCTTATGAGAAATTTTGGATCTTTTGATATCATAAATAATGCGGTGAGGGTTACTGGCCCTATGAAAGTATTTGCTGCTAAATTGAAAGAAAGCAACAAGGGCGGGGCTAGAAAGTTAGAGAAAGAGATCGATGATCTTGAAAGAAAAATGAAATCGGCTGGCAAAGAGATGAGGGGATTAGCCTGGGTTAGAACAATCAGGACTACTGACATGAAAGATTTTAGCAATAAAGTAGCCAAGCATGCTAATTATAACCACCTTAAAGACTTCCAGAAAAAATTAAGCGGGATAAGAAAAGTACTTGAAGGAATCAGAGCTACTGTTTTGAAATATGCTAAATAAAATCACTTAAACCTTTTTGTTTATTTTCTTCTTTATTTTCACTATATTTCTTTAGTAAATTATTTATCCTTTCCTCTGAAAAATCATGTTTTTCAACTAAAATTTCTTTTATTTTTTTCTCATCGAGAGGATTCCATTTTAATTGATAATTCTTCATTACCGGCATTGACTTGAAGATTGCATAGATTTTTTTCCAATCGAAATCAGGATTAAGTTCTGAAAATAATTTGTCGAATTTCTTGAATTGTTTTACTAAATTAAGAGCTTTCTTAGGACCTATACCGGGAACTCCTTTTGGATTGTAGTCTGTTCCTGTTAATATTCCCATAACAATCAATTGGTCTTGATTAATCCCTAAATGCGAAAGAACGTCTTCAAGCTCAATTATCTGCGGCTGGATATAAACAAATTTTCCTCCTGGTAATTTTCTTGTTTGTGATAAAGTTAGATTCGGAATAGTTCTTGGACAGCTATGCATTAACGCATCTGCATCACTAGTTGCAAAGGCATATATGTCTCCTCTCTCTGACATGAAAGATCCTTGGGCATCGCTTTCACTTGGGCTTTGTATCACTGGCAGGCCCATAGCCCTTAATAATTCTTTAGACTCTTCGACCATTTCATTATTCAGATAAGTGACCTGTTTTGAATATTTGTGCATTGATTCCAAGTCTTCTTCATCTTTGGCTTCCTTATATTTTTCGAATGCTTTTTCCTTTCTCTCTCTTCTTTCTTTTTGTGTCTGGTACTTCAATTCCGGAGGTTTTCCGTCGAAAATATAGCAAAGATAAATCCCTTTCTGCATCAAATTCAAATTACGATGAAATATCCCTGAGAGATGTGAAGTTATCCTTCCAGCTGAATCCATTAATGGTGTGCCATCTTTCTGCCTTATTGAGCTGAGGAATTGATAAAGAGTGTTTGAAGCATCTACCCCTATTTTTTTATTCTTCAGATCATCCCAACTTATGGTTTTTACTGGAAGGATTCCTGGTAATTTAACGCCCATAAAATCCTAATGATAAGATTATTTTTAAATTTATGCAAAGATTTATATGCAAAAATATTTTTTCAGGGGTAGGTGATTATAAAAAGTGGTGATAAGGCATACTAGTTTTGACCATAAAGGTGGGCGATATCATTATAGGATTCATGCCTTAAAAATAAATGAATTGTGCAAAGATTTTCTATCCCCGTTGAGAAAATACCTTGAAGATATGTTTGAGCAGTGCCCTCATGATTATTTTCAGATTGGACCGAGGGGTTCTGCATTAAAATTCAGGCTTGATAATCTAAATATTAAACATGCAAAACATCATGATTTGTGCGATTGGACTAAACTTGGTTTGGAGAAGAACAATGAAAGATATAATACTGCTCATTCCCAAGTACAGGTTTTTATGCTGGAAAACGATGATAAAACCATTGCTACTGAAATTCCGTTGTGGCTTGAGCCTGAAGAAGCTGAGTTTTACCAGAGCCTTTTTAGGACAAATGATCCTCTAACAGGACACATAGATTTACTGAGAGTTGAAGATAACAAAATCTGGGTTCTTGACTACAAGCCTAATGCACATATGGAAAAATTTGCTGCAACGCAGGTTTATTTTTATGCCCTAATGCTGAGCAAGAGAACTAAGATACCAATTGAAAAATTTAGATGCGGATACTTTGATCTGAATGACTGCTATTTATTCAGGCCTGATGAATGCAGCCTGCCTAAAATAAAAAACGTCTTGGATTTTTATTAGAAATTAAATAAAGATACTTGCCTGCTTCCTTTGATTAGATCGTCAAACTTCTTATTGTAGAAAATTAAGATTGAATCTGCTATCGGCTTTAGCTGCTTATTGATATAATGGTTATAGTCTATCTTATGTTTTTTATTTTGAATTGGCTCTGGACCGTCTTCCGTGATTACATATTCTATCACGCTACTTCCAACCTTTTTTAATTTCCTTGCTGCCTTGACATGAGGGGGTGTTGTCTTCGTGTATTTTTCTAAGCTCTTCCTTATAGATTTCCTGTATACTAATAAGTCGTCATATTTTCCATTCCTGACATCATCTATAAAAGATTTTACGTAAACTGAAACTTCTTCCTTATGAAAAATCTTATTTAGTAATTCATGCTGGAATTTCTTTGCGAGATCTGTCCAGTCTCTCCTTCTGGATTCCATTCCTGTGAATTCAATTTTTTCTTCTCCATTAATAACTCTTAATCCTGCATATCTTTTCTTTGCTCCTGCTTCAGCGCTCCTGATTTTTGGCATCAAAAATACCTTGTAAACTTTTTCAAATTCCAGCTCTAAGTGATTTTTCGTTCCATATGTGCTGCTTATATATTTTTCAAAGAAAGCATTCATAATTCCTGCAATTTTCCTTCCCTCTGTTTCAGCATCTTCATACTTTTCAATTCCAGATTTTACAAAAATTGAGTCGGTGTCGGAATAGATAACTTCATATCCCCTCTTCTTCATTTCTTCTGCAGTAAGCTTTATTAAAAATTGCCCGAAATGTGTAATCGCATTTGCCATGTCTGTATTGAAGAATCTAAAAGATGGATTTGCCATAACCCCGAACATAGAATTTAGCAGAATTTTGATTGCATAAGAGGTCAGCTCGTCTTTTTCTCTCTTAACTTTTTCCCTTTCTTCCATCAACCCCGCTATAATCTCAGGCAGCAACCCGGGTTCTTTTTTAAATGCTGCCCTATTTGGTGCGACGATTAAATTTCTTCCTGGATTTTTTCCAACAAAGGTTAGAGGATCTATATTGAAAGTCCTTATTATTGAAGGGTATAGAGATTTAAAATCCAAAATAATTATGTTCTCATAAATTCCTGGAAATGACTCCATTACATACCCGCCAGTTATTCTTGTTTCTTTGTTTTTGAAGCTTGCTGATGGAGCGACATATCCTCTCTCCTTTAATCTTCTTAAGTATAATGAGTCGAAAGAAGCGATAGATGCACTTACTCTATCTAGCGGCATTCCTGTCAGCAGCGAGCGGTGGATTGCTAAATCCAAAACCCTTGTTTTTCTAATAATTTCCAGGACCAGCTGGGCATCCTTCAAGTTGTATTCGATTAATGCTTCTGGATTTTTCTTATAGAGGGATTCGATCTCTTCTGCTTTGTTGTAGTCATCTATAAGCTTGTCCTGATTCAAGAAGTGTGAAGCTGCTGTACTGAGCTTGTAATTTTCCAGTTGAATAAAAGAGCCTTTTAACATGCCAATTGCATCCAGCACTAACCTTCCCTGGAAATCTGATTTTGAAGTCTTAAAAAAGTCTGACTCTATCTTTAACTTGCACTGCTGATCTGTCCTACCCAAAACAAATGAAATTTTGTGCTGCTTGAACTTCTCCATCAGGAATTTCAAATCGAAATCAATCACGCTCCATCCCGTTATCACATCCGGATCTTCCTCGATAATTATTTCCTTAAATTTTTCCAGCAGCGATTCCTCATCTTTGAATGTAACTGCATTCTTAGTTTTTTTCTTATTGACGATTAATGATCTCTGAAAGTTTTCTGAAAATATTGAAATTGAATAGAGCTTCTTTCCATTCTTTGAAGTCTCTATATCTATTGAAAATACTTTTAAGCTTGGCTTCAGATATGCAGCAGTTATTGCAGGCTCATGATAAATTCTGTCTACATATTCATTCTGCTCATAGTCTTCTCCAGATATTTCTATTGCTGACTTTATGTTATTGTCAATAAGGAAACGATATGCAAACCTAACATCTGCTTCGTAACACTCGACGCTTCTTTCTTCCAGATACCCTCTTAATTTCGGAACGTCTTGAGGCAGCTCAGTGAATACTTTGATTAATTTTTCATTGCCGAAATTTTTGTACTCTGTTTTTGTGTAATCATATTCTTTTGGAATTGCTCTTAGATGAGACTCTTCTATGTAAAAATAAGGCCTGAATGAGTTTATTGTTAAAAATGACTGGCCGTTTTCGAGCTTGCCAAATAATAAAACGTGCGGTTTGCCATTGAGTATTCTATAAGTCGGATATAAAACAAAACCTTTCATAAGAATAAAGTCTAAAGATAGGTTTAAATATATTGTTGCAAGGAAATTTTTCATGAGTCTTCAAGATTATAAAAAGGCAGGAAAGATTGCTGCTGAGGCACTGCAGTTTGGCAAGAAATTAGTTAAAGAAGATGCCCTATTGAGGGAAGTTACAAGGAAAACAGAAGATTTTATTTATAAGCAAGGCGGGAGATTGGCTTTTCCTGCGCAAATTTCTCTGAATAACAAAGCTGCTCATTGCTATTCTGGAAGTGATAGTGAGGAAAAGTTTAAGGCTGGTGATTTAGTCAAGCTGGATGTCGGTGTTCATGTCAACGGATACATAGGAGACAACGCATTGAGTATTAATGTTGCTGAGGATAATGATCTTGAATTAATAAAAGCCAGCGAGGATGCATTGAGAGAAGCAATAAGTTTAATGAAACCCGGTGTGAAGCTGAGAGAGATTGGAAAAGCTGTTGAAGAGGTTATCGTCGGCTACGGCTTTAATCCTATCAGAAACTTAAGCGGGCATGAAGTTGAGAAGTGGAACCTGCATGCTGGAATGATAATCCCTAATTACGACAATAAAAGCGGGGCTGAATTGGAGGAAGGGCAGGTATTTGCTGTCGAGCCTTTTGCAACCACCGGGGTTGGGAAAGTAAATGAAGGGAGATTAAGCGGAGTATACAAAATACAGGAATTGAAAAAAGTCAGGACTGGAAAAGAACTGCTAAATTATATTCATGAGAATTACAGGGAGCTGCCTTTTTCAAAAGACTGGCTGCATGGAAAGTTTGATGCCTTTAAAATAAATAATGGATTTAGAATTTTGGAGCAGCAAGGAATAATTCACAGATATCCGGAGTTAGTTGAAAATGAAAGGGCTAAAGTAAGCCAGGCAGAGCATACTGTTTTCGTTGCTGATAAGCCGATTGTGCTGACGCAGATTTAGATATTCTAAATCATAGAAAAGCTTTTATAGAATTTAGAGTTAACTAATAGTATGGTTGTTGATAAAAGAGAGGTTGTTGCTTTATTTGAAGATAAGTTAAGAAAAGAGCTAGAGAAAGATGTTGCAAAACTTATCAATAAGAATGGTGGAAAAGTTGTCGGTGTTTCTGTGAAAAATATAAAGGATGGATTTCAAATTCTTTTTAATTGCGGTTCCAAAGACCCAATTAATGTGGGTGCATATTTAGAAGATGTAGAAGTTTACGGAGGAGATAAGAAATCTAAAAGTGAAAAGATTAGAATTAAGTTTAGACCATTTGCAGGTCAAAAAGGACCAGGGGTAAGTAGAGATATTGTAGAAGAAATAAGTGAAAAAGATTGGAAAAAGAAAGGATTGAAAATTATTGAAACTAGAATTTTAGATATTGTTGAGCATGCTATCGAGAGAAGATTTATTTCGTTTTATTGATTTAACCTTGATAAATCTTATGCTCTAAAGATAAATTGAATGGGCTGTTTTCGAAAATCATGTGCTCTTTTAATATTCTATCCATCTGCTCTAAGTGCGGTTTGTATTGTTTCATTACATCTCCAAAATCTGCTCTTGTTACTACTCTGCAACTTCCATCTCCTCGATAATTAGTCATGTAATATAGAACCCCTTGTGTACTTACCGTCGCATCAAAGCCTTTTGCCGTATGATCAGAAAGAGAATCTTTTGTGTGAAGAATAATGCTAATTGTTGACTCTCCTTGAACAACGCAGGAAGTTTTTTCTACTTTCAGAGCATAAGTTTCGCCGTTTATATTAAGTTTTTGATTGACCAAAATATTCAAGTTTTCTGGCTCTCGATACAACCGAATATCAAACCACTTTTTGATTTTTTCTAGAAGATCTGAGAGTTCTCCGTTAGTTTTTCTTTGGAATGGCCATCCTGATTCTTTTAAGTCCCCATAACATTCTACTGACTCAACAATAAATGCTTCTTGATCAGGAGAAGTATTTAATTCCTGTGCAAGGTTTTCTACGCTAGAAATTTCTTTTAATGCTCCCAAACCGCCACAGCCAGATGGAAATAGCTCTGCTAACTTTACAGTTCTTGGATTCTGATATTCGAATAAGAAAGTTTTTGATTGTTGCATTTTGTCTCCTTTTAGAAATCTCATCCGAAATATGTCGGAACTTCTTTTCTTATCGCTGCACCTTTTGCTGATTTGAAAAACCTTTCTTCCAGCAATTTGTATGCTTCCAAATCTTCTTCTGTCACGCTCGCTCTTGTTTTCTTTAATGCATCTTCAAAGTGCTTCATAGTAATTTCTCTTGCCTTGATATCCTCCCTCAATGCCAATATTCCTGCTTCTTTGCAAACATTTTCTATATCTGCTCCTGTATAGAACTTGGTTTCCTTTGCTAACTTTGCAAGATCAATGTCGGTTGCGAGCGGCATGTCTTTTGTGTTGATGTTGAGAATTTCTAGCCTTGATTTTTCATCTGGAACTGTGACCAATATCATTCTGTCAAATCTTCCCGGCCTTAATAAAGCAGGGTCGAGCATATCTGGCCGGTTAGTTGCAGCTATAACAATAACATCATTTAACTCCTCCAAGCCATCTAGTTCAGACAATAAAGTGTTGACAACTCTTTCAGTAACTCCTGAATTATCGTAGCCTCCACGTCGAGGAACTAATGAATCTATTTCATCAAAGAAAATTATTGCCGGCGTTAGCTGTCTTGCCTTTTCAAATACTTTCCTTACCCCCTTCTCGCTTTCTCCTACAAATTTATTCAACAGCTCTGGACCTTTAACCAATATAAAATTTGCCTGTGATTCATTTGCAATTGCTTTTGCCAATAAAGTCTTTCCACATCCAGGAGGGCCATACAGCAAGATTCCCCGAGGCGGCTTAATGCTTAAATTTTTGAATGCATTCGGGTATTTCAGAGGCCATTCAACAGCTTCTTTTAATTCCTGCTTTGTCGACTCTAAACCGCCGACTCTGCTCCATTTTACATTAGGTATCTCTACTAAAATCTCCCTCATTGCAGACGGCCTTACAATCTTCATGGCTTCATCAAAGTCTTCTTTTGTAACAATTAATTTTTCCAATACTTCTTTTGGAATGGGTTCTTTTTCCTGAAGCTTTATTTCTGGAAGCAATCTTCTAAGAACGTTCATTGCTGCTTCTTTTGCCAGTGCTGAAACATCCGCCCCAACAAAGCCGTGAGTTAGTTCTGATATCTTTTCGAGCTTGACATCTTCCGACATAGGCATGTTTCTTGTATGGATTTTTAGAATATTCAATCTGCCTTTCTTGTTTGGGACTGAGATTGGAATTTCCCTGTCAAACCTTCCCGGCCTTCTTAATGCAGGATCAATTGCATTCGGCCTGTTAGTTGCTGCGATAACTACAACTTTTCCTCTGCTTTTCAAACCATCCATCATTGATAATAACTGGGCTACAACTCTTCTCTCTAGTTCTCCATGCACGTCTTCTCTTTTTGGAGCTATTGCATCTATCTCGTCAATAAAAATAATTGAGGGAGCATTTTTTTCTGCGTCTTCGAACAACTGTCTTATGCGTTTTTCAGAATTATGAATAACAAACCCATTTGCTATGAAGTTATGATTTTTTGGAACCGTAAAATCGTAAACATGGTTTTCTGATTCTTCAATAATCTTGATTGGGCTCCATATGATGTCATTATCTTTCAAAATTCTTATTTTTTCTATCGTTGCAGGGTCTTCCCCTAATTGTTTTAAGAGAGCAATAAACTTCTCAACTTGTTCTCTTGAAAATGCTTCTATATTTGGATTCAAACCTTCTCTGATAAGCTTTCTCTTTGATAAATTATGTTTTTCTATAATTTTGTTTAAGAATTTTGCTAGGGGGATTCTGTTGTAAACCGGCTTTGAATAATTAACTATAGATTCAACTTCAAGACTCTTTTTTCTTTTTACGTTGTTAAAACTTATTTGTTCTTTAAAATTATTTAATGATTCTCTATCGCTTACTGTTAATTCATATGTTCCATCCTTCTTAAATCTGAAAGTGGATTGTATTCCCAATCTTAATAGCAATAATTTAACTCCATTTAACATCTGCTTACTTGATGTATAATAGGAGATTTGCATTCCTCCGGGAACATTATGCACGTGACCATCTGTATCAAATAAACCTTGCAGATATGAAGCAATATACTTTTTTGGAAGTCCAACAATATATGCAGGCACCGTTATTGTTTTAGATTTATTTCTAATTGGAATTCCTAAATTCTTCAGCATGTTTCCAATTGGTCGAGATGAAAAATAATAACCATAGTTTCCATCAGGTTTAATATCCTCTATTTCGAAAAGTTCTTTTACAATTCTTTTATATTCATCAATAATATTTTGATCTGCATTTGTCAAGGATATTGTAGATACACCTTTATCTTTGTAATTATACCTTAGATGCCCGTCTCCGGATAGTAATCCCAATAAATATAACAGGTCTTTAGTAATTTTTACAGGTATTGACCCCTTTCTTGTTAGGTTTAATCTATCTATTATACCTAGTTTGTATAATCTTTTTATAATCCATGCTGGAGCAGATTCATTATATTTATGGCCATTCACTTTTTTAGGAGTTATTCCCAAAAATTCTGCAACTTTTTTATTTTGGCCATGCAAGTTAAATAGATCTTTTATCCACTCTCCTGAAAATAGGACATTATCATCGATAAAATTCAAAATTTCAGGTATTGATTCTTTTATTTCTGGCAATGCATTTGCAATAGCAACCCTGTCTTCTGGCTTAAGATCTTGAGCAAAAATCCAAGTTGGCTCTAAATCTTTTAAGGTTAATAATTTAGATGTTGGAGTTACTTCTATAAATCCATGTGGTGTTGCTATCTTCAAAGTCTTTTGTATTCCTTTATCATAATTATCTGAAATCGACAAGAGCTCAGATTTTTGATTTTCCATGTTGATTGCTGCTATCTTATGGGATTTATTTTCTTTGACGGCTTCTTCGATTGTTGTTAATCCTGCCCCATTAGTGATTATCAGAGAATCTTTAGCAACACATTCCCCATAATATTTATTCATAATTTCAGGACCATTTACTAAAATAAAATGAGCGTCAGATTCATTTGCGACTGCTTTTGCAAGAAGAGTTTTACCGCATCCTGGAGGGCCATGCAATAACACTCCTGCTGGCGGCTCAATTCCCAATCTTTTGAAAATTTCCGGATGACGCAATGGAAGTTCTACCATCTCCCTTATCTTTTTAATTTCTTCTTTCAATCCCCCGATGTCTTCGTATGTAACTTCTGGAATTGACTCTTCTATAATTTCAACTGCTTTCGAATTTACCTTTATTTCAGTTGTCTCTGTAATTATAACCGGCTGCTTAGGAACTGCATCAACTACTATAAACTTCAACGAAGAGAAACCGAAGTTATCAAATAATGTGTCTTCAAAATTAAAAATATCGTCGTAAAAAGGAGACTCTGCCATTGTCCTTCTCCTTCTTCTTGTCCCTCCAAGTGCAACAATGTCACCTTTGAGCATTGCCCTTCCCAATAAACCGCGCTTGAAAACATCAGGATGGGCTTGAACCATTATTCCTTTTTGAGCCGGGGCAATCACGATAGATTTTGCCTCCTTGACTTCAGCCGGCCTGATCTTAACTGTCTCTCCAATACCGGTTTTTGCATTCCTTCTTAAAATACCATCCATCCTGATTATTGACTGACCAACATCAGAAGGATAGGCACGGTCAACAACACCGACAGTAGCCCTTGTACCTTCAATTTCTATAACATCTCCTGGCCTGACTCCGAGAAAATTCATTGTATTGCTATCTATCCTGACTATGCCTTTGTATGCCTCCTCCTGCAGGGCCTCCATTACTTTTAATTGAGTTTCTTTTTTTTCTGACATTTTATTCGAATATCCTCTTTCTGAAAAATATGCTTAGCTTTTCAGGCTCTTCCAACGCCATAAAAAGCATCTTATTTAACTTTTTTTGCATTTCATCTTGATAATCGATTATCTCTCTTGGAATTGAAACTGTGTAAGAATTACCTACAATCCTTAGTTTAACTTGAAACTGCTTGTTTCTAAGCTTTGAGAACTGATCTAATTTATATTCGTCCTCTGGATGGAGATAGTTTTTTCCGCATCCTGGACACTCTAAAGCGCGAACATTAAAACCGTCTCGAACAAGATTTGTTTTTTCCATCTTCATGTTGCATCCATCACACAACACTCTTGCATTAAATATATCTGACATTTTGTATATCCTTTTTGTGTATACTCACTGTGTATACTAAAATTTATAAATCTTTCGATTGGTATTGGTTTTGGCTTTGCACAGATAGTATTTTAAATTCTTGTTTTGTAGTAGATAAAGATACCGAGGGAAGATGTTTTACGAAGAAATACGTGAAATGGTTAGGATGGATGATTGTGTGCGTGTTATATATGATACAAGGATAGTCACAGGTAGAACGTATTATCTTTTAGACGGGAAATCGAAAAGTATTGAAAGCACTGTAAAAGACGAATATGTTGGTTTCGTTTATCGATTTGATAGAGAGAATTTGACAATTTCGAAAAGACATCCTGATTCTGCCAATTGGTTTGACTGCAAAAAGCTTAAATTGCGAAATATAGTAAAAATAGACAATCTTGTAGCTGCCGAAAACGACGCAATTGAGAAGCATCTATCTTCTTAAACTCTCTTTTGTTTATTTCCATCATGATTGAAAGCGGATGTGATCTTTTTCAGAGCTATCATAAGGAGATAACTTGCATTTATGGAGAGGCCAGCAGCGGAAAGACTACCTTTGCTGAACTGGCTGCTATTGAGCAGGCAAAGAAAAATAAAAAAATTGTTTACATCGATACTGAAAATGGATTCAATCTTGAAAGAATAAAGCAGCTTGCTGGAGATGAATTTCAAAACGTGTTGGAAAATATAATTTTGTTCAAGCCCGGCAGATTTTCTGAACAGAATAGAATAATAAAAAAACTGCCCGAGATGAAAAACATTTCTCTGATTGTTATTGATACGATTAGCAATCATTACAGGGTCAAGGTGAGAGAAAAACCTGATGTTTATAATCTGCATATGTGGAAGCAATTTAAAATCCTGAATGAATTGAGCAAAAATGTTCCTGTGATAATCACTAATCAAGTATATAGCAACATAAAAAAGAAAAACATAGAGATGATTGGCGGAGAGAGGTTTAGAAAATATAGCAATAGGATAATAAGGCTTGAAAATAATCCTAGAAAATTAATATTCGAAAAACCATCTGGAGATTTTGTGAAATTTGAAATTAAAAGCAATGGTGTATTCAAGCTAGAGAATAAAATAAACTAGCAATGAGAAGATTATCATTGACCCCAAGTCTGCAATTGAAGTTGTTAATGGGACAAGAAGATTGTCGGGATCTTCTTTTTTCCTTATAGAATAATTTCCAGCGATTATTGTCATTGCAGCTATAATAAATATCAGTATTATTGCTGATAGGATCGTTATAATTAAGATTTTCAGATATAACAATGGCTCAATTTCAAAGCCTTTCAAAAATGAGACTGCAAATGACAGCGTTGAAATATAGAATGCACATATGATCGAGATTAGCAAGACCAGAATAAAATGCTTTTTTAATGCCTTGTTTATGAATTTTGTTTTTCCTAACTTTTTTTGGTAGAGCAGAGTTGTGTACCTTGAGGAGAAAATTATTCCGAAATTTCCGACCATCCCATTTAATGCTGGAAGGAGAATAAGCAATGGAAGAATTAAAAATATTTTTTCCTGGATTGTTTCCAGTCCTATGCCGCCGATGCTACTCAGTATAGAAGCTAAAATCAATATTCCAAAACTTTCCTTCAATATCCTTCTTTCCAGGTTCATGTGAGTATTGCGATTGTAATAAGCAGGGCGATTATGCTTTCAATATCCCCGATGCTTGTTATATACGGGCCCATGACATTATCCGGGTCCTTGTGATTTCGGTAGATCCATAAAGTTAATTTCACGGTTAGAGGAAATAGCAAAATGCTAGAGATAATCGAGGCAACCAAAGGGATTAAGATTAGCCTTGGATTGTTGCTGCCGAATAGATAATAGGTAAGCAGATAAGTAAAAATGCCAAGGATCAAGCTGACGAAGAAGATTAAGATAAATGAGGCTTCTTCATTTTCTGTGACCAGCTTGCTTTTTCCGCTTGCTTTAATCTTTTTTGTATGGAGTTCTGTGCCTAGGCGGGCTGCCATTGAGCCTGCTATTGCCCCTTTTAATTCTAAAAACCCGGGGAGGAGTATTAAGAATCCTGGCAGAAGGAATAATTTATCGGTAAATATCGCCAACAACGTGCCTGCGATTACCCCTCCTGTTAATGCAACTAATTGGGAAGATAAAATTTCTGAGAAATCCCTGCTTAGACCCATATGCTGAAAATATTTCTTTAAAATATAAACATTGCGGTCTTAAGATTTAGATTTGCTGCTATGTTTTTTCCTCTTAAGAAAATAGAAAATTATAGATGATAATAGAGAGAATACTGCCGAATAGATAAATAATTTATTTAAATTTGAGATCGGGACTTTCATCCAGTCATTGACAACCTCGATTATGCTTTCTTTAAATCCTGCTGGCAAGCTTTGAGAAATGTCTGCGGAGGCTATGCTTAATGCCTGACCTACAATTCCTGGAAGCAGAGATGGAAGGATACTGAATATCAGATACACTGATGCTGCAGATATTAAAATGTTAAGCGAGATTTTAAATAATGCTCCATAAACTGATCCGGTTCCTAGAAAATAAAATGCCAAGCTTAACGCGAACAGGAAAATCATTACCGGCTTTAATTTGCTTAACGGCTCATAATAAGGATTGATCTGATTTTCAATTTCTTTAACCAGCGACGATGCCAACGAGCCCGGATTATTCAACTGCTTGCATGCTTCTTGGGCAGGATCATTTTTGCATACTTCCTTTACCTCTTGCACACTAAGGCCTGATCCTGATGCTATTTGTGCTGCAATGAAATCTGAATTCACCAGGTTTTTCTGCAGAGATAACTCTAAAGCAGGAAGATTTTCCAGCAAGCCTGAAAAAAATAATGAAGTAAACAGGATGAAGAATGCTGCTGCGAATAAAAGCCCTGCGAAGGACCTACTTAGGAATTTCAATATTTTTTTTGTTTCCATTGTTCTTTTGTATCGATTCTATATGCCTGCATTTTGGATATCCCGGGCATGAGAAAAATGAACCATATAAACTTTTCCTGATGACGAGCTGGCTTCCACATTTTGGGCATTTTCTTTTTTCTTCTAGAAGATTTTTGGGAACTGCTTTTGTCTTGCAATCCAGATTCAAACAAACAGACTGAGGCCTTTTTCCTCTCCTTATAACGAGGATTTCAGGATAGCTGCACTCCTTGCATATTTTTTCAGTCGTCTTTATTAATGCATTGCTCGGAATTGAAAAAGTTGCCTTGCACCCTTCTTCATACCTGTCACATGCGATAAATAATCCAAACTTTCCTCTTTTTATATGCAACATTCCTGTTTTACATTCTGGACACTGGCCTATTCTTGATTCCTGCTCGAGGGTTTCTATATTTGCCTCTGACAATGCTTTTCCTATTTTCAGCTCGTTTTCCTTGAAATGCTTCAGGATTTTTGCCAGATGCTTCTCTGCTTTTTCTAAAACATTTTCCTTTGTTTCTTTTTTCTCCCTGATGTTTTCCATATCCTGCTCTAATTTGCGAGTCATCTCCTCGTCAAGAATTTCCGGACAGTACTTCTCTAAAGTCTGAACGGTCTTTAACCCCAGGTTTGTAACCTGGATTGACTGGCCTGTAACATAGTTTCTTTGATAAAGTGCGTCGATTATGCTTGCCCTCGTCGCTTTTGTTCCAAGATTTTTCTGCTCTAGGTCTTTGATTATTGATGCTGGCGTGTAGCGCTTTGGCGGCTGGGTTTCTTTTGATAGAAGCGTTATTTTTTTTATTTTTACTATGCCACCTCCTTTTATGTCTGGAATAATTTTCTCCTCAAATGTTGCATACCTTCCATAAAACTTGTGCCAACCCGGCTCGATTGTCCTTATTCCTGTTGCGATGAACGGCTCTTTTTTTATATCAAGCTCTACAGAAATTGATTCCCGCTTTGCAGGCTCTGCCAGTGTTGCAAGCGTTCTCCTAACTATTAGATCGTAAATTTTATTCTCTTTATCAGAAAGCTTTTTCGGCTCTACTCCTGTCGGGCTTATTGGGGGGTGCGCTGGATCCGTTTTCTTTCCATTGTTCGGCTTTAACCTGTTTTTTGACAGCAGCTCCTGGATTAATTTTGAATATTTTTTCTGCTTTTCTAATTTTTGCAATATTGATTTTAGATTTATATTTGCAGGGAACTGATTCGAGCTAGTCCTTGGATATGAGATGTATGCTTTTGTGTAAAGGCTTTGAGCTATTGCCAGGGAATCCTTTGGATTTATCTTAAAAATCCTATAAGCCTCTAACTGCAATGAGGTTAAATCAAATGGATTTGGAGGAGATTGGAGCTGGGTTTTTTTTGCTATTTGCTTAATTATTGCGGACTTCTCATCTTTTATTTTCTCGTAGATTTTTTTAACTTCTTTTTCTTCCCAGAACTTTCCGTTTTTATGCAATGAATTAATGTCGCCAAGGGCCTCTAATTCCCAGTATGGCTTTGGCTTGAATTTCTGGATTTCTAATTCCCTCTGCGCCAGAACTTTTAATGCCGGACCTTGAACCCTTCCTGAAGATAAAATTTTGAAAGACTTTGTTGCATTCTTTATCGACAAAGTTAATGCCCTTGATAAGTTGATGCCTGTTATCCAATCAATGAGATGGCGCGCTTCTCCAGATTCTATCAGAGGAAAGTCTAGGTGTTTTGCTGCATTCTCATAAGACTCTTGCAATTCTTCTTTTGTCAATGTAGAGAACTTCATCCTCTTCCCGTCTTTCTTGTTTGCGATAAAGCGAAGAACATTGTATCCGATAAGGCTACCTTCAAGATCGTAATCGCAGGCAACGACGAACTCATTGCTGCTCTTTGCAAGCGTTGACAAAACCTCGATGTATTTTTTTGTGAAATCCGAGCTCTTATTTAATTCATAACTTGGCGCCCACTCTGTATCAAACACTGGATATGTCCAGCCTTTCTTGTTTTTTTCCCTCAAGTTAAAAAGATGGCCGACTGCACAGCCTACAAGAATCTTTTTTCCATTATGCGTCAGCTCGTAATAAGAAACTTTGTTCTCGACGATTTTCTTCGGCTTTGCGTCTGCCAATGCCTCTGCTATTTTTTGTGCCTGGCTGGGCTTCTCTGAGACAATCAATTCTACCATTTTAAAACAGGACCCATTTCATTATATTTCAATAATCTTTCCTTGCCTGCCAACATTTATCAATCTTGTATTGCCGATTTTCTCTTCAATGCCTTCTGCCTCATGAACGTGGCCGCATAATGCGAGATCTGGCTGGAATTTTTCTATCGCTTTCCTTACAGACATGCTGCCTGGAAAGAACTTTGTGAATTTTTCTATTAAACTTCCTGAGGGATGAACATGAGTCACCATGACTTTCTTTTGCTTATCTCTTACATAGTTGTGGCCCTTCTCAAGAAAATCGAATATCTCTTCCTCTGACAACTGAAACATGCCAATATTTGCTGAGCCGCATCCGAACATTCCAACCCTGTCCATATAATATGAATAGCCGTGAAGGTTAACTAGCTTGTATCTTTCTATCAGAAAATTTGAGGTTGCTGTAGACTCGTGATTTCCCGGAATTATTCCTACTTTCAGCCCTTTTTCCTTGAATGGGCTGATGATCCCTTCTGTTGAAGACTCCTGCAAGGTTAAATCTCCGCATAATAAAACCATGTCTACTTTTGCTTTTTCTGCTTTTTCTGCAAGGCTTTTAGCTAGGTTTATGTCGCCATGAATGTCTGAAGCTGCAAATATTTTCATAAAGAACTAGTCTTCTTTCGCCTTTTTAAAAGTTTCCGCGCAGCGCCTTGAGCAGAACCTGTACTCCTCATCATCTATCTCTTCTTCAATAAAGTCTTCTTCCAGGATTTTTTTGCATTTAGCACACTTAGCTGCCCTCTCATCCTCTTCATACCCTTCCATGAAGCCTTCTTCTGCGTCGGTAATTACATCCTCATCTTCTGCTACTTCCCTTCCCTCTTCTGTGTAAATATCTTCATCCCTGTCGCCTGCTTCTATTTCTTTTTCAACTTGGTCTTTCGGTTTTCTCGGCATTTTAGATTATGACCTACAGTAAATATTAATAAAGATTTCCTTTTATTTTAGATCATATTGAAATGGAATATAAACGTAGAAATGCGATTTTCGGGAATGATGCTGAGTACTATGCTGCCAGCCTCTTTATGATGCTGAAAAATCCAAATGGAACTAGAAGGCCAGATTTGCTTTCTATGGGTGGAACATTTACTCCGAGATTAACGATGGAGGTTAAATCCGGGAAGAATATGAAGGGGATACTTAACGACTATCAGTTGCATTATGCATTAACGTTAAATGGTGATTATTCAGAACTGCAAAACCGAAATATAATTGAGATTAACCACGGAATGTTTGATGGAATAGACTGGAATGCTACAAGGAGGCAAAATCTCTCTGAAGACATTGCCTATTACTATAATATAATTAATCGTGCTGATGAAGTTAGGTCTTACCATATAACAAAACCGTTTTCGTCCATCTTATTGGAATGGAAAGAACAGTTCATAGTGCCTAACGAGTTTGGATTCTATGCATTTGCTGTTAGCAGGTCGATGCGTACAAAAGAGCACATTAGTGAAGTGATTAGTGCACTAAGTGCAAAGATGAAGTATGATGCTCGAGAAAAGCGTTCCCACTATGATGAAAGAGACATTCAGACATTTCAAAATATTTATGCAACCGATATTTTATCAATATTTCTTGATGAACCTGATATAACAACAAAATACGGGAGGAAAAGGGTTGAAAACCTTAGAAGGATTTATTCTGGGCTGGACACTCTAGAAAAAATTACAATAGAAGGACCAAATAAAACTACTATCTATATACTTGCAGAGCAGGACCACGTGGATTTGTTTGATAGTCAGTTAAGGCAGGCTGTTGCGAAACGAATTCCAATAATTGAAAGGATTCATCGGGAAAGGAGAGAGGCTTTAGATCTACTAAAAAACATCAGCGAATATAATGATATAGAATTATTTGATGACTTGGAAGAGGTGCAGACTAAAAGGGCAACAGATCCATCTTTTCTTACAGAATTGAGAATCGATGAGTTTAATCATTTAAGAAGACTAAGCCAGTGGCTGAACGTCGGAGAGATTCCTTTTTACAAGTATCTTGAAGAAGTTCCGTTTTAGCTGCGCTTTTCTATTTTCTTAAAGCCACAGTATTTTTGCAATCCAGCCGGAATAACAATGCTGCCATCTTTCTGCTGATAATTCTCGAGGATTGCCACTAATGCCCTTGATGTTGCTATTGCCGTATTGTTTAATGTATGCAGGAATTTTTTCCCTCCATCTTTATCGACTAACTTTATATTTAAACGCCGAGCTTGATAATCTGTGCAGTTTGAATTTGAGCCTACTTCCCTGTATTCGTTTTGCCTTGGAAACCATGCTTCTGTGTCATATTTTTTTGCAGCTACTATTCCAATGTCCCCTGTGCAGACGTTTACGACGCGATAAGGAATCTTTAGCTTTTTATAGAGCTCTTCTGAATTTTTCTGAATTTCCTCGTGATGCTTCCAAGAATCTTTTGGATTGCAGAATACAAACTGCTCTATCTTCCAGAATTGATGGGTTCTAAATAACCCCCGAGTATCTACTCCATGGCTCCCAATTTCTTTTCTGAAACATGGAGAGAATCCAACAATCTTTATCGGAAGTTTTTCCTCTGGAATTGCTTCATTCGTATAATATGTTGCGATTGAATGCTCTGAAGTTGCAATCAAGTACAGGTCTTCACTTTCTATCTTGTACATGACTTTTTCAAAATCCGCCAGATCTGTGACCCCTTCATATGGCTTTTTCCTCAGCATCAACGGAGGAATGCAAAGAGTGAAACCTTTTTTTACAAGACTGCCGACTGCAAACTGCATCAAAGCCAAATTAAGCTGAGCTAACTTTCCAAACATGTAGTAGAATCCTGCTCCTGAAACCTCTGCTGCCTTTGTGAAATCTCCAATTTCAAGCTGCTCAATCAGATCTCCGTGCGGCTTTAGCTCAAACTTTGGCTTCTTAGCCACTCCCCATTTTCTTATTGCGACATTGCCCTTGTCATCCTTCCCATATGGAACGGACTCGTGAAGAAGATTTGGAAACCGCAATAAATAATAATCAAGTTCCTGCTTCAATGATGCCAGCTTTTCTTCCAATCGTTTTATCTCATCCGGAATTTTTCTGATATCTTTTATCTTTTCCTTGATGTCTTTTCCCTGCTTTTGCAGTGTGTTAATTTCCTCAGAAACAAGATTTCTCCTGTGGCGCAGTTCCTCAACCTCTTTTTTTATCTTGATATGGCTTGCGTCTAGCTCGCGTACTTTTTGAACCCATGACAGCTTTTCCTTGTCTCTTCTTTTTTCAAGATTTTTCTTAACTATGTTTGGGTTCTCTCTAAGTAATTTTATGTCGAGCATGCTATCGCTAATAGGAATGGTAATTTAAAACTTATGGTCTGGCTAAACTATAGTTAAGCTTATAAATTTTTAGAAGTGCATATCTTAACAAAAAGGTTGCATTAGCTAAAATTTAACCGATAGGTATTTAAACATATACCAAAACATAACCTTTTGAAGATATAAATTGAGGTGAATAGGGGGAATACATGTCTAAGCAAAAGAAAGATATTTTTGAAGTGTTTTTCAGGAGAAAGCCGGCAATGATACTGGTGGCTTTGAAGAAGAATTTAAGGAATAGGTATGGCAGTGTTCTGGCAAAGGAAGTTGACTGTACATATTCGCATACTGTAAAGATACTGCAGGAGATGGAAAGAGCCGGATTAGTTGGTTTTGAGAAGCAGGGAAGAATTAAAATAATACAACTGACGGATAATGGAAATAAGATAGCAGACCACATTGGAAGAATAAAAGACTTGCTTTAATTTTTTATTTTCTTTTTTATTTCTTTTCCAGCCATTCAATAATGTCGTCATCCTGGTTTTTTGCGCCGATGACTTCAACTAAAACAGGAACAGAATCCTGGCCTGAAACTTTTTTTAGAATTTCCCGCTTGGACTTTTCCGGCATGACTTCAATCTTTCTGTATTTTATGCCTTTCTTTTTCAAAGCATCTTCTGCTCTTTTGCAATAAGGACAGCCTTCCAGCCTAAATAAAACCAAATCTTTTTCTTCCATTTTGTTTTTTATTTGCTTGCGACCAACACCATTTCTTCATCACAGCAGTCTTTCTGCGATACGGCTGTCGAGCCACAATATTTGCAAAGGTAGATCACCATCTTTTGCTAATTAGCTGAGAATAACTTGTATATAAATATTTAGTTAGAAAAGGATAATATCAATTTATCAATTGAAAAGAAAAAAAGAGGATTTATCTCCTCTTCTTTGATTTCTTTCTTCCGCCTCTGGACATCTTTGCTTCGCAGACATTTCCTTTCCCATCTACGTAGTATAAATATCCGGCTTTTCTTTTTATCACGTTCTTGACTAAAACTTTACCCATTTTTTCACCTCTTTTTCCCAGATTGTTTAATTGGGATTAAGAATGAGATGTTTTAAAAGTATATAAATTTATCGTCGTAAAATTAGGAATCTTCGTCGTGGAAAACCCTAGTAAAATAGCAGATATTGACACTACTTCTTAATGAGTAAATTAGAAAGGCTTATAAATAATAAAACTATCTGAAAAATCATGAAAAAAGCAGGATATGTATCCAGGACTATCGATGATAGAATAGTAAGGGATGGATTAAGCGCACTGTCTACACTTGATTCATTTGCTGACAAGAGAGACTTATATGCAGTAGTTGGAGGGATAGCAACCCAGAGTTATCTCCCTTCCTCATGCAGAAGAGACACTGCAGACATAGACGTCCTAGTTGGAAATTCACTTGACAGAGAAGGATTCTTATCTTATATCTCTTCTGTTAAAGAATACTTACAGGACAAGGGATTCTCCATTGAGATTGCAAGAAAAAGCAGGTCTTGGAACCTTACAGTTAATTCCCCTAATGATGAAACGATATTATTAGAGTTTTCCAGATTTAGCCCTGATGCTTTTGAAAAGAAAAAAGAGATGATTGAAAGAGAACTTGAAAATGCCAGGCAGAAAACAGTGGAAGCCAGAGAAGACAGATATAGAGTTGTTTCTCCAGAAGACATTGCTGTTCCAAAATTTGCGCGCTCTGTGATTATCCTTCAAAGGCAACCTGAATATGAGCCTCTGATAACTCCCTATACTGGACCTATGAGCGACGAATTGATTAGGGATACATTAAATAGAAATAGAGATATGAAGAGTCAGCTGCTTAATGACCCTGAAAACTTATTGCTTTATTCTAAATTCAGATTTCTCTCAGATATTTATGACATAAGAATCCTCAATGAGCTTACTGGTTTTAATGAGAACGCTCTTGGAGATGTTGTAAGAGACTGGCCGGCAATGAACCAGTATCCTGAAATAAGAGACAAATTAGTTCCTCTTTTGCCATTGCTGAAAGAAGCCCTTTAAGTAGAAAATTCAGAGGACAAGAATTAACTTTTAACCGCTTCGCTGATGGACAACGAAGTTTTCCATTTGCCTTTCCCCTCACACTTTCTTTTTAGGAAAAAGAAATCGTGTCCAAAGAAAAAGAAAAATCAAGTCCAAAAAGAAAGATTTTAGGCTTTGCTTACTTGAATCTATGGTCACTGTTAAGTTCATGGTCAATTCATTTGTATATATAAACTTTTAATATGAATTTTGTTTTTCCAAAATAGCTAATACTTCTTTTGTCCTAATAATCTTGATGCCTTTATATCTCTCCTATAATTTAAAATTTCTTTTTCTACATCGTCTATAGAAAGATTTCGAGCTATTGCAATATCCCAAGTTTTAGCAAAAGTCTTTTCAAACTCTTCATATTCTTTTTTTAAATTCTTCATTTTTACGCCAAGATCAATTCAACTTTGTTTACAAAGTCATATGCATCTTTTTTAATTTTTTCGGCTATATTTTTTGTAGTTTCTTTTGTAATGCTATATTGAGCAATCTCTCTTTTATGTCTTGCATCCGAAAGTTTCTCTATTTCTTCTTTTTGAAAATGTGCATTTTTTATTAACAATAAATCTTTTTCATTTAATAGCCTCTTTTTAACAAATGATTCTTCTAAAACCAAAAGTGTAGCTGTGTGATTTTTGCTCCTAAACCCGATTTTGGCAAGCAAAGCCAAAGCCGAGGCATACATTGCATAATATCCTGTGATTACAACCCATTCATTTGGATCATAATCTCTGGGTATCTCAAATAATTCTCTTTCTTCTTTATTGTTTAAGTCAAAAAGGATTTTCATAGTTACAAGATTATTCTTGGCTTTGTCTAAATATCTTTTAGCAAGAGGCATAACGGTTTTATCTTTAACAATCTGACCTTTTTTCAAGTAAAAATCAATTTTATTTTTCATCTTTATACATCCAATAATAAAATGAATCTTCTCCTTTGAATACAATTCCATACATCTTTAAATCGTTCCATAACTCGGGATTATCTCTTCTTATATGTGGAAATTCATGCTGGGAGAGTACCACTGGAGTAAAATTTAAATTATATTTGTATCTTAATGACTTGACAAATTGCTCGGTTTCTTTCTTTTTATCTGAAACGCAAATAAGATCGACATCGCTTTGTTTTGATTCTGTCCCTTTAGAATAGCTTCCAAATAATACAACCATCCAAATGATAGGATTATTTATTGTTTCTTTGATTGCATTATATAAAATCCTGTGTTTTTTCATGAACTCTATTTCTCTCTCCAACACATAATGGTCAAATCCTATTTCAGAGTATAAATGCTGTACATCTAAAGAATAAGTGAGGGTTTTTCCAACTTTCTTCTCAGCTATAATCTTTTTATTGGCAAGTGATTTCAAGGCGGTGTTGACCCTTTCATAAGAATATTCTACTCTTTTCATTATTTCTTTTATCGTCATATCTTTGCCTTCTGGAAAAAATGAGCTAATTATAACCCCCTCTAAAAAAGATAATTCCATCGCTCCGAAAGACCCAAATCCTGTTCTTTGTTTTCTTGTCATTTTTAATTATTGATATTTCAATAATATTATTGATATTTCAATATTTAAATCTTTTGATTCTTATTGAAATCTGACAATGGTATCTATTTCAGAATGCTCATTTGAAAAGGTTGCATAGTTTTATCTTGTTTTATTTTAGATGAACATCAAAGACCTTCCCTGGTTTGACCGGCCTGGAGAGAGGTTGAGGCTTTGAGCAGTTCTGATTTATTGACTGTCTTTTAGTATAGACTTTATTTTTGAAACAAATAGAGTTGCTTTTATTCTTAACTGCTCGGATTCTGACTTATCAAATTTTATTTTTGTTGAGTATGTTGCATCTTCCCTTTTATTTTTGGATTCGACATAGAAAAGCACATCCTGATAATCTAGCAATCGTGATAAAATTTGAATATCCTCTTGACTTAATCCCTTCTTGTAAAATTCCTTTATGAGAATGCACAATGTTGCGAGATGATCTTTTGAAGAATATCCCTTAGTGAGGATCAGTGCAAGTGCAGCATGATAGCATGAATAATAACATCCTGTAATCGCCCAATCATAGAATCCAAGACGGATGTTTTCAGAAACAAACCGCAGATTATGATCTGCTTTCAGCAAATGCCCCTGGATTTCATTGATATCTATTTTTTGTTTTTTGAGTATTTTTTGTTCCTGAAACTCTTTTATTCTTTCTTCTACCAGATCTTTGTCCGTTAATAATTTATCTAGTTCATACTCTTTCATGTCTTAATGCCTCATAGTATCTTATGTGATTTATAAGCGGGTACCCTGTTTGTATTGCAGATTGTACAACCTTGTCTTCTTTAAGCTTTAGTTCTATGATGAATGCTTTGTAAGTCATTTGAAAAGTACTTATTTTTATTGAATGCAGAACATCTGCCTCTTTTTCTGCATTTTTAGCATCTATTTTTTCGTTTGTAATAAGCAGAATATCAATGTCTGAATCTTTGGCATAATTTTCTTTCGCTGTTGAGCCGAAAATTAGGGCATATACCGGCTGTTTTGAAAGACTATCGAAGTATGTCTCTATTGCTTGTTTCCTTATTTGCGGCAGCTTCTCAAACTTTTCCACATCAAAAATTGTGAAAATAGAACTGATAAGTTTATTCTGATTTACACTATATCTTCTCTGATTTCCTTCGCGTTTTGACCTTAAAAAATTGTTTTCTTCCAGGAAATTCAGGTAGCGTGTGATGCTTTGGCCTTCTAATTTTGCTTTTCTTGATAACCCTCTTAGATGAAAAGATTCTGATTTATTATGATAGAATACATGCATGATCTTTTCTATTCCTGGCTTTAAGAATGTTGTCATTTTGTTAACAAACGTTGTAATTATTTTGACACTTATAAATGTTTTTGTTTTTAAGAAATTTTAAATATTAGAGTTAATTTTGATTATTTAATGAACATCAAAGACATTCCCTGGTTTAACAGACCCGGAGAGAGATTGAGCCAAAAAGGTGTTGAGGCTTTGAGCAGTTCCGACTTACTTAAGATTTCAGAAACCATTAAAAAACAACCTGTCTACTATAATTTATGGAATCTTTTGAGGAAGGGAACAAAAGAAGGGTCATAGATGTAATTTTTAGAGAACTAGTTCAGAAATATCCTAAATCAGAAATATTAAATTTTCATAATGAAAAGGTAAAAGAAGTTTCTAGTAGGGAAGGGATAAAGTTTAGAAATCAATTTGATGCAACTAAATTTGATAGCTATGCATTATTGCCTAAAAGCTTACAATCTGCTGGGTTTTTTATAGTCCATCTAGGAAAAGGTAATCATGCGTTCGTTAAAGGAAATGGTTATCATAAATTCGAGAAGATTAGAACAATTAAGGAATGGAGGATAGAAAAAAGTATCATTGATTCTTTAAGTGACAGTGAAGCTCAATCTGCTTCGACTGCATTCAATGACAGGATAATTCATGATTTTTTATTTGAAGATAAAAATGAACCCTTGAAATTACATACTGCTAGAAGAGCCAAAATTTCTTATGACTTTGTAATTGATGGAAAAACATTAAGAACCGATAAGTTACAAATAGAGATGGATGGGATATATGAGTCTGAGAAAAGACAATGCATTGCAGTTGTAGAAGTGAAGAACCAGGATCATGAAGACTTTGAAATAAGGCAACTATTTAGTCCAATGAAATATTTTGAAAAGATGAGGGGCTGGAAAATGCCAAATGAGTATAAAATAAAATTTGTATTCTTAGTTAGAATTCGGAAGAATAATAGAGACAGATTTAAGCTTTATGAGTATGATTTTGTGGATAAGATGAATCCAAATTCCATAAGATTCATTAAAGCTTGGCAGTATGATATAATCACATAATAAATTCTTTTAAATTTGCTATTTTATTCAGTCGTTCCTTGCCAATTCTACAAAATTCGGGATTTATCTCTATACTAATTGAGTTCCTCCCTAATCTTTTAGAGGTTGCACTTACAGTAAAACTACCCCCAAAAGGGTCTAATATCAAATCTCCTTCGCGACTTGATGCTTTGACAAATATCTCAACAAGTTGATCTGGAAGTTGGCACGGATGGGGAGTTTTATTTTTATTTACATTTTTAACAATATTAAAATGAAATACATCATAAGGCGTTTTCCCATTGCTTCCGTTTTTTATTCTTTCAAGAATCCGTTTATCTGTTGGATTCCGGTAAGGCTCTGCAATTTCTTTTTTATTGAATATTCTTGGTTTTTTTCCTTTTACATAAAACAATATAGAATGCTGGCTTCTTGTAAAATTCGTTGGAGACATCCCTGTGTTAACCGGATAGTGCCAAGTCATCCATCTTTTAAAATTCAGATTCTCATCTAAAAAAGGAACCAGATAGGCATTATTTTCTGGATAATTGAAAAGGTACAGTGCACCCCCATCTTTTAATACCCTTATACATTCTCCTAACCACTTTTTACACCAATCAAGATATTCTCCTTTCTTCTTCCTATCTTTATATCCACCATAATCCTTTCCTATATTGAATGGGGGATCTGTAACTATTAAGTCTACACTACCCTCTTTAAATTTCCTTAGTTCGTTTACACAATCTCCACATATGATTTTATGCGTCGTTTTCATCTTAATCTTTTTAATTTTTCATATATTGCTGAATTGACAAAGGCAGAGACGGAGGAATGCTTATATTTATTACCATTATCTTTTAACCAATTTTTAATTTCACTTAAAAGCTTTTTATCTATCCTTACTGTTGAACTTGATGTTTCTTTTTGTGACATTATACTGCAAAAAGTGTCTTAGTATATAAAGATTGTGTTATGTGTTAAAAAATGTTATTAATGGCCGCCCCTTTGTGCTTTATAAGCTTCAGTCAGCAAATCCAGAACCTCTCCTTGATTTTCTTCATTTTCAATAGTAACTTCGAAAGAAGGTCTCCCATAAAATCTTTGGACCCCTTCTGTAAATTTTCTAAGTCTGTGAGTTTTAATCATCTCTTGTCCCTTTTCGAAAGGGAGCATTATGGCAATTTTTATTTTGCTTTTTTTAATATCTAAATAAACAAAATTGCGATTTTTTCTGAACGAAATGTAATATTTCTGTGGATTAAAAGAGATTTCTGAATCAATTTTAAGCATATGACTCTTAATTGTGTTATAAACATTAACAATAAGTTTATTTGAGCCCTCTAAATGATAACTTTCTGTGTAAGGAATAATTTTTTCATCTTCTTCCCAAACAATTAACTCTTCCTGTAAGAAGTCTGGCTCTAAAACAATTATGTCCTTTCCATTGGAATGATACTTGTTTAAGATTTCCACGATTACCAATTTATCCCAAGTATCTGTATAGGTCTTTTGTACTTCTTCAATTTCAAGCTTTTCTCCATCAATAATCAACAAAATCTTTTGGTTATTTTCGATAGCATCTTTTATGGATTTATAACATTCTTGGTTTTTTAGCAGTTTATCAAATTCGGTTTTTATTTCAGGGTTGCTAGTTATAAAAGAATAGATTTTTTCTATCAAATTATTTTGGCTGTTGGGATTTTTATAAAAAGCAAAAAATTTTGTTATTTGTGGGAATATGTGCTCATAAAAACCATGAGTAGAAAGTTCGGCCTCTACTAAATAGAACTTTATATCTTCGGGGTCTTCTAAATCAAATAAAAAAGCATCTGGAATAGAATCTCCTAAAGAAGTTGTTTCTATCCTCTTTTTTGTGTCCAAATAGATTGTTTTTTCTCCAAAAAGTTTTTTTGAATTTTTCTTTATTTCTTTCTCAAATTCCTCTTCATTAGAAAAACTTTGTTTTTGAAATTTTTCACCGTCATGGTAAATTGCCAGTCTCATTGAAAGAAATAAGAAAGGAAAGGTTTTAAGTGTTTTTATGTAGAAGATAATAGAAATCTATAAAAAGAATAACCTGCATGATGGATGTAGAGAGGTGATTAAAGAGGGGACTATCACCTCTTGATTGCTTCTAGACAGGTATGTATTCAATGTATGTTGATGAGACAGGAATTAACGAAAAGTACACAATTTTGTCAGGTGTAATAATTCACTCTAGAGGGTATAATCTCATTTGTAAAGAGATAGAAAGATTGTTGTTAGAGTCATTTGGAACAAACAAGATAATTTTAAAAGAAATTAGAAAAAGATATTATTATAATAACGAGTTTACTCAAAAACAATATTTATCTTTTAGAGAAGGGTATTACGATTTGCTTATGAAAAAAACTCCGGTATTTATTGTCTCTGCTGTTGATAATGATTGGGCAAGAGATAATGCATTTACTTTAGAGAAAGCATATGAACATTTGCTTGAAAGATTTCATAAATTCTTAAGGAAGAAAGGAAATTCTGAGAACGGACAAGTAATCTATGATAAAAGCCAAAATTATTTTAAGATAATAAAACAAAAACATAAAAATCTTCTTGAACATGGTAGTTGGTGGGGATGGGAATTCAGCTTGATTAATCATCTTTTTGAGAAAGATGATTGTGAATGTAGGGCATTACAAATTGCAGACTTATTGGGTGCAGCGATGAACAGTCTTTTGAATTATACTTCAAAAAAAGAAGAACACTATCTTAGATGCCTACTTTTCTTTGATAGGAGTTCAGAAGGGAAAATTAAAGGTTATGGTATCAAAATATTCCCCGATTCAAATATTATAGATACATTTTAATATCTCCTTATTTAGGAAATAAATATGTCATTGAACATAACTAACTTGACAATTTCTGGAACAACAGTCTTAGGGGCAACAGTATTATTTTTACAAAGAAATAACCACGGTTGGACAATTCTCGTTGCTGGGACCATCATTCTGATCATTATAGAATCTTTTAGATATGCAAAATTTAAAGAACGTTGTAGCAGATATGCTTATGACCCCCCGATGTAGTTGTGATTTAATTTCTAACACGGGTTCCTGGAAACCGAAGATGTCCATTGGTGAAATGATTAAAGTTTCCCCTCACACCACTCACACTTTTTTTCAGGAATATCTCCATTAATCAAAGCAACAGCATCATTAAAAGCTTTTTCTCCTTCTTTAGCAGGCCTGGAATCCACCTTTTTATGGTTTATAATGAACTGAAGCTTATAATGCATAAGAATTATCTACAGAATCATCTTTTCATTCCCGATTAAAACTTGCCCTTCATAATTATTCCATAATGCTGCTGCGATTGCCAACGAATCTGGGTCTGATTTTCTCAGCACCTTATTCATATTTTTTAACATTGATGTCTTTGAAGAAACATGGGCCTCCGCGGTTGTCTTGCCATTTACTATTCCAATAGGGATTAGATTAGAAGGATTTAGGAAAATAGGAGCTAATTTATCCTTGCTTGGATTTCCTTCCCAGGTGATATCGCAGTAAAACTGGAATGGTAATTCATATCCTATAAAACAACCTTCTTTATTATTTTTTGCAATGGCTTGCCCCAATGATGATGCAGAATCACAGGAGCGGGCATAAGTAATCTTGTCAGATAAGATATGATGGTTAACTCCTTTTTCAACAAGGGGTTTGTCGCTTTGCCCATAAACTGCTTCAGGATTTCCGTGACCATTTAAGACAACCAATTTATACCCGAGAGTTTTAACAAGGTTTTCAAAAACCTCTTTGCTTGCTTCTTTATCCCTCAGTTGTTTACAAGGAATTCCTTGGTCCTCAGATGCTCTTATAATTTGTTTTGAAAATTGAGACAGATATTCGGTAACGATGTCATGACGGGGTAATGTAATAATCATCCCTTTTTTCATTCTATAGATGCCAACTCCTTTGTTATTTGACCGCTTGCTTGCGCTCGGATAAACCTTAATTGAGATTCAACAATTTTTCTTCCGATTTCATCATCTTTTTTTATATGTTCTATCATCTCTTCCTTGGACATATTCCCATAAGATCCCATAGAAAGTCTCATATTTGAAGAGACTTGCACTTCTATTCTTGCGATGGCTAAATCCCTCATCGATTTGGGGATATGCCCTTGTTTAAGATTATTTGTCATAGAATCTTGTTCTCCTCCAACATTTTTAATATTTTTTGTCCTAACGAAGTTTTATCTCTTATCTCTAAGTAGGATGCATTCCATGTATAGGTTTTATCATCAATTACTGCAATGATGTCTTTTCTTAATTCTTCCGGAAGATTAGCAAATACTTTTAGGAATTTAACTCGATTATTTTTCATGTTCTATTCATTGTTTTTTTATTTATATAAATCTTATCTTGTTAGATTCGATGAATCCTTTTCTTTATTATTTATTCTCGCACCACTCACACTTTTCTTCTGGAATATCTCCATTAATCAAAGCAACAGCATCATTAAAAGCTTTTTCTCCTTCTTTTACATTAATCTTCATTTTAACTAATTCGGTGTCAAAAATAACTTCTCCTGTCTCCAAGACTTCTTTTGGATAATAAAACAATAAATAAGTAAAATCTTCTGTTTCATAATTATTTTTTCTTAATAAAAAATTATAGAGATCCATCTGTAGCTGATAATATTCATGAGTATCCTCCTTTACCGGAAAGCCCCTAGTTTTATAATCCAAGACAACCAGTTTTCCATTTTTAGAAATTAAAATATTGTCAACTGCTCCATGCAATAAAATTCCTGTGTTTTTATCAATAAACCCAATTCCTTTCCTGTTATTCCTCCAGATTTCAAGCAGTTTTTTATCATTAAATAATTTGCAGTCTTTGCAAGTTTCTCTTATCTCGGGGGGTAATTTATCTTTTTCCATAAACCTGTCAAAATGCTTCTTTAAGATTAGATCCATTCCAGAAGGCAAAGATGGAAATGGCCCTTGAGGTCTTTTAATACCTTTAACTATCTGCAGCCAGAAGCATCTCTTGCATTCCAGCATTAAGTTTATAGTGCTTGGGCTTAATTTGTAATTTGTGATCTTTAACTCCTTTATCACCTGAAATATTTGAAGAAAAGAGGTTTTTAAGTGTTTTTATAGAGAATTTAATCTACCTTTAATGCTTCCAATATTCTGTCGAGCTTTTCATTTATCTGAGCTAGCTCCATTGAAGATTGATTAGCCCTGTTTTCTGATCCGGAACTCTTATTCTTTTTAAAACATGCATCACAGTAAACAGGCTTGCCTACAGTCGGCTTGAAAGGAACTTCACAGCTTTCACCGCATGAATCACATGTTACCTTATGCATTGAGCGATCTTCTGAGAACCTTGGCCTGAAATCCTTTCTAATAGAAGGCTTTCTATCAAATCTTCCTGAATCTTTTCGATCAGTGTTTCTTCTGCTTGGCCCTCTTCTACCTGCCCTTCCAGAACTTCTTCTGCCGGTGTTTTCGTAATCATCTGGATTAAATTCTTTCATTTTATTTTTACCTAGATTTGTTAATGATTTAATCTCTCAAAATTTATTTATAAAGTTATGCCTAATGGTACATTGTAACGTAAGCGGGAGTTATTTAGCTCAAAAAAATTATTTCTTCTTTCTGGCTGGTTTATCCCAATAAGCAGATTTACAATTTGGGCATAAGGTAGGATATTCTTTTTTTCTTGGTATCCACTCATGATTACATCTTTCACATTTATAGCCTTTAACTTCTATTTTTACTTCTGCCATATCCAAATATAGAGATTTATTCTTTATAAAACTTACTTTTTAAAATATTAACTATATAGTTGCTAATTAACTAGCGAAACATTTATATACTTTAACTTACTTATATAATTAGTAATTAGTTAAGTAAATATAAAGAGGGCATAAAGCCCTCTAGATTCCAAGTCGGCTACCAACCAAAATGAAATCCAAAGATATAATTCAACAGAAGTATAAAAATGTAATCTGTCCTAAATGTAATTCTAACCAAACCAAAAAGGATGGTAAAAGAAAAACAGAAGACAGAGGCAAGATACAGAGATATAGATGTAATGAATGCAACTTCAGATTTGTTATTGATAATGGTTTTTACAGAATGAGAAATCATGAGAATAAAATAACTGCTGGAATTGATTTATATTATAAAGGTGTTTCATTAAGAAAAGTGCAAGAACATTTTCAATCTTTTTATCCTCATAATTCAAGTCATATGTCAGTTTATAGATGGATTGTGAAATATGCTACAATGGTCAGCAACTTAATTGATAATATTCCAATAAAATGTGGAAAAGAAATGCAAAGCGATGAAATGGAATATTGCAGAAGAAAAAGCAAATATCAAAAAGGAAAAGAGCAGAATTGGTTTGTTGATACTTTTGATGTAGAAACTAAATTTATGGTGACAGGCGAATATATGAGAAGTAGAACTAATGAGAATTTAATTAAAGTTATGAAAAGAGCAAAATTCAAAACAGGAGAACAAGTTGAGATTGTTACAACAGACGGATTAAGAGGTTATCCAAGAGTTTTAAGAAAGGCTTTCAGTTTACAATCTCCTTATCACGCTTCCTCAAGAACAAAGAGCAAGATAATTCATAATGTTGTAATAGCAGATGAAAGAGGTTTTAATTATCCTATTGAAAGATTGCACAATACAATAAGAGAAAGAACAAAAGTAATGCGTGGTTTTCATGGTTGCATAGAAAGTGCTAATGCAATTATGAAAGGATTGGAAATAAATTACAACTTCAACAGAAAGCATATGTCTTTAGATAAAAAGACACCCGCCGAAGTTGCTATACCTCAATTAGAGTTGGGAAATAATAAGTGGTTAGATTTGATTAAAATGAGTAAGATTTAATTTATTCTTTTAACCAAGGCGTTAATTTTCTTTCCAATATATCTACACAGAAGTTTAATAATAAGGCAATTAGGGCAATCATAATTATTCCTGCGAATACAGAGGCAATATCATATAATCCACTTGCTCTGATAATATAATGTCCTAAACCTGCTTCAGATGAAATAAACTCTCCAATAAATGCTCCAAGTAATGCAAACCCTATATTTAATTTAACGGCCGATAATACCCAAGACAACGAAGAAGGAATGACTAGCATTGTAAAAATCTGATTTTTATTTGCTCCAAAAGATTTCATCATATTAACCCTATTATTATCAATTTCACTTGCTCCTTTGTAAGATTGAACCATCGCCAAAATTAAGGTAGATAGGATAACCAAAACTATCTTTGATAAAATTCCTGTCCCAAACCAAATAATCAAAAGTGGAGCAATTGCAAATATAGGAATTGAACCTAAAATAATAATGTAAGGTTTTGCAATTTTGAAAGCAGCTTTTGAATACCACAACCCTAAGCCAATTGATATACCTAACAGGTTTCCAATTATGAAACCGACAATAGTTTCATAAAAAGTTATGAAAGAATGATAAATGAGGGAGAAATTAGAAATATCTTTTATCAAGATATTTAAGATTTGAAGAGGAGAACTATATAAAAATTGAGACGTTCTTGAACCTGAAACCAATATTTCCCAAATTATTAAGAATCCGAATAAAATTAGTATTTGATATAGGAGAATCTTACTCTTTTGTTTCATCTTTAAGTTCCCCCCATAATTTCTTAAAATATTCTCCAAATTTAGGCTCCTGTCTTCTTTTTATTGGATTTTTCTCATATAATTTTATAGAATATTCTTTTTTGATTTTGGCAGGTCTCTTTGTTAAAACAAGAACCCTATCTCCCAACGCAATAGCTTCTTCTATATCATGCGTTACAAAAATAGTTCTGATCTTTTTATTTTTAAGAAAATCAAATAATTCTTCTTCAAGTTTAAGTTTTGTTTGAAAATCCAAGGAAGAAAAAGGTTCATCCAAAAGCAATATAGATGGATCAGTAATTATTGTTCTGATAAATGCTACCCTTTGCTTCATTCCACCAGATAAGGTTTTTGGATAATTTTCTTTAAAATCTTCCAAATCATATTTTTTTAATAATCTCAAGATATTTGATTTCTTATGAGAATCAATTTTGTTTTGTATTTCCAATCCCAAAGCAATATTACTAAAGACATTTCTCCAATCAAAAAGAAGAGGTGTTTGAAACATATAACCTATCTCGTTTTTTGAATAATCAATATTAATAATTCCTTCATCTTTAATTTCTATATTTGCTAAAATATTTAATAGGGTTGTTTTACCACAACCACTTGGACCTAAAAGAACTAAAGTTTCGCCTTCCTTTACATCAAAACTTAGATTATCCAGAACCCGTAATTTCCCACCATTCTGATTAAAACTCTTTTTAAGATTTTGAATTTCCATAATAATAACTCGTTTTCGTTATTTATAATCTATTCTACTAAAAAGTAATTATCAACAACTTCATTAAAAGCAGGAGGATTTTTTATGTCTCCAACTTGAACTCTTATTTGAATTGCTTTGTCCCAAGAATTTTCCGAAGTTTCTGCACTTCTTGGCCAAACTCCATCGTTGATTGCTAAATCTATGGCATCTCTTACCGACTGCTCATTTAGATTTGGAAATCTGGCAATAGCAACGCTTTTTGCTTCTTCAGGATTCATATAAATATAATCTAATGCTTCTTGATATATGCCCTTACAACTTTGTGAACCGTTTCTGGATTTTCTGAAATATATTCATCCGTTGTTGTTAAGCCTGTGACTGCCATGTCTCCAAATTCTTGTGGATAAGAGAAAATTATCTTTGCACCTTTATCTACTGCTTCTTGAACAGTTGGAGGTAGTGTTAGAGTGGCATCTGCTTCCCCCGAGAATAGAGGTCCCAACTCAGAACCAAATTGAGATTGAATAATCTGGTAATCTTCTCCAACTTCCAATCCTTTGTCCTGTGCTAATTTTACAGTTAAGGTGTAAGCTGTTGAAGGAGCTAAATAAGTTACGATTTTTTTGCCTTCAAAGTCTGACGCAGAATCAATGGTTATATTTTTTGTAGATACTAACCAAAAAGGAGCCTTATTAACAACTGTAGCAACTACTTTTCCAGGTCCACCTTTTTCTTTAGAAATTGCTACAAAAGTCGGATCACCTTGGGCAAATTGTGCCTCTCCGCTTAAAACTGCAGCGAAAGATTTGTCATCGCCCCCACTATTTGCAATACTCACCTCTAAACCTTGTTGTTCAAAGAAACCTTTGTCTTTTGCAACATACAAAGGAAGATACAAAACAAAATCACCAACTTGATTTATTGTAACTTTTTCTAAATTTGAAGAGGGATTATTGTTGATAACCAAAGCACCAACAATAATAAAAGCTAGAATCGGAATAGAGACAATTAAGATATTTACCTTTTTCATAATTTTCTAATAGGATTATTTATTTATAAAATGATCGTTTACCTTTGAGGATTAACTCCCTTTAACGTTACAATGTAGCCTAATGGCCTAAGGTATAGCTAAAGCTATTCAAAAGAAAAAAACAAACACAATTCTTACTAAGAATTAATTGTTTTAATTATTCTTTTCTTACTTTGACAGCTTTGGGGCCTCTATCGCCTTTTTCTACAACGAATTCCACAGTATCATTCTCGTGCAGAGTTACTCCTGCCTCTAATCCTGTTTGATGTACGAAGTATTCCTTTCCATCATCTCCGGAAATGAACCCAAAACCTTTCATTTCATTGAAAAATTTTACCTTACCTTTCATTTAGATTCTCCTTAGAAAAAATGGAATTTAGGGATTTTTAAACGTTTTTATTTGATAAATTTTAAAATTGGCCATCGGTACTATTTCCCTTAAACCTTCTAGGAAATAATGTTTGCATAAGCCTTATATGCCTGCTTTAATTTGCCTTGATCTTCTTTTTAATTAAATCTTCTATTTGTTTGGACATGTTTAAGCGATGTTTTCTACAATAATCTCTGAATTCCCTGGCTATTTCCCTGTCTATTGTAAAATTCAGCCTTGTTTTTGTAATTGTTCTTCCGGTTTTTTCAAATTCTTCCAATGCTTTTAGAGCAGATCCTTTCTCTCCCATTAGTTGCATTGCTTTTGATAAGAACTTACTTTTTTGTGATGGCATCTTCTATCCTCCTTTGAATGTTTGTTATGCTCTCTTCATTCTTTAAGACCCAGTTTTTGACCATATTTATTGCTTGTTTATCGTCAATTATGCATGAATTCATATCCACGGTGGTTGTTAAAACCATAAAAGCAGTCCTTTTATTCCCATCTGCAAAAGAATGACCTACTAAAACAGATCTAATAATGTATGCTAATTGTTTTGTCCATGGAATGCTCTGTTTGATATATTGCAAAGCAAAGTCCAGGTTGGATTCATTTTGAAATTCTCCTGAAGCAAATTTTTGATTTATCCCAATTATATCTTTTTTAGTTAAATTCATACACATCGTGTGTATTCTAAATTATATAAATCTTTTGTTTTTTATACACATCGTGTGTATTTAGGATTACTTGAAGTATTATTTATTTCCTCTCCTCATACAGCCTATCCAAGGGAGTCTTCTTTCCTTTCAAATGTTTTTTAGATAAGGTGATATAAAGTCTTGTTGTATCTAAGCTCTTATGGCCCATCATGTCCTGCAAACTGACAATATCTTCTCCATCTTCTATGGAATGGGTGCCAAAAGCGTGCCTAAAAATATGAGAGTGGACTCTTTTCTCAATGCCTGCTTTTTCTGCTAGCCCTTTAATTATTAATTGGAAAGATCTTGTTGTATATTGGAGCCCATTTGACTTAGAGAAAAGAAAGATAGAAGGGGTTGTTTTAGATCTTATGTAGATTTGGAGATTGTCAATTAGTTTGGGAGAGAGTAAAATACTCCTATCCTTATTTCCCTTGCTTTTTCTTATTGTTCCGGTCATGTCATTTAAATCGAGATTTTCCAGCTTCATATTTACAGCTTCAGATACTCTTAATCCGCAAGTGTACATTAACTGCACAATTAGTTTATCTCTCAGATTTGCTGCTGCATCTATTATCCTGATTACTTCTTCTTTTGTTAATATGACGGGAAGCCTTTCTTCTTTCTTCTTGGTTCTTATTTTATGAATTGGATATTTCTCAAGCATGCCTTCATAATAAAATGAAATTGCTGACTTGGCGAGGGTCATACTTGATGAAGAATAGTTTTTTTCAATGCTCAAATATTCTAAGAATTTCTTAATATCTTCAAAAAGGATTCTTGAGTGTATTTTTCCGCTAAAATCAAATAAATTTTGCAAGTAGATCAGATATGATTTTATGGTGGAAGGACTTTTACCTTGTAATTTGAGTTCTCTTTCAATCTTTTCTAACACCTCTTCATTTTTCATATAATACGTCTTATACGAATTTCTTTATATATCTTGTTATGAAGGCTTGCAGTGGCAAAATATGAAAATTAAGTAATGATTGGCGGAAGTGTTACGTTTTTGGCATATTTTGTTACATTTTTTGTCATGTTTTGTATAAAGTGTGACGTTTGTGTGACGTTTTTTAGAAAATAGATTATGATTAAATGTTTTAACAATTACTTAAAAATTTTTGTTAACATTATTCCTGGCTTGCGAGGTGCTCCCAATAATGAGAAGAGCGTGTGGGGCTATCTTTTCTATAATTTGCCCTCTTTAAAATGTATAACGGCAAGCCATTTGCTCTTTCTTCAACTTCTTGCTGGTGAAGGGGTTTACTTGCATATGGGTTTTCCATGGCAGCTTTAACAGTTTGCAAGTATCCCTCATAATTTTCATAATGAGTTTTTTTATCTTTATCTTGAATGTAAAAAGAAGCAACATTTATGGAAGTTTCAAGGTCTTGAAATATCTCTAGGGTTTGCCTTGCCTGCGTTTCTGTAATACCAGAAGACATTAATTCTACGACTTCTTGGCTTAACTCTCGCTGATCTTGCAGCCCCTCTTTTCTTTTTTTCATTAATGGGCATTTTACAGAGTGGATTTAAATAGTTTTTTATTGATTAGAAGCAATTTCCGCTTAAAAATTTTAGGATTTAATAAAAATATTTAATTTTTGTGTTCATTATTTTATCTTTTCAATTAAGTAGGCTATTCTAAATTATTCATAAACAAAATTAATAACTAGATAAACTGTATTGTAATGATGTTTCTAATCTACTTAAATTGCGGTTTAGGAACCCATAATTTCCCAGGTTGTTGATAGTTTCACCCATTTTGTAGAGCCATCTGTTTGCTGTAGGCATCGGGGCCATCAATCTGGCGAGGACTAAAGTTATTAATCCCCATAAGGATTCAACCTCTTTGACACTTCTTTCTGTTTTCATAGGGAATTCTTAGTGAAACCCATTTATATAGCTTGTTATGGCTAAATTCTTAAATATTTTGAGAAAAAAGAGGAAGTTTTATGATTGAAAGTTTTAGGTTTTAACTAAAATATTTAATAGATTGTTTCGTTCCATGGCTAGGCCACTTAAAGTCAGGCCATTTTCTTTCAAGGCCTCTTCAAATCGTGGATAGGTAGCTGAGATGGGGAATATTTCTTTAAATTTGTTCATTCTTTGCGCCCTTATAGCAATTTCATTATAGGCTTGAAGATATTGAACATCTCCTAATTCCTTATAAAGATCCAGAAGCCTTTCTTGGAGTCCTACTGGGCTGAATGGGCCTTCTTTGAATACTTGTTGGAGATAGGGAATTGCATCCCCAAGGAAGGCATCATTAATAGCTGCAATACTTTCTAAGAGAATGAAATTTTCGCCATAAGATTCAATTAATCTATCGAGGTAATGAGCAATTGTTAACATTTTGAACCCTAATCAATTCTTTGTTTTTTCTTTCCTTTATCCTTTAAGTAGTTTTTAACTATAGATGCCCCTTTTTCAGTGGTATGTACATAGATTAATCGCTTTTTCCTTACCTTTTTAATTAGTCCGTAAGAACTTAGAGTGTCTAGGTATTCTATTAGAGTTGTCCTTACCTGCTCATACCTTCCTGGATAAAGGGCTTCTGCCAGATACTTTATTGTGAGGGGGGTATTCATTTCTGACTGATGCCTGTAAATCTCGATTAATAGACCTTTTTGCGTGTCCGTTAGTTCGTCTAGAATTGTATTTTGCGGTGGAGACATCAATTGAAGCGCCTCGGAAGAAGGGACCTGTCTTTTTTCCTGTGAAGGCCTATGGTCCTTGCTTGAAACGATTGCAAGAATTTGCCTTTCCAAAAATCCCAATCTTTGTTCTAAGGATTTCAGCTTATCACCATGCCTTGAATGATGTGAAGTCAGTTGATCCATGTCTTTTTTAACATTAAGGAAAGAAGTCGAAATATGAAAATTAAGTTTTCTTAATGCGTCCTCTATCTCCTCTTTAGCCCACTTTTTTGTAAACCATTTAAACATACAATAACGATGCAATGACTGCCAAATATATAAGCTTTTCGACTTGTCGGTGATATGTCGTCGACTGTCGTAGACGTCTGTAGATATGTCGATATGTGTCGTAGACCGTTTTTAATAGCAAATTTACAAAATTAGGAGAAGAAAGAGGGATGTTGAATACTGAGAGAAAAAAGAAGATAAGGATTTGGAGAATGTGCTGATCTAAGAGATTCTAAGATGTGAGAAAGGAGGTAGAATCATTTAATATTGATCAAAAATCCGTTTCTGAGAGGTGTCTGATTGATAATATAGGTCTGTAAGGCGCTTTTTTATGTTCAAACTGCGGAAATCGGATGAAAGTGAGAGGTTTATGACCTTATTGTTGACCTTTTTTCTGAGTATTGGAGACCCTTTCTGAATCAATCGGTTAACATAACCTCGAATGGAACTTTCTGAGAGGTGTAAGTAAGCTGCCAGATCCGAGAACTTTACATCTCCTATCTCCTCTTCAATCTGATAAAGTGAGAGAAAAACAAGGAACTCCTGCCTGGTTAAACTGCTAAAATGGGCTTCTAGATCCTCATTTAGCCTTGAAATTGCGTTTGTTTGTTGAATAATTGTTTGTTTGTTTAACTGTTGGTTTGTTTGTTGGTTTGTTTGTTTGTTGAAGACCCCTTCATTTCCTGTGGAACTTTTCGGGGTAGGAATAGCCTTTATCTGCTCAAACTCTTGTTTTATTGAAAATAGCGTATTTTGTAGTTCTAGTATGTCTTTACGGGCTTTTTTGAAAGAATTAACTACGTTTTCCTTGAAGAATTCATCTGGATTCATGTTTAAATAGTGGTAGCGAATGTGTTGAAGTTTTATGTTGATGTGTTGAAGTTTATATATTTTTATGTGTTTAAGTGTTGAAGTTGTGTTTGGTTTGTTTGTTGGTTTGTTGAACTATGCCTGGAAATGCGATATTTGGGGTTTATAGGGCTAATAACCATAAATTTTATAAATAAGGCTAATGGTAGCTAAATAAACAAATAATAGGAGTGTGAAATAAATGGCTGATTTGGTTGTGGTTAGGTCTAAGATAAAAGAGCATGCACAGGGCTGTAATGTCTCTGGTGACTTTGCTGAGGAATTGAATAAAGAGGTTGTTGGCTTGATCAGAAAGGCTGCTGATAGAGCAAAAGCGAATAACAGAAAAACTGTTTCTGGCAGGGACCTTTAAGGTCTCTCCTCTTTAACTTATTAATTATCCAATATAATCTTGTTCTCTGCCTCTAGATGTTACTGTTGGGATGGGCATATGCGGTGGGAGATTTACTTCTTGGGCCATGTTTAATGCTTTTATTGTGCAACGGACAATTGCTGTATTTAGAACTTGGGCAGACACCTCTGGGTTGAGATTTTTATCCTTCTTCCAATCTCCCAGGATTCCTTTCACTATTTTTTCATCATCTAAATAAAGAACACTTCCTTCGATCAGTACCCTGCCTATTTTCGGCTGATAATCTACGTTGTATTCGAAAGTAAATTTTAATCCTGGCTTCTTTGTGGATTTCCCCATTTCAATGTCTTCATTTTGAACAGAAGTAATTGTGATGTTGTGGGTTGCTTTCATACCTTTTTGCAGCTTTTTACTTCTCTCTGCAATTGTTTTTTCTAAATGAAATCCGACGATAGGCATATATCAAGTGGGGATTTGGGAACTTATATAAGCTTTACTACATTTTTTCCAGCGGTTTTATTCCTAGCAGCTCTAAACTTATTTTAAGAACTTGCTGTGTTGCTTTCACTAGAGCTAGCCTGGATTCCTTAATTATTTTTTCTGCTGTTAATACCGGATATTTATGATAGAACTCATTGAATAAATGGGCTAGATCCAATGAATAATGGGCAATCAGATGCGGCCTGTACTTTTCAGCTGCCTCTTTGATCGTTTCTTGGAATCTTGACAAGTGATTTATAATCTGGTGCTCTGTCTCCTCTGTGAAATGATAAGCCGGCTTGAATGCTCTTGTTTTTCTCAGGATTGAAGATGCTCTTGCATAAGTGTATTGAATATAAGGGCCTGTATCGCCATCGAATGAAAGAGATTTTTCTGGGAAGAAAGTAAAGTCCTTTAACGAATCGTATTTTAACAGGAAGAACTTTATTGCCGACTGCGCAATGATCTCTGATCTTTTTTCAGCTTCTTTCTTTGATAGATTTTTATAGCGCTTTTGTATTTCTTTTTTTGCCAGATTGTGCATTTGATCAAGGAGAGAATCTGCATCAATAATTTTTCCTTCCCTTGACTTCATTTTTCCCTCTGGAAGATAAACCATACCATAGGGCAAGTGGAGATAATTTCTTGCGTATTTATAGCCTAGCAATTCCAGGATTTTGAACAATACCTTGAAATGGTAAATTTGCTCTGAACCGACGATGTAAATCATCTTATGCATGTGAAAATCTTTATGCCTTTTAATTGCCACATAGAGGTCTTGAGTGATGTAAATTGAGGTGCCATCTGCCCGCAGGAGAACTTTTTCCCCGAATTCTTCCAGATTTACGACGATGCTACCTTCATTGTTCTTTACGAATATCTTCCTCTTTAACCCGTTGATAACTATTTCCTTTCCTTTTTCATAGTGTTGGCTCTCCAGATAGGCTTTCTGGATTTTCATCCCTACTCTCTTGTAAGTTTGATTAAACCCTTGGATTGCCCACGCATTCATTTTCTTAAAAATATAAAGTGTTGCCCTGTCTTTTGCCTCGTATTTCTGCACCAGCTTCTGGGCTTCATCTTCCAGCTGCGGGTCTTCTGCTGCTTTTTTTGCAAACAGAACATAGAAATCTCCGACGAAATGATCCGGCTTCTTATCTGGCTTTTTGTTCCTTCCATATAATTTATAAGCAAGCACGGATTTTGCTATATGAACTCCTCTATCGTTGATAATATCTACTGGAATTACTTTATTTCCTATTGCTTCCTGAAGATTCTTGATTGAAATGCCGAGAGCCATGTTCCTTAGATGACCGAGATGCAGCGGCTTGTTTGTATTTGGACCAGGAGACTCTATCACAACCTTTTTTCTGCTTTTCTTGAGTTTCTTTGGCTTTAGAATAGAAGATAAAATAAGCTCTTCTTGGATGTTTTTGTTGATGAAGAAGTTTAAGTAAGGACCTGCTGGGCGGATTTTTTCAATACCTTTTATTGGCTTAATTTGCTTTGCCAGAGTGGCTGCTATCTCTGCTGGATTCTTTTTTTCTATTTTTGCCAATTGGAAGCAAGGAAATGTGTAATCGCCTAATTCTGGAGAGGGGGGTGTTTCTAAATTTACTTCTTTTAATTTCGTATATTTCTTTAATAAATTAATTATTTGTGTTTGCATTGCCTTTGAAAATTGAAGGAAGTTATTAAATATTGCTGAAAATCGTAAAAACCTTGTATTTTGGTAAAACGCCTAACTCAGTAAAATTTAAATATACGTTGGTTTTAAATGGGTTGTGGTAAGATTATCTGAAGATACTGTTAAATTGCTGAAAGATGACATTCTAAGCATATTGAATGAAAACCCTAGCAGAAGCAGATTTACAAAAGAGATTGCCAAGGAGCTGAGAAGAGACAAGGAGTTTACCCTTAAATTGCTATTGGAAATGAAAAAACTAAACTGGGTTGAAGAGGTATTTGGAAAGAATGCAAGAGGGAACAGGAAGAGATGGAGGATAAGCAAGGGGTTGTTGAAGGCTTGGGATAAAGAAAAGCGTTTGATTGAGGGTTAAATTTAGAATTTTCTACGACTATATTTGGCGCCGTTTGGGGACTCTGTTAAGTTAACTAATGATGGGAATCCTTAGTTAAGGAATTTTGATAAGAAATTTCTAGATTATTGCATGGATGCTTATTGTTTTGTGAGGAATGACCCTCGGTCTTATCAAATTGTAGAAATGCATCCACATTTCACACCAGAGATTGGCAGTTGCCAATCTCTTGAAGCCTCTGAATCTTTTGTACCAGAGGTTTATTTTGGAGTTTAGGCTTTCTATTCTGTTGTTGCTCAGAAAATAAAGCCTATTTCCAATCATTTTTACAACTGTTTTGAAATGAGCTTGAAAGTGTTTGGTTTTTCTGCCAAACACTTTTTTGCAGGCTTTCTTGTAAGCCTGCAGACCATCACTTATCAGAATGTCCGGGGGCTTCTCAGCGATTTTATTTGCTTTTGTTAAAGCTGCAACTGCACCATTAATGTCTCTTTTGAGAGAGACATGAGCTGTTATCATATTGTTCTTATCGTCGATAACTACCCACAAATATGCAAAATCATCTTTACTGCCCCTAACTCTAATAAATTTCTCATCCACATGCCAGATGTTAGAGAAGCTTCTGCTTCTCTTTAAGTTTGCTAAGTGATTAGCAAACTTAAGTGTCCATCTGTAGATGGAAACATGGCTTGGCTTGAACTGCAGGGTTTCCTGCAGCATGAATTTTGATATCCTTGTTGAGACAAACATGCAGAAGAGAATTGAATTTCTTATAATTTCTTCAGGATATCTATGCCTATGAAAGAAGCTTAAGCTTCTTTCTGAGAATTGCAGACTGCAATTCTTGCATTTGAATTTTTGGAAATCTTTATATCTTCCGTTCTTTATGCTTATTTTATTGCATTGGGGACAATGCATGGGGATCACCTCTTTCGGGAGTGTGCCCCCTATTTCACACTCTTTTTAGCTAAAAAGAGTGTTCTTATCATTAATTAATGTTACAGAATCCGTTTGGGGCAGTTAAAGTAATCGGATGATTCCTATCTGCAAGTAGTTCTCCGCCTATTAATTTCAGTTTTTGTTCCAAAGGTAAATCTCTTCCGCCCTCTATTCCTAGAGATAACAGTTCTATATAATTACCTCTCACTTTATAGAGTGGTTGGGCTTCATTAGGATCAAAACCATTTTGGCCATACCATTCAACTAATTTTTGATGATATCCTGCTCTGCATGGAAGCTTCTCTTTTACATGCATAATCCCTGTTGGTGTTCGCATATTATATTCGATTTGCCAATTTTCTGTAGCCATAATTACCATTATTTAGTAAGGATTTATAAACTTTTGGTCTTAAGTACCGGAACTAAAAATCAAGTTCTAAAAGGAAGAAGACAACAACTACAATTACTTTAACTTTTTCAGGATTTTTTCTTTGCCTTTCCAGTCCAGCACTTCTTTCAAAACTTCCTCGATTCTTTCTACTGGAATAATTTTTATTTGATTTCGTTTTTCTTCTGACAAGATAACATCGTTGAGATTTGTCTTTGGAATTATTAAATGTGTTATTCCTGCTCCAATTGCTGCTTCTGCCTTTTGCGTAACTCCTCCTACAGCTAATACTTCTCCACGGACTGATAAAGAGCCCGTCATTGCATAATCTTGCTTTACAGGGGCTTTTGTGAATGCTGAGACTATTGCTGTTGCAACTGCTATAGATGCTGAGTCTCCTTCTACACCTGAGTAAGTGTAAAGGAATTGGACGAAGATATCATGCTTTTCTTTCAAGTCTTTGCCGAAGTATTTCAGGATAATTGCAGAAACATTTTTTACTGCTTCTTTTGCTATCTTGCCTAATTGACCGGTTGCAACAATTTCTGTTCCCTGCATTCCTCCAGGGGTGATTTCTGATTCTATTGGGAGAACGATTCCTGACAGAGAAGTTTCTGAGCCCATTACTGCCAATCCGTTAACTCTTCCGATGATTTTTCCTTTTGTGATTATTATTTCATATTTCTTTTTTTCTTCTATGTATTTGTCTGCAAGCTGCTGCTCTAATGGGCGCGCTAAAATCTTTGCCCTGATTACGTGATCTTTCTCTGTTATTTGCTTCCCTTCCTCTTTTGCCAGATCTCCTGCTGCCCTTACTAACCCTCCTAATTCTCGCAGATGCAATGTTAATTTTCCTGAGGTACCAGCCCTGCGCTTTGCCTCGTTAATTATCTCTTCTACCGCAGCTAATGAGAAATGCGGAATTTTTTTATCCTTGACAACTTCCTGTGCTATGAATTGTGCAATCTTCATTTGATTTTCTAAAGCGTCATCCATGTCATGATTCATATGTATCTCGTAACCATAACCACGAATTCTTGATCTTAAAGCTGGATGCATTTTTGCAATTGTCTCTTCATTGCCTGCTGCCACTAAAACAAAATCTGATGGAACTGGCTGCGTCCTTGTCATTGCCCCTGATGAATGCTCTGACTGACCTGTGATGGGGTATTTTTTTTCCTGGAGAATTGTTAGTAATTCTTGCTGTGATTTTGGAGACAGCAAAGAGATTTCATCTATAAATAAAACTCCTCCGTTTGCCCTGTGAACCATGCCCGGAACAATTCTTTCATGTGCGGGAGTTCCTAGGCCTCCTGAGTTTTTTACTAAAATATTATTTGCAAATAAGTTTCCTGTTTCTGTCGTAAGGTTGTATAAATGCCCCTTATAGGGAATTTTTTCTATTTTCTTGATTCTTTCTGAAGTGAGTTTCATACGTTTTTTGTTAGAAAAGAAGATTTAAAAGGTTGATGTTTTATTCTCTAAATGGAATCTCTTTTCCTTTTACATTCAATACCTTAAGAATTATTTTTTTATTCCAACCATACATCTTTTCTATATCTCTGAATCTTTTATGTTTTATTATTAGGATTTCATCGATTGTATTTTTTAGTTTGTCTGTTTTGTAATAGCAATAGTTTAATCTAACTTTCTTAAGGAAGTTCATCATATTTTCTACTTTGGTTGAGATTAATAACCTGTAAATGAAAGTATGTTGATTTTTTCCAGATTTTGATTTATTAATTGAGATTTTCCCTGATTCAATTCCTTTAGTTAGGAGATAGTCTTTTATTTGATTCATTAAGTTGTATCTATTTTCATGAAGCTCAGGTAACCCTCCAATCGCTATGTCGAAGGTATTTGCTTGTCCTCCTCTACATTTTGGAATCCCTACTTCGGACCCAAATAATGAAAAGAAAAACTCATCTTCTACAGTTTGATTCACCCCCATCCATTCTGGAAACCTTAAAACTTGTTTTGTTTTATTTCCGATAGGACTTCCTAATGCTTTGAAAAACCTTATTGCATTTCTGTTTGTATTCCTTATACAGTATGAAGTTTCATTAATCCCTCCTCTTCTTATATCAAAGTTCTTTTCTATTTCTTTTCCAAATATTTCTATAAAATCCTGCTTAAAATCTTCTAATGACTTTAACTCTGAGCTTGATAGAAAAATCATATTGTGATTAATATCAATACCTCCATCTCCAAATGTTGTTCCTAGAATTCTTGATATTAATGGAAGTCTTTTATCATCTTCATTTAATGGAATTAATTCTTTTTCTTTTAGCCAGTTGATTGTTTGGATTGGAACAGGAGTATGTTTTCTTGCATTCCACCATCTCGTTTTATGTTCTGGCTGATCTAGAAGTTTTGAGATTCTTTTGTAACCAAATTCTGGATTTTCTCTTTTTATCCTTTTATATTCGTAATAAAGCCTTGATTGCTCTTGCTGTCTTTTGCTGTATGTATTTATTATGTCCTGTTGGGTTATGATTTTCATTTTATCTTTTAGCTATTTTCCATAAGGAATTGAAGTATTCTTTAAAATCTTTAACTAAATCTTTACTTTTGATAACAAATAAAAGGGGTCTTTTTGAATAGACAGCGATTATTAATTTGTTCGCATAAGTATTCATAGATACCATTTCAGATCCAGCTTCTATATATCTAATATCTACATATTTTGATTTTTCTAAATAGGGGAATAATCCTTTGGAATTTTTATTTGCAATTATTTGTACTTTTAATTTAAGTTTATCTCTTTTATATTGCATTCTCTCAAAATAATTATCTACTTCTTTTCCTGATTTTCCACCCGTTGTCAGTCCAATTGCATAGGAGACTCCATTATTTTGCTTCATCCATTCGGTTTCTTCATTGAACACAGAGATTAAACCTTTAATTCCAACATAAAGTTCTGCCTCTTCTTCTCCTTCTTTTGCTTCTTGTTTTGAGATTAACTCGGGAATAATTTGTTCAATTTTGGAAAGAGTTTCTTCTATCTCTTTATTCTTATCTTGTAAAATATCCAAGATTCTATGTGGACTAGCAGCTTTGAAATATTTTATATTATTCATTATAACGTGACTTACTAATCCTTTTTCTTCCAGCCTGTTCAAAACATCATAAGATTTAGAAGTTGAAATTCCCGATTTTTTTACAATCTCTGTTATAGAAGATTGACCTGTCTCTAATAATGCTAAATATACCTTCCCTTCTCCTTCTGTAAGTCCTGCCTTATTTAGTAAAATTAATTCTACCATAGATTATATTATGAATATTTACTATATAAGCCTTTCTATATTCCCCCCCTAAGGGGAAGATTAATTATAAAAACGTCTGTAGAACCACTACTACTAAGTAAAAATAAAATGGAGAAAAAATGAAAATCGCATTTGTGGAATCACCTGGATCCATCTTATCTTTAGAAGGAGAGATTTTAGGAGATGCAGTTACAAATCATCCCAAGTATAGTCAGTTACAATTAATGGCAAATATGCCCGAGGATATTGAGGTAGATTTAGTTGACTTAAAAACCCTTCCTCCTGTAAAATCAGAAAGTTATAGGGAAATAGAATACGAAGGAAGAAGTATTGAATGTTTAAGAAGGGGAACATCTTTAGATGATGCCTCTGAAAGGCTTAGTGAATATGACCTTATAGGAATCACTGCCAATTTTACCTCTGAAAGAAATGTAATTGTTGATACTATTAGAGCTATTAAAAGGAAAAATCCTAATCTCCCCATTATTCTTGGTGGTCACGATGCTACCGTATGCCCTTCTTATTATTTACAAAGAGGAGCAGATATCTGTGTGATAGGTGATGGAGAAACAATTGCACGGAATCTATCTCTTGGTTTAGATAAAACGGATTTAAAAAATACAAGAGGCATAGCTACTTTAGATTCAGAAGGACATAAATATAAAGCACCAAGAGAAGATTTAACAAAAATTGGATTCCCTTCTGCAGATTTATTAAAAAGATATAGATTTAATGAGATTCCGGATGGTCCTCTCCCTGCAGGAGTTAGTGATTCTATTGCAGCCATTGAGACTAGTAGAGGATGTGATGAAGCTTGTTCTTTTTGTGATAGTACTTTTGTAATTGGAAAATATAAAATGTTTCCCTTTGAAACTCTAGAAAGAAAAATAGATGCTCTTAGTGAGGCTGATACCAAAACTTTGATTTTTGTAGATGATAACTTACTATATAGATCTTTACCAAAATATGGAGGAAAGGATGGACGTGATGAGATTATTAAATTTTTTAATAAATTAAGAGATCAGGGATTTGCTTGGTCTTTTTACAATGGATTACAAATTAGCCTCCTTTATAGAGATGGTGTTTTAGATTCTGAGTTGATAGATTCTTTATACGGCAACAGGAAAAATGAAGAAAAATTTGAAGGTTGCTTTAGGGCATATCTTCCGTTGGAAAAGTTTTGGCCTGATGAAATGCTAAAATTGCCTAAATTATTACCTCTTGAAAAAGAAATGCAAATTGTTGAAGCAATATCTAAACGCCAAGTCCCCCATCTTAATCTTGGCTTCATTATAGGAAATCCCAGAGAAACAGAAGAGTCTTTACAATATTCAGTAGAAAAAGCTAAGGAATTTGGAGAATTAATAAATCATGCTTCTGAAGGACATTCAACTCCAAGATTTTATCCTTGGTGCTCTGTTCCAATACCGGGTACTCCTGATGCAAGAAACTATCTACCCCATATCAGATATGATGCAGAGAACTTTCCTGAACTATACATTAATTATGTATCCGTTATGGAAAGCAGAGACTTTTCTCCTTATGAAATTGCTTCTAGGAGTAAGGAAATAGATGATGAATTGAATAATGATAATATAACAAGACATGAATTCTAATAATGGAGTATGAAGATGAAAAATAAAATTAAATCTATGAAAAAAACTGGAAAAAAAGTTTCAGTAGTTTTATTAAGCGGAGGATTGGACTCTTGTGTAGCCGCAGTTATGAAAGCTAAGGAAGGTAATGAAGTTTATCTTTTATCTGTTGATTATGAATCTCCACCAACACAAAAAGAGCAAGAATCAAGAAATAAAATAATTAACTGGCTTCTAACTAATTTTAAGAATGTGAAAAAACATGAGCAAGTTAGATTGAATGGATATATCAAATTAAGAACTGTTGAAAGGGGCAATTTAATTCCTCAGGGATATCCTTTTACAAGAGATGAGATGTTTATTCTTTTGGTTGCTTCTTGGTTAGAGCGGTTGCTTATTGAAAACAAAGATTATGGAGAAGGAGAAGTTGTTATTGCAACAACCAAGGAAGATACTCTTAATTTTGAGGATATAAGACCCGAAGTTTACACTTGTATTAAAGGGATATTGGATACAAAATATTGCAACAAAATAGGGAAATCTATGTCTGTGTCTGTTCCATTTATTGAGATGATGAAGTATGAAGTGATTAAAACAGGAGTTGAAATAGGAGCACCATTGCAGTACACATGGTCTTGTTACTTTGGAGAAGAACAACCTTGTGACAATTGTGATCAATGTAAATGGAGAAAGGAAGCTTTTAATAGTGCTGGAGCAAAAGACCCACTACTTCTTCTTGCAAAATGAATACTCTTGAGAAAATAAAACAACACAAAGGTTTATGGAGGAATAATACTCCTTGTTTTGTTTATGATAAAAGTATTATTATCAAGAATTTAAATAAATTTAACAATTTATTTAATGGAGAAATTGCTTATTCTCTAAAAACAAACTCGGAGAAAGAAGTTATCAAAACGATAAACTTGAATAGGAATAATTTTTCAGTTTGCTCATTGGAGGAATTAGAAATTTTAAAGAAAGTTATAAAAAATATATCAAAAGTAATTTATTATTCTCCTTCTTTGGACCAAGAAGAATTAGGAAAAGTTTTGAATTTAGGAATTAAAAGAATTTGTGTTGATTCTTTAAATCAATTTAATCTGATTATTAAATCCCCGCATAGATTAAATGAAGTTTTTTTAAGAATTTCAACTGAGCTAAAACATAATAACCAAAAATTTGTTTATGGAAAAGATTCGTTTTTGGGGATTCATATTGAAGAATATTTAAAAGTTTTAGAAAAATTAAAGGATAAAAAATTCAAATTGGGGATCCATAATCACTTAGCTTCCCAAAATAGTAATTTAAATTCATGGAAATTAAATTTAGGGATTTTATCTGAAATTATTGAACAAATAAAAAAGAAAAAACTAAAATTAAATTCAATAAATCTTGGTGGAGGATATCCTATAGTTTATGATAGACCAATTGTTTCCCTAAATAAAATCGCACGAATAATAAATGAGTTTAAAACAAAAACTAAGAATGTTTATCCTAATGTTGAATTTGTTTTTGAACCGGGGAGAGCAATTATTGGAGATGCTGTGATTTTAATTGCGAAGGTTAAACAATACAAAAAGTTCGGGGATAAAAATATTTTAATCATAGATGCTTCTACCTATAATTCTTCTATGGATACTTTAATCGTTGGATTAAATTTGCCTGTGAAAGCCTTAAATAATAATAAAAATCTTGTTAATTACTATATAAGGGGGAGAAGTCCTGATTCTTTAGATTTTTTTTCAAAAAATGTTTCTTTACCAAAAACAAAATCCGGAGATTATATCTTTTTTCAAAATGCTGGAGCGTATAACTTTTCCAGTGATTTTCTGCATTTTAAGAAACCTAATATTATAGTAGTTAATTAGGTCTAATTTTTTCATTTATCTAATTAATCTTTTGGGCACTGAAGAATTAACAATGCAAGTCTAAGAGGTTATAACCTTATCAAACCTTGTCAATTTCCCTGCTTCTTTATAGATTATTTTTCCTATTTTTTTAATTGCTATTTTGTGTTCTGAAGTTACGGTTAATGTCTTTCCTGATCCTGTCGTTATTTTAATTAGATGGGGCTTGTCTGATTTATATTTATTAACTGAAATGACTTCTACGGGTTGGATTTTGCCATTTTTTTCTGCTAAAATATATAATTCACCTTTTTTCAAATAAACAGCTTGATAGCCTTTTTCTTTTATTAATTCCTTTTCGTGTTTCTTCAATAATTTGTTTACTTCTGTTGAAATATTCACTTTTTTGTTATTTCGCTTAATTATTTTGTTACCACTAAAGGATTGTAACGGGTCATGAAGTACATCGCCGAGTAAAGCTCCTGAATGCGAGCCAGTAGCATCTAGGAATGGTGCTGGGTCATTTTTCTTATGTGTGATTAAGGGCTTTGGTATCATTGCCAACCCTGTTAATGTTTTTAAAAATCCTGGTGCCCTTGAAAATAACATGAAACCGATGAATAATATCCAGATTACTGTTGAGACACCCTGAACAATTGCTATTGGGCCATAAGGGGATTCCCGAAATGCATTCCAGAGAAAATAACCTAAGAAAAATACGAATATTGAGCCCATTATCAGCAGATAAAAACGCCTTGATGATAAACTATTTTCAAAGCTGTTTCTGAGCTTGACTATTGTTTTTTCCCCTTCTTCTGCAGGGAATGTTTTTATTATTGGATTATTTGGGTCTTTTTCATTTGGATAGCAGAGAACATCTTGCAACTCGTTTGCTGTTGGCAATAATTCTGCTAATGCCTGACCGAGAAGAGATTTTCCTGTTCCTGGATGACCTATGAGCAAAACATGACGACGGTGCTGGGCTGCCTTCTTGATTAGCTGCAATCCTTGATCCTGCCCTATGATTTGCCCTGCTATTTTGCTTGATACTTTCAATTCTGCTGTTGTCTTGAAGTTCAACATTTTTTCAGAATCACCTTTTTTTAAGAGATTTTAAGTTTTACCACCATTAAAGATGTAAAAGAAGTTTTTAAAACTTATTGATTAGATAATGTCTTCTTCAGCTAGTACTACGAAGTCACCAAGTGCTATGACTGCCGAAAACGGAATTAAAAGCTCTCCTGCTTTTGAGGATTCTAACTCTAGCTCGCGGGTGTATGAAGTCGGGTTTTTAAGAATAATTTGAATTAGCTCTCCTGTCTTGGCTTCAAATACAATGTCTGCAACTTCTCCAAATCTTTTTCCTGTCTTGCTTACTACTGTTTTCCCTAATAGCTGCTTTGAGTATCTCTTGTCATCATCTGGCATTCCCTCTTATAATTAGAGTTTGTTTATAAATTTTTCTTATTTAGAAATATTGTTATAGAAATTGGATTTTGCCCTATCTTTAAATTTTACTACCCTCTCACACCATGATTTCCACTCCAGAATAATCATTAAAATTCTTTGTTTTAAGCCTATTTTATTGTAATTTGTCCTTGTTTTGTCTTAAGGAAATGACAAATTAGAGATTTTTACTTTTTTTGATTATATAATTTTATTATTTCTAAAATATTTTTATTATAGTTTGGTTTTATGAAAAATTGTTTATCGACGATATTTTTATTTTAGTTTTTAAGAATTTCTGTTGTTTATAATATATATTATTTGTTATATTTTATTTAATATATATCTTATAGTGTTATGACTGCTTGGTTGTTTAATGAAAACAGTTCCCTTTTTTCAGTGATTATTTAGTTAAGGATGCTTAAATTTAGTTTATATGAGTTGCAAATGCAATAAAGGTGGGAGGGTAACTTCCTATGGAAGTATTTTTTATATATAAGTTAATTCTCCCTTTTATCATGAACAGGCCTAAACAATTAAGTGGTTTCTTTGAGAATTATATGAAGAAGGATCCTCTGTTTATGAATAAAAAAGCATTACAAGGGAATTATACTCCTGAGACTATACCACATAGAGATGAACAGGTACAGCAAATTGCAGGCATTCTTGCTCCTGCTTTAAGAATGGAGAAGCCGAGTAATATATTTTTGTATGGAAGAACAGGGACTGGCAAGACAGTTGTTAGCCAGTATGTTGCAGACCAGCTCATGAAGACTGCGAGGAAGAAAAACATCAGCTTAGAGATTATGTATCTGAATTGTAAGATGAAAAAGGTTGCTGATACTGAATATAGGATGATGGCACAGCTTGCAAATAACTTTGGAGCAAAAGTTCCTGCAACTGGATTGCCTACTGATGAAGTCTATAGGCTTTTTTTGGAAAAGATTGATGAGGAGGACAAAATTGTTGTATTGATTCTTGACGAGATAGACCAGCTAGTAAGCAAGACTGGCGATGGGATATTGTATAATCTCACAAGGATAAACTCCGAATTGAAGAAAGCGGAGATTTCTTTTATTGGGATAAGCAATGATCTTGTGTTTGCTGATAATCTAGATCCGAGAGTTAAGAGCAGCTTGAGCGAGGAGGAGTTGGTTTTTCCACCTTATAATGCATTGCAGCTGCAGGATATCTTGAAAGAAAGAGTCGAGCTTGCGTTTAAGAAGGGGGTTATAGAAGAGGGGGTTATAGAGAAGTGCGCTGCATATGCTGCAAGAGAGCACGGAGATGCAAGAAGAGCGCTGGAGCTGATTAGAGTTGCTGGCGAGATTGCTGAAAGAAAAAATAAAAATAAAGTTAATGTCGGCAACTTGGATGAGGCGGAAGAGAAAATTGAGAGGGATAGAATTGTTGATATGGTTAAGACCCAGCCGAAACAAGGACAAATAGTCCTGTATAGTATCTTTAACCTTGATCCTGAGGATAAAGTGTTTACTGGAGATGCATATGGGGTGTATAAGGATAACTGCAAGTTGTGCGGGCTAAAGCCATTGACACAGAGAAGAGTCAGCGATATAATTGCGGAGCTGGATATGCTCGGGATAATCAATGCGAGAGTGATAAGCAAGGGGAGATATGGAAGAACAAGAGAGATATCTCTCGCCATACCTGATAGCTCTATCGAGGAGCTAAAGAAGAATTTGGAGGGAAGCTTGGGAATATGAAGAAAACTGTTAGCTATTTTGCTGACAATGGCTTTTTGATTAGCCCGGAGCTACTTGACGATATTGATTCTATTGATGACGGAAAAATTATCAATTTCTTGAACAAGGATTTAGTTGTGATAAATAAAGAATTAGTAAAGTATCTTGAAGAGGGCAGAAGCAAAGAGCTTAACTGGATTAGCTTTGATGAAGCAAGAGTTTCATTTGAAAAGAGCGGTGCCGATGAGGAATATACTTCCTTCCTCGACGTGATTTTCGAGAGAAAAACTGAAATCGACGGCAATGGCGTCGGTACAGAAAACCCTCTTGAACAGGAAGATGTAAATGGAAGCGTGGCAGTATTGCAATCTTACAACGAGAAGCCGAAAAAAACAGGTGTGGAAGACTTTGTTGCCTTATTTAATAATCGATATAAGGCTCTTAGAGAAATTTTGTGCAATAGAACTGAATTGAGAGAAGCGGTTTCTATCAGCAGGGTGATAAATAAAAACAATGAAAAAATTGCGCTTGTGGGATTGGTTGACAATAAGAGAGTAACGAAAAATGATAACCTGCTGCTCGAGCTGGAAGATCTGAGCGGAAGAATAAAAGTCCTGATAAATAAAAATAAAACTGAGATGAAAGAGATTGCCAAGGAGATTGTTTTGGACGAGGTCATAGGGGTTACGGGAAATATAAGCAATGGATTCTTATTTGCCGACAAGATTTTCTTCCCAGATATTCCCCTGACAAAAGAACTGAAGAAGAGCCATGTTGAAGAATATGCTGTTTTTATATCTGACCTGCATGTAGGGAGCAAGAATTTTTTGGAGGCAGATTTTCACCGCTTTCTTGATTGGCTCAACTGTGGAAATAACGACGAGACTCAAAACCAGATTGCAGCCAAAGTAAAATATTTATTTATTGTCGGGGACTTGATAGAGGGTGTGGGGATTTATCCTGGCCAGGAGAATGATTTAAAGATAAAGGATTATCGTGAGCAGTATAGGAAATTTTCTGAACTCGTCGATAAAATACCTAAGGGGATAAGTATAATTATATGTGCTGGAAATCATGATGCGGTGAGACTTGATGAGCCACAACCTGTGCTTGGCAGAGACCACCTTGGAGATTTACTCGATAGAGAGAATCTTTTTTCTGTGAGCAATCCTTCTCTTGTAACGATTGGAGCAACCAAGGATTTTCCCGGATTCGATGTTTTGATTTATCATGGTGGAAGCTTCACTTATTATGCTGATGTTGTCGACGACATAAGATTAAAAGGAGGAGTTACTAGGGCTGACCTTATAATGAAACTGCTGCTAAAAAAAAGGCACCTAGCACCAACCCATACTTCAACTTCTTATCTTGCAAACAGCAGGGATAATTTAGTGATTAGCAAAATTCCCGATTTTTTTATCTCCGGGCATATTCACAGATGCACTGTTGCAAGCTATAACAATATCATGATGCTAAACTGCGGGTGCTGGTTTCCTCAGAGCGACTATCAAGAGAAGAGGGGAATCGAGCCAGAGCCTTCAAGAGCGATTGTTGTAAACTTACATACCATGGAGACTAAAATACTTTATTTTGGAGATGAAAGCTAGCCACCAGATCTTGAATTATTTTGGAATTCTTGACAAGGAGATTAGCAGAGCTTATGGATATGCGAAGATAGCGAGAGGAAGGGGATTTGATCCTGTTGACGACGTTGAAATTGTTCTTGCCGAAAATATGGCAGAGAGAGTAGAGGGGCTAATAGGAACTGCTGCTCCACAGATAAAAGGAAGTGGTGTTGTAGGAAGACTGCAGGAGCTTGAAAAAGAGTTTGGAATGCAGGATTGGAGAGTCGCTTTTATTGTTGCAGAAGAGATTGCAATGGAAAAATTTTGCAAATTTAAAGATAAATTAGAAGCGATGGAGGTCGGCTTGAGGGTAGGGCTTGCATACATTACCGTCGGTGTTGTTGCTTCCCCACTTGAAGGATTTGTCAGACTTGAGCTGAGGAAAAGAAGAAATGGAAACGGGGAATATTTTGCCTTATTTTTTTCCGGACCGATAAGGAGTGCTGGAACTACCGCTACTTGCGTGTTTGTTGCTTTATGCGATTATGTAAGGAGAAAAATGGGATATGCTGAATACGATCCAGAAGAAATTGAAGTGAAGAGATACCTGATGGAAGTCAGAGATTTTCATGAGCGTGTTACAAATTTACAATATTTTCCAAGCGAGCAAGAAATAGAGTTCATGATAAAGCACTTGCCGGTGCAAATATGCGGTGATGCGAGCGAGAGTGTTGAAGTGAGCAACTACAAAGACCTTGACAGATTTTCGAGCAATTATCTGAGCAATGGGATTTGCTTGGTGATTGCAGAAGGGCTTACGCAAAAAGGAGGGAAATTCTGGAAACGATTTAGCGGCTGGTGCAAGGATTTTGAGATGAAAGACTGGAAATGGCTTGGTGACTTTGTCGATTTGCAGAAAAAAATCAGAAGCAAGGGAGAGAAAAGCAGCAGCGGAGAAGTCCTTCCCGATTATAACTACTTGAAAGACCTTGTTGCCGGCAGACCCATCCTTGGATTTCCAATGAGGAAAGGGGGATTGAGATTGAGGTATGGGCGAAGCAGGGTTAATGGATTGAGCTCTACTTCTTTGCACCCGGCTACGATGGTTGCGCTTGACTGCTTTATTGCAAATGGCACTCAACTTAAAATGGAGAGGCCTGGCAAATCCAGCACGCTTAGTGTGTGCGACAGCATAGAAGGGCCCATTGTCAAATTAATCGACGGCAGCGTGATGTTTCTCGATACTGAAGATAAAGCCAGAAATCTTTCTAAAGACGTCGAGGAGATATTATTTCTTGGAGATATTTTAATTAATTACGGGGATTTTTTTAATCGGGGGCATAAATTAGTGAAGCCCGGATATTGCGAAGAATGGTGGCTGCTCGAATTTGAAAATGCGATTAAAGGGAAGGGAATTGTCGAGCTAAGTTCTGAATTTGGAATAGAAAAAGACGTGCTTAAAAATTTGTTTAGAGGCGACTTGAACATTCGCGGAGAGGATGCGGTGAATCTCTCAATGAAACTTGGGATCCCTTTACATCCCAGGTATACTTATCATTGGAATGATATAAATGCCGAAGAATTCTCAATGTTTGCCCGCTGGCTATTTGAAAAGATGGCGGTTAAAAATAATAATAATGGGATAGAGAAAATAATTTTGCCATTTGAAAAAGAGATGCTTGTTGACGATCCTAAAAATATTTTGGAGATGATCGGACTGCCACATGCGGTTGTTTCTAATGAGCATATTGTGATTGAAAAAGATGATGCCTATGGCCTAGCTGCAAGCCTTGGATTTTTGGACGATGAGAATAAACTGAAAGAAATCTCTATCGATGGAAACAAAACGGTTTTAGAGATAATTAATGAGATTGGTGTTGTGAAACAAAGAGATAAAAGCGGTTTTTTCATCGGAGCGAGAATGGGAAGACCAGAAAAAGGAAAGATGAGAAAGCTAATTGGAAATCCACATTGTCTCTTCCCTGTTGGCGAGCAAGGGGGAAAGATGAGGAGCTTGCAAGCAGCATTAGAAAAGGGATACATAAAATCAGAGTTTAGCATTTATTTCTGTGTGAGATGTGACAAAGACAGCATTTATCCTGTATGCGATAGGTGCTGGAACAAGGCCGTTAAAAAGTGGTATTGCGAGGGGTGCAAGCAGGACTATCTTCAGGATAAGTGTGAAAGGCATGGAGTGTTGAAAGAGTATAAAAGCATGAGGCTCGATGTGCAAGAACATTTCAGGAATCTCTTAAATAAATTAGGCCTGAGAAACTATCCTGATTTGATCAAAGGCGTCAAAGGCACGAGTAATTCCGGACATGCTCCAGAACATCTTGCCAAAGGTATTTTGAGAGCAACCGAAGATGTTTATGTTAATAGGGATGGAACAACTAGGTATGATATGACTGAAATGTGCATTACCCATTTCAAGCCGAGAGAGATAGGCATTACCCTTGAGAAACTCAAGCATCTTGGATATGAAACCGATGTTAATGGGAATGAGATTATCGATGATAATCAGGTAATTGAAATAATGCCGCAGGACATTATCCTTCCTGGCTGTGTAGACTGTGCTGAGGATGGTGCGGATGAAGTTCTTTTTAGAGTCAGCAGGTTTGCAGACAGCTTATTAGAAAAGTTTTATGGGCTTGAAAAATTTTATTGTTTAAAAGATAAAAATGATCTCATCGGCCATTTAGTGCTTGCAATGAGCCCGCATACTTCTGCCGGCGTTGTTTGTAGGATAATTGGATTTAGCAAACTTCAAGGACTTTTAGCACACCCATTGCTGCACAGTATTATGAGGAGAGATGCCGATGGTGACGAGGCCTGCGTTGTTTTATTGATGGATGCCCTGCTTAATTTTTCAAGAAGGTTACTGCCTGGACATAGGGGTGCGAGGCAGGATGCCCCTCTGGTCCTGACAACCAAATTGATACCTGCAGAAGTTGATGATATGGTATTTGACATGGATGTTTCTTGGAGATATCCTCTAGAATTTTACGAGGCTGCTGAGAAGTTTAAGGATCCATGGGAGATAAACATTCCGCAGCTTAACAAACGACTTGGAACTGAGAAGCAATATGAGGACTATGGCTATACACATAGTGTCAGCGATATAAATGCAGGGGTGCTATGCAGTAGCTATAAGAAATTACCGACTATGCAGGAGAAGGTATTAGGACAGATGAAACTGGCCGAGAAGATAAGGGCCGTCGATGAGAATGATGTTGCAAGACTTGTAATTGAGAGGCACTTTATGAGGGACATTCGAGGCAATCTGAGGAAATTTAGCCAACAACAGTTTAGATGCGTTGACTGCAATATGAAATTCAGAAGAGTCCCGCTTGCAGGAGTTTGCAGCAAGTGCTATGGAAGAATAATTTTCACTATCGCCGAAGGAAGCATCGTAAAATATATGGAGCCGGCCATGAGCTTGGTTGAGAAATATGCGCTGCCTGTTTATTTAAGGCAAACACTTGAACTGACCAGAGACATGATTGAAAGTATCTTCTTGCAGGATAAGGAGAAGCAGATGGGGCTAGGAAAATGGTTTCATGAAATAAAAACTTAACTTCATCCTAGTCGTTCATCTGGTGAAGTGTATCCCCCTACTTGTGTTTCCTCTTTTCTATAGTTAAACATAATAAGTTGTTTTCGTTTTTCGTCCACTAATATTGCATGATATATAGTCATATTTTCTACTGTCCTTTCATTTACTACCGCCTCTATACCGTCGTCATAGAAGTATCCGTTTAGCTGACCGAAAATAACAAATAGTAGTTCTAACTATTAATTCTTGGGGGTTGGAGTGAGAAACGAATGGAAACCCCCAATGAAATATGTGAAAATTGCAAACCTTTTTTTGAAGAGATGCAGCGTAAGTTTGAAGAGAGGATTTCTAAATTAGAGAAAAGAATTCTTGCATATGAGAATGCACATACTCCTCCTTCCCAGCAGAGAAAATATCCCAAGAGAGAAAGATCTGGCAATGGAGTGGGAGCACCCAAAGGTCATGAAGGAACTACAAGACCGACTCCAGAACCAAACAAGTTTGAGGAACTCAAACTTGTTTCATGTCCTAATTGCAACAAGCAATTAGGAAGACCAAGAAGTGTTAAGAAGAAAATCATAGAGGATATACCCTATCCACAACCATTAATCATAACGCAATTCACTATCCCACATTACTTCTGCGCTCATTGCAATGCAGAAGTAATTCCTTCCCATCCTGGATTGCCAAGTGAAGGAATACTAGGACCTAATTTGCAGGCACAAATAGCTTTGATGAAATATGAAGATAGATTGCCACACAGAAAAATAGCAAGAACATTAAACAGACAATATGGATTGCATTTAACTCCAGCTACGGTTCTCGACGTGACAAGAAGAGTAGCTGATAAACTGCAAGCAGTTTATAATGCAATTAAAGAAGAGATAAGAAAGTCCAAGCAAGTAGTTGCAGATGAAACAGGACTAAAAGTGCGGGGAAAGAGTTTCTGGTTATGGGTTTTTGCATCCTTAACTTCAGTACTTTTTCTCATTAGGAAAAGTAGGGGGCAAGAGCCAATTAAAGAAGCATTAGGAAATTACAATGGAAAGGTAACTTGTGATGGCTGGACACCTTACAATCAAGTTGTAAAAATAATCCAAAGATGCTGGGCGCATCTCTTGAGAGAAGCTAAGTGGTATGCTGAGAAATGTGAAGGACAGGCAAGAGTAGTGTATGAAGGATTATGCAAATTATTCCAGCAGATAAAATCCTGCTTGAATGAACCAAGAGAATTGAGAGAGAATTTTTACAAGAATTGCATTCGTAAAATGCAATTCTTTATTTCAGGTTGTAAAGCAAATAAAGACTTAAGGAAACTTGCAGAGAAATTAGAGAATGAACTAGAGCACTGGTTTACTTGTCTATTGCATCCTGAAATAGATATGACAAGTAACAAAGCAGAGAGAGCATTAAGGGAACCAGTAGTGCAGAGAAAGATAAGCTCTTTATGGAATGAGAAAGGAATAAGGATTAAAGAGACAATTATGTCT
>JACPIN010000009.1 GCA_016188065.1 Candidatus Woesearchaeota archaeon | reverse complement strand
ATTTCTCGTTGGCTTTGTCGAGGCTAAGTCTGAATTAACTTCCTTTCCAAATGCATCTGCAAAATCAAAAAAATCTGTGAAGCCTACTCCGCCATCACTGTCTAAATCATATTTTGAATTAGTTGAATTAAAGTTATCAGCAAACAAAAAGAAATCTGAAAATCCCACTTTCCTATCCCCATCAAAATCCGGGCTTTTTTCATTTCTGTCTTTAACCCAGTAATAACCATTCTCTGAGGCCCCTATAGGCTTTGTTGCGAAGGAGTTTATTTTGGATTCGATTTTATCTTTTATCTCCTCTGAAGCATAAGAAGTTAGTTTTCTTTTTGACTCTTCTATTCTTTGATTGTTTTGAGGTGCTGAAATTGGATTAAAGTTAGAACAATTTTCTCCTGATAAGGCGATAGCTAAGGCTGCTAATCCATTCTTAATAAAGCCTGCTTTTTTTCTTTTTACCATATTATTTTTTTAGAGGATCTCTTATATATAAAACATATTCTCCATTTTCTCTATCTGGGAAATATTTTTTTGCTACTTCTTTAATTCTTTCTGGGGTAACTGAATTATATCTATCAAATATATCATCTTGAGTTAACCCATAATCTAATTTGTATTCAATACTGAGGACGTATGCTTCGTTTGATTCTGATGCTTTTGCAAGACCGAATTTTGTAGTTTTTTTAACCCGATCAATTATCTTATTATCTATTTCCTGTGCCTTTATCTTTTCAAGCTCTTCGAAAATAGCATCCACTGCATATTCTATTCTTTTCGCTGGAACTGCAACAATGATAGTCATTTCTCCTGCATTGTAAAATCCATCATACCCTGCATCAGCCCTATAAGCAAGTCCTTTCTTTAATCCCATATTTTGAAAAAGAAAGGAATTTGCACCAAATCCTAAAATATGGCTCACGATTTTAAGTGCGCTTGCATCTATATGATCCTCTGGCACGACTACATATGATAGGTTTATGTGTGCTGAGCTCTCTTCTGGATTATCTATATTATTCCTTTCTGGAGCATATCTATGAATAACCATATTTTTTTGAAGTGAGGGTAATTCTGGAAACTTTTTTCTAGTATTCTCTCCTTTTGGAATTGAATCAAAATATTTTTCTACAAGGTCCTCAATATTTTCAGGAAGTCCACCGACGATTACTAAATCCATATTATTCGGATTAAATCCTCTTGCATGGAATCTTTTAAGACTGGTTGAATTTGCGTTTCTCACAATATCTTCTTTTCCAAGGTTAAATCTTCCTTTTGGATGGTCCTTATAGAATATATTATTGAACTCCTCATTTACTGCATATCCTGGGTTACTTTTTGTTCCCCCCTTAGTCTCTCTAAATCTAACCTTGGTCTGAAGGCATGATCTGAAACGTAATCTAGCCATAATTCTATGTCTTCTGATAGCATTTGACCTTCAAAAAACGTTCTTCCTATATTTGTAAATGCATTATAATATGGAAAGAATCCTCTGATATCATCAGCAGTAGTTGGATCATATTTTTCACTTCCTCCAGTTACCAAGCAATGCTCCAATAAATGAGCCATGCCCTCTTCTCCAATGTTTTCATGTGAAGAGCCATAATTAACCCTTAATTTAGCAGCGATAGTCTTTGTCGGAGTATCTTGCAGTGCTACAACTAATCCATTATCAAGCTTATATTCTCTATACATATTAACCCCTAGTTTTATTTGAAGTAAAACAGTATATAAACTTAACTGTTTTGTTATTATGATGAAGGGGTGAAAAATATATAATGTATATTCTATTGTAGCTTTTTCTTCATGATGACAATAAGCTTGTTTATTATTTTTCTAATTGTCTCTTCATGATTTATAAGAAACTCCTTTTCAGCTCTCCTTCCATAATAGACGGTTCCATGACGCATTTTTCTTAATGAATCTATCAAGATCATTTCTCCCCTTTCAAATTCAGGATGGTTTTTTGATAGATACCCTATTAATCCAACATGACTTAAAGTTTTATAACCTTCATTATACATTAAAGAGGTAATAAGCTGTACGATGACTTCATAATATTCTTCAATAAGCTTGTAAAATTTATCTTTGGGAAGCACAGGAATTATCTCTTCTAATCTTTCTTTGGCCATAAAGTATAAATCTTTAGCCCTTCTCTTGTCTTTACTTATCTTAAAAATATCTTCCATTTATATCTCCCCTTCTATTACCCACCCATTCAAAATATTTTTTTTTACCCCCTTATCTAATTCGTCTATTGAGTTTATCATTATTGCATGTATTTTTCTTCCTAGTTCATTTTCATGCTTCTTTAGCTTTAAATCTTTTTTTATCTTAGAAATAATAAGGATATCAATATCACTGTCCTCTCTATCTTCCCCTCTTGCATAGGAGCCAAATACAATAGCAGTTTGAGGGTGTAAACTTCTTTTAATCTCATTGCGTAACTTATAAAGGGAATAGAAATTATAGGCTTGTTTATAATAAATAAACTTCTCATTTTCTCTATCTGCGACGAAGCCATCAAAAGGTTTTGAATGTTTCTTTTTTATCAGGTCTTCCTTTTCAAGATCCTTTAAGTGATTCCTTACTGAAGTAGGAGCTAGCTTTACTCTTTTACTTATCTCCCTTATGAAATGTATCAGTGTAGGTTCTTTAAAAAAAACTTCTAGTACAGCCATCATGCTACATTTTTGTATCATACGTAATAAATATGTATCTATAGGTATAAAAGTTTTTCTATTCTGTCAGGATTTAATTACGCGTCTCTTTGAACAAGAAGCAGGTTCTGCTGAAGGGGCAATAGCTAATGCTGCTAAACTAGTCTTAATAAAGCCTGATTTTTTTCTTTTCATAGTATTATTTGAAATAAAAGAGTATATAAATATTACTGTTGTTGTTATTATGAGGGGGTGAAAAGAACAGAAGTGGAAACAAAATATTTATAAATATTCATTTACTGAATATTCAGTAGGTGAATATATGAAATTCATTAATAGAGAGCAGGAACTTGCCAAGCTGGAAGAATACCATAAGTTTTCTCGGAAAGGTCTTTTTACAGTAGCCATAGTCGGGCTGAGGAGGGTAGGGAAGACAACACTGGTCAAGGAATTTATTAAAAATAAAAAATCATTATACTTTTTTGTTTATGATTCCAAGACTTCCATTGATCTGCTGAGGGAATTCACAGAGGAATTAAGGAAGGAAAAAATTATTACAGAATTAGAGACATTAGACTCTTGGAATTTATTCTTTGAAACTATTTTCAGCAGATGCAAGCACTATATTATTATCTTTGATGAATTTCAAAACTTCCATAGTGTAGACCCTGCTGTTTTTTCTATCCTGCAAAAATTCTGCGATGAGTTTAAAGAAACTCCACTAAATTTGATAATGCTGGGCTCACTTATAGGCTTATTCAAAAGAATATTTGAAGATAGGAAACAGCCGTTATATGGCAGGATTTCCGCAAAAATAAACATACATCCATTTTCCTTTGAATATAGTATTAAAACAATGCGTGCATTAAGGTACAGAAATTTTGAAGAGATGCTAAAGATTTATGGCATCTTTGGCGGTTTTCCAAAGTATTATGCAGCAATAGAACAATTTGATTTATTGGGTAAAGATTATTTAAATATTATTGAATATCTTTTCATACAAGAAAATGCCCCACTAGAAAACGAAGTTCCAGATATTCTCAGGCAGGAATTTGGCAGAAGAAGTTCATTATATTATTCACTTATCCGCTCAATAGCATCTGGAAAAACAAAACTGAATGAGATAGCTGCTGCTCTAAAAATGAAAGAAAGCTCAATTACAAGACATTTAAAGGAATTAGAAGAAAAATTTAACCTAATAAGATCCTTAAGACCCATTGATAATAAGAAAACCACGAGATATTTTCTTAATCACCCCCTGATTGAATTCTGGTTTGCTTTTGTCTATGATAAATTTTCTTATTACACATTGAAAAATACACAACAGATTATGGATGATATAAAAAATAAGTTTAACGCCTATTTTGGAAGAAGGTTTGAAGAAATATGTAAAGAGCTTTTGATTCAATTAAATACCAGTGAAAAACTTTTCTTTAATCTGGAATATTTTAGTAATTGGTGGGGATTTAAGCGAGAGAATAATGAAAGAAAAGAAATTGAAATCGACCTTATTGGACTCAATCAAAAAACAAAACAAATTATTTTTATTGAATGTAAATGGAAGAATAATGTAGATGCAGTGGAAACCTTAAAGGGATTAGAAATGAAATCAAAATATGTAAATTGGCATGAAGGAAAAAGGGAAGAATATTTTTGTATTATCGCCAAATCATTTAAGAGAAAATTCTCAAGAAAAAATGTTCTATTGTTTGACTTAAAAGATATGGAAAAAATAGTGAATGAATTAAAGTAATCCCAAAGAAAATTAATGATATAGGTTTTCTAGCAAAAGAACTTACTCCGGATTCAGGTTTATAGAAAAGTTTATATAATAGTTCAGATGCATTACTATTATGAATCAATCCATAGAGTCTATTCTAAGAAGCCTTGAAGGCTTAAACACCATAGATTTAGTGGCTAGAAAGCTGAATGTTAAAAAAAACACAGCCATTAAGAAACTACACGAATTAAGAAAACTCGGCTTTGTTGAAACCTCTGGAGGGGGGAAACAGCCTAGGCTTTACAGAATATCAAGAAGAAAAATGCTGAAAATAGGAAATCCTGGTTTATATGATGTCATAAACAAAAACTCTCCAATTAAGCTATCAAGGACATACGAGGAAAGGATAGTCGGAAGAAAATTAAGCATAGAAGAAGTTTTAATCAGGGCTATAAAAACAGAGAAATATAGAGTTATCATGGCTTCACTGGCATTATTTAATAAAGTTAAAGACATTCCTATGTTATACAAACTGGCTAAAAGAGAAAATGTCCGGAGAAAGTTAGGGGCACTGTATGAGGTTGCTAGAAGAGTTATTAAAACGAGAAGGATAGGCGATAAATATTTGAGGTTAATGCTAAACGCAAAAAATGAAAAGGCATTTATTATACCAAATGTTAAGTCTAAAGACTTTAGAGACATTGAAAATAAATGGAAGGTTTATATCCCTTTTAACAAGCAGGACTTGTGGAGATTGAAAGAATGATAGATCTAAAAAAACAAAATGAATTGCTAAGTTTAATAGGCGAGAAGATAAAGAAAAGAATTGAATGCTATATTGTCGGCGGAAGTGCAATGTTTTATCATGGAGTTAAGGAAGAAACAAAAGATATTGATATTGTATTTGATGATAAAGAAAGCAAGGAAATATTTGAAAAGGTTTTGAGAGATCTCGGATTCAAGGAGAGAGATGTAAGGATTATATATTTTAAAAAGAAAAACACTCCATTGTTGTTGCAGAGAGAAGAGGAAAGAATTGACTTATTTATCAAAAAGGTTATTACTTTTGAGATTACTGAAAGCATGAAAGCAAGGGTAGAAAAGATCTATGAATATGGCAGCTTAATCATTAAGATTGTAAGCCCTGAAGATATTATTTTATTTAAGTGTGCTACAGAAAGAGCAGGAGACAGGATAGATACCAGCAACATAATTAAAAATTTTAACATCAATTGGAATATAATTATAGACGAAGCTGTTAACCAAACCAGATTAGAATCTTATTTGTTCCCGGTATTTTTGTTTGATTTTCTTGAGGAATTAAAAGAGGATTTTAAAGCAGATATTCCAAAAGAAGTTCTTAGAAAAATAAGAAAAATTAGCGAAGACCTGCTTGAAGAAAAACTGGGAAAGAAGAAAAAATCAGCAGAGAGAAGAAGATAGAAAAATATAAAAAGACATTCAGCATTTTACGGCTATGCAGAGTTTTAAGAAAAAGCTAATTCATTCTAAAGAACTGATTAAAGAATCATTTGGCATTCTTAAGCGAGATAAGTCGTTATGGGCTGTGCCTCTTCTTAGTTTTTTCAGCCTTCTGATTTTGGTGCCTTTAATCTTTGTCATCTCTCTTCCTTTGTTAAAATTCGAAAATGAATGGATATTTGCCTATGTTTTTCTGTTTCTATTAATCGTTTATTTTGTTTCAACATTCTTTAATGCCGCTTTAACTTGGATGATCTGGCAAGTAAAACAAGGAAAGGATGCGACTATTGGAGAAGGCATAAGGCGGGCGTTGAAAAATATTCTAGATGTTTTACTCTTCTCGATTACTACATTGATCGTTTCAATGCTGGCAGCTATGATTAGGGGCGGGAGAAGGCAAGAAGGATTGGGTGGATTGGGGCGCGAAGTTGGCGCTTCAACTCTTGAAACCTCCTGGAATGTTCTTGGGTCTCTTGTAATGCCAGCTATGATCATTCCCGAGCACCATTACTTTGAAGCATGGGCTGAAGTTAAAGAATATAGGAAGACGATTCCACAGGTTCTAGTTGGGCATTTCGGATTGGGCATAATTTTTTCATTAGCAATGGTAGTCGCTGTTTTAATCATGATAGGGATATCATTAGCATCACCCTTGGCAGGTCTTGTTGTATTTGTCGCTCTTATTGTGCCGCTAATAATTCTTAATCTTTTGGTTAGGACAACTTACTTTACCCTCCTCTATGTATATATTAAAAAATAGCTAGTACACTCGACAAGCAAATGCCAAAACTAATATTATCGGGCGGAACGGGAAAGAACAATGAAGCAAAATTGAATTCTTTATTTCTGAAACTTGCTGGAAAAAAGCAAATCTTATATCTCCCAATTGCGAGGGAAACTAAAGACTACAGCGAGTGCTATGACTGGATCAGCTCAGTTTTACCTGGAAAGAAAATAAGCATGCTGGTTGATTTCAAATTGCAGAAGATTAAGCTTAATGATTTTGGCGGAATTTACATAGGAGGGGGGAATACATTCAAGTTGTTAAAAGAGATAAAAGAAAATAATTTCGTTAATGAACTAAAAAAATTTAATGGTGTTATTTTTGGAGGAAGCGCCGGGGCAATTATTTTTGGAAAGACAATAGAGACTTCTGCTTGGGGGAGTGTTAAAGATGAAAATAAAGTGAAATTAAAAGATTTAAAAGGATTGAATTTAGTAAACGGATATAACATACGAGCTCACTATCTGAAAAAAGAGAAAAATGAAACAAGCAAATTTGTTAAGAAAACTAAAACTCCGATAATTGCATTGCCGGAAGATTCTGGGGTATATATTAACAATGAAAATGTTGTTCCTGTAAATAATGTGTATATATTCAAATAAATTTTGAAGCAAAACCTTTTTATAGAAAGTTCTCTTTTGAAATAAGTATTAAAGAGGTGTTAAAGATTAAGTACTTGAAATTTTTAATTCTTGTAAGCTTTTTTATATTAAGTTTTCTATTCGGGATTAATTTTGTTTTTGCTGGAGCATATCCAGTAGATACCAATGGAGAATGTACTGCAGGAAGATTACCTGCTGTAAAAGTAGGTGATTGGTGTTACTGGTGCGGGGATGATGAGGATTTAGTTTGCCCGAATGATTTTGCTGCTAATACTTGTTATCCCCAGAACTCTGATCCTGCCACTAAAGACATAGATTGTGCAACTAGTACTTTGTGCTCTCAACAGCCTGATGAAACGTTTTGCAAAGCTGATGCTGATGGATGCACTTGGTGTACGTCAAAAAGTGGCACTAAAAGTCTTGTAGGCGAGCAGTGCAAAGAAGGCGTTGGAAAAACCTGTGAATATAAATGTGTTGCTGGACAAAATGGAGCTCAGTGTAGTGATGGGCAGATAGATAAATATTATTATCCTTTTTATCCCTATACCTGTGCTGAAAACACTCAAACTTGCAGTAATGATTGCACTTTTTCTAATAGCTATGCAGATGCTGGTTGCAAATATAAAAATTCTTGCGATCCAGGAATTGGAACAGATTCTTGCGGCAATAATTGTGTTAGACCAATAGCTCCATACACTACTTCTGGAAGTGAAGCAGGAATGTGCAATGATGGAATTGATAATGACTGCGATGGAAAATGGGATTATGATACATTAGATAGGGGTCCAGAGGGAAATGTTCCAAGCCATGGCGATGATAACTGTGCTGTTGAAGTTAAAAAAGCCGAACTTTCAACTTACACTCTTTCTTCTGGATCAAGTTTAGACATTACTTGCACTGTTTTTCCTATTGTTACTCCTGGCTTTAATAGTATTTTTGCATATCTTGACAACAACAATAATGGAGTTTATGATGCCGGCGATTCTGATTTTGGATGGGATGGAGATGATAAACCTGGCAATGACCTGGGGCAAATAATTTTTAAAAATGAAGTTGTTACTGGTTCTGGAAATAAACAAATTAACTGCGGGGTTTACTCGTCTTCAAATGAGCCTTATGACAGATCTTATCAAAATGGAGGTGATGCTAAAGCCCCTGTTTTAAGCATGATAACTAGTGTTTGTTCTCAACGCAGCAAAGATCAATGCAGTACTGGAGGAGTTTGTAAGTGGGTTGATCAATGCAGAACTAGCAGCCCTGCTTACAGCGGGTATAATCGAGACAATAATAAGTTAACTAAGGATATTGGAGAGTGTGTAGCTGTTTCAACAATAGTAAGCTATATTTGTGATGCTACATTATGCTCGCAGGATGCATGTGATGGAGGCACTCCTGCTCAAGATACAAAAGAGGATTATTGCAGTGCAGGTGTTTTATATGATAGATATAATGGATGCAATCTTAATACATGCACATTAGATGATGCTAGCGGTGCTGATAAAAAAATCAAAGATTGTACTGATCAATGCACGGGTTCTACTGATTCAACTACGTATAAAATAAAAGATGATGTTACTGATTATGATGCTGTTTGTAATTCTCAAAGAACTGACTGTAAAAGCACTATAATAGCGGATAGCTGCAAAACAAACATCTTTAGAAATCCCACAGATACATTAATAGAGGCTTATTGCAGTGGAGTTAATGCTGCTACTGTTGAAAAAGATTGTAATGATTTTGATACTTCAAGCTGTGTAATAGAGGTTGATAAAGACAAACTAAAGAAAAGATGTGATGATTGGGGCTGCTCTGTTGGGGCTTGCTTAGATACAGGACAGGATATTGTGACTACATTAGGAACTGCTACTGGTAGTTGTACTGTGAATAATGAATATGTAGATTATAAACCTAATTTGGCTACTTCAACTCCTACTTGGGGAAAGACTGCTGAATCTACTGAAACTGCATGCTCTGATGGGAAGGATAATGACTGCAATAATAAATACGATGCAAATAGGGGGGCTAATTCTGATTCTGCCTGCTGTGTTTATAATGGGAATGAAGTTTGTGATGGCAAAGATAATGACTGCAATGGGAAGGTTGATGACGGATTAACATTCAAAGATTATTATTTAGACAGCGACGGAGATGGATTTGGAACTGGAAATGCTGTAAACGCATGTATTTCTCCAGGAGCTAACTATGTTACTAAAGGAGGAGACTGCAATGATGGAAATGCTAATATAAATCCGGGCAAAGCAGAAATCTGCAATGGAATAGATGATGATTGCAACGGACAGGTTGATGATGGGTTAACATTTGTAGATTATTATTTAGATAATGACAGGGACACTTATGGTATTGGTAATGCAATAAATGCCTGTACTTCACCTGGAGCTAATTATGCAACTAGGGGAGGAGACTGCAATGATAATGATGCAAGTTTGAATCCTTCTGCTAAAGATGTTTGCGACGGAATAGATAATGATTGTAATCCAGTAACTGCAGATGGAAGCGGACAACAGACTCCATTAAATGATAAGCAGCAAGGAATCTGCTCTGGGACTAAGAAGATTTGTGCAGGAGCAATTGGTTGGCAGAATAATTATCCTGCTGGATACGAAGACGGAACTGAGCTGACTTGCACAGATAGCAAAGATAATGACTGCAATGGTGTTGCTGATTGCATCGATACTGCATGTGCTAAAAAAACAGGACCTAATGGATTAACTTGCTGTCAGACTAGAGAAGCTGATTGCCCTGCAGATGGAGCTGAAGGGTTTGTTGGTTGCACTAATGACAATACTAGAAACGGAGCTATTGGCAGGTTTACTTGCTCTGCACGAAATGAATGCAGATCAAACACTTTACCAACTACAAATTTCTGCAGCACTGGTTGCTGTCTGCCAAGGGGAGGAACTTCTACTTGTATTAATTCAGGAAAAGCTTCAGTTATTGATATAGACAATGATGGGTTTACAGAAGTTTGCTCTATACAGTCTCCAGGAAACTGGATAGGAGCCGACTGCGGTGAGAATGGTTGCGCAGATGACGGAACTCAAACCAGATCCTATAACTGCGCTACAAATGCTGATTGCAAAGGCGATGTTGGTCAATGCGGAGAAGAAGTTTGTTTAAACAATGTTTGCACTGCTAGAGAAAAGAGTAATAAGCAGCAAATATGCAATACATTAATGCCTGCAAGTTATCAGTGCGCCAAATTTTTTAGCTGCAGCGCTTCTACAAATTACAACTGCCAATATGCAGGCGATTCAACTTTATGTGCTGATAAATATCCTATTGCTCCGGGAAGAAATCCATATGATACAGCTTGCAGCGGCAATCCTGATTATAAATGCAATGTAGATGTTTGCATCAGTGAGGCCGTTACTACTAATCCTTGCTGTTTATGCTACAGCCAGTGTATTGAAGCTGCTAATGATCCAAGTGTAGCTCCAGAGTCAACTGCAGAATGCAATATCGCTAAGAATTATCAATGGACAAATAACCAATGCCCATTTACTGGAGGTAGCTAAATGAGGAAAATTTTATTTGCGTTAATCTTTATCTTGATGCTGGATATTGTTTTAGCTGAAGACATTGAAATTAATTTGATCGAATATCATCCAGATAGTTATTATGCTAGATTGCAGTTTAGGAACAATGCTGGAAAAGATTTGAATGATCTGAATATAAAAATTGGAGATAGTTTTGAAACATCTTCTCAAGGTGTATTTAAGGATGGAGCGAATTACAATGCCATTTTGAATATTCCTCCTGGAGAGCATTTAGTTTCTGTTTCTACAAAAGAAGGAGTGAGTTCAAATAAAAAAGTTTACTTCTCTTTGTCTAAACAAGAGGTTAAAGAAGAAATTTCAAGAGAGCAAGAAGCGGTTAGAGAAAAAGATGAATTAAGAAGAGCTGCAGAGCAGAATCTTGAACTTGCTCAAAGCCAGATTGAGATTGAAAGGGAGAAAGCAATGAACTTAGGCATAATTAAAGAAAGCAAAAAAATGGATATAATTTTAATTGGAGCGATAATTGCGTTCATCGTTGGAATAATTATAATATACTGGTTTATTCGAGGTAAAAAAGAATGAAGAAACTAATTTTATTTTTGATTTTTGCAAGCGTGTTGTTTTTCAATAATTCTTATAATGTTGACGCTGGAGTTTGCTGCGACAAAGGATGTTTTCCAGATGCAAATGTTTGTTGTGGCCAGCAAGGGCAAACTGTTGGAGTTAAAGGCTGCTATGATCCAAGCAATAAGCAATATCACTGCCCTGGAGAGGATTTTAGATTGGGGCAGTGTTTATCTTGCGGAACAAATAGCCAATGGGTAGAAGACACTAAAGATTTAACAGGATGCAATGCCTGCATTGTAGAAAAAAATGCGCAAGGCCAGCTAACTAGCTCTACATGCGATTCTAAATGTCCTGAGGGAAAATTGATGTGCAGCGACGGTATTTGCAGGGAAAACTGCGGCATTATTGATACTGATGGCGACGGAATACCTGATAAGTGGGAATTAGAGAATGGATTAAACCCTAATGATCCAAGCGATGCTTTGAAGGATAATGATAAAGATGGAAGCACAAATATTGAAGAATTCCAGAATGGAACAGACCCAAATAATCCTGATACCGACGGAGACGGTATAAAAGATGGAGATGAAGAAAAAATAATTGATAAAGACGGAGACGGAATGCCGGATGATTGGGAGATAAAAAACAAATTAAATCCTAATGATCCTAATGATAATTTACTTGATAATGATGGAGATGGTTTTACAAACATACAAGAATATCAAATGGGAACTGATCCTAATAAAGCTAATAATGCTGTAACTCCTGCTTGCAATAATAATGGGGTTTGTGATGAAGGTGACTCTTGCCAATGTGCTGATTGTGAATATGAAGATGCTGATAGCTGCATAGAAGGCTTGGTTTGCAGCGAAGAGAGAAAAGTTTGCAGCGGAGACTTTGATAGTGATGAAGTATTAAATGACGACGATGTCTGCATTGATGTTGCTGATCCTAAACAGGAAGATGAAGATGGTGACTGTTATTTAGCTAAAGGAGGCAGAAGCAAATTATTTGGATATTGCGGAGATGCTTGCGAGGGAGAGTTTGGCTTGTGTGAGAGCGTTTATGGGGATAAGCAGTGCTGCAATAATTTTGCAGGAACTCAGGGAAGCGGCCAATTTTTCGGCTTCACAGAAGACTGTCCTAGCGTACAGAATGCAGCTGGATGCTGGACAAGCTGCTATAAAAAAGATGGTGATAATATTATTACCTATAAAGCTGGTGCTTGCGTCGATAGCAAAAGAGTAATAAGAGAATTAACAAATGGAGTTGAGACAAACAAATTTGAGGAAAGCTGCAGTGGAATTGCATTGGTTCCATTTTTTACCTGGATAAACTTTTTAATTACTACTTTGATTCTGATCGGATATTATACATTAAGAAAAAAAGCGTAGAGGAAAGGCTTATAAATCCGTATATACTATGTCTATACATGATAATGCAAGAGCAGTTAAGGAAGAAAGTTGTAAAATTTGGCAACGGAAGCATTGTTTACACTCCTAAAAATTGGATAGGAAGGGAAGTAATTGTGACCTTGCCGAAGCTGTCTATGAAAGAAGAGTTATTCAAATTTCTTGACCCTTACCTTTTACATATACAAGGCATTTATCTTTATGGAAGCTATGCTAGAAATGAGCAAGAGCAGGATTCTGATATAGATGTTTTGATCATAGCTGATAAAAAGTTTAAGATTAAAATGAAAGGATATGATATAAATGTATTAACAAACGACTATTTAAAAAAACCTGTTGATCCTTTTTGCTTTTTGATGCTAAAAGAAGCGAAGGCCATTTTAAATGGCAACCTTCTAGATAAAATAAGACCTGTCACAGTTTCTAAGAAGAGCATTAGGTGGATTTTGGATAATACTAAAAGTGTGTTAAATATTAATAGAGATTTTATTGATTTAGAAGATGAAAATTTTGAAAATGGTGCAGTGATTTATTCTTTAATGTTAAGATTGAGGGGGTTATACATGATGGATTGTGTTTTAAAAAATAAATCCTATTCAAATGAAAATTTCAATAGATTCGTTAAAACTAATGGACTTAAAGATGATTTTTATAGGATTTACAGGAGAGTTAGGGATAATAAAAATGTGAAAATTAGAGTAATGAAAAATGATGTAGAAAAATTATATGAACTTGTAAAAGATGAAACGGAAAAAAAGAGCAGAGAAATCCATTGAAAGCTTGATGGAAAGGATTAAAGAGCATGTAATTAAGTTAGATGATGCAAAAAAAGAGAAGGAAATTGAGAGAGCAGAATACTATGAAAAAGAATTGGAAGTTTTGAAGAATAACTTAGAAAAGAAAAAAAGAATCTTTGAAAAATAATTCGGGCCCGACGCGATTTGAACGCACGACCTACTGATGTCTCCAGACTTGATAAGAGTTTCAACTTGCTTTCAGTTGCTCTACCAAGCTGAGCTACGGGCCCTAAGCTGGGCTAACAAGCCACCGACTGCTAACCCGCTAAATATGCTAAAATTTGCTTTAATAAAAGTTTCTAAAGATATCAAAATAAATGGCAAGGCAAAATACAATGTAGCAAAAATCACCTCTTTCATTTTAAATTTCGATAATGAAGAATAAATTAAGGATAATAACAAAATCAGCGATGATAAAATAATAGTAGAGGCTGTAAAAATACTTAATAAAGCAGACAAGCCAATCAATAAATACATATTTTTAAGAAAGCTAAACAATATAAATCCTATAATTATAGAGATTACCATCTTAAATTCTGGGGATAAATAAATTAGAGTCAATGAAATAAAAATGATGAGTAAATTTTTTGCAGATGTAATGTATCTTTTCCATTCCTTTATCTCCTCTTTTGCAATTGCATATAATAATTTTCCAAGAAATATAGATGAATAAATAATAACTGCTTCTAACATTGCTTTTGAATAGAGAAAAGATTATATAAGCCTTCTTTTTTATTAACGAGGATAAATGGTAAGAAATATTAACAGAGATCACACAAGATTTAAGAGCATTGTCAAGGGGAAAATAAAAAAAGACCTCAGAAAATATATTTCTTATCCTGGGTTAATAGGGAAGAAAGGGAAAGAGATTGTCAGTATACCTGTTCCGCAAATAGACATTCCCAATTTTAGATACAACAACAGAGATGTTGGCGGTGTTGGATCTGGTGAAGGCAATGCAGGCACTCCGATAGGAATTGGCCAAGGAGAAAAAGGGGAGGGTGCAGGCAATCAACCAGGAGGGCATATTCCAGAAGTTGATATCTCCTTAGATGAATTCGTAAAAACTATTTTTGAAGAATTAGAACTGCCGAGGATAGAGCCAAAAGGCAAGAAGAAAATAATTCATGAACATCATAGGTATGATTCCATAGCTGCTGTTGGCCCAAGGTCTTTGATACATTTTAAACGAAGCTATAAAGAAGCCCTAAAACATAGTGTTGGCTTTGATGGGAAAATAGATTTTAAAAAGCAGATTAGCCTAACAGGAAGCAGAGGAATAACTCGCTTTAAGGATTTTAAGACTATTGAGGAACCTGAGAGCAATGCAGTTATTTTTTATATGATGGATTATAGCGGGAGCATGGAAGATGAGCAGAAAGAAATTGTAAGAACAGAGGCATTCTGGATTGATACTTGGCTGAGAAAACAATATAGTGGAGTGGAGGTTTTGTATATTCTTCATGATGCTGTCGCAATTGAAGTGGGCCAGCATAAGTTCTATAACGAAAAAAGTGGCGGGGGGACTATAATCTCATCATCTTACAAATTGTGCAATAAGATAATTGATGAGAGATTCAATCCAAATGAATGGAATATCTATCCTTTTCATTTTAGTGATGGAGATAATTTCGGAGAAGACAATACGGCCTGTTTGAATTTGCTTAGAAATGAGGTTCTTCCAAAAGTTAACCAATTCTGCTATGGCCAGGTAAAAAGCCCTTATGGCAGCGGGGCATTTTATGAATTACTGAAGCCATTATCAGAAGAAAACGATAGACTAGTTATCTCTAAAATCGAAGACAGAGAAGGAATTTATGATTCTATTAAAGAATTTTTAGGCAAAGGAAAATGAAAAAATTCGCAATTGTTTTTCCTTACAAATTTTCAGCCAGCAAAAATATTTTGAACCAATTTGAAAAATTAAACCTCCCAAAAAATGTTGAAATTATAAAAGTTGAAAAAGAAAGCATCTACAATGAAGATTTAGACAAGGAAGTAAAAGCAGATTATTTTATTTTCGCAACTCGCCATCAGAGCAAAGCAGGAGTGAAATCTTTATGCATACATCCAATAGGGAATTTTTCAGATGCTCAGCTAGGCGGTAAAGAAAAAGAATTAGTTAAAGCAATGCCGAGCTTTATGAAAACAGGAGTTTTAGAATTATCTAAGATAAATACATTAACTGATTTTGAAATTGCATTTGAAGCTACCCATCATGGCCCTTATTTGGAAAAGCCCTGCATGTTTATCGAGATTGGAAGCAGCGAGAAAGAATGGAATAATGAAGAAGCCGGAAAAATCATTGCAGGAACTATTTTGAAAACAGTCGGATCTAAAAAGAAATACAAAAGCTGTGTTGTTTTAGGCGGAAGCCATTATAACGCTGTTGCTAAAAAAATAATGCTCAATACCGAATACGCTGTCGGCCATGTCTGCCCAAAGCATAACTTAAAAGATTTGGATTCGGAAATGCTATTGCAGATGATGAATAAAAGCGACGATAAAAGTGAGTTTGTTGTACTTGACTGGAAAGGGCTTGGAAGTGAAAAACAGAGGATTCTGAAACTGCTTGAAGAAAATAACGTTAAATATGAAAGATATGATAAGTTAATACAATTTTAATACTAAATTTTGAGCATATAGTGAGGAATAAAAAGGCAGATATGTCCCTTAAGATTTTTGGAAAACCCGTATTCTAAATCACCAATAAGTATATAAAGGTAAATCTCCCCTAAAAAGGTAAATTACTATAATTTAAGGAGGTTTACCCAAAATGGGAAGATTAGGAACTTATTTTGTGCCAGACATTCTGGTTAGTCAGGCAATAGAAATTACTAAAACAATATACAAAGAGAATATAGGTTCTGAAGAAGCATTGGCTAGAAAATTAGGACATAAAGCACCTGAAGGAGGGGGATACAATAGGAAGCTAGTTACACTTAGGCAACTTGGGGTAATCAAAAGTGGGATTAAAGGAATAGAATTAACCCCCTTAGGAACAAAAATTGCTAGACCGCTAGGGAATGAACAAAAACAAGCTTACAATGAGTTAATATCTCATCTGCCATTATTCATAGAATTAAGAAAAAAGCTTAGAGGTAAAACTCCTGATAAAGAAGGAATGCTTTTGGCATTACTTGATATAGTAAAGGTAGACAGAGGGGTAATAGACAAGGAAGTTTTTGGGATTCAAAAAATATATAATGATGCAGAGAAATACATACTTCCAACATCAGATAATCTAATTTCTGATGAAGGAGGAATTAATATGGCAACCAATGATACTGAAGATCCACAACTCTTAGAAATAAAGATGGGGCAACTCTATATGAGACTACCTAAAAATATAGAAGCAATAGAACAAGCAGAGATAATGCTAAATGCACAAAAAGAAGCTATAAAGAAAAAAGCCAATAAAAAATAAACCGATACTATGAATGGTATTAAGGTGGCTAAAAATAATGGTGATAAAAGATGAAAACTACTCATAAAATCTTATATCAAGATGCAAGGGATATGGGTGAAATAAACTCTGGAAGTGTTGATTTAATGGTTACATCTCCGCCTTACCCTATGATAGAAATGTGGGATGAAATATTTTCTCAACAAAATCCAAAGATAAAAAAAGCATTAGAAGAAAAGAAAGGAGAGATTGCTTTCGAATTAATGCACAAAGAACTTGATAAGGTTTGGAGCGAAGTTTATAGAACTCTAAAAGTTGGAGGGATTGCTTGCGTAAATATTGGAGATGCTACGAGAAGTCTTAATGGTAAATTCCAGATATTTCCTAATCATGCAAGAATTACGAACTATTGTTTAGGTTTGGGATTTCATTCCTTACCTTCTGTGTTATGGGTAAAAGAAACTAACTCTCCAAATAAGTTTATGGGTTCTGGTATGTTACCTGTTGGAGCTTATGTAACTCTTGAGCATGAACATATTCTTATATTAAGAAAAGAAGATAAAAGAGATTTTAAAACCAAAGAAGAAAAATTTAAGAGATTAGAAAGTGCTTTTTTCTGGGAAGAAAGGAATATTTGGTTTTCTGATAAATGGAGAGATGTTAAAGGAGCATTACAGAAATTAAATAATAAAAAATTAAGAGAGAGAAGTGGAGCATATCCTTTAGAGCTAGTTTATAGATTAATCAATATGTTTTCTGTTTATGGAGATACCGTCTTAGACCCATTTCTTGGCACGGGAACAACAACATTAGGGGCTATGGCTTCTGGCAGGAACAGCATAGGAATTGAGATAGATAATAACTTTGATGGATTTATTAAAAAAAGAATAAATGAAATTATGCCTTTGGTAAAAGAAAGAAACTTTGAAAGAATAAAAGCACATTTAGATTTTGTTAAAAATCACGAGAAAGAAATTAAGTATAAATCTTCTTTCTATGGATTTGAAGTTAAGACAAGGCAAGAGAAAGACATTAAATTTTATCATGTAAAAGGTATTAACTCTGTTGAAAATAATATCTTCGAAGTTTTGCATGAAGAAACACCAATTAATTTGGAAGAAGAGGTTAAAATTCAATCTAACTGATTTATATCAATTAAAATACCCTCTTTCTTTTTTTCATAAAAAATAATTTTAACTTCTATTTTTTCACTTAACATATTTTTAGATTTGTATGTTGTGGGTTTTATAGAAACAGGAATATCGCCAATATAACCATCAATCCCCTTACTTTCTTCTTTTGGATTGGCTAATCTATAACTTTTATTTTTCATTTCTGCGACCGTCTTTAATATTGCTTCTTGAGATTTCAAGCCAACAAAGGTTTTTCCTATAACCAAATCTTCAACCCAATTTCTAACCATTTCATCGTCTATTTTTCCAATAGCTTCTTTTAATTTGGGGAGCATAGGAAGAATCTTTTTAGTGGCTTTATCTATGGCATTAGGATATTTTTGCAGGTACCATTTTTTCCATTCTTTATAGCTTTTATAAGGGCATTCTTTAGTTAACTCTGTTAATTGTCCAACTACAGGAGGTCTTGTTGCTTGGGTATTTTGATTAGCTAAATTTATGATTTGAGAAGTATATAAGGGAAACTTTTTGACATCTTCTGCTACAGCCCCTAATAAGTCTTTATTTTTAATCTTGAAAATTTTCTTATTAACCATTAAAACTCTATAGAAATAAACCTATTTAAAACTGATGAATGTGACAGCTTTACTTGACTGATAGGTTTGTTGACGGAACCAAGTTAAGTTAAATTTATATATAAGAAAATTATTCTGTAAACGATAGAGGTGAATCATGGGCTTTAAAGATTTCTTGAAAAGGGGCACAGGTTTGGAGTTAGTTGCTGGAGATGCTTCTAAAGATGACGGCAAGCCGTCAG
>JACPIN010000008.1 GCA_016188065.1 Candidatus Woesearchaeota archaeon | reverse complement strand
CTATGAAGGCAAATAAGGAATTTTGGGAAGATTTGAAATGGGGAGAAAATCACAATACAGAATTTCTAAAAAAATATAGAGATCAATGGATTGCAATTGAAAACAAAAAGGTTATAGCTTCAGGAAATAATTTAGAAAAGGTGGAGAAAGAAGCAAAGCAAAAAACAGGAAAAGAATGGGTTCCAGTAATATTTATACAGGGCGGGGAACATATTTATGGCCAAAGTTAGTTTATTTTTTGAAACACTTCGAGACATTTCTATTGAAAGATATATCCAAGACTATAAAATCATCAGGTTAAAAGTCGGTGTCCAATTTAAAACAACAAATGGATGGACTAAACCATATCCAGCAATTGTTGATACAGGAGCCCATACTTCAGTTATTCCATTATCAATCTGGAAGAATTTGATTCATGAGAATTTTGGAGAGTATAAGATGTTTGGAGTTTCTAAAAAATAAGAATGTGCTGTTTTAGTAGATATAGGAAAAGTAACTTGTATTCTCGTAGATGAATTTGGAAATCAAACAAAAGAGCTTAATTGCTTGTCTTTCCTAGCTAAAACAGATATGGTTCCATTGTTAATTGGTTTTAAGGACATTCTAGAAAGGTTAAATTTAGTTTCTAATTTTAGCAAAAATATCGCATATGCAGAAGATACCTAAATTCTTTCTCCTCACAAAATTAACAAAAACTATGTGGTTTTCTCAACATATATTATTGAATTAAGTGCATTGTTGCGTTGTCTAGACTTTTAGTCTGATTGTTTTTAATAACTTTGATAAGATACAGGTGTCTACATATTCGCATTGTTCTGTAGATACACCTAACTTTTAATTTCTATATTGGAAATCAAGAACTTTAACGTATATTTAATCTTTCAGGGTTCTGATATACCATTACAAATTAAAGAAAAATAGAAAAATTTAAATAAATGTAATGGTATTAGTTTTATATGAGAATTATAAAAAGAAAGGATTATTACTATTTACAGCATTCATACCGAAAAGGAAAAAGAATAATTACAAAAGAAAAATATCTAGGAAAGACAATCCCGAAAGATATGGAAGAAATTAAAGAAATGATGCTTAAAGAGGAGAAGAGAGAACTGCATGAAAAGCTGGAAAAAATAAAAATCTCTTTTCAAGAAGAATGGAAGAAAATACCTGATTCTGTCAAAGAAAAAGAGTTAGAAGAGATAGCAATAGCATTCACTTACAATACAAATGCAATAGAAGGCTCGACAATAACTTTAGAAGAGGTTCGGGAAATTGTTGAAGATAAATTATCCCCAAACAAGCCAATAAGAGATGTAAAAGAAGCAGAATATCATGCTAAAGTATTTTTAGAGATGATAAAGAAAAAAGAAAAGATTTCAAATAAATTATTATTAAAATGGCATAAGCAAATATTTGGAGAAACGAAACAAGACATAGCCGGGAAATATCGCGATTACTTAGTCCGAGTTGGAAACCACCGAGCTCCAGACTGGCAGGAAGTTATAAGATTAATGAATCAACTTATAAAATTCATAAATAAATCAAAAATAAATTCCGCGGAGCTAGCAGCAATATCCCATTACAGGTTCGAAAAAATTCATCCATTTGGAGACGGAAATGGAAGGATTGGAAGATTATTAATGAATCAAATCCTTTGGCACAAACAATGTCCAATGTTAATAATAGAATATAAAAAAAGAAAATCTTACTATAAGGCTTTAAATAGAGATGAGCAAGGCTTTGTAAATTATTTTATGAGAAGATATCTATCAGTGCACAAAAGTAGATTATAAATCCAAACTTGCTTTTTTCCCGTCATCCATCAGCAGGATTTTATCTTCTTTCCAGCCCTCTTCAACTGCAAGCTCTTTCATGAATAATTGCTTTTTTCTTCCATCGTGGGCGGGCATAAGATATTTTGGCTTTAAAATATTCAGCATGTCTCTATGGTCTTCTCTGCTGGCATGGCCTGAAACGTGAATGTTTGTAAAAATCCTGACTTTCTTCTCCCTTAGCTTCTCCTCCATGCTGTTCCTGTTTGCCAAATTAACCGGATCTGGAATTACCTTTGTGGAAAAAATCACGTGGTCTGCAGGCTCAAATCTAAATTGAAGCCGCCCGTCAAGCATCTTGCTTAAGACAGAATCCGGCTCCCCCTGATTGCCTGTAGCAACTATTACGTATTTTCTCCTGTTTTTTTCTATGTCATTTAATCTTCTCATCATGTGCCTTGCATATGGAACTATCTCAACTTTCTTGCTGAAATTTACAAGCTTGCATTTCTCAGCTGACATCGTATATTTCATCATACTCCTTCCTAAGAACACAACTTTCCTTCTCATTACATGAGCAAAGTCAATAACGCTTTTTAATCTTGGAATATGGGATGCAAATGTAGTTACTATAATTAAACTATCACGACATTCGGTGTCAAGCATAACATCTCTTAACATCTCCCTAGCTACTTTCTCACTTGGAGTTTTCATCTCTATATCTGCATATAAAGAATCAAGTATCAATAATAGCACATTCTCTTTTCCTAATTCCCTTAATCTTTTCAAGTTGGGCTTGTTTCCAAGGACAGGATGATTATCGAACTTGAAATCATTTGCGTAGATTATCGTTCCATACTTGCAATGGACTGCTATAATCGTAGTCTGCAGAGTGCTATGCGTTATGTTAATAAATTCCGCTGTTATTTTCTCAGAAATTTTTACTTTAGCATTAATATTCACTGCCTTCATGGGATTTCTTATCTTTTTTCCCTCATCCTGAAGCATCTGCTTTATTACCTCTATTGTAAACGGGCTCCCATAAATCGGGGCTTTGTATCTTTCAGCAAGGTAAGGTATAGCAGCTATATGGTCCAAGTGGCAATGCCCGACTAAAATCCCCTTAACATTGTCTTTCCAGCCGTCAATGCAAGAATCATCTGGAACAGCACCAAGATTAATCATGCCTTCCCTGTCTAAACTATTCCTGTCATTTCCCTCCTCTTCATAATTGATTATTGCCGGAAGAAAAATACCCATATCAAAAATTAAGACTTCATCATCAATCTTTACAGCAGTCATATTTTTTCCAACTTCGCTATAACCGCCTATTGCACAAACTTCGATCATTTTACTATCCTATATTTTTAAAATATGTTTTTACTATTTTTAAAACTTTGTTTTTGAGAAAAATTATGGACACCGAGGTTTCCATCTGCCTTCCTTCTCACACTTTTCTTTCAGAAAGAAAATCGTGCCCAAAAGAAACTAAATAGTCTTACTAAAATATTTATTCTTTATAATCAACTTTTATCTTTGCAGTTTTAGCATAGTGATTTTTGAATAATGGAAGATTGCAATCTGCTATATATTGTGCTTCTTCTGCATCAGGATAATCTCCTACATTCCCTCCTGCAGGATCAACTAGTGCCCACCTTCCTTTAGAGTTTGGATTAGATATATAAACCTCTGTCCAGTTATGACCCCCGCCACTCATTCTCTTTTCATCAGGATGCAAATTATTAAGAGCATCCTTTAACCTTTTAATAAGTTCAAGTTCATTTTGTAATAGAAAGCCAGGTCCTTTCTTTTTGTAATCTTCAATCCTTTTTTTGGAACCTTCTATTTGACGATTAAGCCTAAGCATTCTGGAATCATAATCCTCTGTATATAATACAGTTCCACTCATCAATCTGGAAGTTAATCCCAAATCATATAAAACGCCCGTAGTTACTGTTGACACTTCTTTACAGCTTCCAGGGATTGTATTAGTTTTAAAAAAATACTTTATTAAATAGTCTAAATTATGACATTCTTGAAAATCCTCCAGTTCTTCCATATTAAAGCATTTTCTTACTGAGTCAGATATTCTCACTAAATTCTTTTCCACCCCTTTGCCTCTGATATTACCTATAACATAATTCTTAAATTTCCTGAGGTTTTTCTTCCTATATATCTTTCATCTATTTGTAATAGTTCCTTTAATCCTTTTGGGGTCATCTTAGCTATCTCTTCCAAACTTAGAAACTCTTCGGATAGTCTTGAAAAAAAATCATCAAATGCATAATCCGCTTCAAATCTATATATTGGACTTCTCTGGGTCACACTAATTGGATTAAACAAAACATTTCCAGGCCTAAATGTTTCCGGGAAAATTGATTCCTTAGAATCAAATTCAATTTCTCCATCATATTTTAAATCTACAACTATTTTCTTTCCTGGAAATATAGGGACCTGCAAAACTCTTTCTTCCCATTCCTCCATCTTAGTCGAGGAGATTTCATACCATTTTTTAGGCTCCAAATCCTCTATAATTTCATCATTGTTAGGACCAAAATATCTTGGTTTCATACACTAAATTTTAAACCCTCTATTTATAAATCTTCCGATTATACACCACTTATTAGTCATAAATAAATTATCCAAATATTAAACCAAAAACTTTTTAAGTATACAAAATAATACAATGTATACAAAAATGGAATCGACAATATCTGTAAGGCTGGATAAGCTTGTAATAAAAGAATTGTACAACATAGAAAAGAGCCTGCATGCTGATAGAAGCGAGGTCATAAGGCGTCTGTTATCAGAAGCAATTCAAAAATGGAAAATTGAAAATGCCTTAAAAGAGATTTCCCAGCATAAGATATCAATAGGGAAGGCTGCAAAAGAATGTAATGTATCTCTATGGGAGATGCTTGACCTGGTAAAAAGAAATAACATAAACTGGACAGGATATTCTGAAGAGGATTTAGAGAGAGATCTAAAGCTACTGCAATGATATCTAATTCAACACCATTGATTTTCTTATCAAAAATAAATAAATTAAATTTCCTAAAAGAACTATTCAAAATAGTAATCATACCGAAAGATGTAGAGAAAGAAGTGCTAAAAGCAAACAAGCCGGATTCAATAAGCATCAAGAAGGCAATAAAAGAAGGATGGATAAGGGTAAAAGATCCAGGAGATAATAAAGATCTTCAATTGGGAGATGGAGAGAATGCTGCTATAAATCTTGCTAGAGAAAATAAAAATTCTTTGATTATAGATGATGCATTAGGAATAAAAGTAGCTGATGGTTTTAATATAAAAACATTAAGGACTACAACTATCATATTTCTAGCAGTAAACAAAAAAATAATAGATAAAGAACAAGCTATAAGCTTAATAAATAAATTAATAGAAAACAGCTATTACATAAGCAACGAATACTATGCAAAAATTCTGACTAAGCTTAAAGATTAAAAGGCAGCAGGGGTTTCCACAAGAACACGCTGGTGGTTCTTGTCAGCGAAGCGGTTAAATTTTAAAATATTCCAAATCTTTTTTTCTTCAGGCTTTCATCAAATTCCTTCAATAAATTTTTCTGCTTATTATCCAGTTTTTTTGGAACTTCAATAACAGCTTTGATATATTCATCTCCAAAGCCGTCGTCATCTACGTATTTTATCCCTTTTCCTTCTAATCTGAACATTGTTCCACTTTTAGTGCCAGAAGGAACTTTCAGTTTGGCTTTTCCATTTAGGGTTGGAATTTCAAGTTCTCCTCCTGCGGCAGCAAGATAAAAGCTAACTGGCACTTCCAGATGGATATCATAGCCATCTCTTCTAAATAGGTTATGTTTTTTTACCCTCACAATAATATATAAATCTCCGGGATTTTTCCCGTTTCTGTTTACATCTCCTTTTCCGTTTAGCCTTATCTGGTTTCCATTGTCAACACCTGCAGGAATATCAACTTTAATTTTTTTCATATCGCTGACTAAACCTGCGCCTTTGCATTCCCTGCATTTGGTTTTTATTACCCTTCCATTACCTTCGCAGTTATCGCAGGCAGTGATTGAAGAGAACACTCCAAACACAGTTCTTCTGGTTTTTCTTACTTGCCCAGTGCCGCTGCATTCTTTGCAGTTTTCAACATCGTCATTTTCAGCACCGCTGCCATTGCACTTTTTGCAGGCTTCAGTGATTGGAATCATAATCTCTTTTTTCGTGCCAAAAACTGCGTCTTCAAAACTTAGCTCAATTTCATAGCTTAAGTCCCTGCCTCTTTCCTCTCTGCCCCTTCTTCTCTGGCTTCCGAAAAACATGTCGAACATGCTATTGCCAAATCCCGCATTTCCAAATATCTCGTCAAATACACTTTCGAAATCCGCCCCCCTGAAAATATCTTCCTGGCTGAATCTTTGATCAAAGCCTGCATGGCCGAATTGGTCATAATTAGATCTCTTATTCTCGTCGCTAAGCACAGCATATGCTTCAGAAATTTCCTTGAATTTTTCAGCATCGCCGCCTTTGTCAGGATGATGCTTCAAAGCCAATTTCTTGTAAGTTTTTTTAATCTCGTCAGCAGAGGCATTCTTACTTACTCCAAGAATTTCGTAATAATCTCTTTTTGTCATTTTACTCTTCAATATCTCCTCTGAGCACAAATCTTCTTTCTCCAATCATAAATAGTTTGTCGGGATACATCATAAAATTCTGAGGTTTTGGAGACTCCATGTTGTAAAATAGATTTTTCTAGAGTGCTAGCATCCGGCATTGGCTTATTCCTCAATCTTTTTCCTCTCAACTTTTTCTTAAAACTATCTGTGTACTTTTCATTATTATCTCTTACAGGAAGATGCAGGATATTAGTTATATACCAAAGACTTTGTCTTGTTTTTCCTAATTCTCCAGCAAGCTCGCTCATTGATCTGTCCTTAAAGTGATGCTCGTAAAGCAGAAAGGCAGGAAGTGAACAGCCATATTTTTCTATGATATTTTTCTCAACAGCGATCCATTTTTCTCTTATTTTTTGGTATTTTAAGTAGCTTGTCCAGTGCGATTCTAATGGCAGGATTTCCTTACATGTTGGATGATAATGCAAATCCTGAATGTGTTCTAATTTTACCATTTTATTTTTTTATGGAGAAGTAAATTTCCCCGCCCAATTGCTTTACTAAGGATTCCAAGCACTCAAGAATATTGGTTGCTTTCGGAACACCTGTAAAACTTATTCCTATATCATTTTTTAATGGTTCTCTTTTAGAGGGCTTGGATGGTATTATGCCATAATCAGTAAGGGCTCCCATTAAACAATAAGATTCGCCTAACCTGTTTCCAATATCAGAGGACCTAATTAATCTGTAGAATTCAACTATATCGTCAATATTAACTTCCGCATAAAATATTTCCCCTCTCTTGTTATTAACTTTTTCTTGCCTATTAAAAAATAACGGCTTAGCTTTAACAATATTTAGATGTATTGTCGGCTGCAAAAAATGCTTGCTTCTCCCATCTTTATGTTTTGAATGGTATCCTCTATCCTGCCCGCCTATAATGTATAACATTTTTATTCACTATGCATAAATTTATGAGATCTTTTTATTCTCTTTTTAGCAACTCCGATTAATGCCGCTCCAGAAACTACTTTCCATTCATAGCCATGCTTATGCAATGCATTTCTCAGCCATCGATACATTGTTGAATTTGCAACACTGCACTCATTAGCAAGTACATAACCCCTAATGCCTTTGAGATGCTTTTCAACAAGCTCAGCGTCAGACGGCCTTACAGAATCATTGCCCCTATTAGCCTTTGAAAGAAGAATTAAGGTTTCTTCTGAAGGTATTTTTCCTAGAAGAGAATTAGAGATTTTAACTCCTCTTCTCTTCATGGCGTAACTTTCTTCTAAGTTTCTTACAGGAAGATTCAGCTTGTGCGCTAAAGCATCCAGACCTTGCTTTGATACATCAATCTCATCTGCAATTTCGCTAAGAGACTTTTCTTTATTAAAATGATGCTCATATAAAACATGGGCAGTTAGGCTTGCTCCATATTTTTCCTGGATTTTTTTATCAATGCCTGTCCAGAAATTTGCTGATCGGGGGTTAGTTAAACTGCCAACTCCTAAAACTTCTTTACATATCACATTGTAATGCAGATCTTGGAGATATTCTAACCTTGCCATTTTTTAAAAGCTAAAAATCCTCTTCTAATGGGGTGTAAAGATAGTGGTTTAAAAGCCTTATAATGTTCCTTGTTTCAATGCCGCTAAATTTTATCCTGCACAAATTAACAATGTATTCAGTTGCATCATCTAAAAATTGATGTTCATATTCCCCATTTTTTGGTTTCCTTCTTCCACGCCTTGAATTATTATCAAGGATTTCTTCTTCCCTTATATATGCAGGAACTACTTGTATTAATTTATCCCTTATATACTCCTGCGGTGTGATATGGGATTCCAAGCTGATCATTTCTTTTTCTTCTTGCCTGAATTTTCATTGCTAAGATCTTCATATTCTCCTTCAACTACGGTGTCTTCATCACTTTTGCTTTTGCTTTCAGGCTGCTCTGGTTGCTCTGGTTGCTGCTGTTTCATTGCCTCCTGATACATCTTCATTCCAAGCTCTTGAGCAACTTTATTAACTTTTTCAAGCTCTTTTTTAATCAAGTCAATGTTGTCTTTTTCAACTGCGTCTTTTAATTCCTTTATTGCATTCTCTATCTTCCCCTTTGTTTCAGAATCTACTTTATCTCCGTATTCATTCAGCATCTTTTCTGTGGAGTAAATTAGGGTTTCTGCATTATTTTTTACTTCGATACTTTCTTTTCTTTTTTTATCTTCCTCTGCAAATTTCTCCGCCTCGCCCTTCATCCTTTCTACTTCTTTCTCGTCGAGTTTTTGAGATGCAGCAATCTTAACGCTTTGCTTCTTTCCAGTTCCAAGGTCTTTAGCACTTACGTCTAAAATACCATTTGCATCTATATCGAATGCAACTTCTACTTGCGGTATTCCCCTGGGAGCAGGGGGAATTCCGTTTAAGATAAATCTGCCTAGACTTTTATTATCGGCGGCCATCTCTCTTTCTCCCTGCAATACATTTATTTCGACGCTTGGCTGATTGTCAGCTGCTGTTGAAAATATTTGCGTTTTCTTCGTTGGTATCGTAGTATTTCTTTGGATTAATGGAGTTCTTATCCCTCCAAGAGTTTCAATTCCGAGTGTTAAAGGAGTGACGTCCAATAGCAGAACATCTTTTACCTCTCCAGATAAAACCCCTGCCTGGACAGCAGCCCCCTGAGCAACACATTCCATAGGATCAATTCCCCTTTCAGGTTTTTTTCCAATGTAGTCTTCAATGAATTTCTGCAAAATCGGCATTCTTGTCGGCCCGCCAACTAATATCACTCTGTCAATATCATCCCTTTTTAATTTTGCATCATTCAATGCCTGATCAACTGGCTTCTTGCATTTGTCAATCAATCCCTTTACAAGATTTTCAAGCTCTGCCCTGCTAATCTTTGCAGTGAAATGCAGTGGGCCTCTAGGTGTAGAGCTTAAATATGGCAGCTGGATATCGGTTTCTAGAACTGTGCTTAATTCTATTTTTGCCCTTTCAGCAGCTTCCCTTATTCTTTGAATTGCAATGCTATCCTCTTCTAAATCTGCTCCATGCTCCCTTTTTATCTTCTGCAGGAGATGCCTTATCAATGCCTCATCCATATCTGTTCCGCCTAATTGAGTATCTCCAGAAGTCGATTTTACTTCAAAAACTCCTCCTCCAAATTCCATGAGGGTTACATCAAGTGTTCCTCCGCCAAAATCAAAAACTAGAATTTTCTGTTCTTTCTCTGTTTTATCAAGGCCATAAGCAAGCGAGGCAGCAGTCGGCTCATTAACTATTCTAATAACATCCAAGCCAGCTATCTTTCCCGCATCTTTAGTTGCCTGCCTCTGGTCATCATTGAAGTAAGCAGGAACTGTAATAACTGCCTTTTCAACTCTATCTCCCAAGAACTCTTCTGCGTCTTTTTTTATTTTTTGCAGGATGAAAGCTGAGATTTGTTGAGGGGTGTATTCTTTTCCATGTATCTGATATTTAAAATTGGTGCCCATTTTCCTCTTTGCAGCTATAACTGTTCCTTCTGGGTTGCTGACTGCTTGCCTTTTTGCAGGTTCCCCTACTAATAATTGCCCGTCTTTTGTAAAAGCAACAACACT
>JACPIN010000007.1:532-4524 GCA_016188065.1 Candidatus Woesearchaeota archaeon | reverse complement strand
TATGGAAATTTATCTTTTGATCTCGGCTCAGCTGAGAATTATTACAGAACAGCTTACATACAGACCTTAACTTTAGCTAACACTTTAGATTCAGGAAATATTTCAGACGTTTATCTATTTAATACAGGAGACACAGCAACAGGAGATTACACATTTGACTCTCCTACATTCTTTATTGACTCAGGAAACAACAGAATAGGAATTGGAACAATAACGCCTGCAAACCCATTAAATGTAGTTGGCGACGGCAATTTCTCAGGAGCTCTTTATGTTGGTGGAGTGCAGATAACAGCTGATTCAAATGTTTCAGGCGGTGGAACAGCTAATTACATAGTCAAGTTTTTAGCTGGAACCACTATTGGCAATTCATTAATTTATGACGACGGCACTTTTGTTGGAATTGACACAACAGCACCGCAGGGTAAATTAGAAATCACAAACTCAACAGCTTTAACTCTCCCCTGGCTTAATGTTACAGACGGAGCTAATGGAATAAAGTTCGTAATTGACAATGCAGGAAGAGTAGGAATTGGAAGATACCCGACAGGAGATATATTGGAAATTTCAGGCAGTATATTGGCAACAGCTAACTTAACTATTCAGGGAGCAGCTTACCTTGGAGACTTGCAGGCAGATTTAATCAACACTACCCACATAGCAGCAGACACTATTTTAGCAGGAGATATAGCAGCAGGCGCAGTAGCAACCTCAGAAATCTTAGATAGGACTATAATAGCTGACGACATAGCAGACAATATCTTGAATACTACTTTAATCTTGGACAGGACTTTGCTTAGCGATGATTTAGCTGACAGCTCAGTTAACTCAACTATCATTTTAGATAACACAATTACAACAGAAGATATCTTGTTAAACACAATTAACGGCTCTGATATAGATACAGCTTCAGAATTCATTATAGCTAATTTATCTATTACAGACAATATAACAGCTCAATTTAATTTCACAGTCGTAGACTCAGTAATAATAGATTATATTTACGCTAATTCATTGGCTTCAACAGTAATAAATAATGCCACAATTACTAATGATTTAAGGGTGCTCGGAAATTCCTACTTAGGAACTTTAATATTCGACAGCAATGGCACATTCCCTGATTCAGTTTTAACAGATTTCATCTTCCCGGAAAGCAGTACATTTACAACACTAGAAAACATAACAGTTAACAAGGATGTTCATATCCTCGGCACTTTATACGGCGGCTCTCCTCTTTTAATATCAGGCTCAGCAAATTTATCAGGAAATTTTACTCTGGTAGATGATTCTATTTTAGCAGATTATATTTACTCCTATGGCTTGCCCTCAACAGTAATAAATAATCTCTCAGTAACTAATGATATTTTCGTAACAGGCAATTTATCCTCAGCTGATTCACTAAACTCTGATTTCATTTTCCCCAAATCCGCCTCTTTCACTAGAATAGATAACGTTACAATTACAAATGATTTGCGAGTTTTAGGCAGCTCTTATCTAGGCTCTTTTATAATTAAAGATGATTTAAATGTTGGCCAGACTAATATAACCTCAACCTTCACTGGAATAGGAGCAATTAACCCATTATTCTTGCTGCACTTAAACATCTCAGATGACCTGAATGAAACCATTACACCTTTATTAGTTTTAGAGAAAACCAATTCCTCAACAGGCTCAGGAGATGGCTATGGCTCTTCAATTTTATTTAGATTGCAGGATGATGCTGGAGAAATGGAAAATATCTCTATGATCTCAGGAATCTTGTCAGATGTTAGCAACGGGACTGAGCGGGCTGACTTAGTCTTCTACACCGGCTATGGAGACGTTAATGGAATTATCAGCAATTTATCTAGTGCAGAAGCTTTAAGAATTTCCTCAGAAGGAAATGTTTCTATAACAAATAATCTGGCTGTTAAGAATAATTTAGGGGTAACCTCAGACTTGAATGTAGAAGGCTTGTGTGTTGCAGAGGATTCCTTGATTACATTAGCTAATGGAGAGAAAAAGCAGATCAAAGACATAAAAGAAGGAGAATCTGTTTTAAGTTTAAACGAGGAAACAGGAAAGTTAGTTCCAACCAAAGTAAATTCATTGCTTGATATGGGCTTTAAGCCTATTTATGAGTTAACTACAGAATCTGGAAGCTCAGTAAACACAACTTCAACCCATCCTTACTTGGTTAAAATAAATAGCAAAGAAAAATGTGAAGAATACTCAGATAATGTTTGGAACAAAAACAATCCTGAAAGCTATGATAATGAAGATTATTGCTTAAGATGGGTTTCTGTCAAGGACTTGAAAGAGGGAGATGAGATAGCAGCTCAAAAGGATCAAGAAAGGCCCAATAATGATTTGACATCTGCTGTGGAGAATACTTTAACTTTGGATTGCAATTTATGTCTTTTCTCATCGGACCATAACGGGATTTCCTTGGAAAATGAAAGGGCAAAATACGGGGCATCTTTAGTATGTTCAGGGAAAATAGATAGTGCATCTGTAATAAATGATGAATATTCAGATTTAGGCACTTCATTAATGTATCTTAATAGTAAATTAATGAAGAATTCAAGCTCCGGCTTTGACAACCCGGAGAGTTGTAGCAGCCTATCTTTACGCTTGCCAATTTCCTCTGACAAGAACTCTGGAGAATATAATTTATATCCTTTAGAAGATAGAAGTTTAATAAGATCCAGCATAAACCCTCTTCTGATTAATGCCTGGAATACAATGTTGGCTTCAATAACCAAAGACTTCATTTCTAACAATCAGGAAGCAAGTGAATGCCTCTTTGCCATCCCAGATTTCACTTCTTCAGCAAATCTAAATGCCTGTGCTTTTGTTAATTTGCTTCTAGACAAAATATCCCTGGCTAAAGAGAACTCTAAATCTTCAATAAATTCCTTTACAACAGTATCAAGGGCAATTTCAAACCTCTCCTTCAATTCAGAAGGAATATCCACTTTAAAAACAACTTCTGACATAAAACACAGTGAAGAAAGGGGATATTTAAATCTTTTGAATGAAGAAAAAACAAGGGACCGAACAGAGTCAGTCCAACGCAACTGGTTACCCAGTTTACCTCCACAGTTGATAAACGAAGAACACAACATCTATTTAAACCTTCTGCTATCCATGGAAATAGCAGCTCAAAAAGAAAATCAAAGCCCTTTCCTCTTTCTAAATTCATCCCACAACAAACTCAGCTTAACATTAAATTCCTTAAACTTTGTCTCTATTCTTAATAACTCAGTCAATACTCCTCCCAATAATATCTCTATTATAGGTGGGGATCCAATAATACCAAGTAATTTTAATAAGATAATTAACAATGCAAACAGGATTAACCCCCAAGCTATTATTCCTAATACTCTGTCAATTAATTCGCCCTTCATTTATTCACCTTTGGACCCACCTGCTAATAATCCAACCCCAACTCCAAAAACAACTCCAGCTAATAAGCTCAACCAAAGGTCTAATCTCAGTAATAAATTAAACAGTGATGTAACAGCTACAAACACAGCACTTCCAACAGCAATGGTCTTATATTCTTTTGATGACATAATAAACAGCTATTTAAAACCTTCTGAAAAAAATCAAAATGATGACATCAAGTTCGAAAAAATAACCTCAATTAATATCCTGGAAGAGCAGCATGTCTACGATTTGGCAATGGAGGGCAATAACAACTTTATAGCAAACGATATTATTGCCCACAACACTTATCTAGCTGGAAACGTCTCAATAAATGATAATCTGACAGTTGGAGGATCAGCATTCTATGTGGATAAATCATCAGGCAACGTCGGCATCGGGACGACGGCCCCTATAGGCAATCTGCATGTTATAGATTCTAGTGGTTCACTAGCAAGCCCAACTGCAGCATTTGAAAGCACATCGGGTTCTCTTTACATTAACCTTACAGGACAAGGAGCTTCATCAGCCGCAGCATTCAGTATGGCAAAAACAAATAACAAAGAATGGCGCATCGGCTTAGGAGC
>JACPIN010000007.1:0-446 GCA_016188065.1 Candidatus Woesearchaeota archaeon | reverse complement strand
TTTGATGTTATTGGCAATGGCTCATTTTCAGATTCTTTGAATGTTACCAATACTTTTAGAGTAGCAGGGAACTTTTTGGTTGATAATGCAGGCAACGTCGGCATCGGCACGACGAGTCCTGATTGGCATTTGGTAGTTTCAGGTTCTGGTGACCAAGTATTAAATGTAAACACAACATCTGGTACTGGTAGCAGCGCTTCATTATGGTTAGAAGGTGGGGCTACAAATGCAGCATGGCAGATGTTTACAAACAGGGCAGATTTAGCTGGCAGTGCTGACAATTTGGCGTTTTACAAGCAATTAGGAACAGCAGGAGTTAAAATGGTAATAAGTGATTCAGGCAACGTCGGCATCGGGACAACAGCTCCAGCTTCACTATTGAACATTCACGGCGGAGAAATAAACGTCTCTGCAAGTGCAAGAGCAAAATGGATTAATGTCTCAAC
>JACPIN010000006.1 GCA_016188065.1 Candidatus Woesearchaeota archaeon | reverse complement strand
TAAACTTATTTAGTTAATATAAATATAAATAATTAACCTCTAACTATCAAATGAATACAAATTTGTAGAGTCATTGTCTGAAAACTAAACTTTTAGCGGTTTTAAAGCCCAAATTCTTCGAACTTCGCTAAAAGTCTGTTAAGTGAAATTGCTCGGAAAATTGAAGATAAACTAAAGAAGGCAGAACCTTTAAAATCTTCAGATGTTTTATTAAGAGTAATTGGATTTAACTCTATACCAATTACTCATCGAGTCCTAATACATCTGAAATCCATTTTCCAATTTTTTCCAGGATTAGATAAATTCTTCTCTTCAAAGAGCCATATAGAAGAACTAATAGACAAACAATTAAAAAAACTCCAAGAATTATGGCAAGAGGATAGACTATTACTCGAAAATCCCAAAATGCTATCCAGATTATTCCCGCCAAAATACCACAAATGGTTAATGAGAATATAATAAATCTCATGGCTCTGCTACGATGAGCTTGTTTCCTTTGTCTCTCATACCATTTAGAAATATTGTCGCTCATTTTCCTTTAACCTACAATTGAAGGAAAGCGGAACTGATATTTATGAATGTCGGTTCTGCCTTTTTTCCAATAACAGCAATTTTCCCCGCAACTCAATCCTTTCAGGATTGGTTTTCTTCCAGAAAACTCACTTAACACCAATTAAATGCAATTGGCGGGAGAATTTATAATTAAGGGGCTGGCTCACTTCAAATCGATTTAAAGTTATAACAATATTTATATAAAAGAACATTTATTGATTTAATAATAACAATATTTATATAAAAGAACATTTATTGATTTAATATGAACAAAAAATTATTTTATGCAATAATTATAGTTTCAATAATCGCTGTTATTGGTTTTGGTTATAATATTTTAAGATATTCATTAGACCCATTTGGCGCACCGCCTAAAGGAACTTCACCAAATTGTGGACCTGAAGATAGATATAAATTTGAGGTTACTATAAACTCCAAAGAAGATTTTGTTAATTTCTTTAAGAGTTCTGAAGGAAAACTTCTAGACCAATATGGGAACAAGTGGGTAAAGTTTGACAATTTTAGAGATTCACCTCAAAGTGAAGTTAATTGGAACAAAGTATTAAGTGAAGTCAAAACAAAAAATACCGGTATCAAAACAATTTATGTGCTTAAATATAATCCTTTCACTTGTTCAGGATTTACTTTGAAAATGACTAGTGATGGTCATGTTTCAGTTTATGGTTGTTGTGGAATATAAACGTTCGCCAGCCCTATTTTCTTTATTTTACTCCCGCCAACTTGCTTCGCACCTCGTTGCACTCTCCTCCTTTCAGTCGTCGGGGCATTTAACAGGGGTTATATTCAATCGCTTCCGTCCGTGAATGAGGAATCGCATTCGCTCTTTCTTTATTTTTTACTGGATTAAAGTGGGGCGCATTGGATACATTTAAGAACGACAGAGATTTAATTTAAAGTATGATTGGAAGAAATATCAATCTATTACGATGGCACAACTTTTTCTTAGACTTCCGGCTCTATGGTCCAATTGCAATTATTTATTTTGCACAAGTAACTGGCTCATACGCTCTTGGGCTGGCGGTTTTTTCTATTGCTTCAATTGCAAGTACAATCTTTGAAGTTCCAACTGGTGTTTTATCCGATCGTGTTGGGAGAAAGAAGACAATAATTCTTGGCTCATTGGCCAGCGTACTGGCGATATCATCATATGCTGCTGCTAACTCATTCATAATACTTGCACTTGGCGCAGTTTTTGAGGGCTTAGCAAGTTCTTTTTTCAGTGGCAACAATGACGCATTAGTTTATGACACATTAAATCAACAAAAAAGAATCAGTAAATTTTCAGATACTCTTGGAAAATTAAGTTCAATGTTTCAGGCTGGCTTAGGAATATCTTCATTAATTGGTGGTTTTATTGCTGGCTACTCACTTCAATTGGTCATGGCAATTTCAATAGTTCCTCAATTAATCTGTCTCTTTATTTCATTCTGGTTTGTTGAGCCAAAAATTCATACAAAAGAAATTTCAGAAAACATCCTTAATCATTTAAAAGAATCATGGAGAGCATTTGTTGATAATCTTAAACTTAGAAAATTAAGCCTTGCATCAATTTTAGACCACGGCATTGGAGAAACAAACCACCAATTTAAGCCAGCCTTCATCCAATTACTTTGGCCAACGTGGGCATTAGGAATTGCACGTGCGTTAGACCATGTATTTGCCTTTTTAGGCTACCATTTTGCAGGAAAAGTAATTGAAAAATTTAAAGCCCTCAAAACCCTTTTCTCCCAACACATAATAGGTAGATTAAACGGCCTCATTTTTATAGGATTTCCAAACATAGTTTCACCAGTAATGCTTTCAATTAATTCATTCTTCTTTGGAGTTGGTAACACCGCCAGCCGTACTTTACTTCATAAAGAATTTACTGACAAACAAAGAGCAACAATGGGTTCCCTTAATGCTCTCGCCGGAAGTCTATTTTTTGCAATATTCGCCTTCATAATTGGTCTTATTGCTGACAAAATTGGCCCAGTAAAAGCGTTATTATTAGGTGAACTATTAATGATCTCTGTCGTTCTAATCTATTGGAATTTATTTAAAAAACACAATAATGATTGAGGATATGCGCCCCACTTTTCTTGATGTTGTAATTCACGGACTCCAGCGACTCCTTCGCTCCCTGCGGTCGCTCGGTCACGCTGCGCTCTCCTCCCGTTGGTCGTCGGAGAACTTAACAGCGATTAAACGAAATCGAGAAAAGAGCTATTTTGAAATTTGAAGGGGCAAAACTTTTAAATCATCATAATTTTTCAATAGTAATATGGTAACGAAAATCACTTATTTTGTTCATGGAACTACAACTGATAACGAACAGGAAATCTCCTCTGGTTGGTTTGATGTTGACCTGTCGGAGTTAGGGGTTCAACAATCTGTTGAATTGTGGGACAAAATTAAAAACAAGCATTTTGATGTAGTTTTCTGCTCCGACTTAAAACGGGCTGTGCATTCGGCTGAATTAACTTTCAAAGATAAAGTCAAAATTATTCCAGATAAACGTTTGCGGGAGTGTAATTATGGAAAATATAATGCACAGCCCTCTGAAATTGTTGAACCCCTTCAAGAGGAATATGTGACGAGGAGATTTCCTGATGGCGAGAGTTATGAAGATGTTAAAATGAGAATAAGTGATTTTCTTGGTTTTTTGAAGAAAAATTATGATGGAAAGTCGGTTGCCATTGTGCGCACAAAGCCCCACAATTAGCATTAGATGTATTATTGAAAAATAAAACTTGGGAACAGGCTTTTGCAGATGACTGGCGAAAAACAAAAGCATGGCAACCTGGCTGGGATTATGCATTGGAGTAAAAGTTTTGCCCCTTTTATTATGAACGCTCTTTTCTCGACTCACTCCGCTTCGCTCCGTGCCACGCTGCGCTCTCACTCCATTTTTATGTCCTGCGGGACTAAAAATTCCGTTCGGGTCGAGAAACAGCGATTAGTTTCAATCGTCGTGTCAATTTATTACTAAGTGGTTGCCGCCTTTGATACATTCTGACAGGAAATATGGACCAAAAATTACATAATAATTTTTATGCGAATTTAATAAACGGTAAAATTCTTCGAATCCAGGTTAGGTGTTTGGGTTTTATTTTTACAATTTGTTGACCTAAACCAATTCTTTTTATAATTTCTTTTCCACTTAAAGATATTTTGCCTTTACTATTTATCAAGATCAAACTATAAGCTTCTAATTGATTAAATTTGTCTAATCTACAACCAGTAAATTGAAAGTCATAGTTTCCAGTGTTTATATGACAGGAATCAGTTGTTCCATCTACCGATATTGTTACAACTTCATTAAAATGACCATCTGCAATTACGTCACCATTTGCATTGAAGCAAACCTTGTATTGAGTTGTAGTGAACTCTTCCGGACATATACTATCTTGGCCAAGTTCCTCGATTATAGAATTACCCACATCTTCTAAAGCAGGTCCAATAACGAAAAACCAAACTAATAATGAAACTACAGATGCTGGAATAACAATTTGAGCATAGCCTTTCTTGTTCATCTTGCTACACAGTTTAATTCAAAACTTCATTTATTTTTTTTTGTTTTTTCTTTTCACGAATTTCATTAATACGTTTTTGCGCAATTTTGATGTAATTTTTGTCAATATCATAACCAACAAATCTGCGGTTAGTCATTAAAGAGGCAATTGCGGCACTACCGCTTCCCACAAATGGGTCAAGTACAATGTCATTCTCAAAAGTATAAAGTTTTATGCATCTTGATGGAAGTTCAATAGGGAATGGAGCAGGATGTCCAATTTTCCTTGCTGATTCTGCTCCAAAAGTCCAAACACTTTTAGTCAATTCTAAAAATTCATCTCTGGTTATAGTTACTGGTTGGTCATCATGATTCGCTCTTGAAAATGCTTCTTTTGAGAATATTAAGATATATTCGTGAATGTCCCTTAAAACAGGATTCTTTGCAGATAGCCAACTTCCCCATGCGGTAGATGGGCTTGCTGATGACGCCTTATTCCAAATAATCTCCCCCCTCATTAAAAATCCTATTTTTTGCATATCTTCTATTATAAAAGAATGCAATGGGATATATGGTTTTCTTCCTAAATTTGCTACATTGATGCAGGCTCTTCCGCCGGGCACAAGAACACGATGCACTTCTTTCCAGATTCTTTTAAGAAATTCCCTATATTCATTTAATGACATATCCTCATCATATTCTTTACCTACATTATATGGCGGTGAAGTTACCATTAAATGAACGCTATTATCTGGCAGTTCACTCATCTTTTCGCTTGATTTGCAGAACAGTTTGTTTATGTTTTTATCTTCTACCTTATTTTCAATGAATGCCACATTTTCTTTTTCAGTAGGCAAACCTTCATATAAACGACCACCATAAAATTTGGAGGAATCGTGATTCATTCTACCAGGAGAACCGAATTTACTCGTTTCTGTACCTTTTGTTTTATTTGCCATTTGATTCCCCTAATAGGTTCAGGAATTTCTCAGCTTTTTTCTCATAGGAATCTTCCTTATTTGCAATTTCTATAAATTTCCCTAATTCATTCTTTGGCTTCATACCTCCAAAGAATCTCATGTCTTCTTTTAGAAGGTTTAATGTAGCACTTTTGAAATCAGAGTATGTGTCTAACCTTAAGAAGCCATTTCTTTTTGTGGCTTTGAGGCTCTCGCCATTATTATCTAGCGGTGCAGGATTTAATGACCAAAATCCTTGAATTATTCCGTAACTCTTAAGATTGTCAATTTTTGCATGATAACTTTTTGAAATAGGAGTATTACCCAAAACAATAATTGGAATTTTTGCAGAATGGAGAGATGCTATTCTAACGCTTATACTTTTTCCGATAGCTTTTAACATACTATCTGATCTTAATAACCCAGGATTACCTTGATGTGTTCGATAATCTCCCAAACTTTTTAACTCATATTTAGAATTATTCTTTAGCAATTCCCAATTCCAAACTATAGACATTTTAACTTCAAAAATTGCTAGAATATCTGTTGGTTTTTGTACGACAGAATCAGTTTTACATATTGCAACGTCTGCTGGTGAGCTATTAGTTAATTCTAATTCTTCACATATCATCTTTCTAACAGCAAATGCCTTTAAATCTTTAGCAATATCCTTTAGAAGTTTTTGTGACCATTTTTCAGTATATGCACCAATGAAGGCATTTCTGCTTTGAAGAGTGCTTTTGGCATCAGCATAGGTCTTTGGCCAATAAGCATAATACTTTTTATCATTAGTCCTGTAAAATAATTTTTCAGGAGCTGCTATTTGCAAAGATTTCATAAAGAAATCAATTTCCTGCTCTTTAGTCCATAATGATTTATCAGTCATTCTTCTTACCTTCTTTTTTGATTTCTTCAAATATAAAATTCTCAAATTGCTTTGATAAAATCCATCCTTTCTTATCACAAATGTTTTTATAATCTTCATAAGTTTTACTATCCACGCTTAAAGTGATTGTTCTCTTACCATTACTCATTTTAAACCCATAAATATGCTTATTTATACATATTTATAAAACTTGTGCTAGTACTTGTCCAGTGAGTCACTATTATTAACCCTTCTTTTTTGGAAAAAAAGAAGCAAAAAAGCGACGGGAGCCCCCATAACGAAACGATAGACACGACGACTTTCTCGCCATGCTCGAACTTTTCTCTGAAAAGGAATATAACAGCGATTATGTGCAATCATGAAAACAATTAACAGTGCAAGGTCTAAAGTTTTCCAAAAATATTATAAATCAATGGGATTAAATTAAAATAATGGCAGTTAAAAAACAAGCAGAAAAAACTGATAAGAGATTAGAAAATGAAATTAGCAAGGGCTTAGAAGAAGAAAAAGAGCTTTTAGAAAATATTTTAGATAAGACAAAGAGGCATGCAAAAGAAAAAACAATGTTTTTACAATCTCAATTCAGAGAGCATTCCTCAACAGCAATTATAGCAGCATTATCTTTTGTAATAGGGTTAACATGGAAAGACTTTATAGTAAAAATTATTGACAACATACTCAAGCCGCATTTAGTTCAGAAATACCCTTATCTTTCTGAGCTCATAACTGCATCTGTCGTTACAATATTTGCAGTAGTAACAATGGCACTAGTTTCAAAATGGGCGAGGAAGCCTGAAAAGGAAAATCAAGTTAGTTAGAAAAATATTTTGTTTTCCTGCTACTTATCTTGCAACAACAGCAATTTTCTTTCTGTGTCTCCCGACATCTTTACATTTAATACTGCAGCAGTAATTATTTTTACTTTCACATTCATCACAGCACACAAATAACCTGTCGCAGTCCAAATTATGGCAGTTAATGTATTTATCACTTCTATTTCCGCAATGCTCACAAATAGCTATTGGAGTTTCACTTATTGTTGTTAATCTGTCATCGAAAACAAAGCAGCTTCCTTCAAAATAAGTGTTTGGAAATTTATTAATGAAATCAATTATCCCCCCTTTCAGCTGATGAACTTTTTTGAAACCTTTTTGCTTCAAAAACGCGCTTGACTTCTCGCATCTGATCCCGCCAGTGCAATACATCACAATTTTCTCATTTTTATAAGGCTCTAAAATCCCTGCAGTTTTAGGAAAATTCCGGAAGCTCTCAATTGGCATCGTGACTGCATTTTTAAATCTTCCAATCTTGTGTTCATGCTCGCCCCTTGCATCTAAGAGAATGATTTTTTCTTTATTATCCAGCATAATCTTTAATTCTTCTGGCTCAACATGCTTGCCTGTTTTATTTAAATCAACATTTTCGCCGAAAGCTACGATCTCGTCCCTGACTTTAACAGCCAATTTATGATAAGCTTGTTCTTTGCTATTCATTTCTCTAAAAGTCAAATCAGAAAAAGTTTCATTATCCCTAATTTTCCTTTTAAATTCCTTGATGTTTTCTGTTTCGCCACAAATAGCCCCATTAACTCCTTCTTCAGCGACTAAGACTCTCCCAAGCAAGTTCAATTCGTTGCATATCCATCTAAATTTATGCATCCAATACCTAGGATTTTCCAACTCAACATACTTGTAAAAGCTGATTACTTTAAACATGGAATAAAAGAAAACTTAAATACTTAAAAACCTTTTTGCTGGGTATGCTTGAGATAAAAGGGGACTATTTAGAAGGCGGGGGGCAGATAATAAGGACAGCTCTTGCACTCTCTCTAATCACGCAAAAGCCGTTTACGATTGTAGATATAAGAAAAGGTAGAAAAGAGCCGGGATTAAAAGAGCAGCATTTGCAGACTGTAAGGGCAGCAGCAGGATTATGCAATGCGAAAGTTGAGGGAGATAGATTATACTCGGCAGAGTTATCATTTATTCCAAGAAAAATAACAAATACAAATTTAGAAATTAATATTTCTACAGCTGGCTCCACTGCCTTAGTTTTACAGTCATTATTAATAGCATGTACGCATCATAATTTGAATATTCATATAAAAGGTGGTGGAACATTTAACTTGAAAGCGCCGAGCTTGATTTATATTAAGAAAGTATTATTGCCCTTGCTTGAAAAAATGGATTATCATGTCAGTATTGAAGTCGTTAAAAATGGATTTTTTCCTAAAGGAGGAGCGGAGATTAAAGTTAGGACAAGAAAAACTAATCTTAGACCTTTACAAACAACAGAATGCGGAGAGCTGAAATCAATCTCATGTTTTTCATTTGCTTCAGATTTTCTTAAAAAAAGACAGGTTGCAGAGAGGCAATCACAAACTGCGCAGAAATCTCTGGAAAATTTTAATTTAAAAACCTGCAATAGGTATGTTCCATCAATATGCCCCGGATCTGGAATGTTATTAACAGCAGAATTTGACGATACAATTCTAGGATTTGATGCTCTTGGAGAGATAGGAAAGACTGCGGAGCAAGTCGGACATGAAGCAGCTTTAGGGTTATTAAAACAAATAAACTCTGGAGCTTGCATGGATGAATTTATGACAGACCAGATTTTGCCATATCTTGCACTTGCTAAAGGAACAAGTGCAATAAAAATTCCAGAATTAACCAAGCACGCAGAAACAAATATCTGGCTGATCAAACAATTCTTAAATGCTGACTTCTCCTTAAAAAATAACATGATTTATGTAAGCTCTAGGGAATAAGCTTAAATATCATTATTTTAACCGGTTATTTATCATGAAGAAATCTACAATGACAATTACGGTAGCAGTTATTATAATAACAGCTGCTTTCTTTTTTACAAGAAACAGCGAGGTAGAAGCTGGCAAGTATGATGATTTTGCAAAATGCATTACAGAAAAAGGGGCAATTTTCTATGGCTCTTTTCAATGTGTCCATTGTACAACCCAGAAAAATATGTTTGGAAATTCAATGCAGTATGTAAACTATGTTGAATGCGGCCCATTGGGAGGACCTCAGACACTTGCATGCCAGCAGGCAGGAATTACTGGATATCCATCTTGGATAATTGGGAACATAAAATATGAAGGGGTGCAGCAGTTTAATAGACTAGCCGAATTAACAGGATGCCAATTACCTCAATAGTGCCGGGAATTCTTGTATTTTTAACATTACTAAGCGATGTATTTATTGCTTTAGTGCTGATAAGTTTTGTAATAAAAATTCCACTAGTGGAAGATTTAAAACTCTCTTTGAGAAAAAACCATTTATTGCTAGCTTTCATAATTTCACTTACAGCAACCTTAGGAAGCCTATTTTACTCTGAAATTCTCGGATATACACCATGTAAACTATGCTGGTTCCAGAGAATATTTATGTATCCCCTTCCAATAATATTTGGAATAGCGTTAAAGAAAAAAGATTTGAGGATAAAGCATTATATAATTCCACTGGCAGTTATTGGGGCTTTGATAGCAGCATACCATTACTCAGTTCAGGTATTCCAATTCACAACAACATGCGGCGCAAACTCAGAAGTTCCTTGCAATGTGGTATACTCTTTTGAATTGGGTTACATCACAATTCCAATGATGGCTTTGACAGCATTCATTTTAATAATTATCTTAGTGTATAAGAAGGCTATTTGAAAATTTCTCCAGTTTCCATGCTCCAGAAAAGCAAATCTAAGTGATCCATTGGAATTTTTATTTTCTCTGAAAACTTCCTGAATTTCTCTTCAATTTCAAAATATTTTTTCTTGGTCAAAGTTTTAGGCAATTCTTTTATTACATTGGCTTTAACTAAATTCTTCAAGATATGCCTGTCTAATATAGCTAAATTTTCATGCCCTGTATTGCGCAGATAATGAGCAGCTTCTTTTAACCCAAGACCTTTAACACTATTAACTAAAAACCCTCTTTTTTCCTTAATGTCATTTATCCTGTCCAATTCTCTTTTTAACTCATTATATTTTTCCATCATTTCAAGAAGGTATTTTCCTTTGTTGTTATGAAATCTGATTTTTTGCTTTAAAATTGGAGCAGGATCAAACTTATTTTTTTTGAAATTTCTTTTTTTAAGCTCTTGAATGCACCAGTCAGCTCTTTTAGCGCTTGACTGCGGGGTTAACAAACAAAAACATAATTCGTAAAATAAATCTTCTTCGCTGAGCAGCTTAAATCCTTTTAATCTTTTAATAATCTCTGCTTTTTTTTCTCTATAGCTTCTGTGCAAATCCATTTAATTAAGTTTTATGGGACAATATTTAAACATTCTGCTGAAATGTTTTATCTTTTTTTCCCAATCCTAACTTGATTGCAATTGCTAATTATCGGGCATCTGCTGCACCAAGGGCTTATAGGCCTGCAAGTATTCTGGCCGAATGCGACAAATAGGCTGTTAATCTTTTCCCAGTATCTTTTGGGTAACTTTTTTCTTAAAACCATTTCGGTCTCATGAGGATTTTTTGTTTTAATATATCCCAATCTATTAAAAATACGATGGCAGTGCACATCTATAGCTAGAGCAGGTTTCTTAAAAGCAACTGCCCTGACTAAGTTTGCAGTTTTTCTCCCAACTCCTGGCAGCTTTAATAAGTCTTCAATTTTGTCTGGAATATTTTTGTTGAATTCCTCTTTCAAAACTATTGGTAATCTTTTTAAGTGCTTAGCCTTAGTTTTATAGAACCCGACAGGATAGATTAGTTTTTCAATTTGTTTAACTGGCAGTATTTCTAAATCATTAGCACTTTTAATTTTAGAAAATAATCTTTCACAGACTTTTGCAGTGGTTTCATCTTTTGTCCTTGCAGATAAGATTGTAGCAATTAAAACCTTGAAAGGATCTTTTGTTTGGATTTCTATTAAGTCTGCAACTGGAACCTTGTACTTTTTAATCTCTTCTTTTAGAATTTTATAAATGGCTGAAAGATTAACCTGCTTCATTCTTCAAGAATTCCAAGACCTCTTCGCTATGACCTTCTGGCTTAACATTTTCAAATACTTTTTTAATCGTTTTATCTTTATCTAATATAAAAGTAGTCCGTTTTATGCCAAGAAACTTTCTTCCCATAAAGCTCTTCTCACCGTAGACACAGTATTTTTTGCAAACGGAGAAATCGGGATCGCTTAGTAATAATACTTTCAAATTGTACTTATCACAAAATTTCTTCTTTGTAGTTTCATCGCCTCCAGAGATGCCCATGACTTTAACATTAATCTTTTCAAACTTATTTAAATTTGATGTGAATTCTTTGGCCTCTACTGTGCACCCAGAAGTGTCATCTTTAGGGTAGAAATAAAGAACTAAAAATTTAGAATCTACTTTATTTAGTGAAGTGATTCTTCCATCTTTATCTTTTAAAGAAAAATCAGGGGCTTTATCATTTATTTTTAACATTTTACCTGATATAGCCGGTATAATTTTTAATACTTTCTATACCAGATTTGAGATTAAATACCCTATGAAATAAGCAGCAGCTGCAGCAAATCCACCGACAAACAGCATTTCAAGGCCTGATTTCAACCAGTTCATCCCAGTTACTTTGCATTTTACAGCGCCTAAAATAAATAATGTCAACACGGTGAATATCGATGCTACCACGAAAGTATCCTGCCGAAATATAAAAACTGCTTTCGAGAAAACATAAGCAATCAGCGGGATAAATCCAAACAAGACAAAAGAGCTAAATGTAATCAGCGCATTTCTAAATGGATCCTGCTTCTTTTTCGCGATTCCTAATTCATATGCGAGCATTAAATCAACACATGCTTTCTTATTTTTGCATACTATGCTAGAAATTTTCTCGGCGTCATTCTTGCTGAACCCCTGCTTAAAGAAAATATTGATGATTGATTTCTTTTCTACTTTTGGGTATTGTGTAACTTTCTCTTCTCTTCTTCTTTCTGCGCTTCCATATTCTCCCTCTGCTTTTGTGGATAGATAATCGCCAAATGCCATGGAAATGCCGTCAGCAATTAAGTTTGCAAAACCTAAAATCAAAACTATACTTGCGCTAAGAGATGCTCCTGCAACGCCTGCAACGACAGCGAAAGTGGTTATAATGCCGTCAAGCCCTCCATAGACAAAGCTTTTGATGTATCTTCCGGAAGGATTATGGACATGGCCTCTTTTTTTATCTACATTTTTTGTAATCATCTGGGTTAGGAAAATTTTAAGTATATAAAAATATTTGGAATGCTTATGCTGATTGAGATTATTGCGGCTATGGGTTTCCTGCTTTCACTCTATGCTTATCATGTTGAAAAGAAGTTAGCGGATAAAAATTACAAGCCTGTTTACAGCTTTAATAAAAATATTTCCTGTAACAAAGCATTCTTAAGCAAATACGGAAAGCTGCTTGGGAGATCAAATTCATTTTATGGAATGTTTTTTTATCTGATGATTTTTATTTTGCTCCAGCTAAAATTTTTTGATTTTGTTTTTTTAATTTCAATCTTATCTGTGCCGGGCTCGATTTATCTTGCTTATCTATCATATGTAAAGTTGAGAACTTTTTGCTTGGTCTGCACTTCTATTTATTTAATTAATATTTTATTATTATTTTTAAGTTACAAATATATATAAAAAAGTATTTAAGCATGAAAAAATTAAAAATTAACATGCCAATGATGGATGTAGGTCTTTTGGTTGTAAGGTTTTTCTTAGGAACTTTTTTCATGGCTCATGGCTATAATAAATTAAAGGATAAGGAAGCAATGGCTAAATGGCTAAACCTTATTGGCTACAAGCCAGGAATAATATGGACTTGGATACTGATAATAACGGAATTCTACGGCGGATTATTTGTCCTTTTTGGAATAGGAACGAGGCTTTTTGCTTCTATGATTACAATAGTTATGGTTCTTGGCATATATCACAGGAAGATTGTAAAGAGGCTAAATTTTGTAGATGGATGGGAGGTTAATTATATGGCGCTGGCTTCTACTTTTCTGCTTATACTTGTCGGAGCAGGGATGATATCTCTGGATTTCTACTTGGGGATACAGTAACCTTCCTAGGAGCTGATTAACCTTATAAATAATCCTATCTAAAATCAATGTATGTATACAAGGTCTTATATTGAAGAGAGGATTGCCATATTGGGGATTACTGCTTTGACTTCTGAGAAAAGGAAGGAATATGCTTTAAAGATGAAAGAGTACAAGTCTCAAAGGGAGAATATCATTAATGAGATTAGCAAATTGGATGAAGGGATAAACCTTCTTGAATCTAAATTAAGAGAACTGGTTCCAACAGTTGAAGGGGCTGAGTACCTGCATTCTGGAAGCCGTGGCTGCGGACTCAAGTCAGTTTTTATGATAGGAAAAGACAATGAAATAGTGGAAGAGGTGTATTACTGCTCTTATTGCGACATTGATTTTGTATGTGATTATTTTCATATAGCTATCAGGCATGAATGATTTTTAATTTATTTATTCCAGCAATAACAAAGCCATCATGACCATTACTCCTAATATAATAGTAATTAGCTGCAGAATTGAATTTTTAGTCGTAAACTCGTATTTGTGCAATTCGGGAATTAAATCTGCCCCTGCGATGTAGATAAAGTTTCCAGCAGCAAACGGGATTAGGAATAATAAGGAATTTTCAACACGGGCAGCCAAAACAAGAGAGATAACTTCACCTAAAATAGCACTCAATGCTGTTACAAAATTAAAGAATAAAGCCTTGCCCTTGGAAAAGCCACCATGAAGCAAGATTCCAAAATCTCCTATCTCTTGCGGGATTTCATGCAATATGACTGCGATTGTGGTTGCAATACCAACTGGAATGGAAGCTAAATAGCTTTCGCCTATAATCAATCCGTCTATGAAATTATGCAGAAAGTCTCCTACAAGATTCATGATTGCAAAAGGATGCTGGTGCTCTTTAGTTGTAGGGTGATGGCAGTGCCTCCATTGGATTACTTTTTCAATTAAAAAAGAAAATAGAATTCCAAATAAAATATATGCTGAGATATTGAATCCAAAGCCATTTTCTTCAATGATTTCCGGCAGTAAATGGATGAAAACATCTCCCAATAAAGCTCCTGCAGAGAAACTAACAAAATATATTAATAATTTTTTGAGCGTATTTGCTTTCAAAGATAAAGTTAAAATTCCAACAAGAGAGATTAAGCTGACAATGAGAACGCTGATTAAAGTATAGCCGATATAATTAACCATAGTAATATCAAGAGCCACTAATATAAATTATTTTTCATTTTGGATTTTAATTTAAAATCAAAAGCCACCTCATTTATTTTTAGCATGTTTATCTCTATTTGACAATTTTTAACTCATTGAGTTTTATCCAGATACTTTCTAAGAAAATCTTCGGGTATAGATGAACGAAATATTTCTTCACTTGGATGATGCCCGTGCAGTCTTATATCCTCTTCAATTTCTTCATCAACTCGTTCAAAGTATCTATGCTGTAAAAGAGTAACTAAATTATAAAACTGATATTTTCTTTTATCTTCGTCTGTAACTGCATATTTTAATCTTCTAAAAGCAAAGGAATGGTGTGCTGTTTCCATATACATTTTACCAAAGATTTTTTCTAAATCTTTTATAGATTCTCTTTGGCTTTCAGTTAGCAAGAAATTAGATTCATCTTCCAGATATTTTAACATTTTATCATCCATATGGCACATATAAATCATACAGGTTTTTAATCTTTTCTATGCAACAATCTCTATTCTTCTTTCAGTTTCTCTTTTTGTATTTAATAAATACTGTCTTGCAACAGCGACATTAACAGGGGAATAATCCTGCTTTCTAATCTCATTTCTTATGCTATCAGGAAGATGTGCGATTTCTGCTTCCATTTCTTCATATGTGCGCTCTAAATATTCGGACAATTCTGCAATCTCAGAATAAGCAATGCTCCTACCTGTGCTAATTTTTTCTAAATAAATGTAAAGATGACCATCTTCAGTAACTACTCTGTCAAATATCAAAGATATTCCATGCTCCATCAAATGATCTCTAACATCGAAAAATCTATCCTTAATATTTGATTCAATATCAAGATAATTAAATGTTACCATATTTTTTATATAGAAAACCGGTTTAAATTATTTTCTGTTAAACTAAAAGCTCTCCAAAGCCCCTCTTTGGCTCCAGTTTTCCAAGATGCGGGTATCTGTTCATATAGTCTTCAAGGCTTTCAGTTGTTTTCCTGAACTCATTTTCCTTGTATAACAAAGTGATTGTGTCTTCGTCAAGGTGTTCAATCTTTTCACTAAGCAGGTATCTGCCTCTGAAAAATTGCCTCCCAATCTTTGGAGCGGTGTGCTGCTTATAAACATCATAATAGGCGAATAAGGTAAAAACCCTTTCCATCTTTACGGTATCAGAGCTTATTATCCCTATGAAGAAATCAAAATCGCTTAATCCCCTCTTGTTATAGGCTAGTGTACTTGTTCCATAGTCAATTGCATTATCAAGGGCTTTTTCAATGCCTTTTCCATTGCCGAATACGCGCTCTAATCCTAGCAAATTAACGTACATCCTTCCTGGAGGCTTATGGTTAGGAAGCAGGAATCTTGCTTTCAACATACATAACGCATCAGATAAATAAACTTTAAAATCTATCTAGATTGGCTAAATTTATATATCTCAAATGTTTATTTTATATTATGGATGAAGAGTTAATTCTTAAGTATGCGCTGCAGAATGCAGTAAATTACAAAGGAAAAGCAAATCCTGGAGCCGTAATAGGAAAAGTTCTTCAGGAGAATCCCAGCTTGAAAAATAAAATAAAAGAGCTGTCGAAAAAAATTAATGATGTAATAAAGAAGGTAAATCAACTATCCGTTTCAGAGCAGGAAACACAGTTACAGGCGTTTACATTCAAAAAACAAAAGAAAAAAGAAAGGGATTTATTCAGCATTCTAAAAGTTAAAGGAAAAATAAGAACTGCATTCCCGCCTGGTCCGGAAAAATATCCTCATCTAGGGCATGCCAAAGCACTAATACTAAATTATGAATTAGCGAAAAAGCATGAAGGGGAATTCTATCTGCGCTTTGAAGATACAAACCCAGAGTTAGTAAAGAAGGAGTACTACGAGATTATGCTGGATAATTTCAGCTGGCTTGGAATTAAGTGGGATAAACTTCAGTATGCATCTGATAATATGGAATTGTTCTACCGCTATGCGAGAAAACTACTGGAAAAAGAAAAATCTTATGCATGTTATTGCAGCAAAGAGAAGATAAGCGATAGCAGGCTGAAAGGCATTGAATGTGAATGCAGAAAAAATAAAGTTTTTTGGAATGATTTTCTTAAAAGTAAAAAAGGAATTTTGAGATTAAAAGGGAGTATGAAGCATAAGAATACGACGATGAGGGACCCTACTCTGTTCAGATTCGTGAATAGCAGGCATGCAAGGCAAGGATCAAAGTATCATCTCTGGCCTAATTATGATTTTCAGAATGCGGTGATGGATGGGCATTTCAAGATAACATACAGATTAAGAAGCAAGGAGTTTGAGCTGAGAGCAGAGCTTCAAAAGTATATTCAAAAACTCTTGAACTTACAGCAAACAAAAACGTATGAATTTGGAAGATTGAATCTGGAAGGAGTTGAGAGTTCTGGAAGGATAATCAGAGAGAAAATAAAAAATAAAGAGTTTCTTGGATGGGACGATCCAAGATTGACGACGATAGTAGCATTAAGAAGAAGGGGATTTTTGCCTCAGGCTATTTATGACTTTGTTTTATCAACCGGAATTTCAAAAGCAGAATCAACAATAACATGGGATGATATTATTGCTAAAAATAAAAGATTGCTAGACCCAATTGCGAATCGCTACTTCTTTATTGAAAATCCTAAGAAAATAAAGATAAAGAATTCTCCAGGAATTAGCTCTCATGCTCCGCTTCATCCTGAGCACCCTGAAAAGGGAGTGAGGGTAATCAAAACTGGAGATGACTTTTACGTCCAAGATAATTTAGAAAAAGACAGAATATACAGATTTATGCATTTATTCAATTTTAAAAATTTGGAATTTATTTCTGAAGAATTGGATCCTAGAATAGATGCGAAGATGATACATTGGCTTCCTGTTGCAAAAGACTTAGCTAAAGTGGAAGTTGTGATGCCTGATGCCTCTGTCAAAAAAGGTTTTGGTGAGCCGCTCTTGAAAGAAGTTAGAGTTAATGAGATGATTCAGTTTGAAAGATTCGCATTCTGTAAATTAGATAAAAAAGAGAAAAATAAATTAGTATTTTATCTTACTCATAGGTAGATTTAAAAATACCATTTTTAATACTGGATAATGTGCAAATGACAGTTACAAATACACTTAAATTAATTGGAAAAATCGGATTAGACGCTATTTTATATCCAACAAAAACAACAATAATTGAAAGAGAAAGTGGAGATGTCGTAAGAAGATACAACGCATGGAATGAATTTTTAAGAGAAGAAAATAATTACCCATATTCTGAATATAAATATATCATTGTTCGTGGATTAGATGTGGTGGATTAGATAAAGAACCTTTTTACTCAATAATCATTACAATACTTTATATATTATAAATTTTAATATAAGCCTTACATGGTAAAGGGGGTGGAAGCCTAGCCTAAATTTTCTTTAAAGAAGATTGTTGAGCTATGGATTCCCGTAAACCCCCTATTTATAATATGAAATTTATGTTTTTTGTAGATTATGATAATTTCAAAAATTATTTTCTTTCAAAGACAGATGCATATCCAGATTTTGCAAAAGTTCCAGACTTTTTATTTAAAAAGATAAATGAGCTTAGAAACTGGGAGAGGTATAATCCAAGATTGATAAGAACTTACATGTACTCTGGCGAATATACAAAGGAAATTACTAAAAAAATAAAAAATAAAATCGCAAGATCAGGAGATTATGATAAAAACAAAATAGAAAAGTTTCTTTCTAAAGTTAGAAAAGAAAAATCTATTCAGGATTGTTGTTTTTCTAGGTTTATAAAGCTCCCTTTTGTAGAATTAAAACTTAAACCCTTACAATTTTCCGCTAAAGAACTACGGTTATTTCAAAAAGGTACAGATGTACAGCTAGCAGTTGATTTAGTCCATCATGCTTACAGGAATAATTTCGATGTTGCAATTGTATGCTCAGGAGATGTAGACCTTTTAGAATCTATAAAGCTGGTTAAAAATCAAGGCAAGAAAATTGTTTTGGTTGCACACCCAGGAAGTCTAGCTTCTGACATGGAAAAGGAATGTGATTTCTTTTTTAATATGGCTAAAGTTAATGATGAAGAATTGAAAAAGTTATGTTTTTATATAACTGATAAAAATAATAAATCTGGAAACATTTAATTCTTAAGTATAAAGATAAAGAAAAATAAATTAGTATTTTATCTTACTCATAGATAATTTCTAGTTTCTTCCTGTTTTAAGTTTGTTTTTTTCTCTACAATTGTGCCTGCATTCATTCAAAGTTTTCCTTGCAACGCCAATATAATTACAATTACAATAACCAAAATAATAATAAGAGTTATCGGATCAATAGCTCCTTTTTTCCCTTTAAAGAAATTGATTGCTTCAATCCATCCCTTTATTTTTGAAATTTCTACATCTTGGCTACTCATCCTGTTGTTTATAACATCTTCCATACTATTTAATTTTTTCTCAGTAGTTCTAATTCTGGAAATGGCTTTTTCTTCTATATACAATTTAAAATAAACTCCCAGGGTTATGATTCCTAAAACAAGAAGGACGATTTTATTACGCTGGAAAAATGGTTTTTCTATAAAGGATAAAGCAGTTACAGTACTTCCAAAAATCCCTAAAGAATCAAGTATAGCATCCCTTCTCATCGCAAAATAAGCAAATAAATTGATATTTAAGAATTAGTGAATTATAAAATCTAAATTGCATCTTAAATTAATCACAAGCTATATAAGTAATGACGTCCAAAAACTTTTTGGGGGTTTAGATGGGAAAAGAAAAGGAGCAGCAAACGCTGGACAAGTTTTTCTTGAAGGAAAAAATAAAAGAGCTAACTTCTGATATCCTCTCAAGGCTTCCTATGAAGAGGAAAGACAAATAATAAGATGAAGCTTCCGAAACTTAAAAAAACAAATAAAATTGGAGTCAGCTTTCATTTCGGTGATAATTATATCTGCAAACTACCATTGGATTCTTCGCTTATAAAAAACATCCCAAAATTTACAGATATTGCAATGGACAGGAATAACAAATTTGAAGACCAGAATAAACTGCAGATAGAGCTGCAACACTTGTCTGATTTGATATTGACCTTGGAAACTAAAAAAAGAAATAACTGAGGCTATTGTATTCCTTTTTGGACTTGATTTTTCTTTTTGAAAGAAAAAGTAAGAGAAGGAAGGCAGATGGAAACCTTGGTGTCCATGTTTTTCTTCGGCAAAAACTAAAACTTTATAAAGGCAAAATTTTCTTTTCAAGTTAACCAATGAAACCGGGAGGTACGAGGTTATATGGCTTTAAAATTTAATTATGAAATCACAAAGGGAATTTCTGACAAAGCTCTAGAAGCGATAGAGATAGCAAGATCAACTGGAAAGATAAAGAAAGGGACGAATGAGGTTACTAAATGCGTTGAAAGAGGTGTTGCAAAATTAGTTGTAATAGCCCAGGACACCCAGCCTGAAGAGGTAATAATGCATCTTCCTCCACTATGCGATGAAAAGAATATCCTATGCATTCCTGTTAATACAAAGGAAGAGCTTGGGGCTGCTGCCGGCTTGCAGCTAGGCTGTGCTTCAGTTGCGATTATTACAGAAGGCGATTCTAAAAAAACAATTCAGGAAATAGCTTCTGCGTTAGGCAAAGAGCCTGTTAAGGACAAAAGCAAATAATAAATTATAAGAGATTAGAGTAGATTAGAAATGGCTAGGAAAGAAAGCAAAAGGGAAAAGAAGGCAGAGAGAAAAGAAAAGAGGAGAGAGAAGAAAGGCATTATAGGATTGGGCACTGAGCAAAAGTCGGTAAAGACAGAATCCGGGCAAGTAACATTTTCTCATGCGTTTCCTGCAAAGGTTGAAGAAATAGTTGGAAGGACTGGCTCTAGGGGAGAAGTTACTCAAGTGAGATGCAAAATCCTTGTCGGAGAAGATCAAGGCAAAGTGATAAGAAGGAATGTCAAAGGGCCTGTGAGAATAAATGATATCTTAATGCTGAGAGAGACAGAAATTGAAGCTAGAAAGCTGATACAGATCAAAAGGGGCGGCTGATTAAAAATGAAATGCTCATTCTGTAAAAAACAAATTAAATCTGGAACTGGAAAGATATTTGTGAGAGATGACGGCAGAATATTTTATTTCGACAAACATAAATGCGAGAAACATATTTTTAAATTGCACAGGAAGCCAGAGAAACTGAAGTGGACGCGTGACAGAAAGTGATAGAACGAACTTTAATCTTGATAAAGCCTGATGGTGTTGAGCGCGGATTAATTGGAGAGATTACAGCAAGATTTGAGAAAGCGGGCTTCAAGATAATAGGGATGAAGATGTTTTGGACTGATGATAACTTTGCGAGAAAACACTATCCTAAAAGCATTGAGGAAAAATATGGAAAGGAAATAAGAGACAGGATTGTAGATTATCTGAAAGAAGGCCCGGTGGTTGCAATGGTTTTAGAAGGGGTAAATGCGGTTGAAAATGTGAGAAAAATTACCGGAGATACTTATCCAAACGAAGCTCCTCCTGGAACTATCCGCGGAGATTATGCCCATATCAGCAAAGACTATGCAAACAAAAATAAAAGGCATGTCAAGAATTTAATCCATGCATCTGGAAACAAAGATGATGCGAAAAATGAAATCAAACTTTGGTTCTCTGATTCTGAGCTTTTTGAGTATGAAAATGTTTTTGAAAGGCACTGCAGGTAATTAAGGTTTTCAAGTTTTTATTATCTTGAAGATGAAATGGTTTGCTCCAGAAAATATAATTCTCTACTGTTTGCTTTGAGATAGGACTGCAGATTTTCTTGATGATATTCCAATGTATGTTGTGGGCTCCACTTCCTTGTTTTGAGCGAAGGAAGATATGCAAGGTTCCTGGTGTATGCTGAAACTTCACTTCTTAATATTTCTCGCTTTATGAGTAAACCTTGATGCATTAATTTTCGCAATCTATTCTCATCAATCTCATCGTTTTTGACTTCTTGATTTCTGCTTCTGCATCGCTCATTTTCTTGTATTTGATTCTCAAATTCCCCGCAAAGTACATCGTACTCGTGAGAAAACTCATGGAAAGCCACAGATAGCAGATGCCCATCGAAAGGTAAAATACTTGAATCAAGATTAATAGTACATGATCTAGCGAAAGGATAAAATGAGCCCCGTCTTTGATTCTCTGAAAAATATATCTCCGTCCTGTAATCAGACGAAATTAAATTCACTGGTTGAGGAACATATTGTCTGGAATTAAACTGTAATGCTGCTTCCAAGACCAAATCCTCTATCTTTTTCCTATCTTTTATTGTCATAGGATATACACCTTGCGGGACTGATTCGAAATGGAATATAATTGACGGATGCTGTTGGGCTTCTAAGTCTACTGTTACTGATGCTGCTAAGGATGCTAAGGATGCTAAGAATTTCCTTCTGTGCATACAACTTAAAGAAGAGAAAGTTATAAAAATATATTCCCTTGTTTTTTTCTTTGGACACGATTTCTTTTTCCTAAAAAGAAAGTGTGAGGGGAAGGCAGATGGAAACCGCAGGTGTCCATGCGCGAAGCTGAGCGAAGCGGTTAAAATTAAATTCACCAAAACCCTTAAAAATCAAATTTCTGGTTACTACTATATGACACAACTTAGGAGCATAGTTTGCAGCATAATAGGGCATGTTGACCATGGAAAGTCGCAGATAGTGGAAACTATAACCGGCTTGAGCATAGTTGAAAGAGAGGCTGGCAGGATAACTCAGTGCATAAATGCCATCAATGTCCCTTTCTCATTAATAGAGGAGATAATTGGAAACTACAAACACAAAATCAAGATCCCTGGGCTGCTGATAATCGACACTCCTGGGCATGCTTCTTTCACGAACTTGAGAAAAAGAGGTGGGTCTTTAGCTGACATCGCAGTCCTTGTTATTGATGTTAATGAGGGAGTAAAACCGCAGACAGTAGAGTGCATAGAGATATTGAAGCATAATAAAACTCCATTTGTAATTGCTGCCAACAAGATAGACCTTATTCATGGCTTTAATTATAAAAACAAAAGTTTGCTGGAAACAATAAATTCACAACCTGAAAACATTAGGAATGAAATAGACAAGAAAATATATAGCGTTGTCGGGAAATTAGCAGGATATGGATTTGACTCTGAAAGATTTGACAGGGTTGATGACTATACCAAGAAAATAGCGATAATTCCCACGTCTGCAAAACTCAAACTTGGAATTCCTGAATTACTGCTGGTATTAACAGGGCTTGCCCAAAGATTCATGGAAATCAAATTAATCATTGATGTCAATAAGCCTGCAAAGGGGGTTGTCCTTGAAATAAAGGAAGAAAAGGGGTTTGGGAAAACTATTGATGCCATCATTTATGACGGGAAGATAAGAATCAATGATGAGATAATAATTGCTGGACTGGAAAAGCCGATAACAACAAGGGTTAGAAATCTGCTGGAGCAGTCGATAAAGAATAAGAAGCTGGTTGTAGTTGATGAAGTTGAAGCAGCATGCACAGTAAAAATCATACCAAAAGATGCTGAAGAAATTTTTGCAGGCATGCCGTTTGAAGTTGCAGATAAAAACAGCGAGGAAAGAATAAAAAAAGAAATACAAAAAGAAGTTGAAGAAGTATTAATTGGGACCGATGATGAAGGGGTTATTATAAAAGCAGATTCACTTGGAAGCTTGGAGGCTTTAACATCCTTATTGAGAGAAAATAAAATCCCCATTAAAAAAGCATCTTTGGGAAATATAAACAAATCAGACATAGCAGAAGCGAGCGCTGAAGAAGACCCGCTTTACAAAACAATACTTGCATTCAATGTAAAGTCAGTTGAGAGCAATAGCGTGAAGATAATAAATCATGATGTAATTTACAAGATAATAGAGGATTATAAGCAGTGGAAAGATAATGAAGTTAAAAAAGCTGAGCAGGAGAAGCTAAAGAATATTATCAGACCAGGGAAGATTCTTGTATTGCCTGGAACTGTTTTCAGGCAGAGCAATCCTGCAATCGCTGGTATTGAAGTCTTGGCTGGATCTATTACTGCAGACTGCCCTTTAATGGATGAAAATGGAAGGGCATTAACTAGAATAAAGAGCATACAAGTTGAAGGCAAGAATGTGCAGAAAGTTGAGCAGGGAAAGCAGGCAGCAGTATCCTTGCCGGGAATTACAATCGGGAGGCAGGTGTTTGAGAATTCAGCCTTGCTTACGGATATTCCTGAGGAAGATTTCAGGAAAATAAAAGAAATGAAAAACTATTTAAACCCTTCAGAAATCCAGCTTTTAAAGGAGATTTCAATAATAAAAAGAAGGAAAGATCCTTTGTGGGGGGTTTGAAATTAAATTATTCGAGAAATATGCAAGCAATAAATTTAGTTATCGGGGATAAAAATGGGAAATCGTATTCTAAAAAAATTGAAGATAATTCCGAGTTTGCTGGAAAAAAATTAGGAGAAATGATAAAGGGTGAATTGGCCGGATTATCCGGATATGAATTAAAAATAACTGGCGGCAGCAACGATGCAGGCTTTCCAATGCGGGCTGAAATAAATCTAGCTGGAAAGAAAAAGATATATGCAAGAAAAGGCATTGGTATAAATGCAAAATACAAAGGGAATTTTGTAAGGAAAACTGTTGCTGGAAACACTGTGTATCAGAAAACTTCACAGTTAAATCTGGCTGTAGTAAAAGCTGGAAAGAAATCTCTTGAGGAAACTTTTGGAAAAAAAGAAGAGGTTGATAAAATTGAAACTCAAGGCTAAAAGTGCAATAATCGGAAAGTCGAAAAAGGATTCTGATTACGATGGCATGGATAGGCCGGTCTTCATCAGCTTATTTGACATCAATGACCCACATAAGACGAATAAAGTCCCCAAGAAGAGATACGATTTCAAGAATGGAATTCACAAATTAATTTTAAAAGATTTGGAAGTTGATTACTTGCTTGCAGGGCATGATATCCTGATCAATAATCTGCAGGAGATTGAGTTTAACAAGGATAAAGAGGGGCATTTGATAATAACTGGAAAGCAGAAGTTTTAAAAACGATTTTTCTATTAGATAAATTGATGCCAGAACATAAAGAACATTTGCAGCCAGAAATATCGATAGGGATGATCGGCCATGTTGACCATGGAAAATCTACTTTAGTTCAGGCTCTAACAGGAAAGTTTCCAGACACTCATTCTGAAGAGATTAAAAGAGGAATCACTATAAGATTAGGGTATGCGGACTCTGTTTTTGTAAAGACAAAAGACGGCTACTCTACAGAATTGCAAGCAAAAAAAGAAAATAAAAAATATGAAGTTCTTAGAAAAGTTTCCTTCATAGATGCTCCAGGGCATGAAACTCTTATGGCGACGATGCTTTCAGGAGCTGCAATAATGGATGCTGCACTGCTTCTGGTTTCTGCAAATGAGCATTGCCCCCAGCCACAAACAAGGGAGCACCTCATGGCTTTGGAATTAATTGGGATAAGCGATATAATCATTGTTCAAAATAAAATTGACTTAGTTGAAAAAGAGGATGCTGTGAAAAATTACAAGCAGATAAAAGACTTTGTTAAAGGAACGATTGCAGAAAAAGCTCCGATAGTTCCTGTTTCAGCCCAGCATAATGTGAACATAGATTTTTTAATAGAAACAATACAGAAAACTTTCAAGACTCCAAAAAGGGATCTTGAAAAAGAACCGATTATGCTGATAGCAAGATCATTCGATATAAACAAGCCAGGTGCAGTGCCTGAAACATTAAAAGGAGGGATTTTAGGAGGGGCATTAAAGCAGGGCAAGCTGAAAATAGGAGAAGAAATAGAAATAGTGCCCGGGATAAAGCTAGATGAGAAGAGCGATTACAAACCCGTAAGAACAAAGATAGCGGCTATCATGTCTGGCAGTGAGCAGTTTAAAGAAATAGCACCTGGCGGAAGCCTGGGAATTCTAACAGAGCTAGATCCTGCATTTGTCAAATCTGATAACCTTGCAGGGAACTTAGCAGGGCTACCTGGAAAACTGCCAAAGGTCCATCGCAGGCTTAGGTTGAAACCTAAGTTGATCAAGAGGGTTGTTGGCGTTAAAGAAGAAGTCGAAGTTATCCCGATAACTCATGGTGAATTGCTGATGATAAATGTTAATTCTGCAGTAACTCTTGGACAAGTAGTAGACACTTCAAAACACCTTATCTCACTTAACTTAAGGCTTCCAGTTGTTGCATCTAAAAGTGACAGGTTTGCTATTTCAAGAAGGGTTGGTGCAAGATGGCACTTGATAGGTATTGGAGAATTGGTTGAATAATTATGGAATCTGAAGTCGAGGCTAAGTTCTTGGATGTTGATATTAAAAAATTTAGAAGTAAATTAAAATCTTTGAATGCAAAATTAGTCCATCCTGAGGTTTTTATGAAAAGGAAAACTTTTGATTATTCTGATGATAGATTAAGAAAAATTGGTGGATGGATAAGGGTTAGAGATGAAAGCAAGAAAATAACTATGAGTTATAAGCAGTTAAATGACAGGACTTTGCATGGAACTAAAGAGGTAACAATTGATGTTAGTGATTTTAACACGGCTTGCGAGTTTTTAGTTGATATTGGTCTTAAACAAAAATCTTACCAAGAGACTAAAAGAGAGAAATGGAGTCTGGATGGAAATGAGATTACAATAGACACTTGGCCTTGGATTCCAAGTTTTGTTGAAATTGAAAGCAAGGATGAATTGGCTTTAAAGAAAATTATCAATAAGATTGGGTTTAAATTTGGAGATGCGTTACATGGATCTGTAGAAAATGCGTATCAGAAATGTTTCAATGTTACTGAAGATGAGATAGATTCGTGGGAGAGTATAACTTTCATTAAAACACCAAAATGGCTAGAGAAGAAAAGGAAATTAGCTGAATAAATTAAGCAGCAATTTTCTCTCCTTTCAACACTTCTTTACCTATTACTTTACTTGCATTAAGAACTTCGATTCCAATCAACTTTCCATTCTTATCAAAGTCTACAATAAGATCCTCATTCAATTCAATAGTTTTTTCAGCTTCCCTTTCCTTTATTGGATACTTAATGTAGATATATGCAGCATCCACTTCTTTATCATATTCTAATTTCATGATTTACATAACAGTAATAATCTTTATATAGTTTTCCTCTTCAAAGAATTCTACTTTAATTGTTCTCCCCTTAATCTCTCCAACGGCTTCTTTTCGTCCGCCGAATGATTTTTTAACATAAAATGGAAACTCAAGAATATGTTCAACTTCCCACTTAGCAATTCCTCTTTGCCTGACTCTTTTCTCAGCATGATCGGAGTAAACAATATTCATGAAACAAGAAAACTATAAAAATATATAAAGCTGGTGTTAGTTAATGAAAATGAAAGATAATCTAAAAATACATTATGATGAGGAAAGGGGATTTTTTAGAAATACAAATAGGCAATCCAACGCCTTCATATTATGAAGAAATTAACGATGGGGTGTTTGAGAGGATAGATGAAAAAACCAAAAAAGTAAAAGGCTTTGCTGTTTTTAGTTTCAGAAAAAGAATAAAACAAAAAGAGATAAATGTTCCTCTGCCTGTCGAAGTTAATATAAGTTCCTAATATTAGTTTTATAAAATTAATTATGGAAAAACAATTGTTAAATTCTATGAGAGTGATTTTAAATAAACATGATCCGATTGGTTTATACCTGATAATTAATGCTTTTGATGAATACGACCCAGAGATAGAAGAAATTTATAAAAAATCAGATAAGGTAAATGATTTTGATGAATCTTTAGATTTAATCCATAAAACTTTTATAGAATTTTTTGATAAGAATATAGCAGGGAAAAAAGAAAAATATGTTAAACTTTCAAAAGACTTATTTAAAATATTAAGATCATAATTATTCCTCACTAGCAACCTTTGCAATGCTCTTCAATCTATCCCCTGTATTTAATTTTATCAATCTCACTCCAGAAGTATTCCTGCCAATAGTTGAAATATTGCTGACTTTTGTCCTCATTACAATTCCTTTTTCAGTTATGAAAATAACATCATCCTCTTCATTTACAGCTAGAGCTCCGATGACGTCTCCATTTCTTCCAAGGTTCTTGATATTTATCACTCCACTTCCGCCTCTTCTTATCAATCTGTAATCTTCAATCTTACTCTTTTTTCCAAATCCATTTCTACATGCAGTCAGCAGAGCTAAATTATCCTCTGCAAAGTCCATGGAAACAACTTCATCTCCTCCCTTTAATCTGACAGCTCTTACTCCAGAAGCATTTCTTCCCATGGGCCTGACATTTATCTCATCGAACTTAACTGCCATTCCTTTCTTTGTAGCAATTATTATTTTCCTATTGCCGTCGGTAGCAAGAACATTGACAAGCTCGTCGCCTTCTCTTAGATTCACGCAGTTTATTCCTGAAGATCTTGGATTCGAAAAATAATGAAGAGGAGTTTTCTTGATCAGTCCTTTTTTAGTTATCATTACTAAATATCCTTTTTCAAAATCCTTGATTGGCATCATAGTGCTAATCTTCTCTTTATCTTTAAGGTTCAGCAAATTTATAATTGCCTTTCCAGTGCTGTACCTGTTTGCGGTCGGAACTTCATAAGCCTTGAGCCAGTATAATCTCCCGAGATTTGTAAAATAAAGTATGTAATTATGAGTTGAAGTTACAAATAGATTCTCAACAAAGTCTTCCTCTTTAGTTTCAGCCCCAATCCTTCCCTTTCCTCCACGTGCCTGGCTCTTGTAAGTATCAAGGGAAATTTTCTTAATGTAGCCTGAGTGGGTGACAGTTACGACAACGTTCTCTTCTTCAATCAAATCCTCTTTTTCCAATGCTTTATACTCGCCTTCAATTCTTGTTCTTCTCCCGTCTCCATATCCATCCCTTATAACAACTAACTCCTCTTTAATTATCTTGAATATTTTCACATCAGATCCCAAAATCTCTCTGAGCTCATTTATTCTGTTAACTAATATGTCATGCTCCTCGATAATTTTTACTGTTTCCAAGGAAGTGAGCCTGCTTAGCCTCATTTCAAGAATAGCTTCGCTTTGTTTCTCGCTAAGCTTGAATCTTTCAATTAATAGTTGTTTGGCAACAGCAGGATCTTTTGAGCCTTTAATTGTTGAAATAACGGCATCAATGTGTTTTAATGCAACTTTCAAGCCAAGTAGTATGTGTGCGCGCTGCCTGCTTTTTTCCAATTCATACTCAAGCCTTTTCACTGTAATTTCTTTTCTGTGCTTTATATACAGCTGAATTAGCTCCTTCAAATTTAATGTTTTAGGCTCATTATCGACGAGAGCAATCATTATTACACCAAAAGTACTTCTCAACTGGGAATATTTCTGCAGCTGGTTTAAGATAACCTCAGGAGAGAATCCTTGTTTAATCTCAACAACTATCCTCATCCCCTTCCTGTCGCTTTCATCTCTTAGATCAGCAATGCCTTCAACCCTTTTATTTCTAATCAAGTTGGCAATCTCTTCGATTAGCATGGACTTATTTACCATATATGGAATTTCAGAGATAATTATGCTAGTTTTGTTTTTGCTTTCCTCAACATCGGCTTTTGCCAGCACAACAATTCTCCCTCTTCCAGTTTCATAAGCATCTTTTATCCCAGAAGTTCCTGCAATTATCCCTCCAGTAGGAAAATCTGGCCCTGGCAGATGCTTCATCAGCTCTTGAACTGAAACTTCAGAATTGTCGATCATTGCAATCACTGCATTAACACTTTCTTTTAGATTGTGCGGAGGAATATTCGTAGCCATTCCAACTGCAATTCCGGTGCTTCCATTAACCAGAAGGCTTGGAAATAAAGAAGGAAGGACAACTGGCTCTTTCGTGCTGCCGTCGTAGTTAGGGACAAATTTTACAGTTTCCTCATCGATGTGTTTCAGCATCTCATCAGACAATTTAGCAAGCCTGCATTCTGTATACCTCATAGCAGCTGCAGGGAATCCATCAATGCTTCCAAAATTACCGTGGCCCTCAACAAGTGGATACCTCATAGAAAAGTTCTGAGCTAATCTGACTAAAGAATCATAAACAGCCGCATCGCCATGTGGATGGAAACTCCCTAAGATTCTACCAACGATAAAAGCAGATTTTCTGAAAGGCTTGTCGTGAGAGAGCTTTGACTTGTACATTGCATATAAAATTCTCCTATGCACAGGCTTCAATCCATCTCTGACATCAGGCAGTGCCCTTGCAGTTATCACAGACATAGCATAGTCTATGTAACTCTTCTTCATCTCATTCTCAATCAATTGAATTTTAATTTGCTCTGGCATTTTAGATCATTTCCTGTTTTCTGTTAATATTGTGCAATATATTTACAAGAGATTTAGCTGTATCTTCTGGAGGTTCAAAAGGGATATTTAAGATTTGATCATAAGGAAATTCTATATCATCAAGAGTTTTTTTAGCATAGCTTGCAACACCGCTCAATACAATTATTGGTATCTCTCTATATCTTTCTCTCACATACGTAGCAAAGAAAAATGCGCAACTTGTTGAAAGATGGATGCCTATTAAATCAAAGGGATAAAATTCCCTGAATATTTCTTTAGCTTTTTCTACATTACACGCCCCGTAAATTTCAATATCTCCAATTACTTCCTTATACTCTTTATTTTCATATCTTTCACGCATATAAAAATTATGATCTAAATACAAAATCCTTTTTATTTTTTCTTCTGCCATTTTCTCACACTTCAAGTCTGCTAAATAAATTATTAAAATCATCCAAGTTTTTTATCAAAGCCAGCTCTGCTAATTTAGCATCTTTGAATTTTGTATAGAGTTTTCTTGCACGCCCATAACTTTCTTCATTTCTATATGGTCTTAAGAATAAAGGCTCTTGATTATTTCTGTTTGCATATATCATTCCACTGTAATATCCAGCGACTTCTTGCGCAAGTCCTAGTTTTTTATCCAGATCATGGTTTACATAAAATAAAATAGATCCTATCTCCTCTCCGATTATTTCATCTAAGGCTGTAGAGAATTTAATTTCAAGGTTATTTTCAACTTTGCCATTTCTAAGTTTTTTAATCAGTTTGTTTTCATCTATCTTTATTATATCTACATAGACTTTTCTATTAGTGTAGACATTAAAATTAGCTAATATATTATCCTCCAAATCCCCCCTTACTATAACAAGATTATGACGACCGACATTCTGATCAAAATATTTTCTTAAATAATTAAAGCTATTATCTACCAGGGTCCTAAGTTCAGATATAGTGTATTCTTTCATTTTCAAATATCCAGCTCAGCTTCCTTCGCATATCTCATTATGAATTCTCTTCTGGGTTCAACTTCCTCTCCCATTAAAATTGAAAACATTTGGTCCGCTATTGTAGCGTCTTCAATTGTAACTTTTTTCATATACCTGTTTTCATGGTCCAAAGTAGTTTCCCACAGCTGCTCAGAATTCATCTCCCCCAAGCCTTTGTATCTCTGCACAACAGTTCCATCTTTTCCTATCTCTTCCAGTAATTTTCTGTATTCATTATCATCATAAACGTAATAAACTTTTTTATTCTTCACTACCTTGTAGAGTGGAGGCATAGCGATATACACATGCCCGTTTTCAATTAGATTCCTCATATATCTATAAAAGAAAGTCAGCAGTAATGTTGCAATATGGTGGCCGTCAATGTCTGCATCGCTCATAATGACAACCCTTCCGTACCTTAATCTAGAAACATCAAAATCCTCGCCTATTCCGCATCCAAGCGCGAGAATTATCGGCTGTAATTTATCATTACCAAACACTTTGTCTATCCTTGCTTTTTCAACATTTAGCATCTTTCCCCATAACGGAAGTATTGCTTGAGTTTTTCTGTCTCTCCCTCCGATTGCAGTCCCTGCAGCAGAATCTCCTTCAACTAAAAATATTTCACATTTGCTAGGATCCCTTTCCTGGCAGTCAGCTAATTTCCCAGGCAGGCTTCCTGATTCTAATGCAGATTTTCTTCTTGTTAATTCTCTTGCTTTCCTAGCAGCTTCTCTTGCCTGGGCAGCACCAAGGCATTTGCCCATTATTATCCTTGAGATAGCCGGATTTTCCTCGAGAAATCCAATTAATTTTTCGTACACAATAGAGTCAACTATGCCTTTAACATCGCTGTTTCCTAGCTTTGTTTTGGTCTGGCCTTCAAACTGGGGCTCGGGAATCTTAACAGATATGATAGCAGTCAGCCCTTCCTTTGCATCGTCTCCAGCTACCTTCATTTTGTCCATTTTATTTTTCTTCAGATAATCATTTACAGATCTGGTTAAAGCTGTTGAGAACCCTGAATAATGAGTGCCGTGCTCAACGGTGTTAATAGAATTGACGAAGCTGAAAACTCTTTCATTATAACCTGCATTGTACTGCATTGCGATCTCGATAACTATGCTGTTTTCTTTTTTCTCGAAATAAATAACATCATGAAGCGGCTCTTTATTCTTATTAATGTCCTCGACATAACTTTTAATCCCCCCTTCGAAATGATAAGAAATCTCCCTTCCATCTCTCTCGTCGATGAAGTCAATGCTGATTCCCTTATTCAAGTAAGCTAATTCCTTTAATCTATTGTCTAGGATTTCATATTGAAAATTAGTATCCTCAAAAGTGGAAGATCTTGGCATAAATGTAATCTTTGTACCTGTAGAACTTGCAGGCCCGTTAGGTTTTACATCTGCTAAAGGCTTTCCAAGCCTATATTCTTGATAATAAGATTTTCCATCCCTTCTGACCTCTACCTTTAACCATTCGCTTAAAGCATTAGTAACACTTATCCCTACACCATGCAATCCACCAGAAACCTGATATGTTTTTTTGTCAAACTTTCCTCCAGCATGCAGTTTAGTTAACACAATCTGTAGTGCAGAAGTTTTTAAAACAGGATGTTCATCAACAGGAATCCCTCTTCCGTCATCCTCGACAGTTACACTCCCATCCTTATGAATAACAACTTTTAGTTGCTTTGCATATCCGGCAAGAAATTCATCCACAGCATTATCAATAGCCTCAAAAACTATATGATGAAGCCCTCTGACTCCCGTATCCCCTACATACATTCCTGGTCTTTTGACTACTGCATCCAGTCCTTCAAGTACTTGTATGTCTTTAGCAGTGTAACCTTTACTCATTTTCCGATTTTATATTCTATCCCTTCAGGTATAAATTGCTTAATAATAGAGATTAATCTTTTGGAATCCTCTTGTTTAAATCTCAAGTAATAATATTTACCATCTCTAAAACCTATTGTTGGGTCTAAGTCCCAAACTTCTTGAAAATACTTCCTCATAATTTCATGTTCTTCCAAATTATAAGAATTTGTACATAAAACAATATATCCCTGTCTATTATTGTAACTTCCATCATCACACACCCAATATGCTAAACTTCTTGGTGTTAACAAATTTAAAATTTTTCTACTTACTATTTTTTTTTCATTAGGATAAAATAATCTCCTATAATATGAGAAAACTGGATGTGTAAAAGTGGATAATTCTAAGGTTTTAATACTTTTATTTTCTTTAAATCTTCTTAAACTAAATTTTGGCTCGGATGAAGTAAACTCTTTTAATGTCATATATTTCCATAATAAATATTCCTTTTGTTTATCGGAATGTCCAACCCTAAAGTTACAGTTTTTATCTCTTTTTCTAACATAACCATCGCCCAAAATACTCCCAATTATAAGATCGTGCTGTGAATCCGTTAATAATAATCTTGGATTTAACTTTAATCTTCTCCTCCATTCCTTGACTTTTTTATAGAGTTTTCTTGTAGATAATCTCTGAATATCATAAATTCCAGAAAAAACTTTTAATTCTCTTTCCAACCATATAGTAGACATGGATACAACTTTACTTTTATTCAAGTCGGGGAAAATAGATAAAATCCTATTTTCATACAATCCTCTGCTCAGAACCGTTCTATTAATCTTAAGTTTTTTAGAAATCTCTTCTACGTCTCCTCTTTTAGTAACTCTTTCATTTAATCTGTTAAGATCAAATTCTCTCCTCAAACTAGGTAAATCTTTTATTTTCTCTTCATTATTTAAACTCAATATATTTTTTTGATTAAACATTTTATGTTATAAAACCCATGTTTATTTACTTAAAAAGCGAATTTTCATTTAAAAGCCTTTCCCCTGTAAAACCCTTAAATTTGGCTACTACAGGCTGTATAAACATATTCTAGAAAAAAATAATAGCAAAGTTTATAAATAATGAGAGCAGATTTTTTGATAGATGAGAATTATTCTGGATACAAATTTTCTTATCAACTGCGCAAAGTTTCACATTGATTACTGTGAGCAGCTGAAAGAGCACCGGATTTATACACTTGATGCTGTAGTGAGGGAGTTAGAAAAACTTATAAAGCAAAAAAAAGCCAAGCATGCTAAACTTGCACTGCAGATTTTGAGACAAAAGCAGATCAAGATAATAAAAACTGAAAATCAAGATGATGTTGACTCTTTATTAATCAGTTTTAAAGGATATGCAATTGCGACGGCAGACAGGGAATTAAAAAATAAACTAAAAGGGAAAAAAATTTTTGTGATAAGGCAAAAAAAATTCATAGAAGAGATACGATGATTAACAGGAAAATATTTCTGAGGGAGCAGTAAGAGATGTATTATGAACTAGAATTAGAAGACCATGTAAGGGTGCCTCCTAAGAATTTCAGCGAGGCTGATTTGAAGTCGATTATACTCAAAGGATTAAACCAGAGATTTGAAAACTTTATTTCGAAGGATTTGGGGATTGCCATAGCTGTTTCGGATATTAAAAACATTGGTGAAGGGGTCATAATTCCTGGAGACGGGGCAGCTTATTACAGGACAGTTTTTACATTATTAGTATTTAAGCCAGAAATACACGAGCTTGTTCTTGGGGATGTAACTGAGATAACTGACTTTGGAGTCTTTTTCAACATGGGTGCTATCGACGGCATGATTCATTTATCCCAAACAATGGATGATTTTGTCAGCGTCTCAAAAACAGGTGTGCTGACAGGCAAGGAGACAAAGAGAGTACTTAAGTCTGGAGAGAGATGCAGAGCAAGAGTTATTGCAGTGAGCTACAAGGAGATTAACAACCCCAGAATTGGATTGACGATGAGGCAGCCTGCACTTGGAGCAGTTGTCTGGATGAAAGAAGAAAAAGAGAAATCAAAGCAGCAAGAGGATAAGAAGAAATGAAAGATCACTGGTGGGGATATGGAGACGGAATTAGGACTATAGCAGTAGATGAGTTTATTGTATTGGGGCAAACATTAAGAATGAGACATGATGCAAATGGAGATAGGATATATTATGATAAAAGTTTATCTGCAATAGAAAATTATATGAGGTTCTTATGTAGAGACAGGGATACAGATCCTAAAGAACTAACACCAGAACAAAAAGAGCAATTATTAAGATTAAGAAGAGAAATGATTTATACATTTGGAAAATGAAAAAGAAATACTGCAAGAGCTGTAAGATTTTAGTGAAGGGAAGCAGCTGTACTGTCTGCAATGGTTCTGATCTCACTGAGAATTTCCAGGGACGATTATTTATTACAGATGCAAACAAAAGCGAGATAGCAAAAAAACTTGAGATCAAAAGCTCAGGAGAATATGCAATCAAAGTAAGATGAAAAAAATCAATGAAACTTATCTGCCGCTGCTGAAGAGAAAAGAGATTGTGTTTGAGATAGACCATGCAAGAAAATCAACGCCGAAAAAAGAGGAGATTAAAAAATTGATTGCGGAGGAACTGAAAGCTGACGAGAATCTAATAAACCTTCAGAAAGTGATCAATCATTTTGGCTCAACAAGGACAAAAGTCATTGCCGAGGTGTATGAATCAAAAGAGGATTTTGAGAAACTGATTAAGAAAAATAAAAAGGCAAAGAAAGATGGCAAAGAAGAAAGTAAAGAACAGAAAGCCTAGTACTGTCTGGAAGAAGTACAAAGTTGAAGGAGGGATTTTAAAGAGAGAAAAATGCTGCCCGAAATGCGGCCAGGGATATTTCTTAGCAAACCATAAAGACAGGTATTTTTGCGGAAGATGCAAGTATGTTGAGATGAAGCCTAAATGAAGATATAAATAATAAGAATCTTGTTCTTGAATTATCCAAACCCAGAATCCAGGCCGAAGCCCGAATCCCGGGAAAAAGAGGTGATATAATATAGCGAATTGCAACTAGTATATAAAGCTTTCGGTTTAATACCACTTTAGAATGATTACAATATTTAGCCTTGGGTAGCTTATATTTGGGGGTTGTCACAGCCAGTAAAAACAATTGTTTTATATATAAAATGCTCTTTATTTTTGGGATGCAGGATAGAATCTTCGAGTTGCTTTTGAAAGAAGATGAGATAACTTGGCAGACAATTCTTTATGATCTGGTAAAGACAGAAGAGATGAATCCTTGGGACATTGACATTTCTCTGTTAGCGAGAAAATACATTGAAGCTGTTAAGAAGCTGCAGGAAATGAATTTTGCTGTTTCCGGAAAGGTAATTCTGGCTTCTGCAATTCTTTTGAAAATGAAGTCACAAAAATTAGTTGAAGAGGACATAGCAAGATTTGAATCTATAATAAACCCCCCAGATGAAGAGTTCATTCCAGAAGGCCTTGATCAGAATTCTATAGAGGCATTGGAAGAAAACAAGATAGTAGTGATTCCAAAAATGCCTCAGCCAAGAAGAAGAAAAGTCTCCCTCCAAGACTTGATTTCAGCTCTGCAGAAAGCACTCAGAGTAGACCAGAACAGGACGGTTAGGAGAGAATATGCACTAGATGTTCCGATAGTTATTCCTCCCGAGAAAAAAACAAACATAAATGATATTATAGACCAGATTTACAGCAAGATCATTGGCATATTCAAAACAGAAAAAAAACTAACATTTGATATGCTCGTGAAAAGCAGCAGGAGGGAGGATAAGATAGCTACTTTTGTTCCACTGCTGCACCTTGATCATCAAAGAAGGATAGATATGCTTCAGGATGAGCATTTTGGAGACATTGAGATAAAAATAAATAATAATGGGGTGATTAAATGAAAACTATAACTAGAGTAAGCGAAAAATCATTGGCAAATTTGTTTGGCATATTCGGGGTTTTTTACGGATTGGTTACTGGAGTGCTTTTGACAGTATTCAGCAGCATAGGAGGATCAGTCCTTGGAACATCTTTTGTAGGCTTTGGAATTTTGTCAATAATCTTGGCGCCTATAGCCTATGGGGTAGCTGGATATTTATCTGGATACGTGGGAGCCGGGATATATAACAAATTAATAGTTCCAAAATTTGGGGGAATTGAGATAGAACTGGAATAGTTTTATTTTAATTTTTTAAAAATTTATTATTCCTTATGCAACAATCTTTAGCTTTTGCTTTGTTAATTCTTTTTCAATAAATCTTTTTGAAATATCTCTATCCAGATCAATCAATTTTTTCACCAAAGAACCATTTATATTTAGCTTGTACAACTCGGCTCTTCCTATTTTTCTAGTTTTCACAACAACTTCCATTATAACTAACTTTTTCCAGAAAAGGTGCAAAGTACTCCACCCTATGCCTGCATTTTTTGATATATCTGTTAAGCTGTAGTCAAATTCCCTATTGTCCAAAAAGAAGTCTATAACTTTAATTATCGGAGATTCTCCAAATACCAACCTAAATGAGGATTTGTTTTCCATGATAAACTATCAAACATTTTTATTTTAATTTTCAATTTTTGTACTTACAAATTTAATAAAATAAGCAAACATTACAGATATGAAGGTCAATAGCCATTCAAATCTGCTAAAACATCCTGTTCCAATTACTCTTGTAAATATAAAAGCTAATACCATCCAGTTAACAATTTGAGAAAGAATCTCCAAATTATTCATCTTATTGCTGTAATTATTCCATAAAGCATTATTAAAAAAACTATTCCAGCCATAACATAGGCTATTATCTTCAAAATTCTATTAAATATCTTTTGATTTTTTTTCATTTTCAACAATTTTAACAATATCATTTGAATTTAATAATCTTTCTTTCCCAGTTTTCATATCCTTCAATTTTATTTTATTTTTCTTCAGTTCATCTTCGCCGATTATTATCACGTAAGGTATGGATAGCGAGTTGGCATAATCCAACCCTTTGCTAACGCCTTTTTTGTCAAAAGCAATATCAACATTAAGGTTTTCTTTTCTTAGTTTTTCAGCAATATCTAAAGATTCTTTTAATGCATTAATTGGAATAATGTAGACTTGAGTTACTGTTTTCTTAGCTTCTTTTTTATCAATTTTCAGAGCCTTAATTATGGGCTCCAGTCCAAAAGAAATTCCAGTAGCAGGATAGTAATTTTTTCCTTCTAAAAATTTTCCAATCATCTCATCATATCTCCCGCCGCCGGCAACAGAGCTTTTTACTTCAGAATTTTTTAAGAAAACTTCAAAAACAGCCCCTGTATAATAAGTCAACCCTCTTGCCAATGCCCCACTGAACTCAATGTTTTTAATCCCAATGCCTTTCAAATAGCTTAATATCTCGCATATGTCCACAAAGCCTTTTTCATATTCTGTGTTTTCAAATTTCTTATTATTTTTGGCAAATAATTTACTTACATTCTTTTTTAGTTCATCTGGTGAGTTTGTTTTTATCGTCGATAAAAGTGGCTTGATTTCATCATATTCCTTGATCCCTTTTTTCTTCAAATCTTCCCTGACACCATTAGCCCCTATTTTATCGAGCTTGTCAAGAGAGAGAATGAATTCTATCTTGTCTTTTTCAGGGATATCCAGTGCTTCCATGATTGCATCTAGTATTTTCCTGGAGTTCAGTTTTATCTTGACTTTCAAGCCTAGTCTTTCAAAAATTCTTGCGGCTAAGATGAGTAATTCAGCATCAGCTAATACAGAAGCGCTTCCAATTATATCTGCATCGCATTGTATGAATTCTCTTGCCCTTCCTAATTTTATCGGACCATCTCTATAAACTGTTCCGATCTGATACCTCTTAAACGGAAGTTTTATCTGCTGGTTCATTCCGATATATCTTGCCAAAGGCACAGTCAGATCATATCTCAATCCAAGCTGCCTTTTTCCCTGGTCTTTTAATTTGAAGGTTTCTTTTAATATCTCCTCTCCGCCAGCATATTTTGCAGATAAAATCTCGAATCTTTCTATTAACGGGGTTCCAAGAGGAGAAAAGCCATAATTCTCAAAAGCCGTTTTGATTACTCCAATGATTTGATTTCTGAAAATGCTCTCTTCAGGACTAAGATCCCTCATCCCTCTAGGATTTTGAAGCTTCATTTTTTACCTCTTTGAAGGATGGGTACCGAGACTTGAACTCGGATCTGAGGCTCCACAGGCCCCTGTGATAACCCTTTCACTATACCCATCATACTTCCATCTAACTGCTGAATATATAAAAAACTTTTCACAGAGCTACAGCTATAAAAATCAGAATTACTCTTTATGAAGACAATCAACTCTGTTCATTGTAGAAAATTTAATATATTAGGGCTATTTAAATATATCTATGAAGGCAAATAAGGAATTTTGGGAAGATTTGAAATGGGGAGAAAATCACAATACAGAATTTCTAAAAAAATATAGAGATCAATGGATTGCAATTGAAAACAAAAAGGTTATAGCTTCAGGAAATAATTTAGAAAAGG
>JACPIN010000005.1 GCA_016188065.1 Candidatus Woesearchaeota archaeon | reverse complement strand
TTGCTGTTCCATTAAAATTTCCATTAATTCGCCCCAATAGACTATGAATAATCTTGTAACAATAGTTAACAATGGTTTATTTATATATCTTTCTAATAATACTGAATCTTTACAGTTCCCTTTAAGATTTTTGTCTGGCATGCAAGCCTCTCTTTTGGATCATCATTTCCAAGAACTTTTTTTTCCTTATCATTTTTCTTTGATAAATTATTTTCTCCTTCCAAAATTACAATTCTGCAGCAGCCGCACTCGCCATCTTTGCAGCCAAAAGGCACTCCCATATATTCGCATTTATCTCTTAGTAATTCCCCTGCTTCAAATTCCTTTTCCTCTCCTCCGAATCCAATTATTTTAGGCATATTTAAAGTACCGAAATTGTATAATCTTAGATAGTAACAAGCTCTTCTAAGTAAGGTCTGATTAATCTTGGTTCTTTATATTCTTTCTCACTATCGTCAAAATCCTTCCACCCAGCACCGGTAACGACACAGCAAATAGCATCATCAGCTTTCATAATTTTCCTTGTTTTATTTTCAATACTAAATTTAATTATTCCCGCCAATGAAGCAGCGCCAGTAGGCTCAGAAAAAATTCCCTCCATTCTGCTCAATAACCTTTTAGCTTCCAATATCTCTCTGTCTGAAACAGTCAATGCAATCCCATGGCTATTAAGCAAAGAATCTAATCCTCCTTTCCAATCCCATGTATAATTGTCAGCCAATCCTCCGGCAACCGTGTGAGGAGCCTCCCAAGCTTCGAGATCTTTTTTTTCATTAAAAACTTTAACAAAAGGGGCACAGCCTTCACTTTGAACAGCATGTATTTTTGGCACTTTACCAACAAATCCCAGGGTATTAAATTCAAGAAAACCTTTATACCATCCGATCAAGCCGCCGCCGCTTCCAACAGGAACAACAACATGATCGGGAGCATTTATTTTATTTAAAAAACAGAACTCAGCAATTTCATAAGCCATTGTCTTGCTACCTTCTATTTGATAAGGATTAAATATGCCGAATGGGGCAACAGGATGCCAACCAAATTCCTTGCATGCTTTTTTCAATAGAACTATTGTAGGATCTTCTTTAGGATTCTCAGCTTTAACTCTATAGACTTCTGCGCCGTAAGTTTGTAATAATTGTGCCTTGCTTCTTGGGATATTTTCAGGAACAAAAGCAACGCATCTTATTCCATATTTAGCAGCACCCGCAGCAAGTGCATTTGCTGCATTTCCAGAAGAAGCAGTGGCAACTGTTTCAGCTCCAAACTCAATTGCCTTGCCTAATCCAACGAGAATAGGTCTGTCTTTATAGCTTCCAGTGGGATTCAAAGTTTCATTCTTTATCCACAGATTCTTCAGGCCTAAAACGTCTCCAAGCCTCTCAGCACGATAATAAGGAGTATAGCCCTCTCCTAAAGAAATTGGATTATTTACAGGCAAAAATTCCTTGAATCTTTCTTGCAGAGGGGTTCTTCTTGAGCTTCTATGAAAAAGTTCTTGAAAATTGACATTTATTGTGTCATACACTAAATTAACTATCAATTTCCCACCATCATTAGGGCAGTTATATACCTGTGCAGAATCGGAATATTCTTTTTCACAATCTTCACATTTAATAGAATATTTCATTCTAAATCTTTTTCGCAACCACAAAAAGGGTTTTGCTAACCTCTTTATGAAATCGCAATATAATTGGGGATAGTAATTTCCATTTCCAACCTCTCTCATATAAGCTGAATGGTTTAACTCCTATTTCAACAATGTTGAATCCATGCTGGTACAATATTCTCCTAATCTTCTCTTCACTAAAAGAATGAATATGCTGCCATCTGTGAAATTCAAATTCGCATTTTGGGCATGAAACCATATTTTTGTGCAAATCCTCTTTATAAGGAACAGTTAAAACAAAATATCCGTTTCTCTTAAGAACTCTCCATATCTCACTAAGGCTTTTGCTTAAATTCTCGTCATTCAAATGCTCTAAAACCTCTGTTGCAAAAACCGTATTAAACCTAAAATTATCGAATCTTAGATTAGTGACATCTCCCTTGCTGACGATTTCATTTTCAACAAGATCAATGCCTACTGCTCCCTCTATTAATCTTATTAGCGCACCGCTGCCAGCGCCAACATCAAGTGTTTTCTCTCCAATGTATTTTTTAGATAAATTATAAATAATCTTGCTTCTTCTATCGCCTGCAAATTCCTGCTTGTTATTCCTCCAGTAATTTTCAATCTGTTCTTTTTCCATTCAAGCAATAACCTCATGTTTTTTAACAAATTGTTGATACCATGTTTCAATCATTAATAGACTCCACAATTGATTGCTATACTTGTATCTTCTTAAAGAATTATTCTCTTTATGTATAAGTTTTAAAACATTTCGTTTATCAAATATCTCTGTTTTCATTAGTCTTTCAATAGCGATATCTCTTAATCCTTCATCCATCCATTTTTTTAATGGTGTAAAAAATATTCTCTTCTCTCCCCAAAGTATTTCTTTAGGGACAATGCCTTCCACAGATTTTCTAATAATGTATTTTCCAGTACCATTATGTAGTTTATACTTAGCAGGAAGTTGGAAGGCAAATTTCACAATCTCTTTATCCAAAAACGGCACTCTCCCTTCTAGGCTATGCATCATCGTCATTTTATCAACTTTCATCAGCTGGAAATTAGGCAATATTTCTTTAAAATCAAACAAAAGCGCATTGTTCAAATTCGCACTTTTACCAATATAATTAACTGCAGTCCCATTTGTATTGCCTTCATAATTAAAAAATTTATTCTTATCAGAAGTAAACAGTTGGTCAGTTTTCACATATCTTCTCATAGGAAAAAAGCTGCTATTGATAATGTTGTATTTACTATAGCCTGCAAATAATTCATCAGCACCCTCACCAAATAAAGCGACCTTGACTTTATCTTTAGCTAATTTACTCACGAAGCAAACTGGGAATATCGCAGGATCAGCAATAGGCTCATCCATATGATAAACAACGTCGTCAAAAATTTTCGTCATGTCATCATAATTAATATAAACTTCATGATGCTCTGTTCCATAGTGTTCTGAAACTTTTTTTGCATACTTCATCTCGTCGTGCTCTTCATTGAATCCAGCGGTAAATGTCTTAACATGGTTGCTCACTTTAGACATCATTGCAACAACACAGCTGGAGTCCAGCCCACCTGATAAAAATGCTCCTACAGGTACATCTGCGACAAGCATTCTATTGACACTTTTATTGAACAGCTCTCTAAATTTTGTAACTAAAACCTCTCCGCTGATATCCTTCTCCACTATATCTAACTGAAAGTATTTGCTTAAACTAATATCGTTGTTTTCATAAACTAGATAATGTCCTGGTAAAAGTTTTTTGATGTTTTGAAATAATGTAGATTCACCAAGAACCGTCCTATAACTCAGTAATAAATTGAGCGAATCATGGTTGATATTAGGAGCAATTCCGGCATGAAAAAATGCCTTTATCTCAGATGCAAAAATAAAACTTCCATTTTCAAAATAATAATAAAGAGGTTTGATTCCAACAGGATCCCTTGCCAAAAAAAGTTTCTTACCGTCGGAAATTGCAAATGCAAACATTCCATTAAAGACGTTCACACAATTATATCCATATTCCTCATATGCATGGATTATAACTTCTGTATCGGTGTCACTTCTGAACTTATGCCCTAGCTTTTCTAAATCCTCTCTAATCTCTTTAAAATTATAGATCTCTCCGTTATACACAATCCACTTGTCCCCTTCTTCGTTGCAAAGTGGTTGCTTGCCTTTTTCACTTAAGTCTATGATGCTTAATCTTTGATGTCCAAGGCTGAAGTTTTGAAGAAGGACACCTCCTTTTTGATCAGACCCTCTATGGGATATACTGCCCATCATTTTAATTAATAATTCTTTATCCCTAAAATTAAACCCTACTATTCCGCACATTTTCATACTCCTCTTCCACTTTTTTAGCAATAACATCTACATCGTATTTTTCCCTTGCAACCCTACCCCATTCCTTCCCAATTTTAGTTCTTAAGCTTTTATTTTCAATTAATTCTATTATCCTTTTTTTCCATGAACTCAAATCAAATGGGTCTATCATAAATTTCTTGTCTAGAATATCAACACTTCCGCCAGTATTAGAACTGATAATAGCTTTATTATAAGCAGCCGCTTCCAATAAAATTCCGCTCAAGGGCTCCTGCCAAACACTTGGAAGAAGAATAATATCTGATGCATCATAAACATCTTTTATTTCATCTCTTCCAAGTTTTCCAGTTAAGACAATATCTCTGCAAGCAACTTTTTTTATTTCTTGATAAAGTGGACCGTCTCCAACAATTAGGAAACTAACATTACCCATTTCATTAAGAACCGAAGGCATTATCTTTAACATATTCATTATTCCCTTATGATAATCTAATGATCCTATAAATGTAATAACAATGTCTTTTAATTTATATCTTTCTTTAATTTTTTTTCCATCTCCTTTTTCTTCATAAAAATTTCTCAAAATAGAAAGAACTTTTACATTATTTTTTATGCCGCACAATTCAAGTCTTCTTTTAATGACGCTGCTGTTTGCAAACTTCAAGTCTGCTTTATCCAATTCTTTCCATTTAGATTTTATATATCTCCACTTATACATATCCCACAACCATCTATTGATTGGAAATTTTTTCAGGATCATAATATAACTGCACAAATCGTATTCTGTAAAATCAGGAGTCAGGCAGCTGCTTCTCGGACAAGCAAACCAGTAATCTCTAAAATGAATAATAAATGGAATATTAAATTTTCTCCCTGCCCTAATAGCAGCGATAGAAGTCAGCCTATCTTGAGCATGAATTAGATCTATATGGTTTTCTTTGATAATCTTTGATAAGAATTTACTTAAATAGAGATTATGGATAGAGTAAAAAGGAATTTTTCTAAACTTTTTAAATCTAATGCCATTACGATAATCACCAGAAGAAGCGATAAAAACTTCATGACCTCTTTTTCTCAAACCCTCGGCCAATAGACTCATGCTTATCTCCGCTCCTCCAACTCCAATTCCGGAGTAAGTTGTGAAAAGGATTTTCATGTTAACCAAATGTTAAGAAAGCCTTAAAAGGATATATCTTCTTTTGTTAAATATGAGGATTTTTGAAGAGTTTGAGCAAAATAAAATTTCTTTATTTATTCTACTAGTAATTATTTTTCTCGGGATTTTTATAAGGTTGAATGATTTTTCAAAAATAGGTTACTGGAATGATGATGTAAGTACGATTCCAACAGGATTACTTCCATTTTATTCATATCCTGTTTTCCCTGGATTATCAGGACAAGGAGAGCCAATTCTAGGAAATTTAATAGTCGGATTAGGGTGCAAGATTTCAGGAGAAGACTTTTCAAGAGTTAGCGAAGTTAAACCAATGTTTTATCCAGGAAGAGAAGAGTTAATTGGAAAACAGCTGGTTAATGCATTTCCTTATTGTCATCTTCCAATGTACTTTTTTGGAATCTTATTTTTTCTGGTAATATCTTTGCTTGCTGTTACTTTGCTGGACAAGTTTGCAGCACTATATGCAATATCCTTTTATGCATTTTATCCTTCATTATTGCAGTTGAGTAGATGGATACATGTAGATATCTTCGGGTACTTTTTTGTTGCACTAGGGATATTGTTTCTATGGCATGCTTATAGTTCAGAAAAAAATAAGAGGGAAATAGTATTTTTTATATTATCATTTACATCTCTAGGGCTGGCATTTGCAACTAAGCTTCCCAATGGGATATTTCTTATTTTTGCAACATTAATACTCATGCTAAAATATAAAGACGAATCTATGCAGATGCTGGGAAAGATAGGAGTAAAACTTAATCTGAATATAGCCGGAAAAATACCTCATAATGAAACAATAAATTATAAACGGGGATTAAAAATAGTTGCACTTTCTATTGTAGCTTATTTAATAGCCTTTCTTGCACCATTCAACTTCCGTATCAATAATTTCATTTCAGTACTTCGCAGATATCAAAGTGTAAATCCAACTTATAGTGGATTAGGATTTAATACGAATCTATTCAAGGATGTGTTCAATTTTATTCTTACAATAAATCCCATTGACACAGTAGTATTTTTCCTCTCAATGCTGCTTGTTATAAAATTTATGAAGAGTAAAAAAGATAAGAAAGAAAAATTTGTCTTTTATTTATTTATGTTTTTATTATTTACATTGATTATTACAAGAGCACTAACTTATGTTAGGGTATTTATTACATTTTCGATAGGATTAATTTTCATAATCGCATTATCTTTTTCCAATAAAGAGAATTTTATTTTTAAATCATCATCAATAAAGAAAAGATCCTTGATATTAACAATGTTCATAATTGCATACGTTACTTTTTCATTCATTAATGCGTTTTTAATTAGCCCGCATTTTGCTTATAATAATCAGATTTTATGTAAATTTTCAGCAGCTGGATGTGAAACAGAATTAATAGGATTTGTCCAAAAAGATATTGCAAATTATTTAAAGATGGTATTAAAAGATGAAGAGACATTCTATTGGGGGAAATCCGACGTTCTTTATTATTATATAAGGCAGGAAGAAAGTTATCAGAAATTTTTGTTTGATGAGGCAGTTTTCAGGAATTTCAATCGTTATCCAACAGCAGAAGAGCAAATACAATATTTCATGCCATTTGGCAGGAAAACAAGATATGCGATCGTCAATCCATACACTGAAGTAACTGAAGATAAATATTTATCAAAACTAAAAAAGGAGTATAGACCAAATCATATAATCTATATGAAGGAAAAAGAGGCAGCTTTAATATACGATCTTAAAAATTTAGATAAACTTGCTTGAATGGAAACAAAGAAAGAAAGTTGGAGGGAGGATCTAGCTTCATTTTTAGATAAAAATTCAAATTTAATTTTGATAGCCATAATCCTATTTACAGTAATAATTAGGTTAAAATACCTTACAATAAATCAGGCAGTTTGGTATGATGAAGCAGAATACTTAAGTACGGCAAGATATTGGGCGTTCAGTCATCCAGAATATCAACTACATTTTGTTCGACCCCCGCTCTTGCCTTTCATTCTAGCGATATTCTATAAACTCGGAGCTTCTGAAATATTTTTTAGAATTACAATGCTATTATCTTCAACTATAGCAGTTTTTTTTACATACCTTATCGGCAAGGAATTAATCAATAAGAAGGTGGCATTGCTCTCGACATTTATTTTATCATTTTTTTATGTATCATTATTTTATACAGCAAGAATTATGACGGATCTTCCATCAATGACAATTTGGCTTATTGCAGTCTGGTCATTTTGGAAAGGCTACATTAAAAAAGAATCAAGAAAACATGTTTGGTTATTCGGATTTCTAGTATCTGTCGGAATTCTAATGAAGTTTCCCTATGGATTATTAGTAATTGTCATAATCTTATATTTGCTATTAACTGAAAAATTTAGATTCCTAAAAGATAAGGATTTATGGATTGCGGCATTTATTGGGATTATTTCCATGATTCCATACTCTATCTGGTACATAAAAGTCTACAATAAAATCCCAATTCTAGGAGCAGCAGAGTTTTATGAATCTGTGAGCTATTTTAAAGTTTACATTTTTGACATTATTCCGATGGTGTTACAGAGCCCGTTCCCAGGTGTAACAGAACTATTTCCGAAGTTTAGTTTCTTAGTCATACTGTTTATTTTAGGATTTATCCTCGTATTACTAGATGTCTTAATTGGTTACAACTTAGCGGCTAAAAATGAACAGATCAGAAAATATCTGTTTATCCTTCTCTGGATATTAGTCCCATTTTCATATTTTGCTTTTATAGCTGGACAAGTGCCTGAGGACAGATACCTTTTCTATATCTATCCTGCAATGTTTTATTTGATTTCATTAGCAGCAGTATATTTATATGAAAAAATTAGAAGGATACATAAATATGCAGGAGTAATCGCTATTATGGTCTTGTGTTTAGTGTTTTTCTCAATATTTTCAACACAACTTCAGGTTGCTGATAATTTGATAAAAGTAAAATCCTCTTCCTATATACAATTCAAGAATGCAGGAAACTGGATAAACGAAAATTCAGATGCAGATGATCAGGTTGTGGCAGCAGGCGTTCCTCAATTAAGCTATTATTCGGAGAGAAAGATTATCTATTGGCCATCGAAGAAAGAGGAGTTCGAAGAGCTTATAGGAAATAAAAATATAAAATATATAGTATTAAGTGTATTAGAAGGTTCGCCAGAATGGTCATATGACTGGCCAGAAGAAAATAAAAATAGGGTAACCCTTGTGCAGGCTCATTTTGCAGATAAAGAGAAAACAAGGCCAATACTGGTCGTCTATAAATTTTTAGATAGATAATCTGACATAGTTATAAACGAAATTTTATTTTTTAGGTTCCATCCTATATACCTATCAAGTTTCAAACAAAGGTCATTGCCAGAATTCCTTTTGACAATCATTGGGAGATCATCTCTTTTGATATCTGCGAATTCCCAAGGATGAAAAATCAGGGATGCATAACCATCAGCCATAAGACAAATTCTTGTAACTACTTTTGAATAAGAGAGAGGTAAAATTCTAAAGGCTAGCCAGAATAATGGGAGCCTTAATATGGGGGATACTGACAAAGGTAAAATATTAACGCCTTCTTTATTGAAGCCCTTCCTAGTTTTAAAGAAGTTATTATATCTTTTTGGGATATACGTAGGATGGTAGGAGCTGTCATATCCAAAACCGATATCCCTTAATATCTTATAACTAGGGACTTGAAATCTCGGCGCCCTAAAGCCCAGAATTTTTTTCTTCGTGATCTTTTCAATACTATCTTTTGCTTTGCTTAATTTTTCAAAAACCCCATCATTATCCATCTTTTTATAATTATCTTTATGTTCAAAGCAATGCAATCCAATCTCATGATGTAAAGAAATTTCTTTTATCAATTCCGGATACTTCAATGCAAACAAAGCACTCACAAAAAATGTACCTTTAACCTTATTCTTCTCCAAAATTTCCAATACTTTTCTGCAGCCGAAGTAACTGATATGAAACATCTCAACAGATTTTATGTCTTTACCATATTCCAAGGGTAGATCAAATTCCTCTAAGTCAAAGGTTAACAAGCAATATTTCATCCATGTCTCCAGATATTTATTAAGTCTTTAAGCATATTAGAGCAATGCCGAATTTTAAAAGTACTTCCTTCTATATGTTTACTGGGGACGTAAACCTCTTCTATATGAAATTTCTTATTCTGGATTTTCTTTAATAATTCAACATCGAAAGCAAAACCAGTCGAGATAAAATTAAATCCGATAGAATCCTTGACTTTTTTCTTAAAAAATTTTGCGCCTGCCTGCGTATCCCTATACTCCAAATTTAAAAAAATCCTAACAAAAAGATTCCAGCCCCTACTCAATATTTTTCTTAATTTAGGCTCATTAACTTGAAAAAAGTTTCTTCCTTTCCACTTGGATGCAATAATACAATCAAACCTATCATTTGATTCATCCAGTATTTTTTTTATATATCCGAGATCAAATGCATCATCAGCATCTATGAATCCGATAAGATCACTATTAACAATCTTTAATCCCTCAACTATCGCTCCGCCCTTGCCAAGTTTTTCAGAAAACTCTAAGAAATTAAGATTTTTATGTTTGGTTTTCCAATCTATAAGGATTTTTACAGTATCATCTTTACTCCCATTTGAAACAACTAGTACATTTACATCCTCCCCAAAGAATCTAAGAATAGACTCCAGCACCGAGCTTATTCTTTTACCTTCATTATATGCCGGAATAATTATCGATAGATTTCTCATTTTTTAAAGTATATACAACCATCCCTAAAAATAGCAAAGACATAACGATTATTAAGCTTACTACAACTTGCGTTATTGTTTTATGAAATAGAATAATCAAGATTGTCTGAAGCAAATTAAAAGAAAATAGCAGATAGAGGAAACTTTCTCGATGAAGGGCCATATTATAGTAAGAAAGCAAATAGACAATCGAATAGATTGTCATCATTATCCCAAAGATCCACAGTAGATTCGATATTAATAAGTATCCTCCTCCAAATAACAAGCCAATAATAAATGTAGGAATTAAAAAATAAAATAAGCTAATTATCCCTCCCAAAACAACTGCAATTAAAACTGATTTCAATAATAAAGTTCTAGTATCCTTCTTCTGCAGATTAAGTTCAGAAAGTTTAGGAAACATGACCATACTTATAGACATGGAAGCAAAAAATATTATCTTTCCAAATAAACTTAAGGCTGCATAATAGCCTGCCTCTATAGGATCAAGGAATAATTTTACAAGAATTAAATCCGTAGTATAAAATCCAGTTAGGCTTACTAGCATAATAATTACGAGAAAAGAATAACCGTAAATTTTAGAGGTATCAAACTTTTCCCTATCCCTTGTAAGCATCTTTCTTAGAAAATAAGATAGGATGATGAATGGTAGGAAAAAGCTAATGGCGAATGCACCAATAGCACCGGTAATACCAAAGCCTAACAATACTAATGGAACACCAAGAATGACTTTTGTCAGACCTTCGCTTATAAATGTCGCGCCAAGCAAAGGAAAGTTCTGCAGTCCTTGAATGAAGCCGCGCAGAAGAGGAATCAAAAAAATAAAAGTAATTGATATCCCCAAAATAATTAATGGAGTGACGCTTCCAATTTTTAAGAAATGAGACAAAAAAGGGCTTATCATAAGAAAAATAATGCTGAAGATTATCCCAACAAATAAAATCTTTCTAAAAGAACGATAAAATAAATAGGATATTTTCTTTTCATTACTATCAACTTTCAATTCAGCAACATATTTGGAAAAGATTGTTTGAACCGCCATCAAAGGCATAACAAGAAGGTAAACTATCGAAAGCAGAACGCCAAAAACACCGTACTCTTCAGGACCTAGAATTCTACCAACATAAAAATGGAATAAATAATTGAGCAGATTAGCAAAAGTAATAGCCAAAAAGAGTATTAGATTTTCTTTAATTAATCTTTTATTCTTATTCAAATGAAGTTTTATAAGATTTAACATTTAAACAATCCATATCAAGCCGCCAAAGATCAGCTCCAGTACTACGAAAAAATAGACTATTTGTTTTTCTGTGAATCTTCCGGTTTTAGTAAAAATATGTGGGAGGGAATAAATTTTATCATAGTGTGACTTAACCTTACCATTGAGATAATATCCGTAACTCTGTTTCTTAAACCTTCCCCTCATTTTCAAAATTAGTTCTATTAAAAATGGAATAGACAGGATTAAAGCAGCCTTCTCCAAATTCCCAACGATTGCAATACTTGCCAAGATTCCTCCTAGAAGATAAGTGAGAGAATCACCAGGAAGGATCCTAGCAGGATACCTGTTAAAGATATAAAAAGCGATTAAAGATGAAAACACAACAGCAGATATGATTACAGCAGAAGTTCTTTCTGCTAAAAATAAGCCTTCCATATTAAAATATGCATAAACTCCAAGCATTCCTGTATAGATAATCCCCATTCCAGTCTCAAGACCATTGAAACCAGCCAGCATATTTACCATGTTGGCAGCACCTACAACACCAATGGGAATAAAGATTAATGGATAGATCAATCCAATGTCCACTCTGCCAAAAACAGGAACAGAAAGCGTACTGACGCCAGAATTCACGACCATGAGTGGAATAGCTGCAGCTAAAGTCAGTAAAGGCTTTTGCCACTGTTTCAATCCAGACGAACTTTCATTATCTCTGCGAATTATCAAATCATCAATGAAACCTACAAAAGTAATCATGATTATTGAGATAGTGCTGCTCAAAAGAAACATAAGTACTTTATTGTCTAAAACTAATTTATTTCCATCAGGAAAGAAAGTAGTAAGAAAAATAAAACACATCAACCCGGTAAAAAATCCAGATAAGACAGCCATCCCACCGGAAATTGGGACTAAAGGTTTTCCATCTTTATTCTGATCTTTGACAATGAGTCCTATTCTTATCAGATAGCGAATCAGCCAGGGAGTGATGTAAATTACAGTAAAGAAAGATACTAGCATGCTTGTTATCAGCACAAATCTCATATTTCGTTTATCAATGAATCCTTATAAAAAGATTTCTAAAGCCTAATCAGCATAATATAAGCAAACATTTTCTAGGCTTCCTTTTTCAGCAAAATCGCATTTGTCGAGGATTTCACATTGTTCATCATATGCAATAGTATATTTGGCTCCTATAAGATTCAAATCATTATCCAGCTCAGCACAGTTTTCATTTTCCAAATCAATTCGAGTTTTACGGGAAAGTTCCAGTTGTTCTTCATCAAAAATAAAATACCATCCTTCAGGCGTTGACAAATTCAAATAGATTGGTGCATAAGAATATACTGCCTTGTTATATACTTCAGTTCCTTTTCCGAAAATTATAAACTTATCGTCAACATCATCGAGAATTTCGATAGTTCTATCTCCAACATTATTTGGTGTCACGAAATTTGGAGTATAAAATAGCCCTATGGAGGCACTAATTAGTGAGAGGATTATCAGGGTAGCTGGAATAAATTTTTTTAATTTAATAAGTTCCACATCCAGCTGAAAAAACATGAACAGTGTAAAAAAAATAAATAAATGGAGATAGGAATCTGGATAAACGTATTTCAATATAGGGATAAAATAGGCGACTCTGAGAAGCAGAATTAAAGACAGAAAAATAATGGGAGTAAAAAATAGAAGTTCACTCCTTCGTCTATTATATGTATTCCAGTAAAAATAAAATATAACTAGAAAAGCCAATGGGATGATAACTGTAGCAATATTTTGGGGTAAATCTCTTATGTCTAAAGAAAGCAAACTTTTAGTAAGAAGGTGGCTGCTCCCAGAGGTTTTCCAGAACCCAGTAACATAGGGGACCCACCAAAAACTAGTGATTATCAAAGAGAGTAAGCCGACAGCAAAAATTTTTAGTTTTTCTTTACTATTTTTTATAAAAAATAAGCCGACTAAGATAAATGGAGCTAAAATGGAAGTTGTTTGATGAGATAAAATTACAATGCTTAAAAACAAAATACTCCAATAAAATCTTGTTTTGATTTCTCTGTCCTTATAATAGAGAACAATAAATGATAGGATCGCAAGATTAACCCATCCAAAGAGTTGATGCAAGTCTCCTAGCCTTATGAAATTCCCAATGGCAATAGCATTACCGAAAAAGAATATGAAGTAAGCTAATCTTTTTACAAAAGAAAGGTTAAATAATCGACCAAATAAAATAAACGATACTAAGCCGATTATAAATACCAAAATCATCGAGACATAAGTTGCAATCTTAACATCATTAAACATCCAGTATAATGGTAAAGTAAAAAAAAACCAGGCAGGAGGAGTAAACTGGAAAGCAGTAAATCCATTGTACCAATATGGACAAAATTGATGAAAGCCACATTTATCTAGAAAAAATAGCTGAGCCATGTAAGAGCTTATATCATTAGTATAATCTAGAGGGAAGTAAAAGAGAAGTTTGGATTGATCTATCAATCTTATTATAAGATATGCCCAAAGTATTAAGGCAGGCAAGTAAAGCCATTTATCAGGAACCTTCTTCATAAAATTCACCAATAGTATTTTCTATTTTCTCTGTAAAATTCAATTGTTCGCTTTATTCCTTCGGCAATGTCAATTAAAGGAACCCAACCCGTCATAGTTTTGATCTTGCTTATATCAGAAATATAACTGGGCATGCCAGTGTTTTTATATTTTTCAGGGATACATGCATTTCCAATGAATTTAACTTCACCGCTACCAACAGTGTCAACAACAATTTCAGCTAATTCTTTAATGCTATGCCCAATTCCGGAGCCAACATTAAAAACTTCTCCATTTGTTTTTTGATCTGCAGAAACAAACAAGAAAGCATCAACAAGGTCATCTATGTATATCATATCCTTCTTTTGTTCACCGCTTCCAAAAATTTCTATGGGCTGTCCATCAATTGCTCTTCTTATAAACCAATTTAAAAATCCATAATTAGGATGTTTCATCTGAGCTCTTGGACCATATGGATTTGCTATTCTTAGTCTTACGGTATCTGACCCGAATCTATTATGAAAAGTCTCAAACAAGATATCGGCTTGGTGTTTTGAAGTTGCATAAAGGTTATTCCTATCAGGATTTGCTGGATGTTTCTCATCGACAGGAACATATTTCGGATTTCCATATTGAAAACTAGACCCTGCATAAATAATTCTGGCACCAGGATTGGAATCTCTACATAAAGAAAGCAGATTAAATGTTCCATCAATGTTAATGCTTTCAGCATCTTTGATATAAGTTTGGAATAATGGGTCAGATTTATTATAATGCCCAACCTGGCCAGCCAGATGAAAAATGATATCCTGTCCCGTAATCAGTTCTTTTATTTGATCATCTCTAATATCCCCTATTCTTAATTTTACCTTATCTTTTATGCCTTCAATATTGTAAGCATTTGCCCCATAGGGTTGAGTGCATATCTCTCTATTAAATATCACAACATCCGAATCAAATTCTACAAGTTTGTGTGCAAGATTGCTACCCATAAATCCCAGACCACCAGTAATCAATATTCTCTTGCCGGAATATGCATCTTTCAAATATTTCATCAAAATTAAACTGAAAGAACTTATTTTAAAGATTTCTATATCTCAATCTAATTGTTTTAACAGTAAAATCTTTTACAGTTTTGAGCAGCTTAACACCACTATTTTCTCTTTCAATCCAGTGGACAGGGATCTCCTTAAATTTGTATCCTTTTTTCTGAACAATATATAAAATCTCGGTATCTAAAAACCACCCCTTGTCCTCTACAAGTGGCATAATCTCTCTAGCTATTAAAGTGTGCATCCCCTTAAAACCACATTGAGCATCACTGAACTTAGCATTTAAAATTAACTTTGTGATAATTAAGTTGTAGATTTTAGAAAGTACAAATCTTAGGGGTGTCCGATTATATTTTGCATCCTTAATATATTTTGAGCCAACAACAACTTCGTAATATTCTAGCTCTTTTAGCATTCTGGGAACAGCATCCAACCCAGTGGCAAGATCAACATCCATGTAACAAACAAAATCAGCCTTGCTGTTGACAAAAGTCCTATTCAAAGAAGCCCCCCTTCCTGCTTGATCAGTATAATCATAGGCAACATTTTCATATCTCTTAGAAAGGTCTTCTACCTTTTCAACGATGCCATTTTTATCAAGTCCGTTAATACCGATTACAATTTTCCATCTATACTCTTTCAGATTTTTTTTATAGAAATCAATTTGTTCTCTAACACTCGGCTCAATTTCATCAATGTTATTATAGTAGATAGGGATAACAATGTCAACACTTTTCATAACGTTTATTTAGTAAGAATATTTATAAGATTAACTTAGTGGCTTCTTTAAGATGGCTGAAATAACAATTATAATCCCCATGTATAATGCAGAAAAAACTTTAAGGAAATGCCTTGATTCAGTAAAAGCGCAAAATTATAAAAACTATGGTGTTATTTTAATCGACGATTGCTCGACAGATAACTCAGCACAGGTAACTCAAGAATATGGATATAAAATAATAAAACTAAATCAGCGTTCAGGACAAGGCAAAGCAAGAAACATCGGCGCACAGCAGGCTTTAACAAAATATCTGGCATTTACAGATTCAGATTGCATTCTTCCTAAAGATTGGCTGTCAAAAATCATGGCAGATTTCAAAAATAGAAAAGCAGAATTTATATGCGACGGATATTCAGGCTCAGTAGGAAATACCTTTTTAGAAAAATATGCTTTCTATGAGTTATTAATACGGAGAAAAAACCTCTCAAATCCTATAACCTCTTTTCCATCAAATAATTTCGCATGCAACAGAGAAATCTTCATTAAAGAAAAAGGATTTTCTGAGCAAAAAAATTACGTAGCTGAAGATTTAGAATTTAGCTTGGAAGTTGGAAGAAAATATAAAATATTTTGGGACAAGAATTTAGGTATAAAGCACCACTTCCATAAAGGGCTTAAAAAATACATTAAGCAGCAGTATAGGTTTGCAAGAGACACAATCTATCTCTATTTAAGAAAACCAAATTTAAAAAAAATAAAGACCTATCAGGAAGAAAAAAACAAGTTTGTAATATTTTATACAGCTATTTTAGAGTTAAATATAGTTTTAAGTTTTTTTTATTCTACAATTGTTTATCTCATTCCATTTCTGCTCATAATAATCTTGCTCCTCGATTTTAGCCTTATTAATTATATATCTAAGAAAGAAGGGATTATATCTTCTGTAAAATCAATGTTTGTCATAATCCTCAGAAATATGTCGTGGACAACTGGAATGATTAGTGGAATTATCAGATTTTTTGTTTAATAGAATTTTTTATCAAAGAGGGGATATATCTTTTATTTGAGATAATATTTATTGCCCATGCGCATTCAAAGGTACAGTTACAGTCCGTATCTTTAATAAACTTCTTAACATCTTTAGTCTTTTCATTTTTCCATAGTTCCATGAAATTCATATTATAATCCCTTAAGTTCCCAAGTGGCTTATTAAGGACTTCACAGGGATAGACCATTCCATTTGCCCAGATAACTCCAAATAATGCGCCGGCAGGGCAATGAGATATATAATGCGGCTTAATATAAGATTCAGCTATGTTTTTATACATGATCATATTTTTAGAATTAAGCAAAGTTCCCTGGAGACCTTCTTTTTTATAGCCGTCAATCTCATCTTTCAGCATGCCTTCTTTTATAAGATTAGTCAGTCTCGCATAAGCTATCCCAATATTTTGTTTAACTGCTGGGTCTATTTTTTTAATAACTCCCTCTTCACGCATGGCAATTGCTGTGAATGCATCTACTTTTTTTACATCTTTTAAATAATGGTATAAATCTATAACCCTATCATAATTATGGTCTGTTACAGTTATCGAGATATTAGCCATTATATTTGGCAGATGATAGCTCTTCACAAGCTCATAAGTCTTTAATGTGTTTTGATATAGTCCTTTAACTCTCCTGTTTTCATCATGTCCTTCCTCAAAATTATCAATAGAAAATGAAAGTATTACATTTCCCTTTATTCCAGATTCAATGAATTTATCAATAAAGTTCTTTGTTAATTGTGTAAACATCCCGTTTGTTGTTATGTAAACAGACCTGATGCCTGCATTTTCAAAATACATCTTCACGATCTCAAAAAAATCCTTCCTCAAAAACGGCTCTCCACCTGTAAGATTAACATTAAGCATAGACCTTCCAAAACTCTTAGTAAGTTTATCTATCTCTTCTAATGTAAGCTCGCCTTTGAAAACATCAGGATGATCAAAATCTATAAAACAGTGCTTGCATCTGGCATTGCATTTATTTGTAACAAAGTGTATCAAACTGATAGGTTCTTTTTTTAACACATACGAATTTAAGGCAATTCTGGCAAGATTCATCTTATTTAAATTAACAATAGTTAACGTATTTAAATTTATTTATCTGCAACAATAATCATCTCTTTTCTATTTCTCAAAAATCCAGATAGCTGAAGAGAATTATATCCAATAAAAAAAGGCAATTTATAAAAAATAGAATAGCCATAAGCGTAATTAAAGCTATTTAATTTTATTTTAAATCCAATGAAATGCAGAAGCTCATTAATGGCAGCAAAATTCCATTGAAATAAGTGTTTTGATCTATCTGACTTCCAGTTTCTATAAGGTTTGTTATGGCAAGATACCGGCAGAACCAAAACTAATCTGCCACTATCGTTAAGCAGCCTATGAAATTCTCTTAATATCTCAGCAGGATTCTCCATATGCTCCAACACATGGCAGGCTAATATGCTATCAAAAGAATTATCTTTTATTTTCCTAGAATCTTGAACTATCTTAATTCCTCTTTTCTCACATTCATTTTTGCAAAAGTTACTGATGTCTAGCCCAATTGCTTTATCTTTTTGAAGATAAATATTCTGTCCAATTCCACACCCAAATTCCAAAACTTTCCCGTTTAAATGCTTCCAATAGCTTTTAGTAGCATGTTTTGCTCTAAATAGATAATATTTTTCATCTTGTAATAAATGTTTATGTATAATCCTATGATAATCTTCTTCGTAAATTTCCGGCATTTTAATACCTTCCTTCCAAGCTTGTTACATTTGGATTTATCAACACATCTTCATAGTAATGCTCCGGAACCCCTAGGTTTTCAGGATATGTAACCCCCCAGATTTTCAACGGCCCTATTAATCTTCCGTTATAAAGTGCCAAGGGTATCTGGTTTTCATCGCTATAAGCCAATTTAAAATATTTTCCTGGCTTGCCAAACAAATAAAGCTGGGCAAATATTGTTTTCTTAACTTTTTCAGAAACATATATCCCTGCTCCAATATTATTAACTTTTTGCCCATCAACACTAGGGAAGATATGGAAACACCCCTTCAAGCCTTTTTGATTGAAATAAATCTCCTGTCCATTGAAAAAAATACATTCAAGTGGAATCTGTCTTTGCTGTCCTTGATTTATTACGGCAGCAGCTGGTGTTTCTATCTTCAAGGTTCCATTCTCTTCTTTTGTAGGAATAAAGAAACCGATTATGGCAGAGCCGCCTTTAGGGTATAATGCTCCATTGAATCTGAAATCATAATCAAGAGGGCTTACCCCTCCGTAAACATAAACAGTATACTCTCTTGTTTCTTGAGTCTTGCTTGTATCCATTTGGAAGGGGGGCAGCCAGGAATATCTGTCCCAATTCTCATCGCTTCCAATTGATGAAAAAGCAGGATACTTTCCAATTTCATCAGAAACAGCTAAGAAATTGGTAACATTATGGGCTTTGAAAAATTCCAATGCTTCTAATTCATTTTGTCCTGTTAACCCATATCTCCCCATATAGTGGTTTAAACTAGCTTTAGCATTCCCCCCATCTGTAACTGTTACTCTATTAAAATTTGTTTGCACCCAATAACCATAATCCCACCAGTGGGCAAAAATTGCATCTTCAGGCACATTTTCTCTGACCCATTTTCCAGCTATCTGCCATTGCTGGCCATATCCAGTTCCAGTATATCTTGCCTGATTATAGGTTATCTGGGAATGCTCGAGAATGATGCCTTTATTAAATAATCCATAAGCAAAACTTCCGGCAATTGCAAAAGGATTTACTAAAACAAGAATTAGAAATATCCAAATTGAAATTTTGTAAATATCTTTTTTAAATTTAAGCGAAATATCAAAGAGCTTAATGCAAAAGTAAGCTGCTAATAAAGATGCGATTGTAGAGAAAATAAATAATAATCTTATTGCACTTCTAGAGCCGACAAGCAAGACAACCAGCCATATCAATACAAATAAATATTTATCATCTAAGGTCTTTAATTTTTCAAAAACTTCTTTATTTTTATAGTAAGTATAAAGATAGTAGGCTAAGAATGAAACCATCACAATAGAAATACCCCCTAGATACATAATGTTGAGTGAAAAGAAGCTTTCTCCGTTTAGAATTTTCGAATTCTGAGAAAATCTGCTAAAGCTAAATCCAACAATGAATAAAGTATAGATAATTAAACCACAACTCCTTGTCTTTTTATCTATTTTGTTTAACAAGAAATAAACCATCAGTATAGAGCCAATGAAATAAATCCAGAAAAATTTCCAGCTCACAAAGTTAATGAATTCAATCAAGTATGGCTGATGCGCCTCAGCAACAGTTAATTGCCATCGGTCGTTTCCAAATGGGCTTGTTAAGGTATCATATACCTGCTCGATATGCCCAAATACAAACTCTCCTCCTATGACAATCAGCGAAATAATGGTCCCAATAATTATAACAGAAATGGATATAGAAATTGTGTAAGGCAATTTGGATTTTTTTTCAATAAGGTTTTTGAGGTTATATTTTAAAGATAGATAAATAATTACCCCAATTAATAAAGTAAATAAGGCTAATGCATGATAATAGCCGCCGATTATGGTATTTAATCTATAACCTCTGAAAATAATCATGATTAGATAAAAAATAAAATACCACACAGCATAAGAAAAAAATCTTTGCCTGTTAAATTCAAGAAAGGTAAAAGCTATCAAGCAAAAAATGGCAATTATCGTAACTACGAAGGCAAATCCGCCCCAAATAAGTCCCATAACGCCTGTCGATAATCCAGCTAGTGCTCCAAAAATTAAGTTTTTCTTTAGAGTTTCTGACTTCCAGCCGCAAACAAAAAAATATAAAGCAGCAAAAAAGAATATCATGCCAAATGCTTCTTTGTCCCCCACGCCGGCTATCGTCCTAAAAAGATACGGGGGAATTATTGTCAATAATAAACTAGAAAGCAAAGCAATTCTATAATCAAATAGTTTTCTAACAAGCAAAAAGAAAAATATCAATCCAATTACAAAAGCTACAGGTGGATAAAGAACATGCGCATACCCAACAGTAACATCGGAGTTAAAGAAATGCAAGAATTTGTAGAAGTAAGCAATTGCATAACTCAGTAATTTAAATTCAACCATGTTTCCGTATCCCCAAGGGTAATACCTCATCAAGTCAATATCCATCAATCTTCCATTCTCAACAATGTATTTTGCATATCTCAGGAAAGCAGTAGCATCAGGATCTGCCTGGATAAAATCGCCCGTAGTAACATCTTTCAACAGAGGAATATTCCTGGTCCTTATCCAAAACCCAAACCAGGCAATAAAAGCAAAAGCCAGCCAGATTATCCATTTCTTGTCTTTCTTAAAATAAGCAAAAATCTTCTGTTTTCTTTCCTCTAAAGCCTTATCTCCGAAATCGTTTTTCAAGGCCTCTTTAGCAGAACTCTCTTCCATTGCCTTAACAGCCCAGACAAAACTTTAAATATCTTTCTTAAGATAAAATAATTGGCAAAGGCCAAAAATAATAAATACAGGCTAACCTACATTATAATGATGGATAAGCAAGGAATCTCTATCTTGCAGGGGTCTTGGCAACAGTTGGATTTGGATTAATCGCAGGAGCAAAATATGCCTGAAATAATAAGTGTTCAAAACTGGATTTTATTGTTAGAGGCATTTATCCTTTTTATATCATCAAAAAAAAGGTATTAATTTATTTTCTATTGGCTTTATTTAGCGTGATAGTTTTCTTTTTCTTGTAATTAAAGAATCAAGTAAATAATTATTTAATGTCCTGCTTCTTTATCTCTATCTTCCCGTTCTCAGCAACTAGAACAACCTCCTCTTCATTTTCAAACCCGCTCATCTTAGTCATCAATTCAGGCAGCCTTATCTTCCCAGCTTTAATCTCTAAGTTAGTGAGCACTTCTTTGTCGCTTTTAGCTTTTATCCCCTTCATAATCTCATTATATCCATTATCCTTCTCGGTTTTTTTAAATTCAGCAGTTTTTTTAAATAAATATTCAGCAATGGATTTGGCAACATTCTTTTTAGTAGCATTCATTATCCCTCTCAACCCCGGGCTTAAGTTAACCTCTATAACAACATTACCTCTAACGCTTTCAAGGATGTCAACCCCGCATATCTCCGCATTCACAGATTTAGCAGCTTTAACTGCAATATTCTCAGTGTCATAGTCTAATTCATATTCAACTCCAATCCCTCCTTGATGTATGTTGCTCCTTATCTCTCCGCTCATTCCCTTTCTCTTCATGCTCGCAATTACTTTTTTTCCAGCAACTATTGCTCTTATATCAGTAGCATCAGTTTCTATATACTCCTGCAGAATAACTGGCTGCCTCAAGCTCTCTAAGGTATCAAGCATTGATCTTGCGCTTGCAAGCGAATCAGCGCTCATCACCCCCTTTCCCTGAGTCCCTGTAGGCACTTTCATTATGATTGGGAAATTCACCTCTTCAAGCAGCTTCTTAGCATCCTTCATAGTCGCAGCAAGATAAGTCTTTGGAATTTTAATTCCCGCTTTCTGCAGAGATAAAGTTGTTAAGAATTTATCATGCGCAATTGTAAACGTATCCGGGTTAAATGGCATGTAAACATTCTTGCTTTGAAGAATAAAAGTCAGGCTCCTCTGCAGCAGTGCATAATTAAAGCTCCCTCTGATATAAACGCAGTCATACTCCTTCAAGGGATTTTTTTCATATAAAATCTCTGATTCCTTAGAGCCGGCAGCAATCTCAATCTTCCTGATGTCAAGCAAGTCAACGCTTTTGAAAAAATTTCCAGCCTCTTTCCCAATGAGCTCGCTGCTTGTCCCCCCCAAGCTTATTATAGCCAATCTCATCTGCTAGGGTCAATCAGAAAACCTTTTTTTAAAGCTTCCCTTCCCACTAAAAAGTTGTATTTCATCTCTCTCCTATCGCTTAAGTTTATCTTTACAATTAATTTCTTTCCTTTCAGCTCAATCTCCTCGATAACAACAGGCCTAATACTTTTCCCATGGGCGCTTCTATATTTCCGATTCCCAATGACAGGGCCTAGCTTCAACTCATTTGCAAGCTTCTTGTCAATGCTGCATCTTCTGGCCCCAGTATCCACTCTTGCTAAAATCTCCCTGCCTTTTATTTTCACTTTTTCAACCAATCCAAGAATTTCATTGTCTTTTAACATAACTTTTGATTGATAAAATCTTATTTAAATTTTTCCACAAAAGTTTAGGAAAACATGGACACCAAGGTTTCCATCTGCCTTCCATCACACTTTCTTTTTAGGAAAAAGAAATCGTGTCCAAAGAAAAATTGGAAGCTAAAATGTTTCTTTTCGGGCTTGATTCGCTAATTGAGTGAAACTCAATGGCGCACAATTGAACTTTGTTCAATTAGTGTTTCTTTCTGAAAGAAAAAGGAAGATGGGAAGTTTTCATAAGAAACCGCAGGTGTCTTATTAGAGCGAAGCGATTAAAAAAGTAAAAAGCAATGTTTATAAAATTAAAGGTTTCATAAAATAATATGGATCAAGGCTTATTAAATAGGATCGTTGTCAATCCAAAGATTATGGTAGGAAAACCGGTAATAAAAGGCACAAGGATTCCGGTGGACCTACTTATTAAGTTAGTTGCACAAGGAATGACTGAAAGAGAAATATTGGAAGATTATCCTCATATAAATAAGAAGGACATTAAGGCAGCATTAATGTATGGTGCTGAAATTGTCGGTTCAGAAACAGTATTGCCCTTCTTAGAAAAAAAGAGATATGCTAAAGTTTCTAGTTGATGAAAGTACTGGTAGAAAATTAGTTTCATCGCTCAGGGAAAAAGGATATGACACGGAATACATTAGTGAAGATTTGCTTGGTGCAGATGATGAGATTGTTCTAGAGGAGGCATTAAAAGATGACAGGATTTTGATAACAAATGATAAAGACTTCGGAGAGATAGTTTTCAGAAGAAAAAAGCATTCAAAAGGAGTCATTCTTTTAAGGTTAAACATAGACAATCCAGAAAACAGGCTAAAGCTTTTATTATATGTCATAGAAAAACTGGGGGTTGAATTAAGTGGTAAATTTTTAGTTATCTCAGAAGCAGGAATTAGGATGAGAAAAATCGATTAAGGAAAGGCAATGGAAAACGTAGTTGTCCATGAGAGCAAAGCGATTAAAAAAGCAATGTTTATAAAAAAGTAATCAATCATAATAGCATGAAAAGGCAATCTTTCTCAATCTTAATCTCTCTGCTGTTAGCTTATTTAATCTTCTTAACAGTCAAGCCGTTTATATCAGCAATATTATTCAGTTTCGTCCTGGCATTTGTTTTCTCCCCATTATATGCAAAATTAAACAGCAAGATTAACAGTAAAAGCATCAGCTCAGCATTCACACTCCTAATCATCTTGTTTTTAGCAATAATCCCCTCTTTAATAATAGCAAATTCGCTGGCGCACGAGTCAGTCGCAGTCTACCAAAAAGTGAAGGAAAAGAATCTGCTGCAGATAGCAACAAAGTATCTAGAATCCGATTTCCAGAAATACATTTCAGGCATAGCTAATAATACATTATTATTCATAGCAAAGTCCGCTTCAAATTTTATTCTTTCAATCCCGCAAAGGGCATTGAATTTATTCATAATTGTCTTCCTGACTTATTATCTGTTAAAAGAATCTTCTTCATTAGTTAGTTTTGTAAAAAAACACCTCCCTCTAGACGAGAGAAAAAAAACATTGATCCTGGAAAAATTCAAGTCAATAACTGGCGCACTAATCTACGGCATAATCCTCACAGCAATAATACAGGGGGTTTTAGGCGGAATAGGCTTTGCTATCTTCAACATTCCTTCTCCAATATTATGGGGCTTTGTCATGGCATTCGCTTCTTTAATCCCCTTTGCAGGCACTGCACTTATCTGGCTTCCAGCGGGAATTATTCAAATTATCCAGCAGGATTATTTTTCCGGAGTAGGGATTATTATCTTCGGGGCTTTAGTAGTAGGAACCGTAGATAATTTAATCAAGCCGAAGTTAATTGGAAGAAAAGCAAACATCCATCCAACAATAATCCTTCTTGGAATTCTGGGCGGCTTAAATCTTCTGGGATTTATAGGATTAATAATAGGCCCTTTAATTCTGGCAATCTCTCTTGAATTATTAAAGTTAAAAAATGATTACGACTAAAATAAAACAGGAGTGATAAACACTTCAATCAGGGCAGCGATAAACAAAACTAATATCGCTATGACAATTAAATCCATTGAGTCGTACAAAATCTTGTTAAAATTCTTGCTTCCAAAATCATGCCTTATTACAGCAACAGAAATTATTCCCCCTGCAAGGCCAGCAGCGAAGTAAGCAAGTATTTCCGGAATCCCGTGAATCATATATCTCATCAGTCCAATGCTTCCAATATGAAAGTATCCGGTTAATTTTCCAAGCCCGGCAGCTTCGGCATAGCTGGCAACATTGCTCCTGATAAAAGTTCCAATGGCAGCAGCAATAACAGAAGCATTCCAGGTCAGGATAAAGATCGCTCCGGCACCAAATAAGAAGGCAAACATTATGCAGAAGATCATAACTTTAATGTTATTGCTAAAAATCTGCATCACAAAGCCAGTTCCAGTGCTAAAGCTTGTAACTCCCGCATTTATGCTTCTAATTGTTTCAAGCTGGACATTGAACATGTTTTGCACAGTGTTTTCAGGAAGGACAACAAACCATAGAGAAAAAGCGACGGTGTATCCCAAAAAAAGAAAGATTAGGACAGCAAGCGCTTTGCTATGCTCCTTCAGCAAAAATCTTTCACTCTTATTACTAGTATCTTTTTTTTCTTCAATAGCAATTAAGGTATATACAACCGGAACACTTGCAAAAACAGTCAGGAACACCATTACTAAACTAGAATAATCCTGAAATATCCACAAGCTCAGGAAAACAGCAACTGAAGAATATAAAAACCCAAGGAAGAACATCTCCCACGGCCGGCCTTCAGCCTTGGCAGGGTTTACAAGATTTTCAATAACCATTGCTTTTAGTTTTTCTTTGAAATTTAAATACTTTTCCTCACATTAAGAGAGCTCAAAACATCTATCGATGGGGATAATTTCAGGATTACACAACATAGCTTCGGGATAGCACAAACACACATTACACACAAATAGATAGATTTATATACCATCTGTCAGTTTTATATATCATATGATAGAAAAATCTACCATTCAGAAGGTATTAGATATATTTTTTGATAATCCCGCTAAAGAATTTCATCTTAGGGAACTTTCTAGGTTGTTGAAGTTTTCTATGCCTACAATAGTTGCTTCTACAGATATTTTATCGAGAGAAAAATTGATTATAAAAACTAAGGGAAAGGTAATAACTAAAGTGCAGGCAGATAGGGAAAATATGAATTTTATAAGGTTCAAGCGTCTACACAATCTTGAAAATATTTATAAATCAGGTGTTATAGATTATATCTCAAATTTATACAACCATCCAAAAAATATAATATTATTTGGAAGTTTCTCCAGGGGGGATGATATAGAAAAGTCTGATATAGATATAGCAGTATTTACAAAGAAAAAAATTGACTTAAATATGGGAAAATATGAAAAGATTTTAAGAAAACACATAAATCTGCATGAATTCGATTTAAATAAAATAAGTAATGAATTTAAAGCAAGTCTTACTAATGGAATTGTGCTGGAAGGATCATGGTAAAAGATTTTGAAATTTTTTTAAAAAAGGGCGATGTTAAAAAACAGAATCCTGATAAAAATTTGAGGATTTAGTCTTCTGCTGCATATTTATAACTTTAATATACTCTGTATTTATTAATTTTTTTTGCCTCCTTTACCTTCTTCTCATTATAACTTTTGATTCCAAAAATTACCTTAAAGCTGTCATCAAATTGTGGTTTTTCCAAGAACTTTTTCTGCCTGTCTACATTTTCTTTTAGCAATTTTATATTTCCTTTTGCTATGTGCACTTTTAGTTTTTCCTCATTGCATGGCATCAAGGCTATAATATCTCTAATATCGGATCATCTTCCAGAATGAAATTTCATGGCAATTAACAATTCTTTTGAAGGAATCTTAATTTTAATTTCTTTCTCCAGACCATTTATAACTTTCTGGGTGGAATTCTTATTCATAATATCAAAACTTAAAGATGAATCTGTCTGCCTTAGTCCCATTCCACCAATTAATAAATCAACGCTTACGGTCAACACTTCGTCTTTTTAAAACCTTGATAATCTATATTCCCTATGGAAATAGTTGTTGAAATGATTCTGAAGAAGGAATTAATCCACTTAAAAATTAAGGAAGACATTACAATAAATTACAGATTTTATAAAAGGAAACATTTATAAATAATTTCCTTCTATGAAATACCATGATAACTAAATCCAATCTCGGAGAAATTATAAAGGATTTTCATGAAAAGGATTTGCCCCATCTAATTAAAAGAAGTTTAAATATCCCCGATTATATCCCCTTAAGGAGGTCAATATCTCTCATTGGCCCTAGAAGGTCCGGGAAAACTTTTAGGTTATTCCAAGTCATAACAGAACTTATTAACAACGGAATTGAAAAAACGAGATTATTGTATATTAACTTCGAAAGAGCAGAGCTTGAAGGGATCACTGGGAAGGACATCTTGGTTTTAATTGATACCTTTTTCGAGATATATCCTGACAATGAAAAAAAGAAATGCTGGGTTTTTTTTGATGAAATACAAGTGGTTGATGGATGGGAAAATTCAGTAAGAACCCTGATTGACAATGAAAGATTACAGCTATTTCTTTCAGGCTCTTCCTCAAAACTCCTAAGCCGAGAAATTGCCACCTCTATGAGAGGAAGAACTCTAACCTATACAATTTTTCCCCTTTCTTTCTTAGAGTATCTGCACTTTAAGAGTTTCAAAATCGAAAAATATCTTTCCAAATCAGGGAAGAGGAATCTTCTTAGCCATTTCAGAAACTATCTTGAAAAAGGGGGATATCCTGAAGTGGCTTTATATGAAAAAGAGAGAGAAAAAATTCATCGTGATATAGTTGAAACAACAATTGTTAGAGATGTAATTGAAAGATATAAGATTCGAAATATAAAGCTTTTGAGGATACTCATAAATACTTTAATAAATTCCATTGCAAGAGAATTTTCTGTCCATAAATTTTACAATTTTGTAAAGTCTCAAGGAATTAAAGCAAGTAAAGATGCCCTTTATAATTATGTTGATGCTTTAAATGATGTTTTCTTCGCTTTCCCATTAAGGAAATTCTCATATTCTTACAGGGAAAAAGAGCAATCTCTGCCAAAGATGTATATTATAGATAATGGTTTATTGACAATTAATGGGATCAAAGACATGGACAAACTTATGGAAAATCTGGTTTTTATTGAATTGTTGAGAAAGAATAAAGAGGTTTACTATCACAAATCCTCTAATGCAAAAGAAACTGATTTCGTTGTTATTGAAAATAAAAAGGTAAAGGAACTAATTCAGGTATGCTGTTCCTTGGAAGAGCTTAGCACAAAAGAACGGGAATTGAAATCCCTATTAAAAGCTTCAAAGGAACTAAAATGTAATAATCTTTTAGTTATAACCGAAGACAAAGAAGGGGAAGAAAAAATCAAAAATAAAAAGATAAAATTTATTCCCTTATGGAAGTGGCTATTACAAGTATGAATCTATTCTACTATAATATCTAATTCTTCTTCCCTCTCGAATAAGCAGTCCAAACAGTTCTTGGATCTCTTCCCAATAATCTTCCAATCTCAGAATAATTCAGCTCGTAATTTTCCTTCAAGAATTTCACAACACTCTCAAGAACACCAAGTTTTCTATCGGTCAATGCAGAAACAGGAACAGAAAAGGTTGGGAGGTTTTTGTAGTCGTCTAAAATTAACCCATTACAGTTAATTATCATAAAAACCATAAATGCGTAAAATTTATAATTTTTACGTATTATAAAAACAAAGATTTATATAGTTAAAATACGCCATAAATCTATGGAATTAACGCTTTTATTAAGAGATCAGAAAAGAGAATTAGATGATTGGTTAAAAAAAAAGAAGATTGTTGAAAGGGAAGCTCATGAATCATTTAAAGATGTAGTAGCCTCTAAATTAATAAAAGTAATCATCGGAGCAAGAAGATGTGGGAAATCAGTATTATCTTACGCCTTTCTACAAAATGAAAAATTTGCTTATATGAACTTTGATGATGAAAGGCTAACCAAATTTGATACTGATGAGATATTATCCTCCTTCCAGGAAATTTACGGGAAAAATGTCAAAAATATTCTCTTTGATGAAATTCAAAATTTGGATAAGTGGGAGCTCTTCTCCAACAGGCTAAAAAGGCAAGGATTTAATATTTATATCACTGGTAGTAATTCAAGGTTACTAAGTAAAGAATTAGCTACACATTTAACAGGCAGGCACATAACAATAGAATTATTTCCGTTTAGTTTTAAAGAATATTTAAAAGCGATGGATTTCAAAGAAGATACCGAAACCACGATTGGCAAAGGTGCTATAAAGAGGGAACTTGAAAACTATCTTAATAACGGGGGCTTTCCTGAAGTTGTTGTAGAAAAAGAAGATCCAAAGAGATATTTAAGAGAACTATACGGAAGGATAGTGGAGAGAGATATAATTAGTAGATATGACATAGCATATAAGAAAACATTTAGAGAAATTGCTATAGTTTTACTAAGCAACCCGGGAAGAAAGATTAGTTATAACAAAATAAAGAAGCAATTCAATATTAAAAGTGAACATACTATAAAAAATTATATTTCTTATCTAGAAGAAGCTTATATGATTTTTTTACTAAACAGGTTTTCCTTTAAACCAGTAGAAATTGAAAAAAGCGAGAAAAAAATCTATGCTATAGACACTGGAATTATAAATAATGTATCGATAAAGCATTCGCAGGATTATGGAAGACTCTATGAAAATTTAGTTGCTTTAGAATTTCTAAGGAAAAAATCTTTCAATCCAAATCTTGAGTTTTATTACTGGAAAAATATCCAACATGAAGAAGTGGACTTTGTCGTAAAAGAAAAACTAAAAGTCGGACAATTAATTCAGGTATGTTATGATATCTCTGATATCGATACAAAAAAAAGAGAATTAAGAGCATTGCTAAAAGCCTCAAAAGAATTAAAATGCTCTAATCTTCTTGTTATAACAGAAGACAAAGAAGGAGAAGAAAAAATCAAAAATAAAAAAATAAAATATATTCCCTTATGGAAATGGTTACTAAAATAAAATCAAAGAAAATTATTCTTTTTTTCTAGTTCGATTATAAGCAGTCAAAATCGTCCTCGGGTCTCTTCCCAGCAGTCTTCCAATCTCAGAATAATTCAAGTCATAATTTTCTTTCAGGTATTCTATAACTGATTCTAACACGCCTAATTTTCTATTAACTAATGCCGAAACATGGACATAGTATTTAGTTTCTTTAACAATAAATTCTCTACTTATTTTTTCTTTTGCAGTATCTTAAGTCTCATCAAATAAACAATACTAAATTCAAGTACTTAGATTCAAAAATTATGCAAAGATTTATATATGAACAAATAGTTCCGATATATGAACAAATAGTTCCGATATATGAAAAGGTTAACAAAGAAGGAAAGTGAAATACTATTAACTTTGTTTAAAGATTTTACTAATAATTATAACGCCAATTCTCTTTCAAAAAAAATAGGGATAACTCCGAGGGGGGCTTTAAAGATGCTCAAGAATCTTAAATCGCAGAATATCCTTACCAGCAGAGAGTTTGGGAAAGCTGTTTTTTATAAAATAAATTTTAGTGATGAATATACAATCAAGTTAATGTCTATACTTCTCATGGAAGAGGCAAGAGAGAAGGCATCAAGATGGTTGTCAGAATTCAAAGAATTGCTTGAATGTATTGAGATTGCAATAATATTTGGATCTATTATAAGAAATCCTAAAACCGCTAACGACATTGATTTATTAATTGTTTTTAAAAAGGAGAGATATAGTATGATAGAAAAAGAGATTAACCAAAGAAGAGGAATATCTGCTAAAATCATGCATATAGTGAAGCAGACTCCAGACGATTTAATTAAAAACTTAAAGAAAAAAGATGAGGTTGTTCTGAATATTATTAAAAATTGTTATGTTTTACAAGGATATGAAAAATTAGTAAAAATAATCGAAAATGTCACAAGCCTCCAATAAAGTTAAATGGTGTTTGAATAAAGCTGAAAAAGAACTAAAGGAAAAAGGATTTCATAGGGGATTAATAAATCTTTTCACACAACTTTGAATCCAGCTTCAATATAAGGCATGTAGAACTCATCCTGTCCAGGTTTCTCTATGTATTTCACTCTAACTTTATAGTCTCCATAAAAGTCAGGCTGTGTTTTATAGCTCAATTCCAAGATATCGTCTTTAATATCTCCAGGGCAGTACTTATGGCTCTTGCACGTCCTAAAATTCTGCTTGGCGCAATCATCTTCCGTCGGTAAATATGTCTTATAGTCTTTATGCAGATCTACATTAGTTAAAATTTCAAATTTAGGGTCGATGCAGAATCCGTTTATTTTAACTCTAATATCAATGTATTCGCCAGCATCAACAACCTGCTGAATTACACTGACATCAGGAATTCTTTGCTTAGGGACATATCCGGTTAGCTCTTCAAAATTTAAAGAAAATAAAGATATCAATACTAAAAAAACTGCAGCTATTAAAATATTGCTTATTTTCATCATTCTTTCGGCAAAACATTGAAGTATGCATTTACAGAATCTTTTGTATTTCTATTCTTCCAATAATAAACCTTGGCAAAATGCTCTCCATCCCAGCCAGGCTCGGTCTTATAGCTCACAGTAAATGTTCCATCCCTGTCTAATATTAATCCATCATTTTTGCATACCTTATATCCGCCTTTATGCGACACAACACCTTTCCTTCCGCCGCTGCTTGTAATGCTGCCGTCACTCAATTTTCCAGAAAAATAAAATCCTATTTCAGGATCAACACACCCATTATTTGGCTTCACTTTTACATTTATCTTTTCGCCAGCCTTAACAACATTTGGGTATACGGTTGCATCCGGAGATAGATTCTTAGTAACCTTCCCAGTTAAATTACCGAAATTAAACCCTATCACTGCAATCAATATAACTGCAATAACACCGATGATTAATTTATTTTTTTCCATTTCCTCACTCATTTATTGTGAAAGCAGTTGTAATATAATCTTCCTTTCCGTAATCAAATACTTTTACTAAAAACACTCCAGACTCTTCTTCATCAGGTTTCCAGTCAGAGCTTGTTTTATATTTGACGCTGAACTGTTGGCAGACTTTTTTAGGGCTCCCAATTTCAGTCCTTGCAGTTGCCCTTCTCAATCCAGAATCATCATAGAATCCGACTACGCTGTTAACGCAATACTTTCCAGGATTTACAGTTACAGTAACATACTCTCCCGCATTTAAAAACTTTGGAGATACATCTACAGTTGTCTTGGTACTCCTTATTGCTCCGGCAGTAACGTTTTCAAGATTAAATCCAACCAAAGCTACAATGAATAATGCAATGATAGAAAACACGAAAATTACCCCTTTGTCTTTCCTTTCAGCTCTTGCCACACTCTTTTTCATCAAATATAATTATTATCCACCTCTATATAAATCTTTTTGATGGCGCGCCGAGACTGGGATTTGAACCCAGATACCCTCTCGGGAACAGGTTATCTTATTTTTGGTGAAGCTTTTTCTAAAAGTTTCATTCAAGACCTGCGCAATACCAGATTATGCGATCTCGGCATAAGAAAACAAGAAATCCCGCTTTATAAAATTTAGTTTCTTGAAATCCATCCGATTAATGACCAAGCTCTCTCGCCTAGTGCATCGCTGTTGAAAAGCAAATATCCCCAGTCAAAAATCATGTGAAATATAATTCCTATTAATGTGAATAGAAATATCTCGTGTATCAAAAGACCAAGAATAAAAAGCAGCAGCCACATCTCCCAAGTATGAAAGATATGAAGTGAATCGCTGTGCTCCTCATGAACCTTGCTTCCGGGGACGTGATAAAAATACCCGTTCATAAGATTATAATCTCTTTTTTTGGCAGCGTAATAGATGTAGTGGTCAATGTCAAAGACAAATCCGCTCAGGAAAACAACAATGCTGTAATTGCCGATAAAAGGATACAATATTGCTGCTAATGCAAAAGCAAATAAAGCATGTAAATAAACTTGTTGCATAAAATAAAAATTAAAGAAAAGTTATTTAAACATATCTTTAAGAAAAATTTTCGATGATAGAGGCAGAGGCGACAGGAAGGGCAGCAGTTACAGGAAATCCAGGAGATGTTTACTTGGAAGATGCGCTAGTCCTTGCTTATTCAATAAAAAACAAAGCCATAGTGAAATTAGATGATTCAAATAAGCTCATAATTAATTCTGAAACTAATCTAGACTCAACTCATAAGCTTATACATCAGGCACTAAAGCATTTCAATATAGCTGCGCCTTTAAAAATAGATTATTCGTCGGATATTCCATTCAAGTGCGGTCTTGGAGGGTCAGCAGCAATTCTAGTTTCATTAATAGCATGTTTGAATAAGAGATTCAATTTGAATCTTTCCCTGACAGATATCTCAAAGCATGCACTGCAGATAGAAAGAGAATTAAAAATAAATGCAGGATGGCAGGACAGGGCCGTTGCAGTTTTTGGCTCCTCATTGATTGACTGTAAAAATTTTACCTGCCAAAAGCTAACATCAATCCCTCAGGGAATGTACATAGTCTATTATGGAAAAAATAACACTTCAAAAGACATCCATAATAATGGAAAGAAAAAGGGCAGTGAAGAATTTATCTCTCTCATGAAAAAAACAAGGGAGATAACACTAGATGCGCATGCAGCACTCCAAAAAATGGATTGGAAAAGGTTAGGGTTGCTGATGAATAACAACTGGGAAATCAGGGAATCAACTCTCGGGTTGACAAAAGAGGATAAGCTCGTAAAGGATTTAATATTGAAAAATAAAGGGTTTGCAAATCAAACAGGGTCTGGAGGGGCAGCCATAGTTCTGGATCTGGAAAATAAATTAAAGCCAGTATTCGAAGAGAATAATATAAAAATAATTCAGCTAATTTTAAACGGAGGGTTGAAAATAAGATGAAAAAGGATATAGATGTAATTTTACTGGCAGCAGGATACAGTACTAGATTATATCCATTAACAAAAAATTTCCCAAAGCCGTTGCTGGAGGTGGGAGGAAAGCCAGTGATAACAAACATCGTCGAGAAATTAGAGCCTATTAAAGAAATAAACAAAGTTTATGTCGTGACAAATAATCGCTACTGTAATCATTTTGTCAGATGGAAAGATAATTTGAAAACAAAATTAGATATAAAGATAATTAATGATGGTACACTGCATGAAGAAGATAAGCTTGGAGCTATAGGAGATATAAATCTTGTTTTGAGTTCAGAAAATATTAATTCAGATGTTCTTATTATCGCCGGAGATAATTTGTTCAGTTCAAGCCTAAATCCGGTTTACGATTATTTCAAAGAAAAAAATGAAAATGTTATAGTAATAGTCGAATTGCCTACATTAGAGCAAGCAAAAAAACATGGGGTAGTAGATTTGGACAGAGACTCTAAAATTATTTCATTGATAGAAAAGCCAGAGAATCCAAAATCAAAACTCATTGCGCATGTAGTTTATCTCCTAAAGAAAAAATCAATTAATAAAATTAAATTGTATTTGAACGAAGGTAATAATCCAGATGCCCCCGGGTATTTTTTACAGTGGCTTTATAAAAAAGATACGATTTATGGAGTTAAGATTGGAGGGAAATATTTCGATATAGGCACACCAGAAACCTTAGAAAAAGCAAGAAAGGAATTTATCTCTTCCTCTTCTTGACCAATACTTGTGCAATTCTTTTATCGATAGCATCTATTTTTCTCTCAATAACATAGATCCTTCTCAAGCCGTAAACAATGCCGAAAACTGCTCCAACAATAACATAAAGCATAATTGTATTAGCATCAACCATTAAATAATCACCTCTTTCAATATATATCTCTTATCATTTATAAATTTATTTGTTCATGAGTTTTTCAAGCATTGCACCAAATGCAGGGCGAGTAACAAATACTCCAATTGTAACTCCAACAAGGGTTGCAATTGCAAATCCCCTCAATAAGCCGGCAACAGCCCATATCAAAGGAAGCATTGCAGCAAATGTAGCAGCATAAGCAACGAGGATTATAAAGAAAGCCCGTTTTAATTTTTCTTTCCAGTTGAAATACTGCTCTTTCCCTCTTAATATTTCATCTGCAATCACTATCTGGTCATCTACTCCAGTGCCGACAGAAGCAATTATTCCCGCGATCGCAGCTAAATCCAAGTTCCATTTGAATAGCCCGGCAAATCCAAGTATGATAAATATCTCGCTTAATAGAGTGATCATCATAGGAAAGATAATTTTGAAATTTCTATAGCGGATAAACACTACAATTAAAACAGCAACCACTGCAACAGCGCCGGAAAGGACCGCGTTCTTCAAAAACTCCTCTCCGAATATTGGGCTGATGCTGTCAATTTTTACAATCTCTAATTGGAATGGAAGGCTTCCCGTAATTAAAACCGTCTGCAGCTTTTCCATATTTAACAAAGCATCATTCAGTGCAGCATCCTGATTCTCGCCAAACCCGCTTCCAGAAATAAGAATATCAGTCGTCTCGCTGCCCTTCAAGCTGGAGGAGATTTGCAGGCTGTCAATCAGCTCATTATCAAGATATAATTCAAGTGGTTTGCTCAAATACCCCTCGCCGCTAACTCCGCTTCCGCTTACAACGTCCAATTTTTTTGTTATTTCAGCATGCCTTTTGGCAGCTTCAATGCTTAGCTTAATGCTGAACTCAAACCTGCATCCATATTGTCCTTCACTCACTGAACTGCAGCTCCTGACTCCAGAGCAGGTTCCATCATCTTTGCACACAAATGGAACATCATTGCCTCCGGTAAAAACAGTTTCATTCCCGATTTTGGCTTCAAACTTTCCTTGTGTCGCAATAAAGTCTTCAACCTGTTCCTTGGATATGCCTGCAATTTCAATCAGAATTAATTTATCCTCGCCGACATCAGCAGCCCTTATCCTCTTGTCTGCTAATCCATAAATGTCAAGCCTGTCAGAAATGACATCGATTAAATTTCTAATGTCTTGATCGCTTGCTTTGGTCTCCCCAACAGGCTTTAATAAAACTCTAGTTCCACCTTCAAGGTCCAAGCCTTTCCTGATATTGCTTCTGCTTACTTCTTTTACATTTATTTCAATTTCCTTGTTCACTTGAAAAACATACTCTTTCTTGTCGGTTTTAATCCTCACAATTTTGCTTGGCAGTAGCTCGTATCTAATCCTCTCCCAATCATCAATGCTTTCAATCTTAACATTATTTATCTCTTTCAGCATCTCTCCGTCTCTAATGTTTCCAATTTTAGAATTCTTGATAGTCAAATTATCAAGCTCGAACAATAAATCATCTTGTGCAAAATAGCTTGCATTATTCTTATCAGTAACAATATTTATCTTCACAGGCTTGACAGAACTGGCATCCTTCAGAAGTTCAGCAAATTTCTCAGGGCTATCCACATTTGCATCACCAATGCTCTTTACAACCTCTCCGATGCCAAGCCCCTGGCTTTTGCTTACAACGTCCAAGCTTTTTATCTCAACGCCGTCAACACTAAGTCTGGGAGCTATTGCTATGAAAGACAAGATCAGCATAAATATAAGCAAGTTAATCCTAACCCCAAAACTTTTCATTTTCTCCTCGTTTCTTGCAATACCAGATTAATATTCCAGAGTTCATGAAATAAGTTGAAACAATGTCTACAAGCAAGGCAATCACAATAATCATAAACATCTGCTTCAGCACAAAGCTGGTTGTGATAAAGTAAGCAATACCTAAAGCGCAGACAGTAGCTAAAGTCATAGTTAAGCCAGTCTTTGCAGAATCAATGATCCTCTGATAAATATTGCCTTCTTTTCTTTTTAATGCTTTAACTGTTAGTAGTATATCTGTGTCTACACTATATCCTATGACAAGCAGGAAAGCAGCAATGCCGGCAGCATTTATCTTTACTCCCGCCAGCTCCATAATGGAAAGCGGAAATACTATATCAAGAAAAGCGCTTAATAGCACCGCAGCGCTTGGGACAAAGCTTCTGAAGGCGACAAAAATAACAAGCCCCATTAATGCAAAAGAAATCACCACTGCCTTAAGCAGGCCGTTATAGAAGCTCTCTCCGAGGCTGCTGCTAACCTGCTCAATGCTGAAATTTTTTTCATTCAATCCTCTTCCAATATTTTCCTCTATAAGTTTTTTCAATTCACCAGTGGCTTCATCGCCAATCTCGACGACAACGCCGATGTCGCTGTCTGTCGCAATGTCTCCAAGCTTCCTGACAAACACATCTGTCCCCAGCTCATCTTCAAGAAATTTTTCAAGCTTCTCAGCATCAATGCCTTTCTCATAAACCGTTGCGCTGATCCCGCCCTTCAAGCTAACATCTCTGTAGAACAATTCTCCAGTTTTGTTTAAAAAAATTCCGACAACAATCAGACTAAATATCAGCATGATTGCAGGAACTACAAAAAGTTTCTTATAGTGCTTCTCTAAAAATTCTTCCCAATTCATTATAAAAAAATCTGCTAAATATATTTAAATAACTATCCTTTATTAAATTAAAATGCAAATAGAAATTCTTCGCTTATCTCATAGGATTAGAAGAGATCCAAGATTATCAACGCATCTAGCACTAACAGCAAGGGCATTCTTGGCTTCAAAAATATATTATTCTGGAGATAAAGATTCTTCTTTAGAGGCAACAATAAATAAAGTAACAAGCCAGTTTGGAGGGAATTTCAAAATAGAGCACATTGAAGATCCAGTAAAGCTGATTAATGAAAAAAAGGATGAAGAATTTTTAATAATCCATTTATCTGTTTATGGCTTAACATTAAATTCCATTTTAAAAAAAATAAAAGTCCAGAAAGATATTCTAGTCATTGTTGGAGGAGAAAAAGTACCTCCTGAAATTTTTAAAGAATCAGATTACAATGTTTCAGTTACTCAACAGCCGATTTCAGAAGTTTCAGCACTGGCAGTTTTCCTTCACGTGATTTTAAGGGGGGAAGAACTGAATGCGAAATTCAGCAATGCAAAAATCCAAATCATCCCGTCAGCAAAAGGAAAAGAATTCAAAAAGTAAATATTTATATAAAAAGAAATATATTTTCTACAGCAATAAAGAGGGATATTAATGCTAAAGAAACTAGTCTTTTTGATTGTCTTAATAGCTTTTGCAAGCACGGCTATGGCTGTTTCATTTGATTTCAACGAGTCAAAAGCAGGAAAGGAAAAGCAATTATCGGGAAATCTTATCTTGCAGGAAGGGGCTTACAGCAAAGATTCTACAATAAAGGTTTCAATAAATTCAGTTTCAAAAGAAAAGCAGATACAGCAAGTAATAAATTGCACATCTGGATGCGAGGAAAAGTCTTCAGAGTATTTTGTTTACACAGGAGCAACAGCAACAGAAATAAACTCGTCAAACTTTCTAACGGGAATCAGGATAAAAAAAGGTTCGACAATTGGCATTGATGCAAAATTCAATATATCAAATTCGGATGCAAATTATCCAGACACTCCAAGAGTGGATGTAGGCAATGATGGGATAATAGACTGGGAATTCCAGGGAAAATCACCGGCAGTTATCGATTGGAATGTGAATCAATATAAAGGAGCAGAAATTAATGCAGCCGATGCAACAGAATTGAATTTGGATTCTACAGGAACCTGCCAGCAAATATTTTTGAACAAATCAGACACATTCAGAATTAGCTCAGCAATAAAAAAATCAATAACCGCCCCACCAAGTTTAGGAATATATATACAAGGAATAGAAACAAATCTGCAATCATGCAGTTCTTTGCAGCAAACATTTACCGAAATAGAATGTACGATTTCAACTTCTGCTCCAATTAATGAAGGAGATTATAAAATATGCCTGACAGCGCCTTCAGCAGGAATTGTTTTAGCTGTAAATGACTCTGTATCTAACTCACAAGGATATAGATGCACAGCTTCGTCATGCAGCAAAATACAAAACACAGATTATGCAATAAAGGCAAAATCTTCAAATTTCATAACAACGCTGCAAGAATCTCTGGAATATTTCGAATCAAACACAATTCAAGAAAAATATTTCAAAGACGCAATCGCAAATTTCCTGCAGGCATGTACATATCAAGATGATTTCTGTATAATCCCAATTAATGTGACAGCTAAAAATGGAAACAATGTAAAGATCCATGATTTGTCTTACACAGAAACTCTTGAAGATGGGCAATCCTATAATAGAAATAAGTTTTTGCTGGGAGTGAACTCACAAGGAGAAAAGCCATATTATAAACTATCATCAAAAGCAGTAATTCCCGTTTCAAAATTTGATCTTTTTGCTCCTAAAAACCTTGGAAATTATACATTAAAAGTCGAGTATGGGGCTGAAGCAGCAACTGCAAACATACAAGTAGTCTCAGCGCCAGCAGCAGGTTTTAACATATCACAGCAATTTGCACCAACGCTGACGCCAATAACATTCGACGCATCAAGCTCAAAATCAGATTCCAAACTGGCATACAGCTGGGATTTTGGCGACAACACTACAGCTAATGCAAAGACAACAACGCATTCATATCTACTTCCAAAAGTTTATTTAGTTAAATTAATAGTCACAGACGAAAATGGAATATCAGATGAAAAAACGCTGCAGGTAGAAATATTTTCAGAGAAGGCAAAAACAGAGTTAGTTCAGGAAGCAATCTCAAGGCTGCAGTCAATTAAAGATAAATTATCCATGCCGGCAACAAAAGAGATTTTTGAAAGCCTTGCTTTAGGTAAAAAAATAGATAGTTCTATTTCAACGCTGTCATCGTCAACAACATTGACAGAAGAGGAAGTTAATGACCTCATAAATTCAATACCGACGTCAATAACAGCTGTAAATAAAATAACGATAACACCCTATCTTTCAGTTGAAGAAACTAACAAGTTATATGGTCTTGAGACAGAAAGCTACAAGGCTACATTGCAGGAATTAAATTCAAGGCTTCAGAAAGAAGTGGCGGCAACAGCAGTTTCATTATCATATCCAAATAAGCAGGAAAGCTTTATTTTAGTAAAGAAAACTATAACAACTCCGCTGGAAATAAGGGAAGCAATCATAATTGAGTTAATTCCAACTTCGCTGGCATCTTCGCAAGACAAAATTGAGTTCACAGATTCATTTCCAGAAATAACAAGGCTGCAGGATTATCAAAGTGCAAAGTTCACAATACCAGTTTTAAAAGACTCATTTTCATTTTCCTACAAGCTGCATTCCAACAATATTAATAGTGTTAAAGATGCTGTATTGGTTGTAATTCCAAAAGAGCTTTCTCCAAGCTTAATCCCCTTCAACTGCGGCGATGGAGTTTGCAATCCAGCAGAGGACATTATCTCCTGCCCAGAGGATTGCAGAGAAGAAAAAGTAGTTGTATCTGGATTTCCATGGATTCCATTTATAGTCACAGTAATTTTAATTTTAGGGCTCGGATTTGCATTTTATAAATTTAAGCTCTATCAGAAGCTAAAATTATACGAAGTGATAAATTTACTTTCTTCAAGATTCAAGAAATCTCCGTTCAAGTCAGGAGTAGAGTTGGCAAAAGTCAGGTCATACATAAAATCAGCACTGGATAAAGGATACGATGAGGAGAAGATTGCTGATTCTTTGCTGGAAAGAGGGTGGAGCAGGCAGCAGGTAGAATATGCATTCAGTAAATTAAACAGCAAGAAACAATAATTTTAAAAACTAAAAATTCTTCCAGCATAATGAGCGTCGGTAGTTCAATGGCCAGGCGTCATAAAACAAACGGGCTGAAATTTCGCCCTTCCAAGGCGATGATCCGGGAAGCCTTTATAGGTTCGGAAATTCGAATCCCGGCCGACGCATTCAACACAATCCAAAAATAAAAATGACAAAAAATGTGATATTTTTCTGTCCGCACGACGACGATCTCACTATCGGGGGGCTGGGCTTTGCCCTGAAACTAATCGACGAGGGCAAGTCAGTCATTCAGGTAGTTTTCTCAAAGGGAGCGATGTCGCATCCCCATTTTAAAGAAGAAGTTATTAAAGATATAAGGGAAAAAGAAACTGAAAAGGTAGCAAAAAAAATAGGACTAAAGAAACTAATCTATTTTGATTTAAAGGACATGAGCATTAAGGAAGAGATAGAGGAGAAAAACATAAGAGGCAAGATAAAAGAATTAATAGAAATGCACAAGCCGGAAAAAATTATTACAGTCTCCGATTCAGAAACGCATCCAGACCATAGGGCTGTAAACGAGGCAGTATTGGCAGTAGCAGACTCACTTAAGAAAAAATATCCGGTTTATGCTTTTAGCATTTGGACAAGGCCAAGGCTGGCGCAAAGGCCAATAATATATGTTGACATTTCAAATTATTTCTGGAAAAAAATGAAAATACTAAAACAGCACAGAAGCCAATGGTTTTCAATTTATCTGCAGTTTCTCCCGGTAATATTTAGAGCAAGATATTATGGCATAAAGAACAAATGCAGGTATGCAGAAAAATTTGAGAAGGTAAGATAATGAAAGTTGTTTCAGTTATAACTGGAATAGGTTATGGCCATGCGATCAGGCAGGCAGCAATCCTGTCTGAATTGGAAAAGAAAGGAGCTGAGATCGTTGTAGCTTCTTATGGCAATGCATTAGAGTATTTCGAGCACACATATACCACGTTAAAAATCGATGGTCCGAAATTTCCAGAAAAAGATTCAAGATTCTCGACGATGAAGACCATTTTTATGAACCTAAAGCTTCCAATACTCTGCCTTAAAAATTATTTTAAATTAAGAAGGCTGTTTAAAGTATTCAATCCCGACGCTATAATCTGCGATTTTGAGCCTCTCCCGCTCTACATGAATAAAAAAAAGCAGCACTTTGTAATTTTTAACTTCGATCCATTGCAATACAAGGAATATGTTAAGTCAAAGAAGAGAAGATACTGGGCGCAGTACAAGTACATCTCGTTAATTTACAACAAAGCAAGAAAATCAAACACACCGATTATAATTCCAACTTTTGAGGAACATTTAACAGGAGGCTACAATTTTGTAAATCCCGTATTAAGGAAGCTGCCGAAGGCGTCTAAGCATGAACTCATGGAAAAATTGAAGCTAGAAAAGCCGCCGATAATTATAATGTTTGGAGGGTCTCATTTTTCAACAGAGCTTCTCTATAACCTTCAGGAGATCTTGCCGGAAATAAAAGAGGAATTTATAATTTTTACATACGGGATTTCAGGAGAATCAAAAGGAAATATAACCTTCCTCCAGTTCAAGGAAAATTTTTTGGAGTATTTAAAAGCCTCAAAGGGGATAATAACCCAAGCAGGCCACTCAACGCTTTCAGAATGCATCGCCTTAAAGAAGCCTTCATTGATATTTCCAATACCTAATTTTATCGAGCAGGAATTAAACGCGCATTTCGCAGAAAAGAGCAGGATTTCATTAGTTGAAAGGAAAAAAAACTTGATAAAGCAGCAGTTATCGTCGATAATTGAGGAGTTCATAACCATAATGCCAGATTTGGAAAAGAATTTTGATAAATTAAATATTGAAACTAATGGAGCAGAGCAGGCAGCATCTATAATAGAAAAATTCCTATCAGCAAAGCAACAACAGGATAAACAACGTAAATCTCAGGTACTTTAAATCTTCCAAATCCAATCCAGTAATGCCACCAAACTTTCTTGGGGTTAAAATCACTTAAAGGAAATTTGGGATTCACAACAAACCATAAAAAATCTTCTAAAACAGTTCCGAGCAAGAGGCCAATTATAACTAGCCAGAATAAATGCCTGTCAAATCCAAACATCAAAAACGGAAGCATCAAGAAAGCAGGAATCATCACAAGCCAGCTCCAAAAGTGATATGCATCCAATGGCCTTTTCAGAAAACCAACTTTGAAATTAATCCTCCAGCCAACTTGATTTGCAGCCCACCCATTTTTCCCCTCAATATAAGCCTCCCAAAAAGCAATCGCAGCAAAAATTCCAAGGATGTATAAAAGGATAATAATATCTGCTGGCATATAATGTAAAAAACTTTCAAATATAAAAATCTTTAGAAATTAAAAATTAATAAAGTTCTGCTTGATAAAAGCAACCATTGGCTGATTGTCCGCAAGCTTGTATGCCTCTAAAGCCATCTCTATTTTTTCTTCTTTAAGTAATTGATCACCAGTCAAGTTTAATTTTTCCTTGTCTTCAGCAGCATTAAATGATTTAATTGCATAATGGTATTCATTGTGCTCCAAGCACCTCATCCCAAGTGTGACTAATTTATGCTTGTCATGTAAGAATGAAAAAACCTCAAAAGCCTGATCAAACCTGTAGCAGTCCATGCATTTCTCTCCAACAATAAGCAGATTATCAGAGTCATCTGCAGCCATAAAAGCCTTGGCAGCCTGTTTCAAATTTCCATCTTGGATGCATTTCCTGCCAATCTTCAATAATTTTGACCTATTTCCAGCCATTTTATAGACTTCAACGCAATTATCCCACTGCATCAACACTTCATAATCCTCTCCGATAAGGTTTAAATTTTCTTTATGATCAGCTAAAAGGTACGCTCTTGCAGCATCATACAAGTCTCCTTTTTTCCTATACTCATCACCCATTGCAAGCAGTAAATCTTTTCTAAGCTCTGGGCTGAACATGGTTAAGTTAAGCTTGTCAATGCCTTTTTGCATAAGAAAAGGAACCATTTTACTAAACCTATTAAGATCCTGCTTTTGCTCTTTTTCCCTAATTACAGGCTCTTCAAAATTAATACCCATTCCCTGAACAATTTTTGAAGGAGTAGTCATCCTCTTTTTACACCTCTCGGCTTCTTAAATCAAAATAGTAGCAGAACTTATATATAAAGCTATTTGTTCTCTTTTTTTAGCAACTGAACATTTATTAATGGTGTTTTTTTATAATTGGAAAATGATTAAATCCATCATCAACTTTATTCTTCACTTAGACACTTCTCTCACTGTGCTTATCCAAAGCTATGGAGACTTTGTTTATCTTCTGCTTTTCCTCATCATTTTTATGGAAACTGGATTTGTTTTGACTCCATTCCTTCCAGGAGATTCTTTGCTTTTTATTGCAGGGGCGCTAGCAGCAGCAGGCGCATTAAATGTTTATCTGTTATTTTTATTGCTTTCAATTGCAGCGATTTTAGGAGACACCATTAATTATTGGATTGGCTATCACTTCGGAGAAAAATTTTTTTCAAAATTTATCAAGAAAGAGCATATCGAAAGAACAAAATTATTTTTTCATCATCACGGCAAGAAAACAATTGTGCTTGCACGCTTTATTCCGATTATTAGGACATTTGCACCATTCATCGCAGGAATAGGAAAGATGGATTATCTTACTTTTTTAATTTATAACGTAATTGGAGGAATAGCATGGGTTGCAATATTTATTTTTTCAGGATTTTACTTCGGCAACATTGCGTATATAAAAGAGAATCTTACTCTTGTAATTGCAATAATTGTAATTATCTCGTTCATTCCGGCAATCATGGAATATATCAAGCATAGAAGAAAAACTTCGAAAAATGAATAATCGCCCGAGAGGGGATTCGAACCCCCGGCCCCAGCATTAGGAGTGTCGCACTCTTTTGCTAAGATCTGTGCTCTATTTACCCAGAACCGCTTTCTTTGGTGAAGCTTAATTTTCCGTGAACGCTTTTTCCAAAAGGGTTCTTCCAGGCTGAGCTACCCGGGCATTATGAAAACTTTAAAGAAAAAGCTTCTTTTAAATATTGCTAAAATTTTCGATTTTAGAAACAAAACCAAAAGATATATAAACTAAAGTTAATATATATTAACTATGGTAAATATCTATAAACTAAAGTTAACAAGTCTACAGCAGGAGATTTTAAGGCTCCTATTTGTAAAGGTAGGAATTCTGCTAAATCAAAGACAGATATCAAATTTTTTGTGGGTTACACAGCCAGCAGTAATGAAAGCGCTTCCAGCGTTGGAAAAAGAAAAGTTAATCAAAATACATCAGGACAAAGAAACAAAAAGGTGGTCAATAGAATTGAACAGGGATAATCACAAAGTAATGCAGCTAAAAATGGTAGACAACTTAAAACAGATATATGAAACCGGGCTTGCAGATTTTCTTGAAAAAGAATTTGCAGGAGCTGCAATAATTTTATTCGGAAGCTATTCAAGAGGCGAAGATACAATAAATTCAGACATAGATTTTGCAGTAATCGGCAGGAAAGATAAAATAATTGATACAACAAATTATGAAAAATTGTTAGAGAGAAAAATAAATATAAATTTTTACATTTCATTTAAAAATATCCATAAGAATTTGAAAGAAAACTTGTACAATGGAATTGTCCTTGCAGGAGGAATTGAGCTATGAGAGCAATACGAAAATTTGATGAATTCATAAAAGATAATGTTGTTAAAAAGCAATCTGCAGACAAATCTCGAGCAGAATTTTTGATTAAGGAATCTGAAAACAGTTATACTAATCTATTGGAGAAAATACAAAAGATAAAATTGAATGATGCTAATGCCAATGATTTTGTAAAATCTTGTTATGATATATTAATGGAGTTAATAAGAGCAAAGATGCTTTTAGCTGGATATAATGCTTCTGGGTTTGGGGCGCATGAAGCTGAAGTATCTTATATGAGGGTTTTAGAATTTGATGAGAAGGATGTGCAATTCGCTGATCAGATGAGGTTTTTCAGAAATGGAATGCTCTACTACGGTACAATTTTAGATAAGTCATATGCAGAAAAAGTAATATATTTTACAAAACGCATTTATTCTAAATTAAAGCAAATGCATTAAAAATACTATACTAAGATTTACACAAAGAAAAACAGTTTTTAAATTTTTGTAAAGAAGCTTTTTTCTTTTTTATCGCTGAATTTTCTGTTGAACTTTAATATTCTTCTTCTCAGGATTTTTCTCTTCTCTTTCAACTTTATGCTGTTCACTTTCAATGCTTCTTCAATAGCTTCTCTTCTAGGCAAGGCATTGTTCACAAAGACAAAAACATCGTCGACAAAGCCTCCCATCAATTCTGTGCCGGCAATTTCCACAATAGGCTTGTCTTCAACTTTCCTTTCTTCTCTTAAGCCAAAAACAAAAATCAAGGTAAAAAACAATCTTGCCAGTCCGCTAATAGTAAACAAAAATAGATAAACACTTCCCAAAATCTTTAAGCTGCTGTGTGTTGCAATCAATCCGCCGATGGAAGCGCCAATGAAGATTCCTGCACCGATGAAAATATTATAATATGCAAACGCAAATGATCTTTTTTCCCTTGGAACAACGTCGAAAATAAAATTCCCGCCGCTCAACCCAAATCCTCCCCAAGCTGCGCCGCCAAAAGCATTCACCAGCAGTAGATAATACCAGTTTCTGCTGACCAGCCACAATAAAGGGATAAAACTGAGCATAATTCCGCTTATGATAATTACTTTAACTGTTCCAAATCTATCAACTAATCTTCCCCAAATAGAAAGGATAGCAATGCTTCCCAAAGAGCTTGCAACCGTCATGGAAATATAAGCAGGATAGCTAAAATTCAATTCTCTCAGCATGTAGACAGCAAAAAAAGGGCCAGAGATAGTTACAGCAGCCCTGAGCAAAGCGCTGTATAAAACAAATCTTCCCAGGTTGCTGTTTCTCAATCTTTTCATGAAACTGCCAAGAGAAAAATAACTCTCAGGATCATATTTAAATTTAGGTTCATACTGTCTGTTGAGATAATATCTCGAGATTAGTCTTGCTAAAAAAGCTATAAAAAATAAAATGCTAAATCCTATTAAAACCTCTTCCCCACTTAAATTATTTTTTTCTCCGTTGAACAAATTCAGAAACCACGCCGCAAATAAGCTGCTTATCAGCACAACAGCGCCGGCAATCTTATTTCTCCTGCTGAAATATCTTCCCCTCTCTTCTTTTTTGACAAGGTCCCCTATCCATGAATTCCAGGCAGGGCTTGCAAAGCCGCCGACAATAGCAATTAAGGCAAACAAAAAAACAACGCTCCAAGTTCTCAACGATAAGTCTTTAAATAAAAATGGAATCAAAGCTAGTGGTATCCATAATAAAGCATGGAATAGAACTGCTCTGCTTACAATAAATTTTCTGCTTCTAACTCTCATTAGCTTGTTTGCAAATATCTGGAACCACGGTGCAAGAAGATTAGCTATAGAGGTCAGTAATCCTATTTGCAGAGGAGTCGCCTGCATGGCAATAGCAAAAGGACTGACGAAATTAGTTCCAGCCCCGTCCATCACAGAAACAGCGCCTGCATCCTTAATTGAGTTCTGCAAGCTCTGAGCAATCACGCCTTTTTTCTTTGCCATCGCCACAACAAAATTCAACTCAGATTAAAAAACTTTTCGTAATGCTTTTTAAGAAAGAAAACAACTAATTTTTCTTAACAAATACTAAGAATCCCGTATGCAAAATCCCGATGTTTTCGGGTCTTGCTCTTCTCTCATCAACGATCCATTCTCTCTGAATATCCTCAATAACTTTTAAGAGTTTAAAATCTTCTCCTAGCTTATTCACAAATTCATGCACTTGAGTAATATTCGGAAAATAAACAGCAAGCTCGCCATTTTCTTTCAATGCTTTTTTGCAGTTTTCCAAAGCCCTCCAAGAATCTTTCAAATCCAAGGTTATTAAATCCAAGTTTTTATCTTTAATGTTTTCAAAGATATCTTTGTTCCTAAAAACAATATTTTTTAGCCCAAGCATTTTTGCATTTTCTTTAGCTATCTCCAAAAACTCTTTTCTGTTATCATAGCTGTAAACTTTTTTTACAAATCTTGCAAGATTGGCAGTTAAAACCCCGCATCCAGATCCTGCATCTAACACAACTGAATTTTTGTCGATGCTAGTATTAGCTAAAATAACGCCCGCATCTTTCTGCAGGATAATTGCAGGTCCCCTTTTTATTTTTTTCAGCTTTTCAAGAAATCTTTCTTCCATAAAAAACTAATAATGATGGGTTATTTAAAATTTCCCAATTTAAATTTAAAAACTCCGAAGGTCATACCTCAACTATCCTATTTCTAGTAACTAAATATTCTATCCCCTTTTCACGTAGTCCTAACATTAATATATCTGGAGAATTCTCAACAGCCCACATTGCTTTGCATCCCGAATCACAGAAATAGTATTTTTCTTTTTCGTCAATAACATAATTTCTATCACCCAAATTATTCCCTCTTCCGCATTCACTATAATAGCAGAATATTTCTATACTTTTCTCCATATAAAAATAAATATCTTAAGGCTTATATGCTTATCCAAACTGCGGGAGACAGGATTCGAACCTGCGTAGGCACTAAGCCAGTAGCTTTCTTAGCCAAATTCTTGAGGTCGGGCAATTTTGGAATTTCTACCCCGTTTGGCCACTCCGGCACTCCCGCATAAATGTATCCTTTAGAAAATCTTATATAAACCTTTTCATGACTCTAAATAAGTAACATTTATAAAACAAATTTTATACTAAATTATATGTCAAAATTATATCTCCCCATAGAAGTAGAAGGAAATCAAACTTTTTCAATCAAGCAGTATGCAGAAATGAAGAGCCTGACAAGGCAGGCAGTATATTACCACATAGAAAGGTATTTGAGAAGAAGCAGTGAGCCAGGATCATCTATAAGAAATTTAGAAGTATACATAGAAGAAAGAGATGAAGTAGTTTACGTTCATAATTTAAGGGAGAATAAAAGAGAAGGGTTTTTTATGACTTTTAGTCCGCTATCAGGGGAGCTAAGAAAAGAGATTAAAAAAAGCAGAGGGCAAAGAGGACCTGATAAAATGTCAAGGAGATTAAATCAAGCCTCTCTTTTAAACCTTCTGCCATTGAGATTAAAAAATAAGCAAGTCAATCTCAAAAAATCCTCATGAGACTAGCATCCTTATTCTCAGGAGGGAAGGATTCTACATATGCACTTTATCTAGCCAAAAAATTCGATCATCAAATAGTCTGCTTAATAACCATGGATTCAAAAAATAAAGACAGTTATATGTTCCACACGCCTATAGATAAAGTTGATGAAATAGCTAAAAAAATGAATTTACCATTGATAAAGTTTTCAACAGCTGGAGAGAAAGAAAAAGAATTAGCAGATTTAAAAAGAGCAATCAAAGCAGCAATAGAAAAATATCAGGTTGAGGGGATTGTTACAGGGGCAGTAGCTTCAACATACCAAGCGTCAAGAATACAAAAAATCTGCAACGAATTAGATCTCTATTGTTTCAATCCTCTCTGGCAGAAAAATCAAATTGAATTGTTAAATGAGCTTGTGGCAAATCATTTTAGGTTTAAAATAATAAAAGTAGCGACAGACGGATTAGATGATTCTTGGATTGGAAGGGTTATAGATAAAGAGTCTCTTCCAAAATTAATTGAACTAAGCAAAAAATATGGATTTAATCCGGCATTCGAGGGAGGTGAAGCAGAAACAGAAATTGTTTACTGCCCGCTATTCAAAGATGATTCTAATAATTAATGTTAGCAAAGACAGGCTGCATGATTTAGAATTTATAAAACCAATCACGGATTTATTAAAAAAATCTAAAGTAATTCATTATAAAGATTTAAAGCAAAAAGACTTAGATTCAGCTGAAAAAATAATAATTGCAGGAACATCTCTAAAAGATGATGAATATCTAAAAGATTTAGAAAAATTTTCTTGGATTAAAGATTACAAAAAACCAATTTTAGGAATATGTGCAGGCATGCAGATCTTAGCTTTGGCAAATGGATCAAGATTAAAAAAGGCAAAAGAAATTGGTCAAACAGAAATTAAAATTTTAAAAGAAAATAAATTAATCAAAGACATAACAAAAGTTTATTCACTGCATCAATTTTCAGTTACTTTGCCGGGAGGATTTGACCTATTAGCTGAGTCTTCAAAATCAATACAGGCAATTAAAATAAATAACCATTACGGGGTGTTGTTTCATCCTGAAGTTTTTAATAAAGAAGTTATAGAAAATTTTGCGAAGCATATATAAATTAGATAATTCTGTAAAGTATATGCGACAAGTATCTTCTATAGAAAAGCTAATTAATTCAGTTATTAATGTTGCTGTTGTCTCAATAGCATTCCTTCCTTTTTTCTTAATTGTAAATAATTCTTTAATTAAAAAACTAATCTTCATTTCATTATTCCTATTATATAAACTAATTTTTGTTTTCTTTAATAAAAACCGCACTTTTGGAATGATGATAACAAAAACATATTGGAAGAAGAAATATAAAATAAAACAACAGGTTATTCATGCAGTTCTTTATACCGCAAGTTTTAGTACCCTATTATTTTGGATATTCTTCCCATTTGATTTATTCTTAGTAAATATACTATTAATACAACTTCCAAGTATGAAATTAACTGGAATGACTCTTCACGAGTACCTATGTGGAGGAATGCAAGGCATAAAGAGATAATGCAAAGTTTTGCTAAAAAATCTAAGTAGTTTATCTCTAGATATAATCATAAGTTTCAACAACAACTAAAATATCTCATTTCTAAAATTCACATGACATGTGCCATACACCCTCACACCATTTAAAAATGAATATATTCTTGTTTTATTATGAAAAATATCTATATTAATGGAGATATGAAATATTTTTACCTACCTAGAAGGTTTTTCAATAGAAACAGAAATCTCCCAAAAAAATGGGGCGAATCATTAAAAAAGATTGGAAAACCTGAAAAAGGGTTCTTATGGATAAACCTAAAACTTGGAAGTGGAGGAGTTCCAATAGGAAGATTCATACAAGTACCTAAGAAAATAACCAATTTCAAAAATATTAAGAGAGTTATTAGTAAGTTAGAACCAACAAAAGAAACTAGTATCTTTCTGAAAAAATTTAATCTTCCTAATGATTTTTCAAAAAAGAATAAAGACTATCTATTTGGTTATTTTATTGGAGTATTAATTGGAGATAGTAGTAAAGACAAATTACATACATCGTCTAGAACAATAAGTCTTGGACTATCAAAAAAACATGACTGTAATGAAAGATTCGGAGATTTCTTTTCACTTACAACAAATCTTCTTGGTATAAGAATGATTCGTAGAAGAGACCGAATAAAGAAGGATAGATTAGAGTACTTTTGGAGATCAAAAAACTCTCTTTTGGCAGATTACATTTTTGAAAAGATATTAGGATTAAAAGAAAAAGATCTTACAACTTATGATCAAGTTAATCTAAAATGGATGAAGAAGTCACCCAAATGGCTTAAGATCGGATTTATACAAGGTGTTTGTGATAGCGACGGATCAAAAATACATCTTCCAGGTAGATATCTAAGGATATTTTCATACCCTAATTCAGGACTAATTAGAGAAATATTGATAGAGTTAATTGGAACCTCAAAAGGGATTAAATTAAGGAAGATTCCTAAGATGGGGAAAATGGTGAATATTGTCTGGATTAGAAATACTAAGAAAATAGAAGACATTTTTGAAATCCCAATATTCAATCCATATGTCAACTCTTATAGATATAAACTGCTGGAATCTTTTGTAAAATCTAAAACTTTCCAGAAAACAGATAAAGAAACAAAACAAAAAATTAGAGAAGAAATTAAAGTTATGTTAAAGAATGGTATCGGAATTCAAGAAATCTCGGAAAGAATTTTATCGAAATATCAAACCCGGTTTAATATGGATGTTATAAAAACCGTAAAAAGATATATAAATCAAGATTAATTTAAAAGAATTATGAGAGGGATTTCTGAACGCGAAAAACATCTGCCTAATTTTACACTTCCTGAACTATTGAGGATAATGTACGAATCTAAAAGCATCATTTCACTCTCAGCTGGGGAGCCAGACTTCACAACGCCTCGGCCTTTGTTAAGATACGGAGCAAGTATAATCCATAAATCCACCCATTACACTCCGACTCAAGGCTTAAAGGAATTGAGAGAAGCAATCTGTAAAAAATTAAAGAAAGAGAATAAGATAAATGCAATTCCTGAAAATGTAATTGTAACAACAGGAAGCCAAGAAGCTATTTTCGCATCATTGTTAACAACAACAGATCCAAAAGACCAAGTATTGATTCCAAATCCAGGATATTTAGCTTATCTCCCAGCAATTGAACTAAGCGATGGAAAACCAATTTCATACAAGCTTTCTGAAGAAAATAATTTTCAGCCAGATCCAGATCAAATAAAAAAGCTAGTAAACAAAAAAACAAAAGCGATTATAGTCAACTCCCCCTCCAATCCAACAGGACAGATCTATTCAAGAAAATTACTTGAAGAAATTGCGGGCATTGCAAGAGAAAAAAATCTTTACATACTTTCAGACGAAGCTTATGAAAGATTAATTTACGATGGTGAAAAGCATGTATCCATAGCATCACTAAACGGAATGAAAGAATATGTCATCTCTCTTTACACGTTTTCAAAAAGTTATGCTATGTGTGGTTTTAGAGTAGGCTATGTAGTATCCCCCAAGAATTTATCAGAATCAATAATAGAATCTTCGCATTTCCTGACAATATCTCCTACCCACATATCTCAGCTAATGGCAATCAAGGCCTTATCCTTGCCAAATCGGTATATAAACAGGATGGTCAGAGCATACAACAGAAGAAGAAAATATCTTGTAAAAAGATTGAATGAAATAAATCTAATTACAAAAGAGCCAAAAGGCGCATTTTATGCATTCTCAAATATAAAGTATGTAACAAAGAAATCCAGCTATAAATTCTCTCAAGATCTTTTAAAAAAAGCAAAAGTTGCAGTCGTTCCAGGGACAGAATTCGGGGAATATGGAGAAGGTTATATTAGATTTTCATATGCAACAAAATTATTTCTGATAAAAAAAGCTCTGGAAAGGATTGAAAAATATCTGAAATAGAAGGCTAAAGTTTATCATTATATCTCCTTTATCTGAAAAATAACCCAAATCTTTAAATAATCTCAAGCATTTTTATTATAAAAAGAGGGAAGATTGATGTACAATAAATCTTGTACAATGTTAAGAAGAATCCTCTTTATGATGCTGCTATTTACAATTCATCTAACAAATGTCGATGCAGAAAGGCTTCCAACGGTAAACAGCGATGATGATGGATGGGGGACAATTTTAAACAATTATCTCAATGTAAGCATTGATGATGGAGGAAACCTTCGTCAAAGTATTGTCAATACAACTCAGATTTTAGATGCAACAATCTCAGGAGATGATATTTTAGCAACTTCCGAATTCCTTCTTGCAAATTTATCAGTAACAGATAACATAACCTCTCAGGCCAATTTAACAATCGTAGATTCTTTAATCTCAGATTATCTTTATGCTAACACCTTACCTTCAATCCTAATTAATAATTTATCCGTAAGCAATGATGTCTTTGTAGCAGGAAATTTATCCATTTCAGATTCTCTCTTAACAGATTTTATTTATCCCGGATCAACATCCAACATAGCGTTGATGGGGGGAAAAGTACTTGTGGGAACTACAAATACAAATGGAACTCTAAATGTCGGAAGTGAAACAGATCCATCAGTTGTAATTAATCCAGGGACTTCCACTACAGTAGACCCCAGACTCTATTTTAGAGATACTGCAGATGGAGCAGGTTTCCAAATACTTTATGATAACGATGGAGGAGATACATTTTTTGACAATAAATGGGACAATGATGCCGGAGATATATTCTTCAGGCTAAAAACCGATGGAACTCCAATAGACATTTTAACTTTGAAAGGTGCAGACAAAGTTGGAATCGGAACAAATAGTCCAGATGAAACTCTCTCAATTAATGACACTTATGTTCTTTCAGTGAGACCTAATGGGGCAGCAACCGGAGAACTTCCAGCAGGCGTATTTATCATACCTACAGGAAGCAACTTTTCAATATTATCAGAAGGGGGAGGAGCAGCAGGGGAAAGTGTTGGTTTTTATTATTATAATGGATCTAGCTGGTATTCCGCTGTTGAAGTTAAAAATGTAGCAAGCGGTTTAAGCGATTTATTGTTGATGAAATCAGGAGGTAATGTCGGCATCGGTACATCAACCCCGGGAGATAAGCTTGAAGTAAATGGGAATATCTCTACCACAGCATCAGCCGGAAGCGTAGTTAAAAGTTCCAGTTTCGTTTCAAACATAGGTGGACAGCTGACAAATTTTGGATCTACTGATGGTGGTTTTTATTTTGTCAACAATGAAAATGGAGCAATAAGCTTTGTTACAGCAGGCTCTGACAGGGTTAAAATTGATCAAAATGGAAACGTGGGTATAGGTACAACTTCTCCGTCAAACACTTTAAACATTGGTGGAAGCATGAATATTTCTAAACAGGTTATATTTGAAGGATTAAATGCAGAAAATTCAGGGACGGCTGTTTGTATCACATCAAATAACACAATTATAGAATCCAGCTCTGCTACCGATTGCACTTTGTCTACTTTAAAAGTGAAAGAAAATATCTCATCATTAGAGTTAGGGATAGGTAAAGTAATGGAATTACATCCTGTTGAGTTTGATTATAAAGAAAGTTACCTGCCTAATGCTCCGAGACAAGCCGGATTTATTGCAGAGGAAGTGGCAAATGTTTCTAGTTTATTTGTTCTTTATGAAAATGGTGAGCCTTTAAATGTAGAATACTCGAGACTGACAGCGTTACTAACAAAAGCTATCCAAGATCAGCAAAAACAAATAGAAGAGTTAAATAACAGGATAGAAATTCTAGAAAATGCCGCATATTGATAAAAGAAAAAATTATAGAAGAAATATTTTTCTTTGTTTAATTGTGTTATTTTTTATTTCTTTACAATTAGTGCAAGCAGCAAATTATGGAGAGGGGGATTATGGAAAAGGAAGTTATGGAGTGGGAGAAGAAGCAGTGCAAACATCGACAACAACTACGGCTACAAGTGGCGGCGGAGGTAGTGGCGGAAAAAGCTTTTCAGGATGTTTATCCAATAATGATTGCTCCCCTGGTTTGATCTGTCGTGATGGAGATTGCTTAAGACTTTTTGATATTAAATTAATCCACGCAGACTCTCCAATGATCGCAGGAGAGTTTCTTGATTTTTCTTATCTGATTAAAGAAATGAGCCAAATTTCCGATGATGTAATCATAAGTTACTCTTTAGAAGATTTTAAGACTGGAAAGGCCTTTTCAACAGGAGAAGAAACAATCTTTATAGCAAGAAATGAAGATAAGGTTTTGAATTCTAGGTTATGGATTCCATCATCGATACAGGGATTATACAAGTTAAATATTAAAGTGCATTACCTGGACTACTCAGCAACAGCGTCTCAGACAATTGAAATTCTAAAAGTAGGAACACAAGTTGATGAAATGATTTCTTTCAATATTTACATGGAGGAAAAAAGTTTGTCTGGCAAAGCAGATCTTAACTTTTATATATTTTCAAACACAGACGAGGAAAAATCCGTATCAATTACAAATTTATTAATCAGGAATAGTGAGGTAGTCATAAAAAATGAAGGCAGGTTTATTGTTTCAAATACTCTCAAATTGCCTTTTAAAACAAGTGAATTGCCAGCAGGAAGTTATAAAGTTGTTATGCTTGTTAAGTATAAAGATAAAACAACATCATTTGAAAAGGAAATAGAAATAGCAGAATCTAATATCTTTTCAAATAAATACCTCAAGCTAATTATCGCAGTTATCCTGGCTGTATTAATATTAATCGAAAAAAAATCAATTAAAAAGATAAAAGAAGGAAAACTAAGATTGAAATTAGCAGAGATTGTCTTTAAATTAAAAAGATGTTTCAACTTTAAAGAGCTGTCTGGGAATGAGATAAAAAAGATACAGAAAGAAATAAGAAAATTAGACCATGGTTATAGGCAAGGGGTTATAGAAGACTTGGGATATTACAGAACAAAAGCAAAACTACTAGCAAAAATAAAAAGAAAAAGATTATTAAAGAAATAAATCATCTAAAATTAAGAGGTGAATAAAATATCAACAGCTCTTCTGCAGAAATTAATTAACACAGTCAGTCCAAGTGGAGATGAGGACCTAGTAAGAAACTTAATTAAAAAAGAGATGAAGAGGTATGTAAACAAGATCGAAACAGATAGCTTGGGAAATTTAATTTGCAGGAAAAAAGGAAAAGGGCCTGTAATAGTTCTAGCCGCTCACATGGATGAAATCGGATTGATGGTTAGCAAGGTAGATGCCGACGGCTATCTTAAGATCACTGCTATCGGTGGCGTTGATACTATCGCGCTAGTTGGCCAGAAAGTTCAAATCATGAATGAAAAGAATAAAGTAATTTGCCATGGAGTTATTACATTCGAAGAAATTCATGACGGCAGATCCCTAGATAGGAAAGATATCCCTCCGATTTCAGAGCTTTATGTAGACGTAGGGCTTACTAAAGAAGGTTGTAAGAAAAAAGGCATTGATGTTGGCTGTTATATAATTCCGCTTCATCATTTTGAATATCTCGGTGACAAGAATGTAATATCGGGAAAAGCCCTTGATGACAGAACTGGTTGTTATATTCTTATAGAGCTGGCAAGAAGGCTAAAAATGGCAAGAGCAGATATCTATTTTATATTTACAGTGCAGGAAGAGATTGGGTTATACGGAGCAAAGACTTCAATTTATAATCTAAAGCCTGAATGGGGGATAGCTATAGATGTTGTTTCAGCAAGAGATGGGGCAGTTGGCTCTACAAGGATGCTAGGCAATGGTCCGGTAATAACTGTAAAGGATGCAGAGATGATTGCAGACAAGCACCTAAATAATATGCTGGAGAAGATATCTAAGAAATTAAAAGTTAACTTACAAAAAGATGTTTCTTCATTCGGCACAACTGATGCAACTAATATAATGTTGTCAAAAGGTGGGACGCCTTCAACAGCGATAGGAGTGGCAGTTAGAAACATTCACTCAACAATTGGAATTTCAGATATGCGCGATATAGAAGGAACTATAAAAATACTGTATGAATTTCTAAAAAACCCGCCAAAGAAACATACTTTTTAAGCAAAGAAAGATTTAATAATAAATGTGCAAGTACTTAAATTAACATGGTAGAAAAATCAAAAAAACAGCATGAAGTGAAAGTCTATAGTCTGCCTACATGTGTTCACTGCAACCACACAAAAGAATTCTTTAAAAAGCATAATGTGAAATACCAGGATATTAATGTCCAAGACAATAAAAATGCTGCAAAAGAAATGGTGGAAAAAACAGGTCAGCACGGTGTTCCTGTAATTGTTATAGATGGTAAATGGGATGATGCAGTCATAGGCTTTGATGAAAAGGGTTTAAGAAAAATATTGGGGATAAAGTAGCAATAGTTTTTTATATTAAAAGAGGGTTATCGATTTATGGTGCTAAAACTTATCTATCCAATATCGGTAATCGTGGTTCTTTTAACTATTGGCACTGTTTATCTGCATAACAACGAGTCATGGTCGTACGTAGACTCTTTCTATTTTTCAACCATAACAATTACTACTGTTGGCTATGGGGATTTGGTTCCGACCAAAGACTCTTCAAAGATATTTATTTCAATATATGCTATCTTCGGTGTTAGTGTAATGCTGTACGTGCTTGGTTCTATAGTTGGCAGGCTTGTAGTTGAGCAGGAACAAGTCTTTCTTAAATTATTCTCAAGCATCAATAACTTGAGATATAATCCAGATTTAAGAAATAAAAAAAGGTTTAACAGAGAGTTGGTAAAAAACTTAATAAAGAAAAAGTTAATCTATAACAAAAGGAAAATTAAATGGTAGAATTTGATGCCTACGGGCCTGAAAAAATAATTGAAGTTTATAATCCAAAAGTGGGAATGAGGGGTTACGTCATTCTCGATAATCTTGCATTAGGTCCTGCTAAAGGTGGGATTAGGATGACGCCAACAGTTTCAATGAATGAAGTTGCAAAGTTAGCAAGAACAATGACATGGAAAAATGCTATGGCCGATTTGCCTTTCGGTGGTGGGAAATCAGGAATCATTGCTGACCCTAGGCAATTTTCGCTTGAGAAGAAAAAAGAAATCATTGAAGCTTTTTCAAAAGCGTTAAAAGTAATCTGCCCGGAATATTATATTGCAGCTCCTGATATAAATACTGCTGAGCAGGAAATGGAGTGGTTTGCAAAAGCCAACGGGAATAAAAAAGCGTGTACTGGCAAGCCGAAGAAAATGGGAGGCATCCCTCATGAATTAGGCAGCACAGGATTCGGAGTTGCGCACTCTACTCTTGTAGCTTTAAAGCACATGAAAAAAGATGTAAAAAATGTTTCTTTCGCAGTTGAAGGTTTCGGCAATGTAGGAACCTTTACAGTGAAATTTCTGACTGAAGCAGGTGCAACATTGAAAGCTGTTTCAGATTCTAAAGGTTGCATCTTTGTAGAAAAAGGAATTGATTACGAGAAATTAATGAAAATAAAAGAAGAAACAGGCTCTGTTGTAAATTACAATGGAAAAAAAGATTCGTGCAGGGATATTATCCAATCTCCAGTAGATGTTTTAATAACCGCAGCAATTCCAGATATTATAAAATCAGGCGATATAAATTCTGTAAGGGCAAAGCTGATTGTTGAAGGTTCCAATATTCCAATGACCGAACAAATTGAAGAGCTCTTGCATAGAAAAGGAATCCTCGTTGTTCCCGATTTCGTTGCAAATGCTGGCGGAGTTATAAGCAGTTATGTGGAATACACTGGCGGAAATGAAAAAAAAATGTTCAGGATGGTTGAGGAGAAAGTTAGAAAGAATACAGATTTGGTTTTAACGCAAGCAGAAAAGAAAAAAACATATCCCCGAGCAGCAGCGTTGGAGATAGCAAGAAAAAGAGTTCTAGAAAAATGCAAAATATGCGCAGTCAAGATTTAATCTTTATTATATTCTTTAACAACTAATTCCACTAGTCTATCCATAGGAGCATTTCCGCTTGAATCATAAAATGTTAGCTGATGTTTATATATCTCAAGTTTGCCGGCTGCAGCATCGAATAATGTTCCAATAACATTACCTTCATTCTCAGCAAGGTGCCTTAATTCAGAATTTTTCCTTGCAGAGTTTTCATCATCAACGACAATAACACTTTTTAACAAAACATCCTCATGGAAATTATGCTGGTTTCCATCACCGGTCATAGAAGAAATATGAGCGCCAGATCTCATCAACATTATCTCTTTTAATTTAAATTTTACGTCTTCTCCATCTTTATACAAAGGAGCTGCTTCAAACAATATGTCTGCATCTTTCAACAGCCTCTTCCTATGATCGAAGTTAAATATATCATATGCTTGAATCTCTGCATCAGTATTATTTTTAAGAAATTCGTAAAATTCAATTCTAGATTTTTCACTTCTCGTAGCAAACCTAATCTCCCTAGGGTTAAAAAGATAATCAGCAATTAAAGCAAACTGTCTTGGAACTTTACCAGCTCCAACAATTGCGATAACACTCGGATTTTCCGTCAAATACTTTGCAGCCAGGGCACCGGAAGCTCCAGTCCGTGTATCAGTTATAAAGTCACCAAAAATTTCATATATCCTATCGGAATTTATCAGAGTTATTAAAGTATTTTTCTTAACATTGACACCATCGGGCCTGCTTTCGTCAATCACTTTTCTGACCTTAACTTCTCTTTCATCCTCTGTTTCTAGCTCAAGATGAAAATGATATGGCTCATTGCTCTCTGGGGGGACAACTTTTTTGTCGGTAACTTTAATTTTCCCGTCATGGCTTGCCCTAAGTATATCTTCCAAAAAATTCACAATCTCCTTCATAGGAAGATTGCTAGCTATTCTTTCAACATCATTAGCAGAAATCTTAACAGTGTTCATATCTCCGTCATACAAAATTAAATTTAAAAGATTATCCTTTAATCGCAACAATCCTCAACTAAGTAACTGTAAATCTCTCCAAAGGTAGGGTGAATATGCTGCATTTTAGCTAAATCATAAATAGTATTTTTGTTATAAAGCAAAGGAACAGCTTCATGAATTATATCACTTGCTAAATGCCCGACAATAGCCACACCTAAGATTCTTTTGCTTTTCTTATCCATAATCATTTTGATAAAACCTTCAGTTTCACCAAGGCACATAGCTTTTCCCAAGTCTTCATAAGGCAATTTTGCAGTTTCAGCGTTCATATTTTTCTCTTTAACTTCTTTTTCAGTAACTCCAATCCAAGCAACTTCTGGATGTGTAAAAACAGCAGCGGGGAATTTATGATAATCAAGTTTCTCTTTTTTCCCAAACATATTTTCAGCAGCAACTCTCCCTTGCTCAACAGCAACGTTAACAACCTCTAAAATTTTGCTAGCATCACCAGCAACATAAATATTTTTAACAGAAGTTTGAAGGTATTCATTTAATATAGGAATTCCCTTACCATCTAGTTTCATTCCAGTCCTTTGCAAATTTAATCCGTCAAAATCAGGTATTCTTCCTAATCCAACTAATATTTCTTCAGCTTTAACATTAACGTTTTTCTTACCATGCTCAAACTCAACTGCTTTTATGTTTCCAACTTTAGAAACTTTTTTCAAGAAAGTTCCAGTGTAAACTTTAATTCCTTCTTTTCTAAAGCTCTCTTCAATGACTTCAGCCAAATCTTCATCATTATCGCTCATAACATGATCGCTTCTTTGAATTATTATGACTTCAACCCCAAGATTAAAAAAATAATAAGCTAACTCTAAAGTAACAGGGCCTCCCCCTAAAACTATCAACGATTTTGGAAACTTTTTAAGCTCCAATGCCTCGTCGCTAGTAAGATAACCCGCTTCTTTCAATCCAGGAATATTTGGAATAGATATTTTGCTCCCGGTAGAAATCAAAAAATTCTCTCCTTCAATTACTTTTCCTCCGGCTTGAACTTTGTTTTTAAAAATGAAGCTTGCTTTTCCATAAATCAAATCAATATGTTTGTTTTTCTTAACACTATCTAGTCTATAATCTGCAAATCCTTTTATTATTTTATTTTTTCTTTCAACAATATGTTTGGCATCAATTTTAATGTTTTGATCTACATGAATCCCAAATTCTTTAGCATTCCTTATTAGCTCAGCAATTCTCGCACTCCACAATAATGTCTTGCTCGGCATGCACCCCCTCAATATACACAATCCGCCAAAAGGCCCTTTCTCAATAATACAGACATTTTTTTTATAAGAAGCAGCAAGTTTAGCAGCACTATAGCCGGCACTTCCGCCGCCAATAACAACTAGGTCATAAATCATAATTAGATATAATCGAAAGGTATATAAAAATCTTTGCCAGTTAATATCTATATAATAAAGAGGTAGTTAAGATAGAAACTTATAAGAATTACATTGATGGAAAATGGACTTCTTCACAAACAGGAAAAACTTTCTTTTCTTTGAATCCAGCAACTGAGCAGCCATTAGGAAAATTCCAGGATTCAGATGAGCATGATGTTGAGCTCGCTGTTCAGGCAGCAGAAAAAGCATTTTCATCATGGAGAGACACACCAGCACCAAAACGAGCTGAAATTCTCTTCAAGATTCGTGATTTGTTAAAAAAAGAGAAAGATAAGCTGGCAAAATTAGAAGTAAAAGAAATGGGCAAGGTCTACAAGGAAGCAGCAGGAGATGTCCAGGAAGCAATAGATATTTTTGAATACATGGCTGGAGAAGGTAGAAGGTTATTTGGCAGAACAACTCCAAGTGAATTAAAAAATAAATTCAATGCAACAGTCAGAATCCCAATTGGGGTAGTTGGTTTAATTGCTCCATGGAACTTTCCAATAGCAATCCCAGCATGGAAAATAGCTCCGGCACTAATTTGTGGGAACACTATCGTATTCAAGCCGTCTTCAGACACTCCATTATGTGCAGTTGAATTAGTAAAAATAATAGAAAAAACCGGGCTCCCAAAAGGAGTTCTGAATCTGGTAACTGGCTCAGGAAACAAGGTCGGGAATCCAATAATCAGGCATCCGAGAATACGCGGTTTATCCTTCACAGGATCTCGCGAGACAGGAAAATTTATCAGAGAAAATGCAGGGCTGAAAAAAGTAAATCTCGAGCTAGGTAGCAAGAACGCTATAATTATAATGGAGGATGCAAATCTTAATCTTGCTTTAGAAGGGGTTCTATGGGGGGCATTTGGAACTACAGGTCAAAGATGCACAGCCGCTTCGAGGGTTATTATTCATGAGAAAGTCTTCAAGAAATTTGAAACGATCTTGGTGAATAAGACAAGGAAATTAAAATTAGGAAATGGGTTGTCAAAAGCGACAGATATTGGTCCGTTAATCAACAAAGCAGCGTTGGAAAAATCTTACAAATATATTGACATAGGAAAAAATGAAGGAGCAAAGTTATTGTGCGGAGGAGAGGGAATTAAAGGAAAAGGTTTCTTTTTCAAGCCAACTATTTTCTCAGATGTTAAACCAAATTTCAGGATTGCACAGGAAGAAATTTTCGGTCCGATCACTGTTTTAATAAAAATAAAAAACATAGATGAAGCAATAAAGGTTTGTAACGGGATAAAGTACGGTTTATCCTCGGCAATTTACACAGAAAATATGCAATATGCATTCAGAGCAATTAATGAATTAGAATTTGGAATTACTTACATCAACTCTTCAACAATAGGAGCAGAAGTTCATCTTCCATTTGGAGGAACAAAAGATACTGGATGGGGGAAAGAGGCAGGATGGAGTTTGGATGAATTTAGCGAGGAAAAGGCAGTTTACATTGACTTCAGCGGTCATTTACAAAAAGCTCAGGGGATAGATTAACAAGTTTTATATATTTTGTAATATCCTTCTTAGATTATATGAAAAAAGGATGGTTTGATTATTTTTTGTTGATAGTTCTAATAACGTTTTTAATCTTATTAGTTATAGTCTTGATAAAAGAGGGGTTTCCATGGCTATAAAAAAAATAGATTGGTTGAAGATTTTGTTAATAATTTTATTTTTGTTATCAGTTTATCTTGTTTTAACTAGAATTATAGGGCATTCTGCTACAGATTTAGCAATTACAATTAGCATCTTTACTTTCTTAGGCGGATTATTATATAATTTAAACAGAGAATTTGGCGAGTTTAAGATAAAAACAATATATTCTTTTAGTAGAGTAAGTAATGATATAAGCCATATAAAGAGTGATGTTAATGAGATAAAAGTGGGCACAGGCGATATCAGAAAAGAAATAATCTATATGAAAAAATATATAGCAGAAATAAAAGAAGTACTAGGAAAAGATGAACCTTAAAATAAAAACACAACTTCCAGGACCAAAATCAGAAATAATAATCAAGAAAATAAAAAAATTAAACATTGCATATTCTGATCCTTATCCTTATGTTCATTCCAAAAAAGGAGATGGATGTTATTTCAAAGACATAGACGGAAACTGGTTTTTGGATTTTGCATCCCAGATAGCTTCAAATCCACTAGGCTACAATAATCGCGAGTTAAATAAAGTTGTAAAAAGTTACAAAAAGCATCCGATAAAATATGCAGGCCAGGATTTTAATGTAAAAGAACATGCAGATCTGCTGGAAGAATTATTGACAATAGTTCCAAAAAATTTAGACAAGGCATTCTTAGTAAACTCAGGAGCAGAAGCTGTCGAGAATTGTATTAAACTTGCAATGAGAAGACAGAAAAAAGCCAAATTCGGAATCTCTTTTCAGAATGATTTTCATGGTCGTACTTTGGGGGCATTGTCATACACACATTCAAAACCAATTCATAAGCAGAATTTTTTTTCATTGCAAAATAAAACACTTCCGTTTTCAGAAGATGCTATTGAAAAATTAAGAAAAATAATCAAGCAGGATGGAGCTCAAAAAATAGCTTTTGTTTTGATGGAAGCAATTCAAGGTGAAGGGGGTTATAATGTAGCTCCAGAAAAATTAGTGAAAGGTATTAGAAAAATAACTAAATCTTACAACATTCCATTTATTATCGATGAAGTCCAATCTGGCATGGGCAGGACAGGAAAATGGTGGGCGCATCAGCATTTTAATATAACTCCAGATATAATGAGCTCAGCAAAGGCATTGCAGGTAGGAGCAGCAATTGCAAGCAAAAAATTCTCAGTAGAATCTGGAAGCATTTCTTCAACGTGGGGAGGAGGACATATCTTGGACATGGCAGTCGGATTAAAAACCATAGAGATAATCAAAAAAAGAAAATTATTAAGCAATATAACAAGGAGGGGATACTCTCTAAAAAAGGGGCTTAATGATTTAAATCTGGAAAATGTTCGCGGAAAAGGATTAATGTTAGCTTTTGATTTGGCTGATAAAGGCATTAGAAATAACTTTATTATAGAATCATTAAAGCATGGATTAGTGCTGCTTGGCTGCGGTGAAAAAGGAATTCGTATTATCCCTCCTTATATTGTTTCTAAAAATGAGATTGATCAGGCATTAGGAATCATTGAAGTTGTCAATAAAAAAATAAACGAATCTGGATTTAAGCATACGGGAAAAATCTGCAACTATCTAACTTGCGGAGAAAGCCATACCTAAATGAAACTAGTTATCGCTCTTGGTGGGAATGCATTAATCAAGAAAGGTGAAAAGCAGACTTATTATAATTTAATTAATAATATTAAAAAAACTTGTAAAGTTCTAGCTCCGATAATCAAAAAACATAAAGTAGTAATTTCTTTTGGAAATGGTCCTGAGATCGGATACCTTGCTCTTCAGAATGAATTAGCAAAAAAGAAAATTCCTCCAATGCCGTTGGATATTCTCGGAGCTGAGTCTCAAGGTTTAATCGGTTATCCTTTAGAAGCACAACTAATCAATTCATTAAGAAGTCATAAAAGAGACGTTGCAACAATATTAACCCAGGTCTTAGTGGATAAAAATGATCCCGCATTCAGAGATCCAACAAAATTCATTGGACCTTTTTACACAAAACTCCGTGCGGATAAGTTAAAAAATAAATATAAGCTAAGGAAAGATGCAGACAGGGGTTATCGAAGAGTTGTTCCATCGCCAAAACCTATAAAAGTTTTAGAGGCAAAAACGATTCAAAAATTGCTAAAATCTACAACAATAATTGCAGCAGGCGGAGGGGGGATTCCAGTCATAGAAGAGAATGGAAAATTAAAAGGTGTGGAAGCAGTAATAGATAAAGATCTGGCTTCAGCATGTTTAGCTAATTCTATCAAAGCCGAGGTGTTAATAATGATCACATCAGTTCCTTATGCATATTTAAATTATGGAACAAAGCAACAAAAACCAATAAAGAAGGTTCATCTTGATAGTCTTAGGGATTATTATATGCAAGAACATTTCCCCCCAGGATCAATGGGACCGAAAATAGAGGCAGCAATTAATTTCCTAGAAAAAAAAGGAAAAAAAGTTATAATCTGTTCTCCGGAAAATTTACAGAAGGCTTTAAAAGGAAGCTCAGCTACAATAATAACAAAGTAAAATGCTAGAAGATTATTCCAAATCTGTAAAAATTGCAATGATTGCAACAATTATTATAGGGTTAGTTGGTATCTTCTGGGGGATTTTTGAAGTCGAAGAATGGCCCTTTTTAATATTCATACCTTTTATGGTAGTCATGCTAAGCTTATTGTTTAGTTCAAGATTTTTCTTAAATAGCAAGGTACTAAAACCTATTTACATCGGGATTCTAATAGGAATTGCCTTGCCGATAATACTTTTATTTCTCACCTTGCTTATAGGTTGGATGAATCAGAACCTCTTTAAATCAGGCGGAGGCTCATATGATATGGCTGGTCTTTCAGGGATTTTTTTCCTGATATTTCTAATCGTTTTTAGTACATTAAGCTTCTTTATATCAACTCTTATCGGACTGCTAATCTCTTACAAAAATTCAAAAAATAAAATAGTACTATTAAGCATAATGGGTATAATCTTAAGTCTTATAGGCATAATAGTATTAGTATTTATGACTGAAGGGAATGTTTTTAGATATTTCTGAGAGAATCTTATTAATTATTTGTTAGTTTATAAAGTAAAAATTATAAAAAGTTATATAAAGAACAATACTTATCTTTAAGCTTGTGACAAAGAGGTGATTTAATGGATAAAAAACGTGTGCTCATCCTCGGAGCTGCAGGAAGGGACTACCATGTATTCTTACAATATTTCAAAGACAACCCATATTATGATGTTGTAGCTTTTACACAAAACCAGATTCCGGGAATAGAAAATAGGAGTTTTCCAAAGAAATTAGCTGGAAGGTTATATAAAATGGATATTCCTTTCTATCCAGAATCACAATTAACTTACTTAATTAAAAAATTAAGAGTAGATAAGGTTATTTTCGCTTACTCGGATGTTTCACATGAATATGTAATGCACAAGGCTTCTATGTGCCTGGCAGCAGGAGCTGATTTTTATCTACTGGGACCTAGCTCGACCATGATTACAAACAATATTCCAATTATTGCAGTATGCGCAGTAAGGACTGGTGCAGGAAAATCACAAACATCAAGGAAAATTGGGATTATTCTAAGAGAAAAAGGTTACAAGGTAGTAGCTATCAGACATCCCATGCCATATGGAGATTTATTAAAAGAAGAAGTTCAAAGATTTTCATCTTATGATGATTTAAAGAAAGCAGATGTAACAATTGAAGAAAGAGAGGAATATGAGCCATGGATAAAATTAGGAATTCCAATCTATGCAGGTGTTGATTATAAAAAGATAATAAAAAGAGCAGAGAAAGAAGCGCAAGTTGTAATTTTCGATTCGGGGAACAATGATCTGCCCTTCTATAAACCAGACATGCATATAGTTGTAGTTGATCCGCATAGAGCAGGACACGAGCTAAAATATCATCCAGGAGAAGCTAATTTTCTAATGGCTGATGTCTTTGTTGTTAACAAAATAGATACTGCACCAAAAGGAGGTATTAAAACCGTTTTAGCCAATATTAAGCAATATAATCCTCAAGCTAAAGTGATCATGGCAAAATCCAAGATAATTGTTGACAAGCCCGAGATGATAAAAAACAAGAGAGTTTTAGTTGTTGAAGATGGTCCAACTTTAACACATGGAGAAATGAAATTCGGTGCAGGAACTGTTGCAGCAAAAATGTATAAAGCAAAAGTAATTATTGATGCTGAGAAATATGCAGTTGGCTCGATAAAAGAAGTTTATAAAAAATATAGTCATTTAAAAAAAATTCTACCTGCAATGGGTTATAGTCACAAACAAATGAAGGATTTGAGAGATACCATAAATAGAGCAAAATGTGATGTTGTTATTGATGGTAGCCCATTTGATTTATCTAAATTATTAAAAATAAACAAGCCAATTGTGAATGTAGATTATGAACTGCATGAAGTCGGTAAGTTAAATCTAAAAAAGTTGCTAAAAAATTTCAAAATTAAAAAATGAAACATCTCTTATCCATAAAAGATTTTTCAAAAGAGGAAATTCTGGATTTTATCTCATTAGCAGAAAAAATAAAAAGAAAACCAAAAAAATTCTCTAAAAAATTATTAGGAAAAACTTTGCTGATGCTGTTTGCAAAGCCTTCATTAAGAACACATCTATCTTTCGATATAGCAATGTACCAATTAGGAGGGCATGCCATTTTCTATGATCTATCTCATTCAGTTCTAGGAGAGAAAGAATCCATCAAGGATTTTTCAAAAGTGACTTCAAGATATGTAAATGTAATTATGGCAAGACTATATGAACATAAGCAGTTAGAAGAGTTAGCAAAGTATTCTTTAATCCCAGTTATTAATGCGCTTACAAATTTCTCCCACCCATGTCAGATATTAGGAGATTTGTTAACGATAAAAGAACACTTTGGAAAATTAGACGGAATAAAATTGACTTTCATTGGAGATGCGGATAATAATATAACAACTTCCTTGATTTATGCATGTCCTAAGGTAGGAATTAAGTTGAACATTGTTTGTCCAAAAGAATTGAAGACCAAAATTTCTGGAAGATATTCTCTTTCATTTAGTTCGAAAGATGCAAAAGGAGATATAGTCTATACAGATACATGGTATTCTTATCATGTTCCGAAGTCCCAATATGCAAAAAGAAAAAACCTTCTCAAGCCGTTTCAAGTAAACAAAAAATTATTAGGAAAAGCGAAATTTATGCACTGCCTTCCAGCTTCAAGAAATGAGGAGGTAACAGATGAGGTCATTGATTCAAAGCAGAGTTTAGTTTATGATCAGGCAGAAAACAGATTGCATATAGAAAAGGCCATATTATTAAAACTATTAAAATAAAATTACTTTAAAGATAAAATGACAATATCTAAAGATGGAATAAGGCTTAAGAAAGGGCTTTCACTCTGGCAGACAACATTTGCAGGTGTTGGAATTATTTTAGGAGCAGGAATTTATGTCTTAATTGGATCAGCAGCAGGAATGGCTGGAAATGCAGTTTGGCTCTCTTTTCTATTGGCAGCTTTCGTTGCAGCTTTTACAGGATTAAGTTATGCTGAATTTTCTTCACTTTATTCAAAAGATGAAGGTGAATATATTTATGCAGAAAAATCATTTTCAAAGCGCATAGGATTTTTAGTTGTTTGGTTAATTTTCTTTGAAGGCGTTATTTCAGCAGCTGCAGTCGCTCTTGGCTTTGGAGGTTATTTCTCTTCTTTATTCGCCAACATTGTTACAATCCCTGTTTTTCTTGTTGCCATTCTTTTAGTTGTTATTCTTTCATTCATCAATTATTACGGTCTTGAGCAGAGCTCGTGGCTGAATGTATTTTTCACGGCTATAGAAACCATTGGATTGCTTTTCATAATTTTTATAGGAATACCAAAAATAGGATCAGTTAATCTTCTCGAGATGCCAAATGGGTTTGCAGGGGTTTCAGCTGCAGCAGCATTAATCTTTTTTGCATTTATAGGTTTTGAAGCCGTTATAAAGCTGGCAGAAGAAACAAAGTCAGCAAAAAAAGTTATTCCAAAAGCATTGGTGTTGTCTATTATCATCACAACAATAATCTACATATTAGTTGCAGTTACAGCAGTCAGCATACTTGATTATAAAGTATTAGGGGAGAGCAAAGCTCCTCTGGCAGATGTTGCGGCATCAGTTTTTGGAGATAAAGCTTTCTTTATTTTATCCGTGATTGCATTATTTTCTACAGGAAATACAGTTTTGTTATTGCTTTTAACAACGTCTAGATTAACCTACGGGATGGGTCATGAATACAGGAAATTAAGATTTTTATCGAGGGTGCATGAAAAGAGAAAAACACCGTGGATAGCAGTTATTCTTGTCATGTTGTTTACAATGATTTTCACTTTGTTCAAAGATATAACTTTAGTTGCTTCAATAACGGATTTCACGATTTATGGAACATTCATTACTGTTAATGCAGCTTTGATTGTTTCTAGGTATAAGTATCCCAAGCTTAAAAGAACTTTCAGATCTCCATGCAACATTGGAAAGTTTCCAGTGCTTGCTTTTCTTGGAATTATAAGCTCCTTGTTCATGTTGTTCCACTTAAATTCAAAAGTTGTTATTGGCGGGATAATCTTGACAGCAATAGGATATGCGATGTATTCATTAGTCTGTAGGAAATAATTGTCAGAAAAGTTTATATAAAAATATCTTTATACTCTAAATATGAAAAAATCATTTTATTTTTTATTCATAGCATTTTCAGTTTTCTTAGTTGGCTGCTCTCACACAGAAATTCCAACAGATTCATCCCTTCCAGATAGAGAGCCAACGAGTGGAAAATTATCAGAAACAATCTTAAATGCACAATTAAAAGATATTAATTCTCAGAAAATATTTACGATTAACGATTTCAATGGCAAGCCGATTTTACTGGAGAGTTTTGCAGTATGGTGTCCTGTATGTACAAAGCAGCAAGGAAAAATAAAAGAGCTTCATGAAGAAATAGGGGACTCTGTAGTTTCAATATCTCTAGACACAGACTCAAATGAAGATGAAGAAAAAGTAAGAGAGCATTTGCAAAGAAACAAATTCGACTGGTACTATGCAATTTCACCAGCAGAACTGACTAAAGAATTGATAGAAGAATTTGGCACTTCGGTAATAAACGCACCTCAAGCACCTGTAATTTTAATATGTCAGGATCAATCAGCAAAGATGTTGGGGAGAGGAGTAAAATCTGTCTCAGAATTAAAAGAGGCAATAAATTCATGCAGCTAAAATGGCACTAGTTGATTTTTCATCTTTTGTTTTGGGTTTGTTAACACCATTGACAGCAGTATGCGTTCTTCCCCTTTACCCCGCTTTCTTAGCATACATTGCAAATCAGTTCTCCTCAGAAGAAAGAAATAAAAAAATTTATGCATTGTTCGGCGCGACTATAACTTTGGGCGTGATAGTTTTCATGTTGCTGCTGGGATTAATATTCACGACAATATTTCAAATTTCTTTGACAAAAATAATCGGAATAATTTCTCCAATAGCATTCTCAATTCTTGGGATTGTAAGCATTTTGCTTTTATTTGATTTTGACATTTCAAGGTTTATACCAAAACCAAAAACACCGACAAGCAAGAATCCGAAACTAAATGCTTTTCTATACGGCTTCTTCTTCGGAGCTATCGTAATCCCCTGTAATCCAGCTTTCATAGCAGCCTTTTTTGCAAGGGCATTAATCATCGATAACTTTTTCTCAAGCATGATTAATTTTTTATTATTTGGACTAGGTCTAGGTTTCCCCCTTCTAATATTTTCATTACTATCCTCAAAATGGAATGATAAAATTATAGGATTTGCAGTTCAGCATAAATCAGCAATCAATAGGTTAGCAGGAATTTTAATGCTTGGGATCTCTTTATATTATTTAATCTTTGTCTTCAGAATTTTTGGATAAACTTGCAAAAATTATTCCTTCAGCACCACAACGTTAGTCATTCCTCTCCTTTTTCTTTCCACAAAACTTTTACCCTCTAACCTGTCAATTATCCTTGTCATCTTTGCCTTTCCAAACTCTGTTTTTTCAATTAAGTCTGCTTGAAAGATTGCTTTATTATTTTGAATCATTTCAAAAACTTGTTTTTCCTCAGGTTTAAGATCGCTAGTGTCAATTTTTTTCTTAGGAAGTTTCTTTTCAATAGTTTTTGTCTGAACAATTATCTCTTTCTGGATTTCCTTCTGAGGTTTAGAGAATATCAAAACTAACCCGACAGTGATAAGCAGTCCTACTATACTCAAGGATAAGTAAGTTTGCTGCGTTATTGTTCTATATGCCGGGCAATAGATTCCTAGATGTGCAGCCGGGCAACCTTGTGTAACTATTTCTTTCATTGCATTATTGAACAGAAAGATAATAAATATGATTAATATAGAAATCCCCATAATTAGATATCCAACATTTTTATTTTCCATAATCTATCAAATAATTATTGTTTTTAATAAGTTTTCGGTAACTGAAACTAGTTTCACAAAAGGACTTTTATATAAAATACATATCTAGAATTGAACATGTCCTTGGAGATAATCCCTGAAACGCTTAAAACACTTACTTTAATAAGCGACATTATTATTGTATTTGTGGTTTTGTGGTTTTTATTCAAAATCATAAATAATAATTACAAGCTTGAAAAGATTAGATTATTTTTTAAGAAAAGGTATCTGCTTTTTGGATTTATCGTCTCCTTGGTTGCAACTCTTGGCAGCTTATTTTATTCCGAGATTTTAAAATATACTCCTTGTATTTTATGCTGGTGGCAGAGAATTTTTATGTATCCTCAGGTTTTATTTTTTGGTTTTGCATTAATAAAAAAAGGTAACAAAATGTTTAACTATCCTGTTATATTAAAAACAAGTAATTGCGATGTGATTGGTTATTCTTCATCTTGCTCTGAAACATTTTTTTTAAGCCATAGTTATATCACAATACCGATGATGGCAATGACAGCATTTATATTAATTATCTTTTTAGGATTAAACATGATGAAGGAGGATGGCTAATGTCATTAAAAGAATTTTTTAAAGAGATAAATAAAAATGAAAGGGTTGAAGGCGAGATGATTAAAACAATATTTTATTCACTTGCAACGTCTTTAATATTTCTAGGAGTTTTATATTTTTTTGAGTTCAGGTTTAGAGAAGGTTTTGTAACTGCGCAAGGATTTTTTTTATTTTTTGCAGCCCTGAGTTATGCCTTGATTATCCCTACAATCCGACAGGTTAGAGCATACAGAGAGTTTCCATGCATGTCTGGAATGATGATTGGAATGACTATTGGAATGATTGCAGGATTTTTGCCAGGATTCTTTGTGGCCTCTACAAACGGAATGTTCTACGGAAGTATTTTTGGAATGAGCATCGGAATAATTCTCGGAATATGGAATGGAAAATGTTGCGGGATAATGGGGATTATGGAGGGAATAATGGCCGGCTTCATGGGGGGGTTAATGGGGGCAATGACTGCTTTCATGCTTTTCAATGACAATTTAAGAGCAGCTACATTTATTGTGTTTTTAATTTCAGCAATTATATTATTTAGTCTTAATTATATGATATATAAAGAAATGAACAGGGAAGAGAGAAAAAGAAAAGAAGATCATTTTTCCACAATAGTTATATCCTTTATTTTAATGTCGATAACAACAGGGATTATCGTGTTTGGTCCTAGGAGTGGGATTTTCGGATAACTTTAAATAAATGAAATACAAATAAAATAATATGAAAAATTTAACAATTTTAGTCATTGTAATTATAATAGTTTTTCTAGCAGGAGGATTCGTATTTACAAACTCTGAAGGAACTACAGGAAATGTTGTTGCTCAAAATCCAAAGAAAGATGCAACGGTATTAGGAGGAGATAATCAGCAGGTTGTTCTTAAGCAAGAAGGTTTTAATTATAAGGATATAAATGCTAAATCTGGCAAACCGATTAAGATAAGAGCCGATTCTTCGGTAAAAGGATGCTTAAGGGCACCATTTTTTAATATCGATGGGAAAAAATATTATAATTATTTAAGAACTAGTGAAGATATTCTGCAGTTACCCGCCCTTAAAAAAGGAATTTATTCCTTCTCATGCTCAATGGGCATGGGATATGGTAAATTAATTATTGAGTGAGATGAAACGAATTTTTCAAAGACCATATATTTTCTGGTTTATTTTTGTTTTTACTATTTATATGATTTTTAATATAGTCTTTAGTGGCTTCTATGATACTATCCCTTTGATTATAATTTATGCCCAAACTGTTAATTGGGTCAAACTAAGCATTTCGATATTTCTTTCATTAATTACAGGCTTCTTAGTATCATTGCTTTCAGTTTTGCTTTTTATCAAATACAAAGAAAGAGAAGAATGCAAGAAGGCTGGCATTTTAGCTGGTAGTGGAGCATTGTCTGGTCTGGCAGTCGGTATTTGCCCATTATGTGTAACAGGAATTTTTCCTATTATATTGGCAAGTTTAGGGGTTTCTTTTAGTTTCGCATCTCTTCCATTTCAAGGAACAGAAATTCAGTTTTTGATCGTTTTTATGCTATTAACTTCATTTTTCATAGTTAAAAAATCATGGCGAAAGGTTTAAATATTTATATGTACTTAATTTTCATATGATAAATAAAAACATATTAAATGAGTGCTACAAGGAAGGCTTTAAAGAAGAGGAGTTGTATGATGCATATAAGATATTTTTTGGCACTTTGGTTTCAGAGCCAAGATTGAAAATAATAAACTTACTAAGGAATGGTAGGAAAAATGTCTCTGAAATCATTGAGGAGTCAAATATGGATCAGACCTTAGTTTCACATAATCTTTCAAGACTAAGACTTTGTGGTTTTGTTAAGTCGGAAATAGACGGAAAATTTAGATATTACAAGATTAATGATAAAACAATAAAGCAGTTAATGGAAATTATAGAAGAACACATGTCTCAATATTGCATACATATCTTAAGGGCTATTAAGGAGGTAAAAATATGAAATCAAAAATTTTAGCTTTGTCAGCATTATCTGTTATTACAGCAGAGACCGTAAGAGCTGATTGTTTTGGATCTTGGGGTATGATGGGGGGAGGGGGATACGAGTCTATGTGGTTTTTTGGGCTTATATTCCAAATCCTTGTAGTTATTGCTCTAGTATTGCTCATCTTATGGCTTATAAAACAATTGCAAAACCCAAAACATAGGAGATAAAATGAAGAAATTAAAATTAATAATCGAAGGAATGCACTGCGCTTCATGCGCTTCAAACATAGAAAGAAGTTTGAAAAAAATTAATGGAGTAAAAGAAGTTTCAGTAAGTTTAATGTTAAAAAAAGGAACAGTAGAAGCAGAGGATTCTGTTTCAGAAGACGAAATAAAAAAAGCTGTTGCAAAAGTAGGCTATAAAGTTACAAGGATAGAATAATGAAAAACACCCATCATCACGAAGAGCCTGTAGAAGACGTAGAAATAAATAGTTGGAGGAGAAAATTAGCATGGTCTTGGCTTCTAACAATCCCAATAGCAATATTAATGCTGTCAGAAAGGCTCTTTGGTTTTCCAATAATTGAGATGCCCTATTCGATAATTTTTATTCTCCTTCTAGGTTTTCCAGTAATTTTCATTTTCGGATGGGACACAATTAAAGCTGGGATAAGGGGGTTATTTACATTTTATTTCAACATGGACTCTCTTATTGCCCTAGGAACAGTTATTGCATACCTTACAGGTGTTTTTTCTTTTACTGCAGTAGTTCAAGATTATTCTGGTGTTGCTGCAATGATTATGGCGTTTTTCACAACAGGAAAATATGTCGAGTCAAAAGCGCGAGGCAGAGCAAGTCAGGAGATCAAAAAGCTTCTTGAGTTGGGAGCAAAAAAAGCAGTAATCATTCGTAATAATAAAGAAATAGAAATTTCGATTGAAGAAATCAAAGTTGGGGATGTAATGATTATAAAGCCGGGGGAAAAAATTCCAACCGATGGCCTTGTTGTCAAAGGAGAGAGTTCTGTCGACGAGTCAATGGTCACTGGTGAGAGTTTGCCAGTAGAAAAATTAAAAGGAAGCAGCGTAATCGGCGCTACAATAAACCAGGACGGAATATTATATGTAAAAGCAACAAAAATCGGGAAGGATACTTTCTTAGCGCATATTATCCAATTAGTAGAAGAAGCGCAGGGAACAAAGATTCCAATACAAAAGCTTGCAGATAAAATCACCTCCGTTTTTGTGCCAGTAATTTTAACATTAGCGATTTTAACTTTCTCAATCTGGTGGTTTTCATCAGAAGATTTAAGCAAATCTATCGGAGTTGGAGTTGCTGTTTTAGTCATTGCCTGTCCCTGTGCTTTAGGATTGGCAACACCAACGGCATTAATGGTAGGATCTGGAATGGGAGCCCAAAGAGGGATATTAATCAGAAAAGGAGAAGCTATTCAGACAATGAAAGAGATTAAAACTATTGTCTTTGACAAAACAGGAACGATAACAAAAGGTAAGCCAGAAGTTACTGATATAAAATCATTCAGTAATATAAAAGAAAAAGAATTATTAGCTCTATCAGCTAGTTTGGAAAAACTTTCTGAGCACCCGATAGCAAAAGCAATCGTTAACAAGGCAGGATTGAAGAGTTATAAAAAAGTAACAGCATTTAAAGTTTTAAGAGGGAGGGGTGTTGAAGGCAAAATTGGAAATGATGCGATCCTTATTGGAAATCAAACTTTGATGAAAGAAAGAAAAATTGATTTAGATAGCTTCGTTCAATCTATAGAGAGATTTGAAGAAGATGGAAAGACAACTATGGTTATCACTAAAAATAAAAAAGTGCTGGGGGCAATTGCAGTAGCAGATTCAGTAAAAGAAGATTCTAAAGAGGCGATTAAGAGATTAAATAAAGGAGGCTACAGGACAGTTATAATAACCGGAGACAATGAAAGGACAGCAAAGGCAATAGCAAAAGAAGTAGGAATAAAAGAAATAATTGTGAATGTCCTGCCTGAAGATAAATCTAAAAAAGTTGAAGAGCTGCAAAAATCAGGGATGGTTGCTTTCATCGGCGACGGTATAAATGATGCCCCGGCTTTAAAGCAATCAAATGTAGGAATAGCAATCGGAACAGGAACAGATATAGCAATTGAAGCAGGAGATATTGTATTAGCAAAAGGATCTCTCGAGGGGGTTGTTCAATCAATAAATTTATCAAAAGCAACATTTAGAAAAATAAAACAGAATCTCTTCTGGGCTTTTGCATACAATGTTATCGCAATTCCGTTGGCAGTTGCAGGGGTTTTGCACCCAGTTGTAGCAGAAATTGCAATGGCTTTATCCTCAATTACCGTTGTAACTAATGCAAATTTATTAAGAAAGGCAAAAATCTAGTTAATAAAAAATTTAATTCTAAAAACGATTTTAGGAAACTTTTTATATTTATCTTCCAATCATTTATCTTATGAATAATAAAAAATTGGGTGTCGTATTTCTCACAATAAGCGTTATAGTTTCGTTCATTCTGATTTATATTATAATGAATTTAAATACAGAATCGAGGGAATTAGGATGCTTTGATAATGAAGGCTGCTTGAAGATAGAATCCACATTTAATATAACCCATCTTGCTTTCGGAGTTATAGGATTTATTCTTGCACTGGGTATTTATCTGATATTTTTTTCTAAAAGCGAGGAAGAAATTCTAAAGCAGCTAAAAGAAAATAAAGCATCAAGCTTAAAGGAGGAAAAATTTAATTTGGTTTTAAAAGGTCTTGATGATTATGAAAAGAAGGCAATGAAAGCTGTTAAAGAGCAGGATGGGATAACGCAGAATACATTGAGAATAAGAACAGACATGTCAAAGGCTAAGCTAAGTTATGTATTGCAAGATTTAGAAAAGAGGGGCTTAATAAAAAGGATCAAGAAAGGAAAAACATTGGCTGTATTTCTTAAAGAAAATTTCTGAAAGGCCTTTATGAACGATAATAACTTAAAATTCTGTAATTAAAGCCCCATTTTTTATCATCGTTCACAAGATTAAATATATATAAATGCCTGTAATATGTATCATAGAGGTGAAATTTATGACTGAAAATATAACATTAAGCAAGTCAACTTTATGGAAAATCAGCACTTTTGTTTTTGCAGCTTTATTTGTAATATCAATCTTTACAGGAGGCTTTGGAGGAGAAAGCTCCAACAGGGGCATAGCAAGAAATGCGGGCGCTCCATCAGCACCTAGCCAACCAAGCATACCAACAGGAGTCGCAAGCGTGAATGCAGAAGATTATGTAGATGATGATCCATTTATAGGAAACAAAAATGCTCCAATAACGATGATAGAATTTTCTGACTTCCAATGCCCATTTTGTGCAAGGTTCAGGCAACAGACATTCGATCAGATTAAAAGTCAATACATTGATACTGGAAAAGTAAAGTTTGTTTATCGTGACTTTCCATTGAGTAGCATTCATCCAATGGCGCAAAAAGCAGCTGAAGCTAGTGAATGCGCAGAGGATCAAGGAAAATTCTGGGAGTATCATGATAAGATATTTGAAAATCAGGCAAGCTTGAGTATCAGCAGTTTAAAGCAGTGGGCTGCAGAACTTGGATTAGACTCCAATGATTTCAATAAATGCTTGGATTCAGGAAAATATGCGGATGAGGTGACAAAAGACTTGAGAGATGCAACAAGCTCAGGAGGACAAGGGACTCCTTACTTTATAGTAGGAGAAATCCCGGTAAGCGGAGCACAGCCGTTCTCGGCATTCCAGCAGGCAATTGACTCCCAGCTTTAAATAGAAAAAAATGGGAGAAACAATAACCTTAACAAAGAAGAGATTGTTTATAATAGCTGGAATGCTAATGGCAATTTCAGCTCTTTTATTTCTTCCGCAGTTTAAAACAGGGCACTCAGTTAAGGAAGTTTCTGCTCTGGAAGCAAAATTTAATCAATTAAACAATGCAAACACTAATTTCTGCGCTGGCCCGTCAATACTGGATAAAGTTCAAGGAGACAGGTTGCAGGGTGCTTGTTGTGGTGCAATGGACTTTCATCGATATAAAGAACAGCTTGAAGGACTGGAAAAGCTCAAGAATATAAAAGAGATTCCGCAAGATCCTTATGATATTTCAAGATCACTAGCAGATAAGCTTTTGAGTTTTCAGAAAACAATAATACTGACAGAAGAGCAACAAGAAGTTTATGATAAGGCAGTTAAGCTTTCTCATGAAGGGGGACCTTGTTGCTGCAAATGTTGGAGATGGTATGCTTTCGAGGGGCTGGCAAAATATTTAATTACAGAATATAATTTTAATGCAGAACAAATCGCAGAAGTATGGGATTTAGAAGATGGTTGCGGCAGTCCAGGCCATGCTAGTAAACATGAAAACTAAAGAATTAAAAATAAATTTTTATCATCAAAACAAAACATTAAAATAAATTAAAAAACTATTAAGAATAAAATGAAAAACAGATTTGATAAAATAAAGCAAGCAACAATAAAGAAGCCTTATCTTTACTCATTTATAATAATTGTCTTGGTTTACTTATCTTTGAACATAATTGTAAATCAGGTTTATGTAACCTTGCCATTGTTATTTACTTATAACCTAAAAATAATAATTCCTTTTCTATTCCTGACAATACTAACCGCATTATTGATTGCTACAAACATTAATTTGATATATATAAAGTTTAAAGAATTAAAAGATGTGAACAAGGCAGGTAGCCTAAGTTTTTTTGGGATATTCGGAGGCCTTTTAGGAGGAGCTTGCCCTAGTTGCTTCGTAGGTTTATTTCCCGCCTTGCTAGGATTATTTGGAGTCACCGCATCATTATCAAGTCTGCCGTTTTTTGGTCTGGAAATCTTAGTCGGTTCTGCAGCATTGCTATTAATCTCAATATATTTATTAACAAAAGATAATGTATGTAAAATAAATCTTGAATAAAGAGTTATTGTAATGATCAAATGTGAAAAATGCAATAAGGAATTTGGAACAGAAGAAGCTTTGAATCAACACAACAGGTCAAAGCATTATGAATTATATCAAGAACCTAGAATAGGATTAAGCGATAAACAGAAAAAGAAACAAAAAAAGAAGATAAGAAACTGGTCAATAACATTAGCTGTTTTATTGTTGATTATTGTGGGGATATCCTATTTAGCATCAAATTCAAAAACCCTTCCACCAATATCAGATCAAGGGCATATAGAAGTTAGCCCCTCTTCTCATATATTGCGAGAACCAATGGACATAAAAATACAAAAACATATGCTGGAGCATGCAGATGGGAAAGGCCCGCCAGGAATTATTATAAATTATAATTGCATTGACTATGCTTGCGAACCAGATTTAATAGAAAAACTAGAAGCATTTGCAGAAAAATATCCTGCTAATGTGTATGTCGCACCGTTTAAAAATATGGATGCCAAGATTGTTTTGACAAGATTAAACAAAATTGAAATCTTGGAAAGTTTTGATGAAAACAAAATTGAGGCTTTTATCAATAACAGATTATGAAAGTCAAAAAATGCCCGGTCTGCAAATCAAAAAACATAACAACTTACATGGGAGCTCAGTTTGGAAAATATCTCTGCAAGAAATGTGGGTATGTTGGAGCTTTGATTTTGGAAGAAGATGACAAAAGAAATAAAAAAAGAAAACAAGAAGTATTATCAATGTGAAATCTGCAAGTTTTATTACAAAGAAGAAAAGTGGGCAGAAAAATGCGAAAACTTTTGCAGAAAATATAACTCTTGCTCTTTAGAAATAACTAAGCATGCAATCAAAGCATAATTTTTTCCTTAACCTTCAAAACAAAACATTAAAATAAACAAAAATTAATAGAAGATCATGAAACTAAAATATGCTTTTTTAGGATTATTTTTAGCGACAATTGTTTTCATAGCTGGATGTAGTCATATTGGAAATAATGTAACAAAAACAGATATCAAATTAACGACACAGCAGCAAGAGCAAGGAGTCCAAGTAACGGAAGACGGAACAAAATATCTTATTCATCCAAGCAAAATCCAGGGCGGTGGTCCAGGAAAAGGAGGCATTGGAGTTGACAGAGGGATTTCGGCATTAGCTGAGAAAAATATTAAGTTTGTTTCAGTTCAAGAAGCAGATAAATGGATAGAAGACAATGAGCTAGTTCTGGCTTTAGTTTATAAAAATGAAAAGCGTGTCTATCCTCTGCAAATATTAGTATGGCATGAGATTGCAAATGATGTTGTAGCTGGAGATCCATTATTAATTACCTACTGCCCTTTATGCGGTTCAGGCATTGCATATGAAAGAAAAATAGAAGTTGATGGAGAAAAAATAACAACACGTTTTGGCACATCAGGAAAACTTTACAATTCAAATTTGGTTATGTACGATGAGGAAACAGATACTTATTGGCAGCAGATAGATGGAAAAGCTATAGTAGGAGAATTAACAGGACAGGAATTAAAAGAAATTTCAATAGACACAATTTCATGGAGGGACTGGAAGGCAGCACATCCAGATTCAAGAGTTCTTTCACAAAACACGAGAATGAATAGAAATTACGGAAAAGATCCTTATGGAAGTTATTATGAAGACTCTTTCTTAATTTTCCCTGTAGAAAATCAAGATTCTAGGATACATCCGAAAACACAAATCGTTGGAATAGAAGTAAATGGAAAATACAAAGCATATATTCGGGATGGAATAAATAAAGGAGAAAAGATTCAAGACAACATAGCAGGAGTAAATATTGAAGTAGAAAAATTAGGAGATGGCAGAATTATAATAACAAACAAAGATACTGGAAAAGAAATAGTAAAAGAGGAGGATATGTGGTTTGCCTGGTATGCATTCCATTCTGAAACAGAACTATATCAAAAATAAAACATGAAAAGAAATTGGAATATTTTTTGGAGCAGTGTATTTTTTGTTTTAGGTTTTTCAATTATATTTTCTCTGCTTGGAGTACTGCTTCAAAGTTTCCTATCCGGAATCTCTTTTGAAGTGCAAAAATGGCTTGGGAGGGTCGGAGGTGTCGTAGTAATCTTGTTTGGCCTCTATATAATGGGGTTAATTAGAATAAGTTTTTTTGAAAAAGAGCACAAATTTAGGATAAAAAGAAAATTCAGTTCAGCATATTTAACGTCTTTTATCTTCGGAGCGGCATTTGCAGTTGGCTGGACTCCATGCATAGGGGCCATTTTAGGGGCAATTTTGACTTTAGCAATTTCAGCGCCTTCAATGGCGTTTTTTCTTTTACTATTTTATTCTTTAGGCCTTGGAATCCCATTTATATTAGTAGGGCTTTTCACAAATCAAGCACAATCTTTTATAGCAAGATTTGAAAATGCATTCAGTTATATAAAATACATCTTTGGAACTCTTCTGATTATCATGGGAATCCTCGTATTCACAAATCAGCTGGCAAGAATAGCAAGTTTTCCCTTTGCCGCAAATCTTCTAGTAAGCCTTGACGCAGGTATAGCAAGTTTTGGAAGTTTGAATTTAGGAATTGCATTCATAGCAGGCATAGCTTCTTTTCTGAGTCCATGTGTCTTGCCTTTGATTCCAGCATTCTTAACTTATCTAGCATCTTCAGCAATAAACAAAGAGTAATTATTTAAACATCAAGAGTAAATTAATTTTATGTTTTTGAAAGCAAATAAAAAAATAATTTTGTTATTAGTGATTTTGTTAGTCTTAATTGCGATTATATATCTCGAAAAGCAGAGAGTAGCTCCAGAGATAAAATTAGCTCAAAAAGTAACAGAGTTTAAAGACGGAAAATACCCAAGAGCTCCAGAGCTTGCTGGAATTGCAGGTTATCTAAACACAAAATCGGGATTAACAATTGAAAGTTTAAAAGGCAAAGTTGTTCTAGTAGATTTCTGGACTTACACCTGTATTAATTGTATTCGTACATTTCCTTATCTAAAAGATTGGTATGAAAAATACTCAGAAAAAGGATTTGTAATCATCGGAGTTCATACCCCAGAATTTGAATTTGAAAAGGAGTATGACAACGTAAAGATGGCGATACAGAAATATGGAATTAAGTATCCTGTAGTTAAAGACAACAACTATGCGACATGGCAGGCTTTCCGAAACAGGTATTGGCCGAGAAAATATTTGATAGATACAGAAGGCTTTATCCGCTACGACCATATTGGAGAAGGTGCATATGCAGAAACAGAAAACAAGATCCAGGAGCTTTTATTGGAAGCAGGAATGAATCCTGAAGAATCACCAAGAGTTGAGGTTCCTGCCTTTTCAAACTTAAAGCAATTAGTAACAACACCGGAGCTCTATACTGGATATAATTTTGTACTTGGGCGAGGACAAAACGTAAACCAGCCGGGACTAAAGCCGGAGCAGATTACTGATTACATTCTACCTGAACAGATTATCCCAAACAAAATTCATCTAAAAGGAAAATGGAAGTCCAATTCAGATAACTTAGAAGCTTTTGAGGATTCAGCTGAAATAATTCTCGACTTCACAGCATCAGAAGTTAACATAGTAATAGGTCCATTACAAAAACCGCAGGAAATAGAAATATTCATCGATGATGATTCTTCATTGTTGTTAATAAAAGAGCCCATATTATATAATGTTTACAAAGGAGAGTATACAAATTCGTTGTTGAAAATAAAAGTTAAGAAAGGATTTAATTTCAACGCATTCACTTTCGGCTGACAAAAACATTTATATCTAAAAATATATTTCTAAAGTTATGGTTTTGGCGTTCATATTAACAGCTTTCATAGGAATCGCAAATTATTTAGAAGAAAATCTCTCAATAAAAGGAACAAAATACAAGCCGCACGTAATCTCTTTCGTGGCTGGGTTCTCGGTTTCGTATATCTTCCTTAGCTTGTTGCCGGAATTATACGAGGGGGTGATTGGCATCGGTAACAGGACTCTCTTCGTTTTTGTTCTGATCGGCTTCGTTCTGTTTCATATGATTGAGAAGTTCATCTACCAGCATGTTGGAAAAGGAAAAATTTCTGAAAGATTAAAGCTGACACATTCCATTGGAATATTTTTTTATGAAATAATTGCAGGAATTGTTTTAGTTAATTTCCTTAAGATTGGAATTTTGGAAGGGCTTCTTTTCTTCATCCCTGTCTTCTCCCACACCGCAATGAGCAACTTGTCAATACACAAAATCCACGGCTTGCATCACCATAAAGAGCAGTTAATTGAAAACAAATTCATGCGTGTATTATTGGCAGGAGGCAGTTTATACGGGGCAGTACTTGCTTCTTTGTATTTAATAAGTTCAAAGCTCTCCTTCACTCTTACCGGTTTAGTAGCTGGAATTTTACTCTATGTTGTTATTCGGGAAACTATACCAAAGGATAAAGAAGGAAATCCCCTTATGTTTGTGGTGGGTGTGCTGCTTTATTCAATGCTTATATTCGGCATCTGGTTATTTGCCTAGCATCCGCTAAATTCTCTTTCCTGCTCAGCATCTTCAAGAGAATAAAAGCAAACCAAGTTTTCTGGTTTTATTTTTTTGGCAAACTTGCATTCAGGAGTATGAAACTTGTCAGAGTCTTTGCTTCCGACATACAAGCAGTCTTTTTTATTGTCAACACAATTCCAAACACCAATATTATTTTCCTTAGCAATCCCCTCAATTTTTTTCAGCTCGTTATACCTCTTTGTGTCGCTTTTATACTTGTCATAGACCCTTGCATATCCGTTTTCAACAAGAACTCCATTTACAAAAATTAAATCTGTTTCATTCAAATAAATATATCTTAGCAGTCTCCCATATTTGTCCCTGTCGCTTCTGTCTTTTTCAACATAAACTTCCTTGTTCAAAACCAGCTCAGCTAATTTCTTCTTTGCTTCTTGATAATAGCACTCTCCAGTTTCAGGAGTATTGATTCCGCTCATCCTTATTCTTTCATTATTACTTAAGTCAAGAGTGTCCCCATCAACAACTTTAGTTACTAAAAAAGGTCCATTTAATTCTCTCACAGTGCTTCCAGTAATGCAGCCGCTAGCAAGAAAAATAAAAATTAAGAAAATAAATCTCCAATGTTTCATCTTTATCTTATAAATGAGCAGGTATTTAAGTTTTAGCTAGAGAGCGCAGAATAAAAGAAAAAATTTATATATTAAGCAGAATTCTTGATAATAAGGTGATATAAACGTACTTGCCGGAAAAAAAGGTGATTATTTTTGCAGCAGCAGTTTTTCTATTCGCAATTCTGCTGTTCAATTTTGAAAAAGTTACTGGGTCAGCAGTCAGGTTAAAAAATCCGACAATTTCATTGTCAGCAGATGGAGAGAGATATTTTGACAATCCAAAGGGAAATGCTGTTACAGTAGACGCGGGATCATTGATACATGTAAAACTTACTCCAGCAGAAAATAACAAGAGAGTTTTCATTTATGATCCAAGATATTCTTCTAAAGCAGGCACCTTCGTGACAGAATGCTTTGAGAGGACAGGAAGCAGATGCTTGTCATCATTGGCAACTTACAAGACCTCTGTCGACGGATGGATGGATGGAGTTTACACAATTAAGGTGTCAGGAGTATCTGGAAAAGCAGAATTCACATTGCAAAACTCGAGGTATGAAGAATAAAGCAAGATGGAAAAAAATTTTGTTTTCTGGGGGATAGGAATTGTTCTTGCCCTTGCTTTAGTTTTCAATTTAAGCAGTCCAACAGCAAATGTTGCAAAATCAGGGGCTCCGCTGACAAAAGAACCAGTGTTAAAGGTATTAAATCCAAATATTGCAGCAGGCTCCAATCTTAAGATCAAAGTAGATAACATAAGATCTTTAACGTCGTCAAGATTAAATATATTTTACACAGATGAAACTTATTCTGGAGTTAGTTTCCCAATAGGAAGAGGGGATTGTAAATTTGCTTCAGGCGGTTATTATAACTGTGAGACTGCCTATAATATTCCTCATTCATTATTGCCTGATGGAAGGTATTATCTCCAAGTTAAAAGCGATAGTTTAGGAGAAGTTACTGGCAACAAGGCATTCTTTACAATATCAAATTCACAATATCAGGAAACAGGGAGGTAAAATGGAAAAGAACATAGTGTTTTGGGTGATAGGGATTATCGTGCTTGCAGCAGTACTTTTCAACTTAGGCGGATTAAGCAGTACTGGAAATGTGACTAAAGGGGTAAGTCCAGAGCCGGTAGTGACAGTTATAAATTCACCTGTGAGGCAGGGAGTTCAGATGCAGGTAAGTGTAAGGGATGCAGAGACAACATCGCAGGAATTTAAGATTTACACAAGAGATGGCGGATACACTGGCAAGAGGTTTTTTGCAAGATCATCTAGGTGCGGAAGCAGAAAAGTATCTGGGACTTATGACTGTGATTTAGAATATGCAGTTTCAACATCCATGTCTTCAGGAACATACTACGCGCAGGCAAAGAACAGAAGAGGAAGCATGGTTGGCAATAAAGCAATGTTCACTGTAGTTTAAACTTAACAAAAAAATAGGAGGAAAAATATGGATCAAAAAAATAAGACAACGCTTTTGGTAGTTGCGGTTGTTGTAGCAGTTGCTCTGGTTGCAGTAAATTTTGACAAGATTACAGGATCTGCAGTCTCGAATGTTGATGTTTCAGTCACACCTTCCACAGTAGCAGGCGGCAAGATAACCGTAATGGTGAATGCGAACGGAAACAGGGTCAAGAATGCAATTGAGCTGCGAAAAGTCGGCGGCAGCGAGGTAAGAACTTGCAATTTTGACAACTGCGACGGAAGCTGGTGCAGCAAGCCAAGGTTTGGGGAAGCAGGAAAGACATTAGTAGCAGAGTGCATAACAAGCCCAGAGTGGAATGGCGGGTATTATGCGCTAGTGGAGCAGTACCAAACCAACAAAGAGCTGGGAAGAGCATACTTCACAGTGACTTGATTTCATCCTCTTTTATTTTTTGAGGATTTATTTTTATTTAATTTAAATAATGAAATTATCAGAAATGGTTTATAGGCTAGTGAATCAAATTCCAGAAGGGAGGGTTAGTTCTTACAAGATTCTAGCAGAAAAATTAAACACAAAAGCATATAGGGCAATCGGTCAGGCATTAAAAAGAAATCCAAATCCAATTTCAACTCCTTGCCATCGTATAGTTTCTTCTTCAGGACACATTGGAGGATTTAAAGGAAAAACATCAGGAAAAGAGATAAAAGAAAAGATCAAACTACTTGAGAAAGAAGGCATTAAAGTAAAAAGTAATAAAGTTGTAGACTTTGAAAATAGGATATATAAGTTTAAATGACTTTATGCTTCTTAAGAGTTCTTTCTAGTCTTCCATATAGATCCCCTGAAAGAGAAAGGCAATCATCATATAAACTTCCATACTCCTTATTTAATATTTTTGGACTAATTGGGCTATATCCGATAGTAATGAAAATCTTTCCATCCAGTCTATTGACTGGTGGCTAACAGCAAACTATTTCTTTTCAGAAAAATAAGAAAAATCTAGTGCGGAAATGCTTCGCACTAGGAGAAACGAACTAGTGTGAGCTATCTTCTGCACCTTAATA
>JACPIN010000026.1 GCA_016188065.1 Candidatus Woesearchaeota archaeon | reverse complement strand
TTTTCCATGTATCTGATATTTAAAATTGGTGCCCATTTTCCTCTTTGCAGCTATAACTGTTCCTTCTGGGTTGCTGACTGCTTGCCTTTTTGCAGGTTCCCCTACTAATAATTGCCCGTCTTTTGTAAAAGCAACAACACTGGGAAATGCCTTTCCATACAAACTAGCTCCTTCGGCACTTGGAATTATTTTTGGCTTTCCAGCCTCTAGAAAAGATGCAGCACTATTACTTGTTCCTAAATCAATACCAATTACTTTACTCATTTTTTCCTCCAATTAATCTCAAAATCATTTAATTTTTTTTCAAAAGCAGGATTGGCAGCACGCAAATAAGATTTCTCTAAAGGAGCCTTATTATAATTATCATACTGTCTCACTAAATCCCTATAGCTGCTTCTTAATCCAAAAGGAATTCTTTTCCTGCTTACTTCCCTTATCAACGAGCTATATCTTTCCAATAATTCCATTCTATTCATAAACTCATCATCATACGCCATTTTAATTTCCTCCCAAATCTAAACTATTTTTTCCAATAACCACCTTGCTCGTTCTCAAAACTTTGTCTCCAAGCAAATATCCTTTTTGAATTTCATCAATTACTTTATCTTCAGAGCCGTCGGCAACGCTAACAGCCTCATGCAAGACATGATTAAACACATTGCCCACAGCCTGAATCTCCTTAACTCCCTCCTCTTTCAAGATTTTATTGAAGTTATCATATATCATTTTTACACCCTCATCAGCCTTGTCTAAAGCTCTTTCAAAATCCTCCTTAATATCGATAAATCTCAGGAGTAATTCACTTTTGGCATGAAGCTTTAACTGCTCTTTCTCCTTTTCAACCCTTTTAATATAATTCTCGAAGTCAGCTTGGACTCTCTTTAAATCCTCTAAAAAGTCCTTTTTTTCCTCTAAAATAGCTTCTGAAACGTTGTTTTCAGCGTTTTTGTTCTTTGAAACTTCTTTCATTTTAACCCTGCCTTTGTTGAACTGACATCAACATATTTATAAGCTTTTCTATATTTCAGAATATTCATGAGAATGGTTAAAAATGGAGAAATAGAATCTTTAATAGAAGGAATAAAAATAGATTACGGTATAGAACTAAATGCTTGGGAGATAAGAAGACTTGCATATTACAATAGCTGCTTTATTGAAAAGGCTGAAAGAGAAGCAAAAGAAAAAATTGAAGAATGTGCAGACTTCTCACCTTTCCTTGATGTTCTACATTATTTTATGATAGATACTTTCGGATTAGACAGTATTGTACTTGGGAAAAGAGACAAGGGAATCCAGTATATAAACGGAAGAAAGTTCACATTCGAGAATTCAGGAATGAATTTATTAGGAACAGAATCATTTAAAGAATACTGTAAAAGACATGTAGATATGTGGAGGCAAGAGAGAGTTAATCTAATAAGAAGATGAAAAGGATAATAATAAGCATAGAGCCAATTCCAGAATCAAATACTAATGAGCAGCTCCACTGGATTTCTCAAGCCTTAGGTTTGTTTAATGAAAGAGACAAAGAAAAATCATGCCACAGGATATTTGTTGAATTGATAAAGGCTAAAAAAGACAATAATCTGTTAAGCTGCCAGGAATTAGCAGATAAGTCAAATCTTTCAAGGGCAACTGTTTTGCATCACCTTGATAAATTAACTGAGTCAAATATTGTGATGGAAAGAGATCATGAATTTGAATTGGTTGATGAAAATTTAAATTCTATAATTTTAAGATTGAAAAAAGAGATGAACGATTTCATGGAAGAAATGGAAAAAATCTCTAGAAAATTAGATGAAGAGCTTGGATTTTAGTTACAATAAAAAACTTTTAGGTTCTTCTTCAAAATAACTCTTCCCTATTGGAGACTCTTCAATTGTAATCTGCCTTTGAAAATCAGGAGTGTAAATATTAGTTATGTGCAATTCAAAATCTTTGAATGTCATCTCTTCATTACAGGTATGTACAAGAAACTCTTCATTCTAAAATAGAATGCCCCTTTCCAATCTCTTAAAACTTGCTCATAAGTTCTCTTTACATTACCAACAGGAATCCTATCATAACTTTTTTGGTCAACATAAGAATCGTAAATGAAAAATGTTTTTTTCTTATCATCATATCCCCACACAGTTATCCAGTGACTTACCCAATTCATTCTAAATTCAGAATAATTTCCTGTTTGTGAATAGCCATTGCCAATCAATAGGATTACAGGGTTGTTTTTATCTAACTCCTGCTTTATTGATTGTATTTTTTTATCATTTGAGAACTTATTCGCTCTCTTTATCGGAGCATCAAATCCATATCGTTTAAGGGTTTCTTGAATTAGTTTTGGCGTAGTAAAACCCAAACTCTTGATTTTTGGTAGCAAATACTTTTTTGGATGTCTTCCATCATCAAGATCGTAAGCACTAAGTATTGCTTTTATAGTATATCCACCACAATGTCTCATTCCTTGTTTTAGATATTCCTTTGGTTTGTGGTTTACTACTTTCTTAACCATGTAATATAAAATAAATCATATCTTCTTTAATGTTTTGGTAGGGTTTTGAACTCTTCGGGATAACACAGATTTAATATCTAAAAGCTTTTTATCAGAAGAATTAAGGCAATAATTGCTAAGAAAGTATTTAAACAAAAGGCTGTTTTTAATGTTAAAGATGATAGAAGAATCACAAAAAAGGTTAATCGTCTTCCAAGACAAGAAGATTAGAAGACTTTGGTACAATAATGAATGGTTTTATTCTGCTACTGATATTGTTGCAGTTCTTAGTGATAGTAAAGATGAATTAGCCTACTGGCGAAAGCTAAAGCAGCGAGAACCCCAACTCGTGACAATTTGTCACGGTTTGAAACTATCTGCTAAAGATGGGAAACTGCGCTATACAGACTGCGTAAACACAAAAAATGCGTTCAGATTAATCCAATCAATTCCCTCAAAAAAAGCTGAACCGTTTAAGCAATGGCTGGCTCAAATAGCAAAAGAAAGAATTGAAGAAATTGAAAACCCAGAATTAGCTCAAGATAGGGTAAAAGAATATTATGAACTGAAGGGTTACCCGAAAGACTGGATCGATAAAAGGCTAAGAGGAATTGCCATAAGACAGGACTTAACAGATGAATGGAAATCAAGAGGCGTTCAAGAGGAGACAGATTTTGCTATTCTCACTAATGAAATATCCAAAGCGACATTTGGGAAGACAGTGGGAGAATACAAGCAGTTTAAAGGATTGAAGAAAGCAAATCAGAATTTACGTGATCACATGACAGACTGGGAACTTATTTTGACAATGGTAGGAGAGAAAGCAACGACAGACATTACGATTGCGAAAGACGACAAAGGATTTCAGAGATTAAAACACACTGCTAAAGAAGGCGGAGATATCGCTAAAAACACCAGGAAGGAGCTCGAACAGAAGATAGAAAAATCTGTTGTTTCAAGTGAAAATTATTTGCATTTAATTGGGGAAAAGGAAAAGAAGAAACAATTAGAGCATTAGAGAATCAAAATCAATCAAAAAACAAATTCCATTCACAATAATATTTGACAATACATTATTTAATTACCTAAATATTTTAATATCGATTAATTCATCAGGAGAATATTCTTTAACATTTTTAAATACCCTATAATCCAAACATCCTAGATCTGCAATGTGTATGTAGAAATAAAAAGGGCTCTTGGCCTTTCCTGAAAACATGAGATTAATCCTTTCATCAGTGTAACGGCTATAAAAATCCAATAATGTCTTTTCTATTCGAGAATCTTCAATGCCTAAATCTGCAGTTAGATAGAAAGAATATTCTTCGCCAAGGGGCTCATTTGTCAGGATATGAAATAATCTTTTCATTTTTAAAACTATAATCACAAATTATTTAAACATAGTACATTTGCAAATATAGATAAGGTTATAATCTTTTTTCTCCTTATATAAGGATATGGCATTAGAACAATTAAAATCTCTAGAGCAGCATGTATTTGAAATCTCCTCAAGAAATCTGCC
>JACPIN010000004.1 GCA_016188065.1 Candidatus Woesearchaeota archaeon | reverse complement strand
TAGAAAACGGGCGAAGAGAATCTATCCTCGTGCAAGAACTTGGCCGGAAATAGCTGGAACTAAATTGCTTGGATTTGCAGGATATAAAGCAGGCATGACCCAAGTAAGTATACGGGATAATACAAACTCAATGACGAAAGGCCAGATCATCTCTGTCCCGGCAACGATTATAGAATGCCCACCTTTAAAGCCTCTTTCTCTCCGTTTTTATCAGCAAACAGATTACGGATTTAAAGTTATAAGCGATATTCCGACGACGCAGCAGCTGGAAAAAGAATTATCAAGAAAAATAAATCTAAAGAAAAAATCAGCAAAAGCAATTCCGGAAAATTTTGACAGGGCGACATTGCAAGTGTATACGCAGCCAAGTTTGACGTCAATAAAGAAGAAGCCGGAAATATTTGAAATTGAAATCTCAAATCCGAAGCAGGACTTCCTAAAGAATGTTCTTGAAAATGATATAAGTGTCAAGAATATTTTCAAAGAAGGGCAGTTTATCGACGTTCAAGCTGTAACAAAAGGAAAAGGATTTCAGGGCCCGGTAAAAAGATTCGGAGTAAGCCTAAGAAAGAAAAAATCAGAGAAAACAAAAAGGGGCCCAGGTTCTTTAGGTCCATGGAGGCAGCAGCAGCACACAATGTACAGGATAGCTCATGCAGGCCAGATGGGCTTTCACACAAGGACAGACTATAACAAATTATTATTAAAAATTTCTTCAAAGCCGGCAGAAATAAATCAAGAATCAGGATTCAATGGCTATGGCGTAATCAAGTCAGATTATATTTTAGTGAAAGGATCCGTCTCAGGATCTAGAAAAAGGCTGATAAGGTTTAGAGATCCAACAAGGCAGAAATCAAAACCAACGACGATAGAGATGCAGTGAAAAAATGACAACAGCTAAAATATTCAGCCTCCAGGGAACAGAATTAAAATCGATTTCTTTGCCAGAGCAGTTTGATGAAGAGATAAATCAGGATCTTATAAAGCGTGCAGTTCTTGTCTTGCAGCAAAACTCAAGGCAAAGATATGGTGCATTTGAAGAGGCAGGAAAAAGGCCTTCTGCAAAATTATCAAAAAGAAGAAGAGATTATCGTGGAAGTTATGGAAAAGGAATTTCAAGAGTGTCAAGAAAAATCATGTGGAAGCGCGGCAGCCAATTTGGATGGGAGGGGGCATTTTCTCCAGGCACGAAAGGAGGCAGAAAAGCGCATCCGCCAAAGCCAGAAAAATTATTTTCAGCAAAAATAAACAAGAAGGAAAAAAGGAAGTCTATAAGGTCGGCAATAGCAGCAACAGCAGTCAAGGACTTTGTATCTGTTAGGCATAAAGTTCCCAATCACATTCCAATAGTCGTGGAATCTAAATTCGAATCTCTTAACAAGACAAAGCAGGTAAAGGATTTGCTGTTAAAAATAGGTCTTAAAGATGAATTGGAAAGAATAAGTGATAAGAGGATAAGGGCGGGAAAAGGAAAAACAAGAAACAGGAAATACAAAATAAAACGTGGTCCTTTGATTGTCATTTCAGATCACTGCTTTTTAGAAAAAGCTTCGAGAAATCTGCAGGGAATAGAGACCTCTCTTGTTGAGAATCTTAATGCAGAGGTTTTAGCTCCAGGTGCAATTCCAGGAAGATTAGTTGTATGGTCTGAAACCGCAATAACTAAAATGGGAAAGGAAAAGCTTTTCACAAATAATCAAGTAAAAAAAGAAGAGAAGGCTAAATGAAAAACATGGATAATTACGCAGTGATTAGAAATCCTCTGACTACAGAAAAGGCTGTCAAGCTCATGGAGACAGAAAACAAATTATTATTTCGAGTTCATTTAAAATCTAAAAAGCCAGAAATAAAAAAAGCCATAGAAGAACTTTTTAAAGTCAAAGTTGTGAAAGTTACAACATTCCACACTCCAAGGGGAGAAAAACGAGCTTATATTAAATTATCAAATGAAACTCCTGCAATAGACATTGCAACTCAACTAGGATTGATGTAAAATGGGAAAACGAATAATACAGCAGGCAAGAGGGCATGGAAGTTTAACATATCGGTCTCCAGGCCACAGGTTTGTTGCAAAGCCAGCTCATCGCCAGTTAGATGATCGTGAAAAAAATGGTGTTGTATCAGGAATAGTAAAAGATATAATAAAATGTCCTGGCCATTATGCTCCGCTCGCAAGGATAAAATATGATGACGATAAAGTAAGTTATATTATTGCTCCAGAAGGCTTGATTGTAAACCAGGAAATCTCATCCGGAACACTGGCAGTTGTTAAGCCAGGGAATACATTGCCTCTCAAAAATATTCCTGAAGGGGCTCAAATATATAATATAGAGGACCAGCCAGGTGACCTTGGAAAATTCGTAAGGGCGTCAGGAATTTTTGCAAGAATAATTTCCAAGATTGGCAATAAAATTGTCGTCAAATTGCCGTCGCAAAAAAGAAAAGATTTTAATCCTGAATGCCGGGCCACAATCGGAACGATAGCAGGCTCAGGCAGAAAAGAAAAGCCGATGTTCAAGGCAGGAAACTCATACTTTAAGATGAAAGCTCGCAGTAAATTATATCCAAGGACAGCAGCAGGCGCTATGAATGCAACAGATCATCCATTTGGTTCTGGAAGAGGAGGACCTACCTTCGGAGGAAGAAGCTCGAGCATAGCTCCTAAAAATGCACCTCCAGGAAGAAGGGTCGGGATGTTAAGGCCAAAGCGCACAGGTAGGAAAAAATGATTCAGGAATTTATTTTTAGCGGAAAGTCTTTGGAAGAGCTCAAGACCCTGGACATCAAAGAATTTGCGAAATTGCTCCCTTCAAGGCAAAGAAGGTCATTAGCCAGAGGGATAAAGCCAGAACAGAAAAAATTGCTGCAGAAGCTAAAAATCTCTCAAAAGCCGGTCAAGACGCATTTGAGAAATACGATTATCCTTCCTGAAATGGTTGGGAAAAATATTCTCATATACAATGGAAAAGAATTTGTTCCGATAAGGATAGAAGCAGACATGTTGGGGCACTATGTAGGCGAATTTGTACTAACAAGAAAAAGCGTCAAGCACTCAGCGCCAGGGATTGGTGCAACCAAATCAAGTGCTGCAGTCTCGGTAAGATAAGATGGATAAGTTAGAAGCAACAGCAGCAGGGAAGTCATTGCCAATATCAACCAGGCATTCAGTAGAAATATGTAGCTTGATAAGGGGAAAGACCACCGAACAAAGCAGAAAAATTCTTGAGCGTGTCGTCGATAAAAAGCAAGCAGTGCCATATAAGAGATATATGCATGGTGTTGGCCACAGGTCAGGCAAGATGGCAGCAGGCAGGTATCCTGAGAAAGCATCCTCTTATATTCTAGAAATCCTAAAAACTGCAGAGTCAAATGCAGAAGATAAAGGGTTAACTCCGCCATTCAGAATAAAAGATATCATCCCTAATCAGGCTTCAAGAAGCTGGCATTATGGCAGGCAGAGAAGAAGGAAAACAAAAAGAACACACATTAAAATAGTCCTGGAAGAACTAAAGACAGCCAAAGAAAAAAAAGAAGTGGAACAGAAAAAATGATCGAGAGAAACATACTGTCGCAAAAGATGAAGGAGTTTAAGATAAGAGAATTTATCTCAAAAAAATTCATGAAAACAGGATATAGCCACACTGCAATCCAAAAAACTCCCCTAGGAGATAAAATCACAATCTACACAACTCGCCCAGGGCTTGTCGTCGGCAGAAAGGGAGAGAATATAAAAAAATTGACGATCATACTCAAGAACAAATATCGGCTGGAGAACCCGCAGATCGAAATAGGCGAGGTTGAAAACCCTTTCTTTGATGCTCAGTCAATTGCAGAAAAGATTGCTTATTCATTGGAGAAGTTTGGATCTACTCGCTTCAAGTCAATAGGATATAAAACTCTGCAGTCAATAATGGACGCAGGTGCATTAGGTGCAGAGATACATGTTGCAGGAAAAATACCAAGTGCAAGGGCAAGGACGTGGAGGTTTGTAGAAGGCTATTTGAAAAAGTGCGGGAATGTGTCTGATACAGAGGTCATACGGGGAGAAGCAACTGCAAATTTAAAATCAGGGGCAATAGGAATCACAGTAAGCATAATGCCGAAGACAGTAACACTTCCAGACAAAATTGTTTTTAAAAACTCAATGGAGCAAGTTCAGCCAGCAGAAGTAAAAGAAGAAGCCCCAGTAAAAAAACCAAAGGAGAAGAAAAAACAGAGTAAAAATGAAGAAAAAGGATCTGAAAAAGATAAGTCCAGCTGAATTAGGAAAGAAACTGGATGAGCTGAAGAAGGAAATGATGAAATACAACGCGCAGGTATCAACAGGTGCACCATCAGAAAATCCTGGGAAGATAAGGGCAGTTAAGAAAACAATTGCAAGGATTAATACAATGCTACACAAAAATCAAGCAAAGGAGGTGAGTTAAAAAGATATATGCCTGAAATAGATCCAATAACTGGATTGCCAAAAGAGCTGGGTGTATGGGAAAGCATCACGAAGGAAACGCAGACAATAAACATTAAGAGGGTTAAGAAAAAATTTGGAAAAATTTCCACTGTCGTCGAGGGCATAAACAAGAAGGAGATTAACATAAAAGAGCTTGGGAAAAAACTCAAGTCAAAATTCGCTTGTGGAGGCACAGTGAAAGACAATAAAATAGAATTGCAGGGGGATCATGCGCACCAAGTGAAGGAAGAGCTCATAAAGCTTGGGTTCAATCCGGATTCAATAATGATCAAATGAATGAAAAGAAAATAATAAAGTACGAATTCATAGGGAGCGAGATAAAAATCATAGATTCAAAAAACAAGTCCCTCATCGGGATAAATGGAAAAATTGCAGATGAGACAAAAAATATGTTCATGCTCGACAACGGGAAAAAAATCATCAAGTCGGAGTGCAAGTTCAAAATGAAAATAAAAGGAAAAACTGTGGAGATAAACGGAAAAGTCCTGGTAGCTAGGCCAGAGGATCGCGTTAAAAAACTGTTAAGATGAAAAAGAAATTTAGAAGAAATATCGCACCGCACGGGAGGGTATTCTCCGGAGTCGTAATCTCAAGAAGGATGCAGAAGACTGCAAAAGTTCAATGGGAAAGGAGAGTTTACCTGAGAAAATACGAGAGATATGAAAAAAGAAGAAGCACAGTAATTGCGCACGTTCCGGAAAACATCGAGGTAAATGAAGGGGATAGGGTCATGATACAGGAATGCAGGCCGATAAGCAAAACAAAAAATTTCATAATCATAAAAAATGAAAGCAAATAAATCAAATGTCGTAAGGGCATTGCCCTTGCATACGGAATTGGAAGCTTGTGATAATTCTGGCGCTAAAATCGTGCAGATAATTGCTGTGAAAGGCCATAAGACAGCAAAGGGAAAAAGGTCTGCAGCAGGAGTCGGGGATTTTGTAACCGTAGTAGTGAAGAAAGGAATACCGGCAATGAGGAAGCAAAAAGTGTATGCAATAATTGTCAGGCAGAAAAAAGAATTCAGAAGGCAGGACGGAACAAGGATAAAATTTGAGAGCAATGGAGCCGTTGTTCTAAAGGATGAAAAAGGGAATCCGAAAGGAACCTTCATAAAAGGCCCTGTTGCAAAAGAGGCAGTTGAGCGATGGCCTGGAGTGGCTAAAATAGCATCAATAGTGGTGTAAGATGAAAAATAAATTTTCAACGCATTGGAAATCAAGCAAACAGAAGAGGAAGCAGAGGAAGTATGCATTTAATGCACCATTGCATATAAAGCATAAATTCATGTCGGCACACCTCTCAAAGGACTTGCTAAAAAAATACGGTACAAGGAACATTCCAGTAAGAAAAGGAGATGCAGTGAAAATTGTAAGGGGAAATTTCAAAAGCCACGTCGGAAAAATCGAGAAAGTGATGTTAAAGAAAACCAGGGTTTATGTGGAAGGAGCGCAGATGGTTAAGAGGGACGGGTCTAAAGTATTCTACCCATTGCATCCGTCTAATTTGATCATCACAAGCTTAAATCTAGAAGATAAAAAAAGGCAGGAAATACTACAGAGGAAAAATGTCAAAGCGCCATCTTAAATCAATCGCGGCTCCAAAATCTTGGCCGATAAAAAGGAAAAAGAATATTTTCGTTATCAGGCCGAATCCAGGGCCGCACAAGCTGGAGGATTGCATGCCAATAGGATTAGTCCTAAAAATGCTTTCACAGGTTAAAAATACAAATGAGGCAAAGCATGTAATAAACAGCAGGAAAGTGTTGATAAATAAAAAGCCTGCAGAGGATATTAAATCTCAAGTAGGATTACTGGATGTTTTAGAATTTGCAGACAAATCGTACAGGGTATTATTAGATAAAAAGGGCAAGTTATTGTTTAAGGAAATAAGCAAGTCGGATGCAAATATCACTCTCTTGAAAATTATTAAGAAGACTAAATTAACAGGAAGCAAGTTTCAGCTGAATTTCCACAACGGCTTTAACATGATGGCTGAAAAAAATGACGTGAAGGCAAATGATGTACTCGTAATTGAAGGGAATAAAGTAAAAGAAAAAATAGGTTTCGATAAGGGCAGTACAGTATATATAATAAAAGGCAAGAATATGGGAAAGACAGCAAAGATAGAAAATGTCGGAAATTCTAGTCAAGTCGCATTAAAAATCGACGACAAGAAGATAAGCCTTCCAAAAAATTATGTATTTTTGATAGGAAAAGAAAAGCCAATTATATCGGTTCTTGAAAAATGAACAGTATGAAGGAAATAAGGATAGAGAAAGTTACGTTGAATGTTGGAACAGGAGAAGCAGGAAGTAAATTAGAAAAAGCAATGAAGCTCTTGCAAAACTTCTCCAATCAAAAGCCAGTTGCAACAGTTACTAAGAAAAGGATTCCTACTTGGGGAGTAAGGCCGGGTATGAGTATAGGTGCAAAAGTAACACTAAGAAAAAACCAGGACAAATTTGTTGAAAACATGTTAAGTGCGATAGGAAACAAGTTAAGTGAAAAAAAGATTGGCGACGGCACATTCTCATTTGGAATTTCGGAATACATCCATGTTCCTGGTGCCAAATACGACACGAGCATTGGTATAATTGGGTTTGGCATCATGGTAACCTTGGAAAGGAAAGGATTCAGGGTAAAAAAAAGAATTGTCGGAAAAAGTAAAATCCCGCAAAGGCATCTCATCTCAAAACAGGAGACAATTAATTTCCTAAAAGACAAATTCAAAACAAAAATAGAAGATTAAAATGACAGCTAAAAATTACACGAAAGTTTTCAAGCAATTGAAAGCAAAACCTGCAAAGCTAGCAAAGTTCAAGAAGCATAATCGGCCGAAGAAAAAAAGTTTCGGATCAGGCTCAAAAAAATGCAAGCGATGCGGAAGGTATGGCGCCCACGTAAGCAAATATTGCTTGGATTTATGCAGGCAGTGCTTCAGGGAGATAGCAACACAAATTGGTTTTAGGAGGTACACTTAAAAAAATGGCAATGAATGACCCGTTGGCAAATGCAATGTCAAAAATCCAATCTTATGAGCTTACAGGAAAGAATGAAGTAGTCATATATCCATCCTCAAAAACCATAAGGAAAATCCTCGACATAATGAATATTCATAATTACGTCGGATTGTATAAGCCTACAAAAACAACGCGTGGAGAAATTCTAAACTTAAATCTATTGGGAAGGATCAACAAATGCGGAGTTATCAAGCCAAGGTTCAATGTAAAAAATGGCGATTTTGAAAAATTTGAAAAAAGATACCTTCCTGCTAAAGGTTTTGGGATTCTGGTAGTTTCCACTTCAATAGGTATGATGACAAATGAGGAAGCAAAGCAGAAAAAAATTGGAGGCAAGCTGCTGGCTTACATTTACTGATGAAAATTAAAGAGCTAAAAAAGGAAATTGAAACTCCAGAAGGGGTAGAAGTAAAATTAGCGGACAAAACATTATTCGTCAAAGGACCAAGAGGAGAAAATTCCAGAAGATTCCAATATCCAAGGCTCGAGCTTCTTCAGCGCGATAATAAAATATTTTTGCTTGGAAGAAATGCTACAAAAAAAGATAAGACCATGATTGGGACTTATTCTGCACACATAAAAAATCTTCTTGCAGGTGTTAAGAATGGGTTCGATTACAAGTTAAAAGTTTGCTCAGGGCATTTCCCTATGACAGTAGCAGTTGAAAGAAATAAAGTGGTTATAAGCAATTTCATGGGTGAAAAAGTGCCGAGAAATGCTAAGATATTTCCTGGGGTGGATGTGAAAGTTGAAGGTGACACAATTACTGTCTCAGGGTTAGACCGGGAAAGAGTAGGACAGACAGCAGCAAATATAGAGTTGGCGACGCGAAGGCCCGGGTTTGACAAGCGGATTTTTCAAGATGGATGCTATATAATATCAAAAGCAGACAAGGAAATAAAATGAAGATAAAATTTTTAAGGCAGCAAGTAGCAGGCAAAAAAAAGCTCAAGATAAAATGGAGAAGGCCGCGGGGAATCCACTCAAAATTAAGGCTAAAAAAGGCAGGCCATAGAAAAAAGCCGTCAGTAGGGTTCAGGTCACAAAGAAAAGATAGGAGATCAAGCACCAGCTTGGTCACCAGCATAAATGATTTGACGAATGCAAAGCAGTCAATCTTGCTATCATCAAAGCTCGGTCTAAAAAAGAAGCTCGAAATCTTAAAGAGGGCATCAGAATTAAAGCTCAAGGTTTTAAATGTTAAGGGCGTCGACGAGTTCATCAAAAAATCCAGAGAAAATATAGAAAAGAGAAAATCAGAAAATAAGAAGAGAGAGGTAGATAAGAAAAAGTCAAAAGAGAAAATAGCAAAAGATGCAGACAAAAGCAAGAAGAAAGAAGAAGAAAAGACAAAGCACGAAGTTGCAGAAAAAGAAAAATGAATTTGGTCACACAAAAAAGGATTGCGGCAGAAATTTTAAAAGTTGGAGCTGGAAAAATATGGTTCGATCCAGATAAGCTGAGTGAGATAAAAGAAGCAATTACGAAATCAGATATTAAGTCGCTTATAAGTGTAAAATCAATCAGAGCAAAAAAACTCCCTTATCAATCAAGAGCAAGAAACCGGATAAATAAAATCCAGAAAAGAAAAGGGTTAAGAAGCGGCCAGGGATCGAGAAAAGGAAAGCGCACTGCAAGAATTCCAAGAAAAAAAGCATGGATGATTAAAATAAGGGCGCAGAGAAAATTTCTGAGAGCCATCAAGGAAAAGGGCCATGTAGATAATAAATTATTCAAGAGCTTAATGTCAAAAGCAAAAGGCGGATTTTTCAGAAGTGAAAGGCACATAAAAATTTATCTGCAGGAAAAAGGGGTTTTTAAGAAAGATGGATAAGAATGTTTCATATCGCAGGAAGAGAGAAGGAAAGACAGATTACAAAAATAGGTTATCGCTGCTAAAATCACGGAAACCAAGGCTGATAATTCGAAAATCTCTAAGAAATGTGCAGCTGCAATTAGCAACATACAACAAGCAGGGCGATAAAGTTATGGTCTCATCTCATTCCAACCAGCTGAAAAAATTTGGATGGGCTAGTCATAAAGGGAATCTGCAGGCAGCATATTTGACAGGTTTAATGCTTGGGCTGAAAGCAAAATCGAAGAATGTAAAAGAAGCAGTTTTAGATCTTGGGCTGGCAAGATCAGTCAAAGGCTCAGTGCTTTATGCAGCTTTAAAAGGCGCTATAGATTCAGGTTTAAATGTCCCCCATTCAAAGGACATAATTCCGGAAGAAAAAAAAATAGCAGGCAAAGATGGATTTAAAGAAACAAAGGAGAAGATACTGAAGGAAAAATGGTAGAGAAAAGAAAAGAAGATCTTCCACTTGGTGTGGCAAAGAGGAGCTTCGACAAGGAAGCATGGAAGCCTAAGACTGAACTTGGAAGAAAAGTAAAATCAGAAGAGATCAAATCTATTGATGAAGTAATTGATTCAGGCAAGAGAATTTTAGAGCAGGAGATCGTCGACGTACTGCTTCCGAATCTAGAGTCAGATTTCATAAACATAGGGCAGTCAAAGGGAAAGTTCGGCGGTGGAAAGAGAAGCATTTGGAGGCAGACACAGAAAAAAACAAAAGAGGGAAATAAGCCTAAATTCTCGACGATGATTGTAGTTGGAAACAAAGATGGATATGTAGGGTTGGGAAAAGGAAAAGCCAAGGAGACAATGCCTGCAAGAGAAAAAGCACTAAGGCAGGCAAAGCTAAATGTTATCAAAATCGTCCGGGGGTGTGGCTCATGGCAAGGGCTGCCTGCTGCTAACTCAATCCCCTTCGCAGTCGAGGGAAAGTGCGGCTCCGTGAGAATCAAGTTGATGCCTGCGCCGAATGGAGTTGGGCTATGCGTTGAAAATGAATGCAAGAAGATGCTGGCATTAGCAGGTATCAAAGATATTTATTCAAAAACTTTTGGGCAGACAAAGGTCAAGATTAATCTGCTGCAGGCGTGTTTCGGTGCATTAAAAAATCTTTCTTCAGTAAAAATAAGCCAAGATCAGATGAAAAGCCTAGGCTATGTGGAGGGCTCATTGCATGGAAAAGCAGAAGATAGCAGTGATTAGGATAAGGGGGACAATAAGGACAAGGCAGGAGATAGAAAGAACTTTCAAGCTTCTCAGGCTTTATAAAAAAAATTATTGCATCGTAGTTGAAAACAATTCACATTACATTGGTATGATAAAAAAAATTCAGCATTATTCAACCTGGGGCGAGATCAACCAGGAAACATTCAAGATGCTTCTGGAAAAAAGAGGAAGGCTTGCAAGAAAGAAAAAGCTAGATTTGCAGTACCTAAAGCAAAAAACCAGCCTGGATTTTGATACTTTTACAAGAGAATTCTTCAGCTTTAAAAAAAGCCTCAAAGACATTCCAGCATTAAAATTATTCTTTAGATTATCCCCGCCAAAAAAGGGTTTTGAAAGAAAAGGCATCAAGGCGCCTTTCAGCCAGGGAGGAGTTCTAGGATACAGAAAAGATAAAATAAACGACTTGATAATGAGGATGATTTGAAATGACAACAAATACAAAAGTACCAGCAAAAGGAAGAACTCTTGATGTAATAGCTGGAATAGATTTGCCTCAATTAGTAGAAGGAGATATATTAATTAATTATCCAAGGAGTCCATCACCGAGAAAAGAATTAGTTATCGCTGCCGAGCATTGGTATGGATCAAGCCAACAATTGTTTACTACTTTACACTTCAACGAAGAAAATGCAGAAATAAGGTCTTATGGCTTGTATAGGTGTCCAATCTGGTCGGTAATAAAGATTAATAAGTCTCACAAAGATTTTGAGAAATATTACGAGAGAGCAGTAATTGCAGGATTAATATGACAACGAGAAAAAGAAAAAAAGTTGTAAAATATCGCGGTAGCCATACTCATGGTGGCGGAGCGAAAAAGAAAAGGAGAGGGGCAGGAAATAGGGGAGGGAGGGGCCTGGCAGGCTCAGGAAAAAGGGCGCACCACAAGAAGCAGCTGATATTCAAATTATTCGGCAAGGATTATTTTGGAAAAAAAGGATTTCATAGTATAAGAAGAGAAAAAATAAAGGCAGTTAATATCTCATTCATAGAGGATAATTTAGAAAAATTTTTGCAAAATAAAACGGCAACTGAAAAAAACTCCATAGTTGAAATCAATTTGGAAAAAATAGGATACAACAAGGTTTTGTCTTCTGGCAGCCCGAGTAGAAAATATAAAATTTCTACAAAATACTTCTCAAAAAAAGCTAAGGAAAAAATAGAATCTGCTGGAGGAGAAGTTGTCAGTGTTTAAAAATCTCTTATCGAACCTTCCCGAAATTAAGGGCCCGACAGAAAAAAGGCTTCCGTTCAAGGAAAAATTGAAATGGACTTTGATTATTCTTGTCTTGTTCTTCTTACTCTCCGTTATTCCCTTGTTAGGGTTGGGAGAGAACGCGCTTGCTAATTTTCAGTTTCTGTCTATCATATTGGCAGCCCCATTCGGGTCAATTTTATCTCTTGGTATAGGGCCGATAGTCACTGCCTCAATCGTCCTCCAGTTATTACAAGGATCAGGCATATTAAAGATAGATACTCACACACATGAAGGAAGAGTTTTCTTCCAGGGGTTGCAAAAACTACTCGCAGTTTTCTTTATAATCTTCGAGGCGGCAATCTTCGTCTTCATGGGCGGCTTGGCACCATCGGCAGCTCTTGATCCAGTATCATTCAGAAACATGGAGCTGTTGCTAATCGCCCAGCTTTTCTTAGGCGGTTTGATCGTTCTTTTCATGGATGAGGTTATAAGCAAGTGGGGATTTGGCTCAGGGATATCATTATTTATCGCAGCCGGGGTTTCAGCAGAAATTTTTGTTCGTGCTTTTTCCCCATTGACGCAGGCAGGAATTTTCGCATTCGGGACAGGGCAGGCGCCAATAGGCCAGATATGGGTATTTCTAAGATCATTGGCATCAGGCAACCCTTCAGGTGCATTGCTCGCTTTGTCGACGATATTGGCAACAATAATTGTTTTTGCATTAGCAGTTTATATCCAGGCAATGAAAGTTGAAATTCCATTATCCTTCGGCAGGATTCGGGGGCATGGAATAAGATGGCCTCTGAATTTTGTATACACCTCAAATATCCCGGTCATCTTGGTAGCAGCTTTAATTGCAAACATCCAGCTGTGGGCAAGATTGATGCAAGGCTGGGTTGAAGGAACATCAGGAATATTGTCATGGATCTCCAATCACATTTTCGGGCAGTTTCAGGGAAATATTCCTATCTCAGGTTTAGTTAAATGGGTCTCATCGCCAAACTTAGTAAATGAGATATTTGCAGCATTCGCATCAGGCTCATTCAACTGGCAGGTGTTTGGCAGTGCAATTACATACACATTATTCCTCGTCGCTGGGGCAGTAATTTTCTCGATATTCTGGATGCAGACAGCAGGCATGGATGCAAGAAGCCAGGCAGAAAAAATAATGGCTTCAGGATTGCAAATCCCTGGTTTTAGAAGAGATGAAAGGGTGCTGGAAAGAATTTTAAAAAGATACATCCTTCCATTAACTGTGATGGGTGGAATAACCGTAGGATTATTGGCAGCATTTGCAGATGTTCTAGGTGCGTTGACATCAGGCACAGGAATTCTGCTTACAGTTATGATCATTTATAGGTTATATGAAGAAATAGCACAGCAGCACATGATGGACATGTATCCTGCCTTAAGGAGAATGATGGAGTAGGTAAAATGGTGTTTGAAAATTTTTTCAACTCAATTTTTGGCTGGCTAATCTCATGGGATCCTTTAGCCGGCATGTTCACAATAACATTCATCTTGATGCTGTTCACAACCTTAATATATAAATATTTTACAGATCAAGAAGCTTTAAAAAGCATAAAAGAGGAAATAAAAGATATACAGAAAGAGATGAAGGAGTTTAAGCACGACAGTAAAAGGGTGATGGAGCTCCAAAAAAAATCATTCGAGAAAACAATTGAAACATTTAAGCATCAGATCAAGCCAATGCTGATAACATTCGTGCCGTTTGTTATCTTGCTTCCACTTATAAGAAATGCATATACTCCATATGGAAAGATCTTCCTGGGAATGGGTTGGTTTGGCACGTATTTCGTGCTCACAATCATATTCAACATAACATTAAGGAAACTATTAAAGGTGCATTAAAATGCCTTCGCCAAAACACAGATCAAGCAAGCTGAGAAAGATTTTTGTTAGAACCGCTTCGAAGATAAATGTGCATTATAGGAAAACGAAGCCGGGCAAAGCAAGATGCCCTGAGTGCGGTTGCGTGTTAAAAGGAGTCATAAATGCAAGGGCAACAAAGCTAAAAGGAATTTCAAAGACAAAAAAAATTCCGTCAAGAAAATTTGCAAATCTATGTTCGCAATGTTCAAGAAAGAAGCTGATTGGAATGGCAAGGGGGATAAAATGGTAGAGATCGGCCAGTTAGTCATTAAAACAGCAGGCAGGGATGGCGGTGAGATAGGAATTGTAGTAGACATCATAGATCATAATTATGTCTTGGTAGACGGAAACTTAAGAAGAAAAAAATGCAACATAAAGCATTTGGAATTCCTAGACAAGGTTGTTAAGATAAAGAAGAAAGCAGCAACAGAAGATGTTAATAAAGAATTAGAAAAGCTGGAGATAGCCCTTAAGAAAAAAGGCAAAAGAAGAGAAGCAAAGCCAAGGCCAAGAAAGCAGAGAAAACAGAATAGCCAGAAAAAGAAAGAAATAAAAACAAAAACACATTCTAAGAAATAAAATGCGCGTTTTAAAGACGAAGTTCCATAACAATTCAAATATAGGATTATATAGCTTTGCCACTGATACATACTGCCTTTTGCCGAAGAATTTAAGCAGACATCTTGTAGAAAGCATAAAAGAAGTTCTCAATGTTCCGACATATCAGGTAACAATCTGCAATACTAACCTAATAGGAGTTTTCTGCACAGGCAACGAGAGTCATTTATTTGTGCCGGATTTCATTCCAGATCATGAGCTTAAAGAGCTTGAAAGAATTAAAAGCATTAAAATAATAAAGCTAAATACAAAGTTCACAGCATTAGGGAATAATATCGTTATTAAAGATAAAACCTGCTTAATCAATCCTTATCTTGAGTCAAGTGTAAAAGAAAAATTGGAAGAATTAGGATTTAAAGTTAGTACTCTAGAAATAGCGGAAAATTCTACAGTTGGATCATGCACCGCATTAAATCACAAAGGGTGTTTGCTGCACAGGGACGCAACAAATGCAAGAAAGGTTTCAAGCTTCCTAAATCTTCCAACAAATATCGGCACGGTAAATTTTGGAAGCCCGTATGTAAGGTCTGGATTAATAGTCAACTGCAACGGATATATTGTAGGCGCTGAAACAACAGGACCGGAAACTCAAAGGATAGACGAAACACTTGGATTTATTTAAAAAGGTTTATAAAATGCGTTTCTGAAGTTTTTTTATGGCATCAAGTCAAGAAGAGCAGGAAAAGAAACAGCTTGAGTTTCAGATATTAAGTTCACAATTAGATCAGTATCAAGCGCAGTTGGACAGCCTGCAGCATCAAAAGCAGAATCTAACAAACTTATCCGCATCTCTTGAAGAAATTTCAAGGCTAAAAAAAGGAGATGAATTTTTAAGTCCCTTAAGTTCAGGTGTTTTAGTTAAAACAGAATTGAAAGAAGAAGGAAAAGTTCTGATGGCAGTCGGTGCAAACGTCATAGTAAAAAAAGATATTGAAGATGCAAAAAATTCTATACGAGATCAGGAGAAGCAAATAATTTTAATGATATCCCAATTAAAGTCAGATACAGAAAAAATAGCGCAGGCAGTTTATTCTATACAACAAGAATTAGAATAAAGTCAAGAGAAGAAATTAATTTAGAAAAATGCTTAAGCTGCAATTAATTCTTTTTTCTTTTGCAATGATGCCCTTATGGGCTTCAAGTTTTCTATTCTTTTTCTGAAATTTACAATTGAAATGCCATTGACTTCGCCAGTTCTTTCGTCCACTCTTTCAAATATGTCATTTCCTAAATCTTTAAAATATGCAATTGTTGGTTTTCCTATCCTTACTTCTAAAAAATCTCCTTCCTTATCATAATATATACTTAATTCTTTCATTTTTTATTTTATTAATGTAAAAACTTGTTATGATAAAACCATTGCCATTTAATTATCTTACCATTATAAAAAGATATTTTTCTTTTAATTTTATATTCTTATAATATTTATAATAAAATCTGATCTGATCATCATGATCACTTTTTCTTATTGCTGTAGAGGTTAATAATGTGTCTTTGATCTCCTCAATTTTGTTTGCAATTACAGGATGTTTGTAGACAATATGCTTCCATCTTTCCTTATAAAGATGAATATCTCTTCCGGATCTATCTTTAATAACAAAAATCCAGTCCGCCTATCCTGGAGAGCATCACAGTGCTTATAAACTTTCTTCAAAATAATTTCATCAATGGCAGATTATTTGGAATATTACTCAAGAAAAGATATCCAGAAAGTGATTTTAGAATCTTCAAGAAACAGAGAAGTAGCTGTAAAGTATCCTTCTGGAAGTTTTGGAAAAAGGCCTGATTCTTTGAATTTTGAGCAGGATGTATTTGAACTGGCAAAGCAAGGGGCAACTTCATTTCATGTTTCAGAGGAGCACTGGAGAAACCCTCTTTTATTGAAAACTGGAATGACAAAAAATGAATTAGATAAATTAAGGATAGGTTATGATATCATTTTGGATATAGATACAAAATTTATTGAATATGCGAAGGCAACTGCAGAATTGTTAATTGAAGCATTAAAATTTCATAATGTAAAAAATATGGGATTGAAGTTTAGTGGAGGAACAGGATTCCACATAGGCATACCCTCTCAATCACTCCCAGAACAGGTTAATAATCTCCCTGTAACAAAATTATTTCCAGAAACTCCGAGAGCAATTGCAGCATACCTCAAAAGCATGATAAAATCAAGGCTGTCAGAGAAAATATTAGGGATAAGCTCACTGCAGGAGATCTCAAAGTCAACTGGAAAAAGCAAAGAAGAGCTGATGGAGAAAAATCAATTCAACCCATTTTCAATTATAGAGATAGACACCATTTTAATTTCAAGCAGACACATGTACCGGGCACCTTATTCAATAAATGAAAAACGTGGGCTGGTTTCAACCCCGATATCTATTGACGAGCTAAAAAATTTTGATTTGAAAAAAGCAAGAATAGAAAATATAAAATCAACAACGCAATTTTTGCCAAAAGTGAAGGAGAGGGAAGCAACACAGTTAGTAATGCAGGCACTAGATGCAATGAATAAAAGGCCACAATATACTCAAGAAGAGCAAAATCAAAAGCAGCATTACGACAAGCTAAAAGCTTCAATTCCAGATGAGTTTTTCCCGGAATGCATCCAAAAATTATTGCAAGGAACAAAGGAGGATGGAAGGAAAAGGTCTTTATTTATTTTAATAAATTTCCTGAAATGCATGGGTTATTCAAAAGAAGAGCTGGAAAGGATAATAAGAAAATGGAATCAGAGAAATTATCAGCCACTGCCAGAAAATTATATCTTGTCACAGCTAAGCTGGCATAGCCGCCAAACAGAAGCAATCCTCCCTCCAAATTGTTCTAATTTATCTTATTACAAGGAGCTTGGAGTAAAATGCGAGGATGAAATTTGTGCACGTTGCAAGAATCCGGTTAATTTTGCAAAGAAAAAATATTTCGCCCATCAAAAGAATAAGCCAAAGAAGAGAGTAAGTTCTAAACCCTCTTCAAAATCATCTTAAAATTCTTATCATTCTGACTAGATTTATATTTTTTCAGTAGGGAGGTCAATCTTTTCCTATTAACGATTTTATTTCTCATCAGATACTCGCAAAACTGAGTAACATTCTTCCCCTTATTCACTTTATGGCACCTCTCAAAATCAATCATCACAACTTTTCCTTTATCCACAAGAATGTGTTTGTACGGATTAACAAGCTCTTTTTTATTTATCTTAAGTTTGTCTAAGCTCCTGCACTGCTTTAAAATTTTTTTAATTATAGGCTTAATGTTTTTATCTTTCAGGCAGTCTCCGATTCTTCTGCCATCTGCAAATTCATAAATTAGTTTATCCTTCTCTATTTTAATTAATTTAGGGCCAATTCCCTCCCTGTTTAGCAGCCTCAGCCACTTACCTTCAATTCTTGCTCTATTGCTAATTTTCACAGCGACTTTATTTTTTTTCAGAAAGCCAGCATATACACTGCTTCTTTTTCCCTTTGCTAAGAACTCTAGATTTTCAATTCTCATCATGTTTTTGTTCAGAAACATATATAAATCACTTTCCATAAAGCAGTAAAAAAGGTGGTGAAGATTAAAAAAATAGCTTTAATTATATTTTTGCTAGTAATTTCTTTAAACTTAATCTATGCATCAATAGAAACCGATTGGATAATTAACGAGTACAATAAAAGAGACAGGACCATAGAGGATTCTGCATTAGCATTATTAGCCGTTAATAAGCAAATAGGTTCAACATCGACTTTACAGCCAGCAGCCACGAAATTAAAAAATTACTTGGATTCTTGTGCAGCAGCAAATAACTGCAATAACAAAGATGCAGCATTAGCAATATGGGCGCTGAAAGAGTCAAAAGATTCTTCTGCCACATTAGAAGCAGCAACTAATTGGCTGATAAATTCAAGGACGATATTCGCTCCAGATACAGATGCAGATGATTGGCTTGTGCAGATAATCTCTTCCACATCTGGAAATTGCGTTGTGAATAATACAGAAGCAAGATTAGATAAAACCGTGCAGGTTTCAGCAGACTACACTCCATGGATTTCAGTAAAGGACTTGGTCACTCAAAATACAAATGATCTTGTCATTGATTGCTCTTCATTAAACTCCACAGTAAATTCTATTTCATTAATAAAGAAGAAAACCATTTCGAATGTAGTTAATTATTTTATAAGGGAGGAGATTCAAAACCAAAAATCCGTTACTGTTCAGCTAGGAGTTACTTGCTGGGGGGCAACTTACAGATCAATTTGCAATCAGGACATTACTTCTTATGTTTTATTGGCATTAAGCAAGCAGGGAAAAAATCCTGATCCATCTTGGCTTGAGCAGCAAAAATCATCCCCTTTCCATGCTGCGGTTTTATACGAATTGACAAAAAATCAAATTTATATCTCAGAGCTTCAAGCCTCTCAATCATCATCGGGTTTCTGGCAGCCAGTTGATGTTGGAACAGCCAGTTTAATTTATTCCTTTATGCCTCAAGAACATGCTTCAGCAAAGAAAGCACTAGCCTGGATACAAAGCCAGAGAGCTCAAGAAGGATGTTGGCCAGCCCCGTCAAACTTATGCAACTTAAAATCAACAGCATCAGCAGTTTATTCAACACAACAAGCAGGGCAGCAGGAAAATGTTACATCTTCCCAGGCTCAAACAGATATAACAGAGCTTGAAGATTGCGATGAGCCGTGCTTGGATAAGGATGGATGCATCTGTCCTGCTAATTGTAAAAGGCAATCAATTGTCGAAGATGAAACTTGCGAGGGTCCAAAAATTACTGCAAGGCAGCCAATAGGAACCTACTGTATTACTGAAAGTGTATGTGATGGTCAGTTAGACGAATTAGGAAGGTGCATTGACATTCCAGGAGATAGTTGTCCTAAAGTGGGCGACGGGTTAGAATGCAATAACGATGGTTTTTGCGATGCGCTAGAAGGCTGCTCATGCACAGACTGTAGTGATCAAGCAGAATGTACGCTCGTCGATGAAAAAGAAAAGAAAGAATTGGATAAAAAAGATAAAGGTGAAAAAATAGAAGATGAAGAAGGAACAAGCACTTTATTTTGGCTATTAATGGTTATTGCAGCTTTAATTGCTTTGGTTGGAGGATCTTATTTGGCATATAAAAAAGGTTTAATAAAGTTTAAGAAAAAGCCAACTCCAGAATACAAGCCAAGAATGAAAACTCCGCAGGAACTGAAAACTCAGCAAAGCTATCAGCCAAAGATGAGGCCTGCACAAAAACAGCACCCAGTAAAAAAATTCTTGAATAATGAGTTAGATAAGTCGATTGATGAGCTGGAGAAGATATTGAAAGATTAGTTTTTCTTCAACTCTTTTTTCATCAGCACATTCTCTGCATGCAAATTTCTAATTACCATGCTGTGCTTATGTAGCCTTGCAAGCAGGTCATTCAAAAAATCCTCCAATACTTTAGGATCAAATCTGAACTCTTTTGGTTCAATGATCTCAACAACGCTCGGCATGAAATCAAAACATATATCAAGAAGTTTTTCCAAGCCGTCGCATTTGAATTCAATTTCTGCAAAACTGCTGTAAAATTTTTCAACTTTTTTAGGCTCGCTAATCTCTTTTTTTAAAATCTTGATCTTAATTTTTTCAAGCTCTGTCATGACGTTGCTCATAACTTTTTCAACATGCTCAACAGGGCTTCCTAAAATTTCAATAATTATCCTTGCCTTTATCTCCATATTCTCCATCCTCTGAAAAACCCGTACAATCCAAGCATTGCCATCAGCCCTGAAAAGAAAAACACGCCAATTCTTCCAGCCACAGTCGATTTCCCTTCATACACAACATTGCCAGTTACATCTTGAAATCCTTTTTTAACGCTTTCGCTTTTCTTTTTTTCAACCTTTATCTCTTTAGTTAAGTCATAAGGATCCTTTCTCCCTTCTTTTAATATCTTCACTTTCAATCTTGGAGATGCAGCATCACTCGCTTTCTCGATTTTAACTTTCAAATCAACTATTTTCTCCTCGCCCTGTTTTAGCTCTACGGTTTTCATATCTTCGTTGCTGTATTTTTTCTTTCCGCTGAATACATAGCTGGAAACATCTACGCTGACATCTTCCTTGTTGCTTTTCAGCATTACCTTGGCATTTAATTCTTCATCGTCTTCAACAATTTCAGAAAAGTCAATCAATTCATATTCAAAATCCTTGACTCTGGCAGCTTTAACCTTTACATCTTCGCATAAAGGCTTTTCCCTAATCTCTAAAGCTTCTTCATCTCTAGCATCCAGCCCTTCAACAATTATCTTTCCATTGCCGTCGGCAAAATCCCCTTCGCAATTATCCGGGATTCCAATAGGATATGTGAATGTGTAATTCTGAAACTTATCATAAACAGAGAATTTGCTTTTCTTAGTCACTCTATTTCCTTCAGAGTCTTCAATCCACATCCAAACTGTGTATTTATCCGTGTTCCCTTTATAAACAAAGAGCTCAACCCTCGCAATATCTCCCCATTCAGCTTTTCCGTCGCCAAGATCGTAAATATTTTCTATTCTCAACTCTGATTTAAGTGAGGTCTTATTATCCATGTTTCCAGAACCAGCACTAGGGGTAGTTTTCTGCCATTTATCTTCTGAAAAGCTCCAACTAACGCCTTCATCACTCCCTTCATAGCTAACTTCATCTATTAAATTATTATTCAAGTCATGTAATTTTATTTTCTCATATCCATCATTGTTCAGAAATCCAGAAACACCATTCATATATACCACCAGATAGTTATTGCTTTCAATCACAGTTCCATCGCTTGTAGTGGTATTTGTAATCACAATGTCTGCATCACTTCCACTATTATCGTAGAAGCCAAAACCAAGCAAATCCAAATCTGCATTCCCAGAATTATACAGCTCAACCCATTCGCCATTCGGCATAGCTGCATCGTCTTCGCCATCAGGATCAGGAAGAAATTCAGAAATGCTGATGAAGGAATAATCAGGGGAAAAGCTAATGTTTTCAATGTTGTCTTTTCCAGGGCTTGCTTCAGTCTCCTGCCAAGTATCATTGATTAGGCTATAACTTTTTCCATCGCTAGAGCTTGGATAACTAATCGAATAAATTGTGTTATTGTTTTCATCTTTCAAAGTCAACGTCTCTCCTGAATTGCTCAATCCATTTCCAATCGCGCTGTCGTCGACATAAATCCAAGTGGAATTTCCAATATCAAAGTTGCCATAAACTCTTGAGTCAGAATCAACAATTAATGCAAAGCTATTTCCGGCAATTATAATTTCGTTTGAATTTCCTTCAAGAGAATCCTCTTCATTATTATCGCTTATTTTCCAGTTAGTTAAGTTTACAGAGTTAGTCCCGTTGTTATATAATTCAATGTACTCGCAGTAGCTTTCGTCGCAGGAAGGATTTGCCATGATTTCATTTATTACCATAGATGCAGAAGCAGATTCGATTAATATAACCAAAATAACATAATATATACATCTTGGCATATATAGATACAGTATTCCAATATTTTAAACTATCTAAAAATATATAAAGAGGCTGATAAGCAAAGAAAAAATGAACAAGGTAGAACTAACAGTAAAATATTATTTTTCTGAGTGGGGCGAAGGAAAAGATAAAAGATATTACGCTGGCAAAGCAGGTGATAGGGAGGAAAAGCTAAACTTTGATCTTGCTTCAGGATACGAAACAAATCGATTAATAAATCTTCTAAGAGTGGCAGATGAGGATTATGATAAGAGATTTGGAGCAAGGGATAAAAACTTGAGATACGAAATCTTAGAGATAACCTTTCTTAATAGTGCTGGAACTGGAATGCTTACAAGAGAGGCTTTAGATAACAAAATCGGTTATAATCCAATTTTCAAGAGAGCTACTTGATCAATTCTTCAAATCTAATCCCTTTCTCTTTAGCATATTCAACATTGATGACGAAATTATTTCCTGTTTTGCTCTCTTTCAAATTTTCAATTTTCAAAAACAGCCATTCAGTATTGTTAAATCTCGATCCAACCCATGGCTCAGCTCCAAATTTTTCCGCAAATTCTTTCAGCTCAGAAATCTGTTTTTTATCAATATATCTTGCACCTTTCCCACCTTTGCATTCGATGGCTAAAACTCTTCCTTTCCCCCCAACTAATAAATCAGGAGACGGCAGAGGGGTGCTTCCAGAGCCTGCTGCCCTCAGAGGGATAAAAACTCCCGTGTTGTAAAATTTTTGAATTAATTCTCTCTCCAATCTGCTGCCTTTACCCTTCGAACTCAATTTAAATCAACTCTTTTTTTAATTCTTCTATGCATTTTTCAGGAGATTTCCTTATCTCATCACAAGTAAAAAACAAAGTTTTCCATCCATATTTTGAAAAAGTATTTATCCTGTCTTCTTTATACGATTCAACAGATCCATATTGTCTTATTTTAAAATACTCGTAAAATACTTCAACAATTACCTTTTTATTATTTGCGGAGACAAAATCCGGAACTTTTCCTGAAATAAAAAAGTTCTTATTATTGAAATCTCCAACAAATTTCAAAGGCAAATTATATTTCTCAAATAAATTCATGCATTCTATCTCAAATTTATTTGGAGATCTCTCAGTAGATTCAAGTATTTTCCTCATATGTTCTTTAGTCTTTTTTATCCCTCGTTTAGACATACTGATCTTCATTTTAGTAATCTCGCTAAGAACTCTGCCCTTGCGGGATTCACTCATTTTCCTTTTAGTTTCTAGACTAAGTTTATTTCCCTTTAGTTTCTGGCTTATTTTTTCTCTGATTGGATACATATGTTCTGGCCAAATTTTACCTTTATTCCAGGGTATCCTACCGATTCCAGTTTCAGATATCTTTTTTTTCGATTCCTTTGTATGAGTCTTACCTTGCATAGGATGAGTGTGAGTTTTATAATACTCCCTTAATTTTTCTCTCCTATCTTCTGTGCATTTTCTTCCTTTCTGAGTCTCACTTATCCTTCTTCTTGTTTCTTCAGAGATTATTTTACCTTTGTGCATTTCAGAAAGTCTTTTTCTAAATTCATCTGAAAGCTTTCGTCCAAGAAGAGATCCCCTATGTTTTTCTCTATATGTATCACTTCGTGTATCAGAATGGGGGAATTTCTCTTTATATTCACTAAAAGTTATTTTATGGACTCTTAAATGTGATAGGCTCACAACCTCAAAATAATTTCCGCAAATCCAGCACATAATTTTTGTTTTCATAAGAAATAAAGCTTAAAAATGATATATAAAAGCTGTGTCCGACCATGACATCTGTGTCAGGTAAAAAATAAGAAGTAGTATTTATTGTTTTTCTAATAAGTGCTCTAGCTCTTCAGGAACACCGTGGTTGTAGAGGAGCTGTCCTTTTAACGGATAAAACACCCTGTCAGAATTTGATTCCTTAGAGTCCTCACCTTTAATACTGACATATCTAGTTTGTTGTATCAAGAAGTTTTCTGTTTGTCCCGTATAATCGGATTCAGTTATCTTTCCATCTTTATATAAAGAATATAACCCAGCCCTAATTCTTTCCTGCCTTTCAGCTTCCATATAGAAGCTATAAATTATCGGCAAAAATTCAGGATTCATAACTTTGCCATGTCCCTCTCCTCTTTTTTCCTCTCGCCTCAAAGAAATTGAAGGCGGGACATTTATTCCAAAGACAATATTTATTAGTTTTTCCTGTACAGATTTACGAGTGATATCTAACGCATCTTTCTTTTCATCTTCAGAGATCAAGTTAGACTCCCTTAAGGCATAAGCCCAAAATATATCATCATAAGGACCCCTGTCAAATAAAGCCACATCCGTGTAAATGAAATCAATGTTAGGGCGATTGGTGAATTTAGTTAACTCAATAAGGGTATTTCTATGAAGATTGCATATATATTCATTATAATGTGCCCTTTCATTAGGGTCTTTTTCAAACAGATTTTTAGCAAGTGAATTAGGTTTAAATATGGTCACGACCGGCTCTCTGCCTAGAACTTCATATATCCTCGGGTCATTAATCAATCTTTCAGCAGCATCTCTAAGGCGTTCTGATCTTCCCGCTTTAGGAATCCCTATCGCCTCTGCAACAACACCGCCGGGGCCTAGAAAAATTAATCTGTTATTTACTATGTCAATTGCAGAAGGCAGACCAGAAGGAGAACCATATAATTCAACTATCTTAAGATGCCCATCCCTGCCATAGCCGTTCTTACTAAGGCTCTTGCCGACAATTTTTCTATCTGCTCCGCTTTCACGATCCTCTTTCATCATCATAGCTAGGCTTGCTTCAGAACTACTCATAATCAATATTTTGCTTAAAAAGAATTATAAATCTTTCTAAAAATATACAATAGTAAAATTTATTTTTTCATACGCTCATTATATCTCTTCTGCCCAAAAAGCACAAACCACAAAGCGCCGATTCCAGTTAATCCAAGAATAACAATCAATGTATCATTCATGATAATCTTGAAATCAAATCTTTAAGCTTTTTATTTTTAGAATCAAGCTTCAAGCCAATTTCTGCAAACAAATACGCATCTTCTCTATAACCTGCGTCGTAAAATCTTCTTGCATATACTCTGTAAGATTCTGCAACTTCAATTCTTTCTCTGTCTCTTATTTTTTTATAGTGTCTGTCTATTTTATCCTTAGGCATATTATTTTACCTCATCTAAAAGTTTAATAACATTATCTTTTCCAATAGCCAGAATAAAGCTTGCAAGCCTAGGCCCTTTCTCTTTTCCAATCAAAGCAAGATAAGCGCCTTTAAAGAATTCCATGTTATTTATCTCTATTTTCTTGCAAATTTCATAAAACTCGTTGAACAGCTCCTGCTCTGAAAATTTTTTCTTTTTAATTTCTTCTTTCAGCAGCTTCAAGCTTTCTTTCTGTTTTTTATCTAGATTATTTATTATTTCTCGAGGAACTTTTTCATGCACGCTAAACTTAAATTCTTCAGGAGCATATTTTCCAATCCAATTTTTGGCAAGCTCAGCCCTCTTCAGCACATCTTTATTCTTGCTTATTTTCTTAAGGTCTTTATGAATCTGCACAAGCATGGTTAAATGCCTGAATCCAATTCTTTTTGGCTGTTTTTTTCCAATCTTAACACAGCTCAGTTCGTATATTCTCTTATCTCTCTCATCAGCTTCATTCTCATAGTATCTTTTTTCAAGCCTGTCAAAGTCCTCGTAAACTTTTATAACATCTAAGTCAAAGCTGATTGCAAACTCTGTATTAGGCCTTGTTCCCGCAAATAAAAACCTAACAATCTCAGGCTCATAAACTTCCAAGCAGTTTTTTAGGGTAATCACATTTCCCAAAGAACTCGACATCTTTCCGCCAATCCCTTTTACAATCACGAAATCATACTTCAAGTCAATCGGATGCGCCATATCTTTATACAGGACAGAATAAGTTTCATTAGCAGTAATCCTGCTCCCGCCAGGTTGCTGGTAGTGTTCTTTTCCAGCTGGCTCAAAATCAACCTTTTCTCTGTGTTGCCGCATTGGCCAATCCAAACGCCAAGAAAGTTTTACAATGCCTTTTTTCCTAAAATCTATCTCATTGCTGTAACCGCATTCGCATTCATATTTAACTTTATAATCACCGTCGTAATCAGCAACTTTTGTATTGTCTGTTTTGCATTTCTCGCAATAAACTCCAAGAGGAAACCAATCTTCGGGCAAACACTCTTTCCTGTACTTATCTAAGACGTTTTTTATCTCATTTCTTTTGTTTAAAATATACTTTATCTCTTCAGCATATTTGCAACCCCTATACATTTTATGCTGATAAATAAATTCCGGCTTTACCCCTGTGGCAGGCAAGCTCTCCTCCAATTCTTTTTCAAGGTGCTCAGCATAGCTTTTATGGCGTCCAAAAACATCTGGCGTGTCTACAATCGGCATTCCTAAATATTTTTGCAGCAGCCCCTGCTTCGGCATATTCTTAGGAACCTTTCTAAATCGATCATAATCATCCCAAGAGTAAATAAATCTGACATTTTTTCCTTTGTCTTTTAATGCTCTCGACACCAAGTCAACAGTTATTATCTCCCTAAAGTTTCCAATGTGAATTGTTCCAGAGGGAGTAATTCCAGCAGCACAGACATACCTTTCTTTTTTCCCTCTTTCTTTTATAATCTGCTCAGCAATCAAGTCAGCCCAGTGTCGTTTTTCATTATCTTTCATTCTTCTAAATTAATCCCCCAAGATGAGGGATATTTTTCCCACAAATTTAGTTGCATTATTAAATATTTCTTGTAGTCTTCTTTCAGTATAGGTCTTTATCGCTGAGTATCTTGCTATATGGCTTTCGATTTTTGCATCCTCAAAATAATGAACATACTCGTCTTCAAATATTTTATATGACTGGTTAAGGATTTCAAGATCTTCTCTTTCCAATTTATCTGGAACTAATAAATGGCCAATTGCAATCTGTACTGCATCATGATCCTCCGCTTCATAGCCTTTGGATATGATCGCAGCCTTTCCAGCATAAAGCATGGAGTAATAAGATATGATAGTGGCCCAGTAGTTCCAATGAAGTTTTGGTGCTTGATCTTTATCTGGAGTCACTTCTTTGGCATGCTTAGCAATCAGCAGGCTATTTTTCGCCTTCTCCAGAAATAATTTTATTTTAAAATCTTCTGAGGATTTTTTTATTCTATCCTCCGCAATAGCGTTTTTAAACATATTTGCATAAACTTTCTTATCGAATTGCATCCAACACCAACTCCCAGAATCCTTCTGGATTATTAAGTATGATATGGTCTTTTAAAGCCTGCTTTCCCACATTCTCTTCGTTATCTTTCAGCATATCATTAAATTCTTTCCTCGTTATAAATATTGGGTTAATTTTTTTCTTATATAATAATTCAAAAGTAGAAAAAGACAAAGACTTATCCCCTTTTTTATTGATAACCAGAAGGTCAATGTCGCTTTTCTCAGTCTGTCTTTCCTTGGCATAGCTTCCAAAAAGGAGGACAACATCATCGGTTTTTATTTCACGAGCAAGCTTCCTAATAATTGGATGCCCTTCTAAAAATTCCTGCATTTCATCAAAAGAAGAAGCAGTTAAATGAGATTTCAGCACTGGATGATTTAAGTTTAGCATCACCACTTTTGACCTTCCAATTTCCTTTATGTTCACTGCTTTTAGTTTTTCTATCTTCTTTATACACCTATAAAAACTAGCATAAGGTATCTTTAGAATTTCGCTTAATTCATGCATGGTAAATTCCTCAGAATAGTGTTTTCCAAGAAAGTTTATTATTTTTAAAAAACTTATCATTTTTGGATAATATTATCCATAATTGATATATAAATCTTGCTGTTATCCTTCTCCTCTTCTATTTAGAAATAATCTTTCGGATCTGCTCCATCCTTTTCTTCGAATCCATTGATTTTGAAAATAAATTCCAGAAAATTCTTGAAAGCCATTCTACCCATTCCTTGTCCTTAACTGTATAGAATATAAATGTCTTCTTACCCAGTTCATATTTCTTTCCTGTAGGCTCCTTTATCTCCTTCATTCTGAATAATTTATCATCAATTATGATTGCCCTTAACGGCTGCTCTATATGTCTAATTTCAACACTCTCCTTTCCATATTTGAAGTTTAGTGATAAAATATTTTCAATATTCTCCATTCCAGCTATATCGACTCTGCAAAGGATCTTTATACTAACGTTCTTTTTAATTAAGTCATCAAGAATTTTTAAGACGCTCATTTTCTCATTTTCGAAATTGATAAAAGAAAGATTTCCTGAAAAAATAAGGAGCTGTTTTTTAGCTGTTAATATTAAATCAAATAATTCCTCAATGTTTGTTGATTTTTCATCCTTGACTATTTCAATATTAGCCTTTTTGTTTGCATCTGGGATATGCTGATAAATATCAAAAGCCGAAAAATCTTCTTTGTTTTTAAACAGCTCAATCTGTTCTCTTAAATTTTCCTGAAAGACAGAATATTTTCTATCGCTAATGCTAGCCCAATATGCAATTTTCAATGCTCCTCTTGTCCCCTCTCGGAAAGTTTCAGTTGAAATTGTCCCAAAATTATTTTTTATATAGTCAATATATCTGTCAGCAGTTCTCCAGTTCTTTTTTAACATAAAGGCAATATCCTGCATGCTCCTCGGCTTCTTAGAAACAAAGTCTTCTATCTGTTTTACAATTTTCAAATCTAGCATATCTAAAGAAGATTGATTACATATTTATATTTTTCTAGCCTACAACTATATTGACAAATTATGTCCAATAAAATATATCTAATATACATCTCCACTTTACAAAAGGAGGTGGTCATTATGTATGATCTAACAGGACAGATTGCAGAAAAAAGAAAACTAAAAGGAGATGAAACTTTAGCAGATTTAGTTGCACTCTTCAAGGAAAGAGAGGCAGTATTTTCAACACCAGTTCTAAATGGAGTTGATGCACATATAATAAAAGAAATCAGAAAAAACCAGGATATAATTGGCAAGCAAATGGCAAGCATCATAGTGGATGTATCTCTACCATCTGAAATATCTTATAAGGAAAAATCCCTGAATCATTTAACTATAGAGCATATTCTTGCAGATTTCGAATCAAAATATGATGAACTGCATCCAGATTTATTTAAGCTCAAAAGGAATATCGAAGTAAGTGTTCAGGGAAACGAATACACAGTAACAATTCCTTTATTTGCAAAGAACGCATTCGGAGCAGATAATGTTTGGGGACATGAAGTTAAGATCAATAAAGGATATAACTCACATACAGTTGATTTTAAATCTAATCCTCCGCCTATAACAAGAAAAGTAAGGCAAAAAGCAAAACAAGCAAGAGTAGACTATTTAGAATCCTATCTAAGAGCTCTAAAAAAACCCGTTGTTGGAGATTGGCTCTTAAAGTACAATGGACCTAAAGATCTTGACCTACAAGTTTATTGGATCCCTAAACCAAGCGAACTAAACATTACAGTTACAACAATAGACAACGATCCTTTGTTGGTAGCGGATGCATACAATAGGAAATTTTTAGTTGCAACATGGAATGTAGAGGGAGAAGAGCCATTCGAGCATTATATCAGAGAGTATAAAGTCTAAAATTTTTCTTTTTTATTTTTTTAATCATAACCTTTATAATCAATCAGGCTTTAATAATCTTATGCCTCAAGCAGCAACTCACATAATTATCCCTTTAGTTTTAGCTGATATCTACAGAGACTATATTTCAAAAATAAAATTCAACATTCGCTACGTTTTAATCGCAGGTCTTGCAGGATTGCTTCCAGATATTGATGTCCTCATTGGATGGATTCTTAACTTATTTAGATATTTTGATATTTCGCAGCTTCATCGTACGTTCACTCACACTTTATTTTTCCCTTTAGTATTTCTAATCTTGTTTCTTTTAACAAGGGATTATAATCCAAGATTTATTAAAAAACAGAAGCTTAATTTAAATTACATTTTTCTAGCAACTGCATTTGGAGTCTTAATCCATATTTTATTGGACGCATTATTTTCAGGGCCGGTTTATCTCCTCCCGGGTATTCAGTTTGGCTTCAACTTGATCCCTCTTGATATCTTCCAAGGTACATTCTTTGCAGGAATAGATGCGATTGTTCTTGTTCTCTGGTTGATACATGAAGAGTTAAAGCATAGAATTTCTGATTATATTTAATTTAACACGATTTTAAAAATAAAAAAATAAAGAAAAAAATTTTAGCGCCCAGTTCCGTAGACTGCCTTTACTGCCACCACTACTGCTGCAGGAGCTACAAATACCACTACGCTTTGTAATATGCTGCCGAATACGCTTCCAAGCTGCCCTAGGGCTGTTAGATTAGCAGATCCTGCAGACATCAATGCAATAGCCGCAACCAAAAAAGTGATAACCTCTTTCTCAGTGATATTCAAAAACCCTACAACCAAGCCCAGTAGCACTAAAAGCCAATTCATGCTCTGGCTGCCAGTGAAGCCAAATATTACAGCCAAAACTAAACCCACTACAAATGCCCACCATCCTATAGCTTTACTACCTTTCTTAGCCAATTTAATACACCTCCTTATTTGATAAATTCATTAACTAAACTAGTAATTTAAATATATATAAAATTTTAGAACCACTGTGAAGTTGATATATCATAATACATCTTATACTTTATGATAACTTTAATATATCCCAGCTAGAAGTTTTAATTTATGATCCTCGGAGAGATAATTGGAAAGACTTCAACTACGGAATTCAAATTTAAAATAAGCAGGGATGCAAAAAAATATCAGTATGTTAAAATTAAAGCTGAAAATAATTTTGTCCTTGCGCAGATAATAGAAATAGAAATGAACTCAGATGAGACAATTGCAAGCTGCATAATCCTCGGCTGCAAAGAAGACACTTTAAAGCCGCTTCGCTTTCCATTGAATCCAGGGACTAAAGTCGAAGAAGCAGATGAACCCTTTATCAATTCTTCACTAGGATTGGAGGAGCAGAAGGGAGCATTCTTGGGGACATTGGAATACACAAATTTAAAGGTTAATGTTGACCTGAACAAGTTATTAACAAAGCACATTGCAATAATCGCAAAATCTGGTTCAGGAAAATCCTACACAGCATCATGCCTGATTGAAGAGATCTTAGATCGCAATATCCCTTTAGTGATAATTGATCCGCATGCAGAATACACAAGCCTAAAAAAACCAAATACAAAGGAAAAAGAAAAGCTTAAGGAGTTAGGGTTAGAGCCAAAAGATTACTCAAGGCAAGTCCAGGAGTACACGCCAGACATCACTATTAACCCGGATGCAACCCAATTAAAGCTGAGCATCTCAAACATGTCCTCTTCAACATTGCTTCATTTGCTCCCTGCAAAACTAAGCAACATGCAGACAGGTTTGTTATACTCTTCTCTGCAAAATTTAGATAAAATAAATTTCGATGACATAATAATCTCTCTAGACACAGAAGAGACGCATGTAAAATACACCTTGATGAATTTAATAGAGCAAATTAAAAAGTTAAATATCTTCTCAGAGTCTCCAACACCGCTCCAAGAAATTGTTCAGCCAGGAAAGTGCTCAATAATGAATTTAAAAGGGATTCCTCCAGAGATTTCAGAAGTCGTGGTATACAAGCTGGTTTCAGACTTGTTTGAAGCTAGAAAATTCGGTGACATACCTCCATTTTTCCTTGTTTTGGAAGAGGCCCAAAATTTCGCCCCAGAAAGAAGCTTTGGCGAGGCAAAATCCTCTTCAGTTTTAAGAAAAGTCCTGGCAGAAGGGAGGAAGTTTGGATTAGGGGTTGCATTGATATCCCAAAGGCCGTCTAGATTGGATAAAAGCTGTATCTCACAATGCAGCACTCAAATAATCTTAAAAGTTACAAACCCAAATGATCTGAGATCGATTACTGCATCTGTCGAGGGGATTACTTCAGAAACAGAAAAAGAAATAAAAAACCTGCCGATTGGAACGGCATTATTAGTAGGAGTAGTATCGCAGCCGTTGTTCATAAATGTTCGCCCGAGAAAATCAGAGCATGGCGGCCAAGCGATAGATATCGTTGGAAAGCAAGCCAAGGATTCAGATCTTCAGGATAAAGATGGTTCGCAGGATCTTCTGCCAGTCATAAAGCAAAAAACTTCGTTAAAAGATCTTGAGCTTTCATCTAAGAAAGAAATAAAAGAAAAAGAGATAGTCCTCGTTCCTTGCTTGTTTGTCCAGTTGCAGAAGGAAGCAAACATACTAAATATTCTAATTAATCTTAACGATAATAAAATAATCATCGACTTGGAGCATGCAGTTGGCGTATCACTCCCGGCAGGAATGCTATTATCCGAAAGCCAGTTAAAAATTCTAAAGCCAGCACTTCAATTAAAAAGATTTACACCAGCAGAGTTATTCAATAAAAGCAGATTGCAGTTTTCAGAAATTTATGACGCTGTAAAAAACCTCACAGAAAAAGGATTGCTCGTAAAAGAAAATAATATTTTTTCACTGAACAAGCAGCTGCAAATCTTTTCAGATATCGAAAAATACTTATGCAATATCAAGCCGGATTATGCAAAAATAAAATACGATAGGAAACTTGAAGCAAAATTCAAAAAAGAAGACCTAGTGAGATTATTCTCCCAGTTTTTCCAGATAGTGAGCTCAAGAGAGTGCTTCTTGGAATATTTTAGGGTTATATATAAAGAATCTAAAGAGACCGGATAAAAACTTTCTTTTCTGTAACGACTTTCCCCTTGTTTTTTCTCATTATGTCTTTAGAGCCCATTTCAGATTTACCGACGCAGATTAATTCATTTTTCAAAGTCATGACAGCAACAATGTCATCTTTTTCAATCCCCTCATTTAATCTGCTGATTCCAGGAACATTCAAGTCAGCGCCATGGCATAAAGAATCAATGCAGTTGTCAAACACCCAAATCTTAGGAAAATATTCGACAGCAGTTTCTATAGGGAATATGATCTTTCTTATCTCCTTTTCATCACCTTCTTTATAATCTTCATAAGCATCTTTCAAGTCATGCAAAGAAATCCAGTCAGCGTCGTTAAACCTCCCTACTTTAGTTCTAACAAGCTGAGCCATATGCGCCCCGGTTCCAAGTTCTCTTCCAATGGCTGTACACAATGTTCGGATGTAAGTGCCTGCCTCGCACCCAACTTTAAATAATACTTCTTTATTCTCAATTTCAAGTATCTCAAGATAATATATCTCTCTTTCTCTTTCAATTCTTTTCACAGCGCTTCTCACAGGAGGCTTTTGAGTTATCTTTCCCACAAATTTCTTCATGGCTTTTTTTATCTTCTCTTCTGAAACATCATTATGCAAATGCATCAAGCAGACATATTCCTTCCCAGATTTTAATAATAATTTAAGAATACGTGTTCCCCGGTTTAGCGCAATCGGCAAAACTCCAGTTACATTGGGATTTCCTTGTTAATACACTAAGGTCCCAGAATGTCCTGCGCGTTTTACCTTTAGGATTTTTTTTACGTAGTCAGAAATTTGGTGTGAAGTTGGTCCTTGGGGCTTGTTCAAATTTATTATTCCAAAATCAAGCAATTCCTCAACGCTTCTTTCATTAGGCCTTTTCCCAAACTCGCCTTCAGCTTCTTTCTTGACTAATGTTCCAAATTCTTTTTCAAAAGGAAGTTTATTCATCAAAAAAACTTTAGAAACAAGGCTTTATAAATGCTTATTTTCTTTTGTTCTATCAAGAATTTTTCTTACTTCTGGATCAAGATCTTTATTTTTCAAAGCACATTCAGTGCAAATCTTTTTATGATTTTTTTTAAGCAGGTCTTTATTGTCTTCATACCGATCAATATAATAACAATCTATTCCACACTCTTCACAATTTGTTTTTATAGAATCTTCAATATTCTTAACAAGACTGCATACAAGGACATCTCCCCTTCCTCCTTTCAAAAGTTGTTTGTTCTTAAATCTCGCAAGTGCTTTTACCTGCATTATATTAAAGGATCTCATATCTTAGAACTTCTCCCCTCTCTTCAAAACCATCTTTAGTGTTCTATAAAGGTCAATTACGGTATCATAATCCCTTATCTCATCTGGACTAATCCATTTATATTCTGTATGTTCCCAGTCTAATTTTATTTCAGGTTTTTCTTTCATCTCAACTAAAACAGGATGAACTATCCATATCTTATTTATTTTTTTATCATCTATTTCATACGCATCAAAGTATTTTATATTAATAATATTATTTTCATGAATTCCAATCTCTTCTCTTAGCTCTTCCAAAACTTTTTCTTTAATTGGCTTCACTTCATCCAAGTATCCGGCAATCGTATTCCACTTTCCTTGATAGGTTCTAACTTTATCACTCCTCTTCAACAAAAGAATTTTATCTTTGTATCTTACAAAAACAGTTATAACCGGGGCTTTATCAGAATTTGAATAATCTATTCTACCGTCTTCAAACTTAGGTAACCCATCTGAGAATCTTTTTAATAAGTTTAATGCGTTTTTCTCATTCATCATAAAAAGCTTTAATCTTTTCTTATTTGCCCTCTTTTTTCAGTCGGTATGATGTTTTCTTTCTTTGGAGATTTTTTCTTAACATCCGTTATTTTGCTAAGCTCTTTTTCTTCTTTCTCCTTTAATTTGTCTTCGGGAATCCCTTCTATTGCTTTTTTCGTAGCCTCCTTTTTCTCATCTGCAAGTTTCTCTTTCTCTTCTTTCTCAACCTCGACTTCTTTCTCCTCTTTCTTTTTTAAAAATCCAGGCTTCTTAATTTTTATAGTATCTTCTTCCTTCTTAACTTCTTTTCTTGGAGCATTAATTAGTTCAGCAACCAGCTTTTCTTTCTCCTCTTCAACTCTGATTTTTACTCTTGCAGGAGGATGCCTATTTCCCTGCTTCCAGATATATTGATTCAAATAAGGCCCTATACTAACCTCTCTTTTTAAATGCCTCAATAAGAATTTTTTTGTAGCCGTAATTGCCTTTCTGCTTCTCTTGTAAATAGGAACCTTCAGCCATTCTTTCCTCAATGGAATTGTGTAAATTTTTTCTTCTGCCATTTCACTCATAACCCAAGTATTTTATAACGTCAGAAGCAAAAACAATATCTATTTCCTTTCTTCTAACACAACACTTTACTTCCTCAAGAATCTTTCTTCTGTATTCCTCTTGTTTATCAGGATTATCTCTATTGTAAGGGTCTAAAACATAAGTTCTGTATTGCCTTTCTATTATTTTTTTCACATCATCACGCATCTGTCTTCACCTTTCTCCAGCTTCTCTTGACTCTAGTATGTCTGGCAGGATGTACCCTCTTTCCCTTTCCATATTTCTTAGGCACTGTCCAGAAAGGAGCCCATCTTGTCTGCTTCCCTCTCTTTACAAGCCTGTTTTTCTTTCCCTTTGGTTTGTAGCGCGCACTCATTTTTGCTCTTCCTTTTTTTCATCAGCCTTTTCAATTTTCTTTTCTTCTTTCTTAGCCTTCTTCTCTGCCTTTGGTTTAGTTTCTTTCTTCGGCTTCACTCCAATAATATCATTAGCTGCCTTATCTAGAAGTTTCTTTCCCTTTGGTGTTATTATCCTTCCTTTATGAGTATCTTTTTCAGCATATTTTATCAGCTCAGCTTTCTCTAACTGCTGTAGTATTTTTCTTATTATGTTGCCAGATCCAGGATAGAACTTCTCAGGCTTATGCCCTCTGTTTTTCTTGCCACCGTATTTTTTTCTTAATTTATTAACGCCAATAGGCCCCAAAATATACACCTTCCTCAAAATAGAAGCAGCCCTTGTATGCCACCAGTCTTTTTCAACAGGCGGTCTCTCTTTGCTCATTCCAGTTTTAACAAACTTAGCCCAATCTGGCTCTTTTATATTATCGTTAGATTTCAAGCTAGAAGCAGCTTTTTTAATCAATTCACTAGGATCAACATCGTATATCGTCGCCATTTTTATCCTCTCGGATTGTTACCTGCTAAGAATAGCATTAATAATTTTCCAGAATTAACCCTTTAAAAACTTTTACTTTACAATTTCAGCCACAAATTTCGTAGTCTTTCCTCCCATCCTCCATTAACATAATGTTGAATAATCTCTTTTTCTTCAACTGTTCTATTCCTATCGGCATCCCAAATCCTATGTTGTATTCCTCTATATTTAATCTCTCCACAAGTTTCTACTTGTACAGTTTGATCAGATATTATTCCAAGCAAACCGCCCATACCAGAATCTACCCACTTAGATACATTTTCTAGTGTTATCTTAATCCCTGTTCCAATGATAGGAATTCCTTTTTTACTTTCATAATCAGAAAATTCCCATTTATCATATCTTACAAAAGCATTTTTCTCCATTCCCAAATCTTTATCTTTCACGATCATTTCTCCTCGATTTTTTACTATGGCTTCTGCATATTTATTGATCATTTTATATTCTTAAATTACAAGATAATTTAAATCTTTCCATGGATTAAATCCAATAATTCCATCTTCTTAACAACCATGTTATGCCTCTTTCCATTGACGCCAAAAGTCCCAACCCCCATACCTTTCCTTTTGTAAATCTGCTTTCCATAGCAATACATTACTTCAACGTGGTTTTTATTTTTTTTCCAATCCTGGCTGTAGTAAGCAGTTAGCAAAGCAGCTCTGAAAATATCTTTTTCATCTTTGCTTTCTTTCAAAATAAAAAAAGGGCTTCCTTTCATCTCAGTATGGAAGACTAAATCCCCTTTATCCAGATGCCTCTTCAATAATTCCTCGTTGCTTTTTTTATCTTTTCCACCAACGATGAATCCTTTCTCTAATCTCTCATATCTGAATTTTTCAAACCATCTCTTTCCGGTTTCTCTTTTTTTTAATAAATTCCAAATATGGTCTCTTAATCTATCCTCTTTAATCTCGATTTTTATCCTATCATATTTGTCTCTCAAAACATTTTTCTTTAACAAATGCTCCTCTATCCAGTTTAAAGTTTGTTTCTTAAGCCATTTAACATGCTCTTGATATTTGCTCTGGGCAAAACCCCCAGATTTAGTTTTTCTAACTTCCCTCTCTTTATTCAGCAAAACTCTTTTCTTTCCATAAATATATTCAACAGCTTTCAGTCTTTTAGTATCGGCTTTCACATATAAGATAGAATCGTAATCCCTAAACTCTTCTAAAGAAATTCCTTGAAGTTTCATCATTAATTAAAATAAAAAGAAGTATATAAAATTACTCTACATTGATTACAATTGGTACACTTTTATCACCAATACTTGCTCTTGCAAAATATCCGCCATTGGGAGTCCCAGCAGGAACATCTAAAACTACCCTCCAATCATAAGTCTGATCTTTAGGGACATTTGCAGGAGTTCCATCAAATTTAAACCAAGATCCACCAGCACCCGTGGAAAAAGTCAATATCTGAGGGCTACCATCACTTAAATATCTAATAACGAGAGGAGCTTTTTCTCCTTCTCTCAAAGTAAAACTATCTTGTGATAAAACAATTGGATTATCCCTCGTAGGCTCTCCCTGTAATTGTCTTAGTGCGCTATCAAAAGCAGAATCGGTCAATCCTCCAGCCTTATTTAAGGTTCCAGTAAGCCATGGAATAGCAATAGCTAAGATAATAACACCGATGATAACTATGATTATTGTTGTAATAGAAAACTCAATCGCACCTTTTTTCTGCATTATATTCACCTTTTATTTTGTTTATTTCTCCTAATTTATAAACATTTCCCTATACCAAAGCAGGATTTATCAAAGCCAATCCTGCAAAGGCAATTATTATGACAAGCAGGATAAGCGGAATTAAGATGATTCCAAAAAATGCCTTCCATCTTGAAATTGAGTGATACATACTAACCCCTATGGCACTGGTGACTAACATATGCATAACTCCAACGATGGAAATAACAGCCATTAACGAAATTGAGCCAGATTCTCTCTCAACTTTAAGCAAAAATAAAAGAAGCGAAATTATTGAGGATAAAACCCCATACACAACAACAACTAAAGTCCCGTATGTAAGCGCTTTAAACGTATTGAAAAAGCCTTTTCTCCCACCGACAATAAAGATGCCAAGATGAGTAAAAAAGCTTCCTATGAATGGAGTGGCAAATGCACCAGCAATCCCTACTAATAGCCCGGTCAAGATCGAGAGCATAAAGACAGGAGTTCCATAATATATTGGAATAGAAGCTAAAAGCTGAATAATAAGCGCAGCGAGATATACAAGAACATAGGGTTTCAGCACAGTCCAATAACTCTTTTCCTTAGAAATATCTTTAAAGAATTTAACAGGATCAGCAAATAATGTCTTTAGTTTTTGAAAACGCATATCGTTAGAGTTATTCTATGTTATATAAACATTTCTGAAAACTTCAAATGTCACACGTGACATACCCCCGTAAGTTATTTATAAACAGTTAATATCAAATTTGTATGAATAGTAGGGATAACATCAAAATAAACATAACTCCCGCCTTTGCCAGATTACATGCATATATCTGGGGATGGTAGCTTATTCATAAGTAAGGGGCACAGATTGAAAAGTGAGTTAATAAAGCATCCACGAAAGAATCTTGTTAAAATCACATATTATATGAGATATACCAACAATTGCAAAAGCCTTTTAGAGCAGGTTGTTAGAGATTTAAAAAACTAATTCAATAAAAAGGCAACCAAATTTCATACCAAAAATCAAGTGGGAGTAAGAGGGAAATGGTTTTATGATCTGTTTAAATCTGTTGGAGCAGGGGGATCTAAAGAGTGGTTCATCCATAAACAAATAAGTTCTGCTTCTAAGAATATAAAAATTGAATGGTTAAAAGCTTTCTTTGATGATGAAGCACATGTTTCAAAAACCAAAAAAAGGATCGTTCTAAACATTGTAAATAAAAAAGGGCTAATACAAATTCAGAAGTTATTAGATGATTTGAATATTGAATCTAGGATACATGGTCCATACAAGTATAAACAATACAAGTCTTATCATCTAAAGATATATGGAAATTCGATTAGAAGATATTTTAGCCGAATTGGTTTTAATGAACCGAATAAACAAAAAGACCTATCAGAACTTGTTACTTTAATTTAGAATTGGGGCGAGAGGGATTTGAACCCTCGGTCCTACGGTCTTCAGCCGTATGCTTTCCCAGGCTAAGCTACCGCCCCTTAATTCAAAATTTAAGAAAAACACTATTTAACCTTTTCGGCAATGAAATCTAATTTTTCATTAATCTTGTCTGTATCTTCTCGAATTCTTACAAAACTATTTTTGGTAGTTTCTTTAAATTCCCTCATCTCTTCCATGAAAAGAGAAACTTTTTGGCTAAAGAAGAAAAGATAAGAGGCAATTGAACCCATCCCAGTATATAATATCTCAATATGAGTAGGGCTGTTTCCAGTAAGTTTTAATATCAACTGAGCAATAAAAATTATTGCTAATATTAAGAACAACGCAGCTGCAATGAATCCAGATATTTTCCTAAAGTTTATCATCCTAACCAAGATTTTATCAAATAGGCAATAATCAGTACTAGCATAATTAGTAAAACCACTTCAAGAGGAATAAACCATTTATCCTTTTTCATTAATTTTAATAATGCCACAATCTATTTATTCTTTTCTAAATGCAAACATTTTAAAAATCCTGTTTCTTTGAAAAGGTTAATGGAGTCAAAACTAAAAGAAAAAAATTGGAGCAAAGAATTAGAAAAACCAATTTATGAATATTGGAAAAAATCTAAATGTTATAAATTCAATAAATCTTCTAAGAAGGAAATATATTCAATAGATACCCCCCCTCCATACATTAACACTCCAGTGCATATAGGTCAAGCGACAACTTATATTTTAATGGATATGTTTGCGAGATTTAGGAGGATGACAAATTATGAATTGCTTTTTCCTTTAGGGCTAGATAAGAATGGACTGCCAATAGAAGTAGCAACAGAAAAAAAATTTGGTATAAAGTTAATAGAAACTCCTAGAGAAAAGTTTCTTTTATATTGTAAAAAACTTTTAGACGAAGCAGGTTCTGTAACCACGGATTCTTTTCTTAGGCTCGGAATAAGTTTCAATTCCTATGAAAAAGGAAATTCTGTAGGAGAGATCTATGAAACAGATTCAAGGAGTTATAGAACTTTAACTCAAAATACCTTTATTGATCTTTGGAATAAAAGCTTAATTTACGAAGATGAAAGAATAACCAACTGGGATCCAGAACTACAAACCACTATCGCAGATTCAGAAATAGAATACAAAGACTTAGCATCCACTTTCAATGATATTAAGTTCAAAGTAAAAGAAACAGGAGAATGGATTGTAATAGGAACTACAAGGCCCGAGTTAGTGTGCACCTGTGGGATGGTTGTTTTCAATCCTAAGGATGAACGTTATAAGCACCTACAAGGAAAAACCGCTATCACCCCATTGTTCAAAAGAGAGGTTCCAGTTAGAGCTCATCCTTTAGCAGAGATAGATAAAGGTACGGGGTTGGTTATGATGTGCTCTGCCGGAGATTTATCAGATATTAGGTTCTTTAGAGAAATGAATTTAGATCCAATTATAGCAGTTGAAAAAGATGGCACGATGAACCATCATGCCGATTTCCTGAAGGGACTGAAAGTAAAAGAAGCTAGGCAGAAAATGATTGAAGAATTAAAGAAAAATAATCTTCTTGTTAAACAGACCCAAACTACCCACAGAACACCTGTATCTGAAAGAAGCGGCGCAGAAATTGAGTTTATTGAAATGAAAGAATTCTATCTAAAACAGTTAAATGTAAAGAAAAAACTGAAAGAGATTGCACAAAAACCACATTTTTATGAAGAAAGTTCAAGAAGAATCTTGTTGGATTGGATAGATTCTCTCGCTACGGATTGGCCAATTTCAAGAAGGAGATATTATGCAACAGAAATCCCTTTGTGGTATTGTAAGGATTGCGAATATATTATAGTTCCAAAGAAAGGGAAGTATTACCAACCTTGGAAACAAAAACCACCGCAAAAAAACTGTCCAAAATGCAAGTCAAAAGAGTTTATTGGGGAAACAAGGGTATTTGATACTTGGTTTGATTCTTCTATCTCACCATTGTATGTTCTAATGTATGAAAGAGACAAGGCATTCTTTAAGAAGTCATCTCCTTGTTCCTTGAGACCACAAGGCAAAGAGATTTCAAGAACATGGCTGTATTATACATTGCTAAAGTGCTACCTTCTTACAGGGAAACCAATCTTCAAAGATGTTTGGATTAACTATCACATCGTTGACGAAAAGGGGTATAAGATGTCTAAAAGTAAGGGGAATGTTATCGACCCAAGAGAGGTTCTAGATAAATTCGGAGCAGAACCTTTTAGATTATGGGCAGCAGTGGAAGGCAATCTAACTAAAACAGATTTCAGATGCTCTTTTGATAGAATTGAGGGAACTAGAAAAACTTTGACAAAGTTATGGAACATTGCAAGATTCATTTCAATGTTTCCAGAAAAGAAATCAACAAATCTTACAGATTTAGATAAATGGATAATAAACGAAATGAATGAATTAATTATCTTCTCAAAAAATCAATATGAACAGTATAATTTTCATGACCCTGCAATAAACATAAAACATTTCATTTGGGAGACATTTGCTTCACATTACATGGAGTTAGTAAAAAATCGTGCATACAATTCAACCAAAGAATTTACGAAACAGGAGCAGGATTCTGCTTGCTATACTCTCCATTACTGTTTAGATAATATACTGAAGCTATTAGCACCGATAACTCCAATAATAACTTATAAAATTTATAAGGATTTAAGGAAAAAGGATATTCATTTTGAAAGATTTCCAGCAGAGTCTAAAAAATATAAAATTTTGTTTTCTACTAAAGATATTGAATTATTAAATAGCGAGATTTGGAAAGCCAAAAAAGATAAAGAAGTTTCTTTAAAAGATGAAATCAAGTCTTTAACTATCCCAAATAAGCTTAAAAGTATAAAAAAGGATTTAGTAATGACTCATAATGCAAAAGAACTTAAATTTGGAAATAAATTAACTATCTCATTCTGACATAAAGATGGAACAGATTGACACTAAAAAGAAATACAAATTGAAGCGTTTTATTAATCAGCTGAAGAATGTCCGAGGCAGGCATACAGAGCTGGTTACAGTATATATTCCAAAAGACTACAGTCTAATAAAAGTTACCCAACAGTTGGCGCAGGAAAAAGATACAGCATCAAACATCAAGGATAAAAGAACAAGGACAAATGTGCAGGATTCTCTTGAAAGATTGATACGTCATTTAAGGTTGTACAAAGAAACTCCTCCAAATGGTTTGGCAGCGTTTGCAGGAAATATTTCTGAAAATGAAAGCAAAGTCGATATAGAAGTATTTTCTTTAGAGCCCCCGTTTCCAATAACGACAAGATTGTATCGATGCGATCAAACTTTTGTTTTGGATGAACTAGAAAAACAACTGGAAAGCAGTTCAGTTCATGGCTTAGTTGTTATGGATAAAAGAGAAGCAACAATTGGATTGCTGAAAGGAAGCTACATAGAAAAGCTTCACAATTTAACCTCTGGAGTTCCAGGGAAATATAAAACTGGAGGACAAAGTGCAGCACGATTCAGCAGGCTAAGAGAGCAGGCAGCAAAAGAGTTTTATCAGAGAATTGCAGAAGTTGTTAATCAGGAATTCTTGAACAAAAAAGAATTAAAAGGAATTATTATCGGAGGTCCAGGGCCAACTAAGAATGAATTTTTCGATGCCCCGTTCATAAATAATGAAGTCAAGAAAAAAGTTATTGGCCTGAAAGACATTACCTACACAGATGAATTTGGTTTGGAAGAATTAGTTGAGAAATCAAAAGACCTGCTTGCAGATGAGGGAGTGACAGCAGAAAAACAGGTACTTCATAAATTTTTATCAATGCTTGCAACAGACCCTAAAAGAACAGCGTATGGCTTAAAGGATGTGGAAAAAGCTTTAGAGTATGGAGCTGTAGAGATGCTGATAATTCTTGAAGGAAAAATAGATGACAAGAAAGCAGAGGAGCTGGAGGAAAAGGCAGCCAACTCTGGAGCAAAAACCGAGATAGTATCAGAAGACACACAGGAAGGAAAACAGTTTAAGAACTTGGGAGGGGTAGGTGCAGTCCTAAGATTCCCAATACACTAATATTTATAAATATTAGACAGTATTTCTATATCATGGAAGGTTACAAGAAAAAAGTAGAGGCAGTCTTATTTGCATCAGGGAAATTCTTGGAGGTAAACAAGATCGGTGAAATGCTAAATCTTGGTTCTGTGGGGATAATAAAGGGTGCTATAGAGGAGTTAAAAGAAGAATACAGAAAGAAAGATTCTGCAATTGAAATCCTTGAACAGGGCGGCAGCTACAGGATGCATATAAAGCCGGATTTTATTCCGTTTGTAAAAGGCTTGATGACAGAAACAGAATTTGACAGGCCTACGATTTCAACATTGGCAATAATCGCATGGAAGCAGCCAATACTCCAGTCAAAAATAGTAAAAATACGAGGGAATACTGCATACGATCATTTAAAATTCTTGGAAGAAAAGGAGTTCATCATGAGAAAGCCACATGGCCTAACCAAGGTGGTAAAGCTAACTCCAAAATTCTATGAATACTTCGACACAAATCAGCAGGAATTAGCAAAAGCAATGCCAAAAATCGAGTCGGATGAAACAGTTGCACTGGCCATAAAACAAATGTTCGGGTCTTAAAATGTTCGGATTCTTAAAAGACAAGCTAAAATCAGCTGTAGAGAAATTTACTAAAAAAGTCGAGGAAGAAGTAGAAGTAATTGAAGAGAAAGAAATAGAAGAAAAGCAGCCTGTAATTAAAAAAGCAAAGAAAGCAGAGCCTAAGATTTTAGAGATTGAAGAAATCCTAAAAGAAGATAAGGAAGAAAAAAAAGAAGTAAAAGAAAAAAGCTTCATTAAAAAAATAACCGAGAAAGTAACCACAAAAAAGATTTCTGAAGAACAGTTTGAAGAAATATTTCAAGATCTCCAGATTGCTTTGCTGGAAAACAATGTCGCATTGGAAGTTGTGGATAAAATAAAAGAAGATCTAAAGGAAGAATTATTGGAAAAACCAATCAAGAGAATTCAGATAGAATCTCAAGTGAAAGAAGCATTAAGGAAATCACTGGAAGAGATATTAACACCGCCAGAATTTGATTTGATAAAAACTATTGAAAAGGCTAAAAAAGAATCTAGGCCGGCAGTTATCTTAATCATCGGCTATAACGGCTCGGGGAAATCACTCAGTTGTGCTAAACTTGCTCATTATTTAAAACAAAAAAAATACAAGCCAATTCTTGCAGCAGCAGATACATTTAGGGCCGCAGGCGCAATACAATTAGTTGAATATGGAAAATTAGCAGAAATTCCAGTAATTCATGATCCAAAAACAAAAGATTCCTGCTCAGTTATATTCGATACAATAAAACATGCAAAATCAAAGCATTATGACATTGTTGTAGCAGACACATCAGGAAGAATTCAAAACAATAAGGATTTAATGGACGAGCTGAAAAAAATTACAAGAATAAATAATCCTGATGCAACTCTGCTTGTTGTAGATTCCTTAACTGGAAGCGATGTTGTAATTCAAGTAGATCAATTTGATAAAAACATAGCAGTTGATGGATTAATTTTGACTAAGGTTGATGTAGATGAAAAGGGAGGAGCGTTTTTATCGGCAGTTTACACGGGAAAAAAGCCTGTTTTGTTTGTATGCTTAGGACAGCGTATAACAGACATAGAGGAATATAATCCAGAAAAAATAGTAAAACAGTTAGGACTATGAACATTTATAAATCTGGTTTCCATATAATCTCTTATGGTATTAGATAATCTTTCAACCTCATTAAAGAATTCATTAAAGAAAATAACCTCTGCTTTGTTCATAGATGAAAAGACAGTTAATGAGCTTGTGCAGAACATCCAGCGTGCTCTCCTGGCAGCAGACGTAAATGTTCAGTTAGTATTTGATTTAACAAACAAAATCAAAGAAAGATTTAGAGAGGAAAAGCCAACAAAAGATCAGCCAAAAAGGGAGTTTCTAATTCACATTGTTTATGACGAGCTGACAAGTTTGTTAGGAAAAGAAAAAGAAGAAATCAAAATCTCACAAAAGAAGCCGTTCAAGATAATGTTAGTTGGGTTGCTAGGCTCAGGTAAAACCACAAGTGCTGGAAAGTTAGCTAATTACTACAAGAAAAGAAACTACAAAGTAGCTACCCTGGGATTAGATACTTTTAGACCTGCTGCACGTCATCAACTAAAAATAGTTTCAGATCAAGTTGGAGTTCAATGTTTTATTAATGAACAAGAAAAAGATCCTGTTAAAATTTATAGAAACTTTGAGAATCAATACAAAAACTATGATATTTTAATTATAGATACCGCAGGAAGAAATGCACTATTACAGGAGTTGATAGATGAATTAGAGTTAATAAATAAAGCTGTCCAGCCAGATGAAAGGCTTTTAATAATTCCAGCAGAACTTGGTCAGGCTTCTCGATCACAAGCAGAAGCTTTTCATAATTCAGTAGATATCACAGGTATTATAATTACAAAAATGGATGGCACGGCAAAAGCAGGAGGGGCATTAAGTGCAGCAGCAGTCTCAGATGCAAAAATAAAATTCATTGGTGTAGGAGAAAGGCCGAATGATCTTGAGACGTTCAATCCTCCAAATTTTGTTTCTCGCTTATTGGGAATGGGAGATTTAGAGGCATTACTGGAAAAAGCAAGAGAAGCAATCTCCGAGGAAAAATCAAAAGACATTGAAAAAAGATTGCTTAAAGGAGAATTTAATTTAGTTGATTTATATGAGCAGATGCAGGCAATGTCAAAGATGGGCTCGTTGTCAAAACTTCTTGAATTGGTTCCTGGAATGTCCCAGCTAAAGCTGCCAAAAGACGTTCTTGATGTTCATGAAGACAAGCTAAAACATTGGAAGTACAGTATGAATAGCATGACTAAAAAAGAATTAGAGGAGCCGGAAATCATCGACGGATCTAGGATTAGGAGAATATCTTCAGGAAGCGGAATTCCAGCATCCGAAATCAGGGATTTATTAAAACAATATAAAATGGCTAAAAAAATGATGTCCTCGATAAAAGGAAAAGATCCAGAAAAATTAATGAGAAAGTTTAAGGGAAGAATTCCGGGGATGTAATAAACAATTTCAATCTACAAAAAAACCACCATGGCATTTCCTTTCAAGATCATCCAAGTCAGTCAGATAGTCATTGCCTTTAGACTCAATTGTGTCCATCTTTTCTTGATCAACTAAAGGATCATATAACTGTCTTGTTGCTAAATATGTCCCCCTAATCACTGTCCTAAGGATCCTTCTGATTTCATCTCTGCACTCTTTTGGCATTTGCTCAACTTGCTTAACCGCATCTCTAACATCCCGAACAAAAGACCTATAGAACTCATCATCATATTCAACATTTGTTCCTGGAACTTTATACATTTTAGCTATGTTAACAATCTATCTTTTTAATCTTTTTTATTCTCAAAAATAACTTTAATAAGACATATAAGCCTTTTTTCTTGATTATTATTCATGAAAAATCTCCAAGCAAGAATTGAAGACAAGTTAAGGATAGTTTCAAATCTTTTAGCCTATTCATTATATAAAACCAGAATTTTATCCACAAAAGAGCCTTCTCTAAACAATGTAAGGAATATCTTAGTTATAGAATTGAAGAGGATAGGGGATATTCTCGTAGCAACTCCAACAATCAGGGTATTAAAGGAAAATTTTCCTCAAGCTAATATTGACATCGTTGTTCTGCCAGGAATGGAGGAAGTTCTTTATGGAAATAAAAATATTCATCATATATTTGCGTGGGATAGGAGTAAAATAAAAGAAAATTATCCTGTTTATTTACAACAAATCAAAGATAAATATGATCTATCAGTTATCTTGCATAATGGAACATATGAAGTCTCTAAGTTACTTAAAGATGCAAAAGTTCCATATAGGATCGGCTGCACAAGAGTAGGATTTCGAGAGCCAAAGGGTTATTTCCTAACAAAACAATTGCTCCCAGATACAAAATTAAAACACAAAATAGAAGATAACTTAGATGTTTTGAAGTTAATTAATATCAATAATATCAAAGATAAAAGCCCAGAAGCATATACAACAAGAAAGGCAGAACTGGCAATTAAAAAAATACTTCAGGAGAATGAAGTTAGTGATAAAGCTTTGATAATTGTTTTACATACAGTTTCATGGACCCATCCAACATGGCTTAAAGAGAGGTTTGCAGAATTATCAGATAAACTTGTAGAAAGATATAAGGCAAAAATTATTTTTGTAGGCACAGAAAAAGAAAAATATTTTATTGAAGAAATAATGTTGTTAATGAAAAGTAAATCGTTGAACCTAGCAGGGAAAACTTCTATTCAAGAGCTATTTGCATTAATAAAAAGAGCGAAATTGGTTATTGGAATAGATTCGGCATCTACAAATATAGCAGCAGCATTTAAAACTCCAGTTATAGCATTATTTGGAGCAGGAGATAAAACCATCTGGTCCCCTTTCTCGAAAAATTCAATTTCAATTCAGAAAGATGAAGTATGTACTGCCTGTATGAAATCAGAATGCAAATACAAAAATCATAGACACCTGGAGTGCATGAAGGCAATCACAGTTGAGGAGGTTTTAAACGCAGTCAAGAATTTAGGATTTACACCTCCAGCAAAATACAAATAGATAGCTTAGAATCCACGATAAAACCCCTGGTCCAACAATCGCACCAGTCCACATATGGACATTCCATCCAATGCCTTTAGTAAGAGATAATATTAAAAAATATAAAACAAAAAATACAAACGGCACTAAGAAGGAAAACAGATGAAAATTATTTTTCGGGCTAATGTTTTTATATTTTATGAATAAATCAGCGAACAATCCAGTTAAAAGAGCTCCTAAAATAAACACATAATTCTCTTCCATTATGCTAGCTAATCCTATAAACAGAGTCAGCATTAAAGTCACAGCACCAAATGGAACCTTCCATCTCAAGATCATTAGCAAAATAAAGCTCATAAAAAGCATTGTTGTAAAATAAATTCCAAGAACCCCCATTATCTGGCTGTATCTTACAGGCTGCGTTATATCCTGAGATGAAGCGTAAGTTTCGACAATAGGATTGCCAAACTGCACCATAAAAGACAGGATGCTAAGCGTCAATGCCAAACTTAAAATTGTAGTTATCTTTATCTTGTTTGATTTTTCAGCGAGGTTGTTTCTAAATGCCCCCAATGCCATAAGTCCAATACCAACGGCAAGCCCTAAATGAGTTGGGTTCAATAGAGCATTAACACTTTCTTCAATGCCGAATGTAATATGCCAGAACATATCACCGATTCCGGAAATTAAAAAAATAAATCCGCCAATTAAAGAGGATCCATAGCCATAAGGTAAAGACTCTCTCCAGGGTTTTCCTTTTTTATGTTCAATTACCGAATGAATTAACAAAAATAAGAAGGAAAAGAAGAAACCAGAATATAATATCGCATGCCAAGGGGTGAAAAAAGTCTCCAGTTCGGGGAAGTTATGATGCGCCCACCCATCAATATGGGCTCCGAGAACAGTCCAAAAAGAGAAGAAAATAAAAATCGATTCAAACAATTTTTTATTCATATATCGTTGATATTTAATTTACTTATAAAGATTTTTAAATCCAGGTTTTCTATTTTACTTTATGAAAATAACATTAATCACAACTGGCTCAACTGCTGATAAAGGCCCGAGAAAGGTTGCAGAATATTTACAAAAATATAATCATAAACTTGAAGTTATTTTTTACAATGAAAATGAATTAAGGCAAACCCTATCTAAATGCAAAAATACAGATTTAATTGTAGTTTCAGCAAATGTTGCAACGCATAAAAGAGCATCACTGCTTATTCAGCATCTTAAAAAATTAAAAAGACCAACTGCTTATGCAGGAATCTACGCAGCTTTACATCCAGAAGAATGCATTAAGGAGACAGATTTAGTTATCACAGCAAAACCAGCAGAAACAATTTTAGAATTGGCGAATAGATTAGAGAATTTTCAACGAATTGCCGACATTGAAAATCTCCGTTTAAAGTTTAACAAGAAAGAGATTATAAAAAACGCATAATCTTTTAAGCTTTAATTCTTAATTTTAATTTATGAAAATCGCCCACATAAATATGTTCTACCTTCCAACTTATGGAGGGGTAGAAAGGGTAATGCAGGAGCTGGCCGAATATCAAGTTAAGCAAGGGCATGAAGTTCATGTTTTTTGCTGTGATTCAGATAAATATTCAAGAATAAAAATAAAAGAAGAGATAATCAACGGAGTCATAGTCCACAGGTATCCTTATTGGTTTCGTTTATCTTTATCAACATTCATCTGGCCGTCATTATCATGGAGGATTCCAAAATATAAGTTCGATATTTTGCACTCACATGTCTCAGGCCATTTATATATTTTAATAGCAGGCCTGGTTTCAAGATTCAAGGGATCAAAGCACATCCACACAACTCACTGTCCTTGGACTGACGCTTTCCGTCCAGGAGTGCTCAAGCCATTCATTTTTCTTAACGATAAAATCCTAAACAAAATTTCTTTCAGATTAATAGACAAGGTAGTTTCAATTACTCCCTGGGAAAATGAAATATTGCAGAAATATACTAATAAAGAAAAAATAACAGTGATACCAAACGGGGCAGATACTATATTATACAAAAAGATAATTCCAAATAATTTCAAGAAAAAATATAACATTAAAGGAAAAATAATTTTATTCTTAGGAAGATTGAATCCAACAAAGGGCCCAGAAGTTTTAGCGAAAGCAGGGAAAGAAATCCTGAACGATAGAAAAGATATTAATTTTATTTTTGTAGGTCCAGATGAAGGTAAGGCAGAAGAAGTAAAGGGGATAATTAAAGATGAAAAGAACATGCAGTACATTGGTCCTTTAAATGGAAAGGAAAAAATTGCAGAAGCATATCAGGCAGCAGATGTTTTTGTTATGCCAAGTTATCGAGAAGGGATGCCACTTACTCTTATAGAATCGTTTGCATCAGGTCTGCCGGTAGTGGCTTCTCCAGTCAACGGAATTCCTTATGAAATGGAAGAAAATGTAAATGGATTTTTCGTTAATTATGGAGACATATCAAATTTAAAAGAGAAAATTTTAAAAGTCATTGACAATCCAAAATTAGCTGAGAGATTTTCAAGAAACAATAAAGAAAAGTCAAAAGACTATACTTGGGAAATAATAAACAAGCGTTATCTAAAAATCTACGAAGATGCCAAAAATAAGAATTGAATTTGACAAGCAGACATGTATAGGAAACAAAGCATGCTTAGCAATGGATTTCAAGAGATGGAAAGACGTCGGGGAAAAAGTCGAGCTAATCGGCGGAAAAGAAGTGCAGAGGGATTTTTTCATTTTAGAGGGGGATTTTTCAGAGGATGAAGTCGAAACCATTGTGGAAGGAGCTAAAGTCTGCCCTGTAAATGCGATTGGCGTTAAAAACTTAGATACAAAAAAAGAATTGTATAAAAGGGAAATTACAACGGCAAATATAAAAGAAATAAGGGCAAAATATGACGATAGAAAAGAATTCATTTTAGATCCTGCAGGATATTTTTTGATAAAGACAAATCCAAAGTCAAAGGAGATTGAAGTAGGCTTTTGCAGGGAGCCAAATGTTGTTGCCATAAAAGTAATCGGTAAAAATCCTTTGGAAATATACCAGACAATAATTAATAAGGAAAAGCTGGAAATTAGAAAAGACCATTATGCTTATCTAGGAAGAGAGTTGCAGAAAGCCTATATCGCATTGCAGCAAGGTCTAGAATATGTACAGGATGATGAATTGAATTTTAAGGAAAAGGTAAATATAAAATAACTATTCTTCAGTGGTAATAAAACGAAAGGTTTATAAAGGCATGTTTCCTTACTTTATGCTATAGGAGTTATAAATGAAAAAGAAACTTAGTATCTCAATAGAAGAGGACAAAATGGAATTGATAGATAGATTTGTCAAAGAAGGAAGATTCAGAAATAAATCTCATCTAATAGAATATAGCATAGACAGGTTCATAAAAGGAGAAAAAAATGGATAAAACTAAAAATTTACAGGAAAAAGTAACAGGGTTATATGACAGGATAAGAAACGATTTCTACTTATGCAGGAATGATTTAGAAGTCTCTGGAGAAAGTTACAGTTCAGCATTATTGCTTGGAGCTTTAACAGAGCTGAATAAAGGCAATCAATTAGTGTTAGGGGAGTATGGCGGAGGTAAAACAACATCAGCAGAATACCTTCATTCAGTTTTCAATTCACTTCCTTTAGATTTAGTAAAAAGAGTAAAAATAAGGGGGCATCCGCAGTTAACTGAAGAGAAACTGAAAGCAAGGCCTGATTTTGCAAAGATGCATATAGGTGAAAACAAGGTAACTTGGCTCCCTTTTATCTTAGTTGGTCCGAAGATTGTGGATGAAATGAACAGGATTCCGGAATCAAATCAGGCAATGATCCTCAATGGTGTAGACAACGGGGAATGGGATTATCTTGATGACTCTGTCTTTACAGGCCCCCAGCCGCTTTTTGCAACCTGTAATTACAGTGATAGGGGAAATAACGATTTAATCCCTCCGATGCTGGACAGGTTTGATGTTGCAGTCGAGTCAAAATTTCCTGGAGTTGCTAATGTAGCTTCAATTGCACAAGATTACCATAATGAAAAAGATTCAGTCTTAACGAATCAGAATCTAACAAGAGATGCCTTGAGAATATTAAACTCTGGAAAATCTTATGAAGAGATTCAAGAAGAGCTAAAAGGAATAACCAGCAGATTTGGCGACAGCCTAAAAGGTGAAGGCTTTTCTGTATTAACTGAAGAAGACAAAGAAAAAATTGAAAAAGAAATTAAAAGTGTTCAGCTGAACAATGATGCAGAGCAGTACTTCATGTTCCTGGTTTCTGAAATGAATGTAAGCCCTAAGTATGGGCAGAAGAGAAGCATAGACAGAGAAAGTAATGAGCATGGCTTGTATTTGCAGAGCTCATTTATAGGAAGTGGAAGCAGGAGAGAGGAAAAGTCGCTTGTTAGATATGCCAAATCTCTTGCATGGCTGCAAAACCAGAAAAAAGCTAATTTAGATCATCTTTTACAGCTGGCGCCTTATGTCTTATGGCACAGGCTAAAATGGAACGACGAGACAAAAAGCAAGTTTAGAAGCGATGATAGAGATGATCCTCTCGACTTGCATATAGCAAAACAGTTGTTAGGAGACGGAACTCAGGAAATTCCAGGAGTTAAAAAAAGGCTTGTAGAAAGCAAGGCAAATTATCAGCAAGTCCTCGGTTTAATTAAAGACAATAAAATAGATGAAGCAAGGAGATATGCAGAAACGTTTGCTGCAGCTGGAAAAGGGCATCCAATATTTTTAGACACACTAAAGGATCTAAGCTAACATGGTAAATAAAAGATTATTAGAAATAGCGAACAGACTAGGAAAATATTCTCCAGACCTCCTGCCTCCCGCTTCTGGAGAAGGAAATAACCAGGGCTCTCCAGCAGGATTCTCATTAGAAGACTTAACAGATTCCTACAGGATTTCCGGGATTAACTACCAGAATGGAATTTACCAAGTTGACTTATCAAAATCTTTGCTTGAAGCTAAAACACAGGATGAGCATGCGCAAGCAGCAATAGAATCTAAAAAAACCAATGGATTCTTTTTCCATTCCTATCCGCTGTTTCATTCAATAGCATCAGCGCTGGAGCAAAACAGAAATAACCCAAGGTTTAAAGAAAAAATAGAAGAAGTAAGATTATTCATAAAAGATGCAGCACTAAAAAACTGGCTCACAACCTCAACAAGAATAATCTACAATCCTAAAAATGAAAAAGACATAGTTATGCATAATTATAAGCAGCCAGAACAATATTTATTGGAACTGGACTCTTTTATAGGAAATGATTGTTTCATAACAAGCAAAGATGCAGTTAATGTAGAATCTCCATTAAAGTGCTTGTTAGATACAAGTCAATCAATTCAAGAAATAAATTCTGTATACAAATGGCTAACAGATGTAAATGCTTATCTCTATAGAGTAAATTCTGATAGGCAGGAAAAAGATGAGCGTGTCGCGAGATTCTATGCCGAATCGGATGGGGTCTTCCTCTATTGCTACGGGGGTCCGCGGGGCTCGAATCCTGCCCTTGGGGTACGCTATGCGCCGCAGGCGCGCGCCGCGAAATAGAGTTTAAAGCAATTCAAGAAATTCTTCCAAACTTAAATTAGCCTGTCTCATAATGCTTTTCAAAGTACCTTTAGCAAGCTCTTTATGCAGTGAAACAGTAATTGTTATTTTCCCCTTTTCAGTTTGTTTATTTAAAATAGCGTGTCTTCCTTTAGTTCTTACATGCTCAAAGCCAATCTTAGAAAGAGCCTTAACAACTTCCTT
>JACPIN010000025.1 GCA_016188065.1 Candidatus Woesearchaeota archaeon | reverse complement strand
TTTTTCATCGTATTTGTAAAATATTTCAGCATAGCTCTTAATGCTGCTTATGACTTTTCCAGCAATCTCCTCTACTGCAGAATCAATTTTATCATTGTTAGCCCGTAAATCTCTTGCTGCATATTTGAAAATATCTGTAATGTCCTCCAAATATAGCAAAGTCGTAATGTAATAAGACATAGTTCTTGCATCGCTATTGCTTTGCTTATTCAACAGCCTTATGCAATAGCTGATAAACTTTGTAATCGTATTATGCTTTTCCTCAATTGTCTCCAAGGAAGGAACATCATGTTCAGTAATGCTTTCCAAAAATTCTTCCGCCATGCTGTTTAATAATAGGAATATTCTCCTTAAAGCCTGATCAAAGTTTTTTATGTCTACTGACTGGATGTCTTTTATTAGGCAGTGCCTCTTTCCTTCTTCTAATAATTCATATCCTACAAGCCGATTCATCTCTGAATGTATTACAGATAAGACATTTAATGTTTTTTCCTCTCTTTGATATATTGTTGTTGGCTTGTTGAATGTTACATGAAGAAGGTCATACCCCGCCCTATAGAATCCCCTTATTACATAGATAATTGATGTTCTGTCCAATGCTGAAATATCAACTTTCCCTTCCAGGATCTTTGGCTGCAAGTTTGAGCCTATAACCAGTCTTTTCCCATCTTCAATGAGTTCTATCTCATCACCTTTCTTAATATTCTGCAACTTCACCCAGTTAGAAGGCAGAGAAACAACAAAAGTAGAAGGCCCATGTTTTACAACTTTTCTTTTCATTTTATTTTCACAATGTTTATATTATTTGCTTATATATAATTATTTCTTTTTAATTAATATTATTTTAAAGCATATAGATGTTTACATTAATATTTATAGTTTACAGCTAAGATATATATAAATCTTCTTTTATCTTTATTAAAAACAATGGGGGTGAAAACTTGAAAAAAAAATACAACCTGGAAAATATATGGGCAGAAGACGAAGACCTAATGGATGAAAGCTGGGACATAAAACTGGATAATGATGCGCTGAAAGTGGAAGAGGCATCGTTTCTGGATGGATATTATGAAACCTAACGGCTTTTTAAGAGGGAAGGGGGGATCAGAGCTTGTTGGAATCAAGATCAAAATGGAATATGGCGCTATAAGGTATTTTTTTGAGAAGACAATAGACTATGATGAAACCCTCAGCCTCATTAACGATATAAAAAGCAAGAAGTTTGATAACGGCTCAAATAAAGACGGACGCTATATAGCAATAAACATCTATGACCCAAAAACATATGAGCCGTTATTCAACTTTTATTCATTTTCAAAAAATAAGTTCTTTGCAGCCTCTTAAGCAGATTAAGCAAAATTATTTTTTAGATGGGTCAAAAATCTTCTTCCAAGCATCTTGTAGCTTGATGCCCAGACTCCCTTGGATTACTTCCAGATATTCTGATCTGTTATTTTCTTCCAATCCTCTTCTGATATCTACCCAGTCTAGATAAACATCTCCGTGCACTGCTTTGATATAGTTCTTATCCAGTAAAACTTGCCCTTCTCCTTGTTGCATTTCATATAATCTAGGGAGTTTTGCTGCTATTGCAATTTTTCCAAATCCTGTCTCGTAAGGATTTAAAGAAACCCCCTCTATTAACAGCCTGGTGCTTGGTTCGTATTTTATTCCCGCATTAACTCCAAATTGCTTCAGCTTTTTTGCTTTGTCAGGATCATATAGTGACAGTAATTTTCTTGCCACAACAGGCTTTGCATTAGTTTTAGTATTTGCAGAAAGATATTTTTTGTTTGATCGCTGGCTAAATAAATAATGATAATTAATATCGGCTCCTACATCTATTATAAATCCAAATAATGCGTCGTCTTCAAATATATGGTTTTCAGAAAAAGGGCCTCTTGTCCATTGAACATAAATCCACTGGCCTTCTCTAAAGCTGTAATTATCTATCCTTGCTTCAAGGCCTTCTTCCCAGCGGGCAGTTGGAAATTCTACTTTTTTTAATTCTTCTGGCTTTGATGCAGATAATAAAGCATTAATCTCTTCCTGGCTTAGAATATCGTGTTCTATCTTTCCCTTTTTACTCTTCTTCATCGTCTTCATCATCGTAATCAGCTTCAGCTTCTTTCTTCTTCACTGCTTTCTTAATTGGCTTCTTCACATTCTTCTTTTTCTTGTCATCTTTTTTCATCTCAGAAACAACAGCTGGCTCTGTTTTAGGCTTCACCTCCTTCATGTCTTGAAAAATTTTATTTAAGTGCTCTTCCTTTATTTCAGATTCCATGTTTTCAACTGTATGCCTAAAGGCCTTATCTAGCCTCTGCAGTAATCTTCTTGGGTTTCTTTCTGATAAATGCCAGATTTTCTTGATAACATCATCGCTCACTAAAGTAGTATTCCCAATCCTGTTTCTTACCAATGCAACCGCCTGCTCATCACTTAAGTCTTTTATCTTAAACAATCCATCCTGCCCAATTCTTTCCTTAATGCTTTCATGCAAATTAGTGTTCGAATAGTCTGTTCCTGTGAATACGGCAGATTTTATATTCCCCTGGTCAAAGAAGTATTTTATCCTCTCAGTATTTACAGAAGATAGTTGCTGAGCCTCATCAAGCAGGACAATCATCCCTTTAGGCATCATCCCAAACATCCTCCCCCAGAATCCATACCTTCCCCTCAACAGCTCTTCTATATTAAGTTCAGTGTCAATTCTATTGCAGGAAAAATAAATTACCTTCCCTCTTCCGCGGAATTTTGCAATTAAATTCTTCATAATGGTTGTCTTTCCAGTGCCCAGTTTACCCTCGATAAATGACATTGTACCTGCAGGAATCTTGTAGTAAAGGTCTTCAAGAACCTGATCCTGCCCGAATATTTTGTGATCAAATGGTGCAGGCCTTATTGTAAACGGGTTATTGTAAAATCCTAATTTTCTCCACCACATTCCCTGCTCATTTTCCATCTCTTCCACCTTCAAATCCCCCCCTTTCCAAACCCCTGGCTTTTTCCCGGAATTCCTCTGCTCTTTGATAGAGCTCATCAGCTGTCTCCTCATCACCATCATCATGAAACTCCTGGGCTTCCCTATGCAAGTCTTCAGCTTTCCTATAAAGTTTTTCAGGATTTCCCTTTCTTCTCGAAAAAACAGCTATCAAGATTATGAGAACAAGCACAGAAGCAGCGCCTAAGACGTATTTAAAATTCTCTCTCAATGCTTTTGACAAGGCAGCTGCATCAGGCAATGATTTAGATTTTTCAGGCCCAGAATCAGCCCCCGCTCCAGCTTTCATCTTTTTTGCCCCAATCCTTTTAGCTTCAAGAGAGGCAGTATTGTCAGAAGAAGAAACAAGAGTTAAAGAAAAGTCAATTTCGCCGTCATCATCAATGTCTATGTCAGCTTTTTTATCCTTGCTGACAGCAGCAGCATAATTCACTGGCAAGAAAGTTAGCTTGGCCTCATTTTCAGAAACAGAATCCGCTTTAACTTTATACTCAACATCATTGAACTTCAATGTTTTTCCATCTCCTTGGGATATTGAGAACTTGACTGCATCTAACTTATCTAAATCCACATTGGCAGATAAAACAGCAGGTATTAAAATCAAAAGCAGCAGTAAAAACGCTTTTAGTCGCGATTTCATAGAAAAAGAATGTAAAGGGTTTATATTTAAGCATTATTATGCTGTAATGCAGATAAAATAGTAAATAGGTGTAGTTGAATCAAAGTGGTTATTTCTTCTTTCTCAATTCAAAAGTAGAATCTAAATCGATAATGTATTTCCCGTCTGCCAGTTTATAAATCAAGGGCTCTCTCTGGAACAAGTGCCTGATGTCGACTTCAAATTTTCCAGGACTTAAAGCCCTTATTGATTCAAAATCAAGAATGACCGGCTTGTCCTCTTCATACCCTATCATCTCAAAAATATCTTTTTCCAGATTTTCTTTCTCTCTTGCTGATAGTTCATCAAGCTTTTCCTCTGCCTCTTCAAGATGCTCTTTTTTAATGAAGAAAAAAAACTTACCGCCGCAGCTATCACAGCCTGTTAAAAGGCTTTTAGAACCATCTTCAATCAACTTGTTGCATTTTACACACTGGTGCGGCATTTTTCATATTTAACGTCCCCTGCTTGAGAGGAACAATTGTATTCTGTTAGGATCTTTTCTGATCTCTCTTACTATGTTTGCAGGCCCTATTATCGTCAGCCCCCTTCTTCTCCCCCAGATCATCTCCATGAATTTTTGCTTTAATTTATCCTGGATCTGCCTGCTGTTTTTTTCAGTAGGATTGAATGAAGTTATTTCAACACCCTTGAACTTGCTGTCAATTGTTTCCATCGTCTCCTCGATGAGGTCAGCTTCCTCCTGGGAAGTTAGAGTGCCTTCCATTAAAACTAATTTATTTTGCTTGACTATCCTTATTAATTTCTGTATTTTTCTCTCAGAATCTAAATCAGAAACTTCTTCAAATGGAACATATTGTATTGTCAACGGCATTTATTTCACCAGCTTAAATAATTCTTTGTAAAACTGCTCCACATTGTCTCCATATTCTGCAGATATTCCAAGCACTTTATATTGGGGAAATGCAGATTCTATTTTTTTGAGGTTGGCTTTTTTCAGGTCAACTTTGTTTCCAAGAATCATAACAGGAATATTTCTTGCAGCCAAATTTCCGATGATAGTGATGTTTACCTGGTCATAAGGGTTCTTTGTAGAATCTAGAACAACAAGGACTGCATCCATGTTATCGAGCCATTTGATCGCTTCTATTACTCCTTTTGTAGCTTCCTTCGCTCTTGTCTGTGCTTCTTTCTTATCAATCCCTTTTTTTATAAACTCCTCATAATCAATTCTTGTTGCAATTCCAGGAGTGTCAATAAGATTGAAAGAAAGCTTTTTTCCATTTGATTGAACAGTTACTTTTTCTTTCTGTTGAATCTCGCGGGTTTCATGAGGTATAGGAGATACTTTTCCCATCTCTTCTCCTAGCCAGTCCTGGCAGATGCGGTTTGCAAGCCTCGTTTTCCCTGCATTCGGGGGTCCGTAAATTCCAAGCTTAATATGCTTCTTATTTTTGAATGCCAAAAAAATACCAGCAAGAAAATCTTTAAACCTTTTAATCATTAATTCCTTGAGTTATTCAAATCTTAATAAACATTTCGGTAGTTTTTGGAAATTTTTATTCTATTTTATCAATAATCTTCTTTCCTGATTTCAAACCATATATAATTTTAACTTTTACTTTAAATTCCTTTGCAAAAAATTTTAAAATTTCAATATTCGCCTTGTTATTCTCTGCAGGAGATTTCACAGCCAATACAACTTCATCTCCTTCTTCCTTTAAAATTTCTGTTCTTTTAGAATTTGGCTTTACTTTGAGTTTTAATGGAAACTGCATCATTGTTGCTGGTAAATCTTTTCGAGAATGTCTAAATTTGGCCTATAGAAAAATGACTTACCATTTTCACTTTTACGCACCCCAATTTTACCACCTTCTACAGCCATATCCATCGACCAGTTAAGAAATAAAAGGCTTCTATACTCAATTTCTCTTCTAGACAGGCCTGTTCTTTTTTCTAAAGAGGCATAATATGATTCAATCTTTTTATCTAATCCTTCATCACTCATTGTATTTTAATCTTCTAATAATTTATTCCAGGCAAAGATAATTGATAAAAGTGAGTTTCCTTCATCTTTAGGCCTTCTAAATCTTCCCTCTTTATTTCAACTGTGATATAGCCTTCTTTTGCTTTTGTTAACGCTTCTTGATAGAATTCAAGCGCATCATAAACAACAACTTCTCTTCTATTTTCCCCGCTTAATTCAAGCAAATTATCTATCATCTTAGAAATCGGCTCAGGCATATCCCTAAGTTTATCACTTATATTTCCGAGAATATCCCCTCTGGTAATGCCATCAAGGTTCATATTAATTGAAGAGCGGTTGAAATATTTAAGCCTTGTTGTTCCACATCGCAATCATTTCTTCTTCAATAAAGTGAAGTTTCTTGGCAGGGATAACCAAGCAGTAAGGAGGATCTCCATAATTTATTTTCATCAGCTCTTCAAGAGTTCCCGACTTTATTTTGTAATCACTCCATCCAATCCTTGCACAGGCAACCGCCATAGTCTCTTTTTTTATTTTGTTTTTTAATAAATATTCAATGGCTTCTTGTATTGATAAATATTTTTTAGTTTCATTGTTTAGATCAAGCAGGAATAAAGTATGCAGATTTATTTTTTGGTTTTCATTTAAAATTTCAATAGGGGTTTTTATCTTCTCATTGTCAAAAGGAATTGAAGCAACTCTTCCAAATTTATATAATTCCAAACCGGTTATTCCAATGGCAGTCAATATCGATGCATTGTTAAAAACTTCAACAGGAACTTTATACTTTTTAGCTTCCTGAAAAAGTGCTATGTGTGTTGTTGCAGAAAAAACATCCCCAGGAATCAGAATTGAAATACTTTCTTTTTTTGCTTTTTTAATGATACCTTTGCTTTTTTCCTCGATAAAATTTCTGTCAGCAATAATAATCTTCCTCTTGTATAATTTTCCCAAATCTTTGACTGAGCACTGCAATTTAGAAGTATAGTTTTCAAAATAAACTTCTTTTGATTCTTTGATTCTCTCCAGGCCTTTTAAGGTAATGTCTTTCTCATTCTCCAAACCAAGCCCAATCAAGTATAAAACCATATATTCTCACAAGCCTAGAAAGGTATTTAAATTAGTTTTTATTGCCTTTTATATGCTGAACCTTGAAAGCAGGGTTAATTCTGAAGAGATTAAAGAAGGCGGTTTTTTGAAGAAAATCTATAGAAATAAATGGCTGAGAAGAAGTATCTTGCCTTTAGCAGCTACAACTTCAATTTTCTTCGGAGCTGAAAGAACATTGCACTCGGCAACTCCAAAGCAAACAAAGACTTTAACTCATGATCCTGTGCTTTTAATTCACGGATTAAGTATTAGTCAAGACAGTCTCGATGAATATTGCGATTTCAATGTAAGCAGAACAGTTGATTTCGAGGATTTTTTCCTACTATCTGAAAAATTTCTTCCAAATTCAAAATATGAAAGAGGTTTTGATATAGACAGAGATGGAAAGATTGGGTTGGATGATTTCTTTATATTCAGCACAAACTTTAACAGCAGAGTTAACCCATTAGAGTCGACGTGGGATGCGTTAGCAAGTGCGTTGCATAAAGATTGGCAGTGGTCAAATGGCAGAACAATAGGTAAGTGGGTGCCAGATATTAATTTACAATCTGCAGATTTCTACACCCTCAGGCTTTCTTCAGGAAACAAATTAAACTTCAACAAACAGGGAGAAGAAGTCGGCGAGGCTGTAGATAAAATAAATACTGTAACTGGAAAAAAGGTTATCCTCGTTGGATTTAGCATGGGAGGACTATCTGCAAGAGCTTATCTGCAAAATGATCCAAATCCGAAAGCATCTGCACTAGTTACGATTTGCACCCCTCATTCAGGTTCATATCTTGCCTATCTTCCAGAGAAAGTAGAGGAGGTAAAAAAATGGATATCAGATAATAACTTGCAAGGAAAGTGGGTAGCAGAGGCAGGAGATTTTTATATTGATTTTTTAGCTGCTGGAAAGCCAGCAATAGAGTATTTAAAGCCTAGCTCTGCTGACTTGATAGGTTTAAATCGCGACATTCATAAAATGCCGACAGATATTCTTTATGCAAATTTAGTAAGTCAACTGCCCAACCAAGGCTTATTAAATCGAGGGATTAATTTGATTAGCAACTCTTTTTCTGATTTTAAACAGCATACACAAATAGCTAGTGAAGGAGAGCTTGCTAAAGGGGATGGCGTCGTTCCAACTATCAGCCAGCTTTTAAGATATGCAATATTAAATACAAACACTAAGAATGTTGAATGGTATCAGAAAGTTAGAAATAATTTTATGCATGAAACCGAGATGGGAGTTTTTCACTTAAATGGAAATAAACAAACCTCAACTTTAGAAAAAGTTCTGCAGGATGTTATAAAAAAGATAGAAGAAAAGCAACCAGTTGTTAATCAACACCCAAACAAGCCGACTAATGTTTCACCAAAACATCTCGCTACTAATGTTCCTTTAGAAGTTTTGCTTGATTGGGAATGTAGCGACCCTGATGGAGATTCTTTAAAGTATACTGTTTATTTTGATAAAGGAAATAGTAAACCAGTTAAAATATTGAAGTCTGAACTTTCAGAAAGTGAAATTAAAGTTTCTAATTTAGAAAACAATGCCGCATACTACTGGTGGGTTTTTGCTACTGATGAAACAGGAAGAGGCACCTTTGGAGATGTTTGGAGTTTCAAAACTAAAGATAAAGGAAAATCTATCGATATCAAAAACTTTAGCTCGTATATAAAAAAAGGAGATTATGCAATATATGTATACAAGGGGGATATTAATGGAACAATAAGGAAAGATGTTGTAGGCACAAAGAAAATAAATGGAAAAGATGCATTTATTGTAAAAAGCGAATTAGCTACTGTTTATTACGGCTATGATGGGGATAAATGGCTGTTCTACGGAGGGGAAAACAATAACATAGGAGAGTTCTTTTTTCATCCTCCAATTGTAATTGGAACAGGAGAGATGTATGTTAGGACGCCCATAACTACTTCAGGGTATATTGAATCTAAAAAAATCAATTTAGGAACTGCATTGAAATTTAGAGATGTAGTTGAAATATCTGAAACCGGCAAGTTCATATCTTATTATGTTAGTGGGCTTTTGAGAAAATTCGAAGATTGTTTGATTGTAAAAACAGAATATAGAGAGACCTTAAGTGGAACAGATTACTCTTCTGTTGTCTCAGGGGATAGTTATCTAGCTCCCAAGGTTGGAGACGTTCATGGAAATGGTTCTTTGACCCTTAGCGGCGATGGTGAAACTGCAACATTAAATTTCGAATACTTTTGGGTCAGAGATAATTATTATGCAAAACCGGTTGCATCTGCTCCAATATTACCTTATATTTTAAATGTGGATGTTGGAAAAATATTAAATAAGAAAGAGACTCAGCGATAGATATTTTTATTTTCATAAATCTTTATATACTAAACAAAACTAGCTAAATTATGCTTGAAAAAATTTTAGAAAAAAGTAGGAGATTTATCCTGCCTGTTGCTTCTGTTCTTACATTTTCCACAGGTGCTTTTGCTGAAGAAACTTCCAAAGAGCCAGCTGTACAGAAGGATGTTAAAGAAAAAATAAATTACACAAATCGAAATTTCTTGGCAGGAGTTAGTGCTAATTTTTCCTTTCCTGTTGATCCGGATAATTTTAAGGAGCAGTATAATCACGCAGAATTCCTTGGCTCTTTGAACGGTAAGGTTGAAAGAATCTGGAGGCATTTTGGCTATTCAATGGGTGCTTCATGGTCTAAATATAAAATCAAAAAGGAATACTCTAAAATTGGCGATGGAGATTTAACTTTTAAATCACTTAATGGGGGATTTTCTATTTATCCAGCATTGAAAGGCAAAGTTATCCCATTTATTTCTACTGATGGAGGATATTTTTTTGGTGAGTTGAGCAATCCTTCGCCTGGCACAAAGAAAAAAGAAAGTGGTCTAGGCTTCTCTTTTAAAGCTGGAATGGAGATTATGGAGAATGAGGGAATATCTACTCGTGTTTACACTGGTTATGATCGTGTTTTTATCGGAGAGGGCTTTGGAATGTTTTCATTTGGTTTAGGATTTTATCTTAATCAATCTAGATGATTACCACGTTTCGAAATTTTGTTTCTTAAGAAGAAGATTACTTTAATGCCTGCCAATCTTTAACCCTTCAATCTGCCTTATCTTCGTTTCCTTAAATAAGTATAATCGAAATCTATCATCTATTTTTATTTTATTTCGTTTGATGATAAAATCGAAATATTTAAAAACTACTAGGTATTACGAAGTAGTATGAGACCAATATCAGTTAAGTTTGAGGATAATTTTCTTCAGGATCTGGAAATGGCAATGAAGCTAGATAGATATACTACAAAAACAGAGTTTATTAGGGTGGCTGTTAGAGAAAAGATTGAAGACATCGAGAAGAAAGAAGCTTTGAAAAGATTGATTAATGCATATGGTGCAGGTAAGAAAAGACACAAAGATTTAACTGACAAAGATCTGCACAGAGCAAGAGAAGAGGCATTTAAAGAAATGGCAAAAGACTTTGGAGTTAAATTAGATTAATTCTTCTGGAAGTTTTGATTTTGTTATGTCTTTTAATTTTTGGAAATCTAGATCTCTTGCGACTAATTGAACTTCATGATCTCTAGCTAGAATAGCATGTAAAGCATCTCCATATGGAATACCTCTTTGCTTTGCTAATTTAACTGCTTCATCTATTTGTATCTTTGTGAGATGAATCCTTCTAATATTTCTCGGTTTTGCAAATCTTAACATTTCATTTATTTCACTTTCAAAAAACCCTGTTTTCTTGAGCTCTGTTATTGTAAAATCAGAATAAAATATAATAGAATCTTCCCCTATGACTTTCTTTAAAAATTTTAAAGCATTTTCCCCATTTATTCCTCTTTTTAAGTAATGATCAATCCATATTTGTGTATCCAGGTAATATCCATTCATTTCTTACTATTAGATAATTTCTTTCATATAAATTTTCAGCCCCTCAATCTGTCTTATCTTCGTCTCCTTGAAAAGATAGATGCGGAAGCGATCATCAACTTTTATTTTATTTCTAGTTAATATTTTTTTAATTCTGTGATATAGCTGTTTCCCCTTTTTATCTAAGTCAGTAAGTATTACTGCTTCCTTGCAATTCTCAGGAAGTTTCTCGGCTATTCTAAATAATCCTGCTCTATTTCCATTTAACATTATTACATTGCTGCATCCTAAATTCTCTAACGCAATTTTGTCCTTTTTCCCTTCCACAATAATCGGCTTGTCTTGGATTTTTTCTAAATAAGAATACATCAATAAAAGCAAAATTCTAGAGATATAAAAAGCTAACGCCGATGGCAGGATTTGAACCTGCATGTCGTAAGACAAGAGTTTTCGAGACTCCCGAGCGACCGGATTGCTCAACATCGGCAAGGAAAGATATATAAGCTTTTAAGGATTTATAAAACATATGGCAATTAACCCAATAGATGTTGTTGCAGGCGCCATATTAGTTTTAGCAGGTATAATGTTAATGGCGGGGTTTTCCAATTTAGGGGTTTTTATTGCAGGTATTGGAATGTTAATAGAGGCTATAAAAGCGATGTTAAAATGGGGGCTGAAATAAAATGGTGGAAACTCTAAATTTAATTAGTGGAGGAGGAGTTGTGATTTTGAATTTGATTCCTTTTATATTAAGAAAACCTAATCTTTTATTTTTAACTGCTATTGTTAGCTTTATCATTTTGTTTTTAGTAGCTCAATTTGGATAATGACAGAAAGAAAGTACAAAAGGCATAGAAAAAAATCCCCCTCTTTGTTTATTAAAAGCAGCTTTAGGACAGTGCCTTTAAGCCATACAAATTACAAAGACAAGCTAGAAGGAAAAGCCATTGTCGGAAAATTAAAGAAAACTAAAAAATGGGAGATTCAAAACATTCTTGAAGAAAGAGATGGTGATTAAAAAACAAGGATATAAGTGGATTTTGTATACAAAGGATGGAAGGAAAAAACTCGGAGAATTTAGAACTAAGAAAGACGCTTTAAAGAGGGAAAGGCAGATACAGTTCTTTAAGCATATAAATAAATAGGTTTTTAAATTGTTGATTTTTAAAGACGAGAATGCAGGCTTTATCTATAAATAATTTAAGCAAGTCCTATAAGGAATTAAAAGCAGTTGATAACGTGAGTTTTGAAATTGAAAAAGGAGACTTTTTCGGTTTTCTCGGGCCTAATGGTGCTGGAAAGACTACAACTATAAACTGCATAATGGGATTGGCAAATTTTTCTCAGGGAGAAATAAAAGTTTTTGGGAAAAATATCAAGGAAGAGTATAGAGAAGCGAGAAAGCTAATCGGCCTGGCTCCGCAGGATTATAATTTCGATCCTTATCTGAACATTGAAGATGTATTAGTTTATCAGGCAGGCTACTATGGAATTAAGAAAAAAGATGCAATGCCTAAAGTAAAAGAATTGCTTGAGCAGTTTAAGCTAGACGGAAAAAAAGAAGTAGATTTTAGAAAATTATCTGGAGGGATGAAAAGGAGGTTAGCCCTTGCTAGGGCTTTAGTCAATAGCCCAAAACTGCTGATCTTAGACGAGCCCACTGCAGGAGTTGATGTGGAATTAAGGCTGGAACTGCACAAATATCTTGAAAAGATAAATAAAGAAGGGACAACAATCCTGCTCACTTCCCATTATATCGAGGAGGTTGAGAAATTATGTAACAAGGTTGCAATTATACATCAAGGAAAATTAATAGCCAATGATCATAAAGCCAAACTGATGGAGAAGCTTGATTCAGGGCACACAGAAATTCTGCTTAATAAAAATATAAGGCCTAAAAAAATAGAGCATGTAGAGTTCCATAACAAGAGGGTAATTGTCTGGAATCATGGCAGGCATCAATTGAAAAATGTATTTGGGTATATTCAAAGCCAGAAAGCAATAATAGAAGATGTTAAGACTGTTAAAGACTCACTGCAGGATATTTTTTTAAGGTTGACTAAAAAATGAACTGGGTTGGATTATTAACTATAATAAAAAGGGAAAATGTAAGAACTATTAAGATAATTAATCAGGTAATCTGGCCGCCGATAATTTCTTCACTGCTCTACATCTTTATCTTTGGGTTTTCTCTTGGCAGGAATTTTGATGTAGGGGATGTCTCTTATTTGGTTTTTCTTGTGCCGGGCTTGATAATGATGAATATAATTATGACCTCTTATGAGGAAAGCTCAAGCTCTTTGTTCTTGGGAAAATTCATTAACTACATCCAGGAATTGCTTATAGCCCCATTGTCTTATATAGAGATAGTTTTAGGATTCTTATTTGGGTCTATAATTAGGGCAGCAGTTATTTCAGCTTTGATTCTTATTGTGTTTCAGTTCTTCGTTGATGTCGGCGTTTACTCTATATCCCTTTATTTGTTCTTCATGTTTTTTGTTTCCTTGTTTTTTGCATGTGTCGGGCTAATAGTTGCACTATGGGCTGAAAAATTTGATAACTTAGCAATCCTGAACACTTTTTTTATCACCCCCTTGTTATTTTTTGGTGGAGTGTTCCATTCAATAAAACTTCTTCCAGGATATTTTCAGAACTTAAGCTTGATCAACCCTTTATTCTACATGATAGACGGATTCAGGTTTGCAATCTTAGGAGAAAGCGACTTTAATATTTATTATAGCATGCTGATAGTTTTCATTTTAGCCATTGCAGGATTCTGCTACGCAGTTTATTTATTTAAGAAGGGATATAAG
>JACPIN010000024.1 GCA_016188065.1 Candidatus Woesearchaeota archaeon | reverse complement strand
TTAAGGTGCAGAAGATAGCTCACACTAGTTCGTTTCTCCTAGTGCGAAGCATTTCCGCACTAGATTTTTCTTATTTTTCTGAAAAGAAATAGTTTGCTGTTAGCCACCAGTCAATAGACTGGATGGAAAGATTTTCATTCTATAACCCCTACTCTTTCTCCATAAATAGTCCCTAAAATGTTTCCATCTTTCTTAACAGAAAACCAAGGAATATTATGTAAAGTAGATAGTCCCATTGCCCATGGGTCGCCTCCGCTCGCCACTCCACCAACAGATGTTAAATCTTCCAACAGTAATGAAAGCTCCGATATAATAATATGCCCAACTTCAGGAACATACTGTAGTTTGTCAATGTTAAATCTTATTGGGCTAGCATATTCAAGATGAGAAAAGTTAAATGGGCCATTGACATCTAAGCATTTCTCGACAAGACTTTTGGTAATAATATCCTTAGACATATTAAACAACCTCGCTTACCCCATTCACTTTCTTAAATTTCAAAACATTATCGACGAAGCTTTCAATTTTATCCTCGTGGCTGACAATTATTATCTGCTTCATATTCAATTCATCTAATACAAGCCTTACCCTATCAAGCTGCTCTGAACTAAATCCGTCAGTAGGCTCATCCAGTATCAGCAAGTCTCTCGTTTTGACGTCGCCAACTAAGTTATTCAGCACTTGGTTCAAGCTCAATCTGTAAGCTAATGCAACAGCAGTCTTCTCTCCTCCGCTCAAATCAAGGTAATCCATCTCGAAGCCGTCTTGGGTAATGACAGGAGTAAATTCATCGTCGAGCTCAACTTTAATATTTTCATTCCCTATTATAATATCAAACCATTTCTTGAACAAGTCTTCAAACTCATTGTGCAGCTTGTTCATCACATTCTTCTCTATAGTTCCCATCAAATTAACAAAGTGCTTGTCAAGCCAGGTTTCAGTTTCCTTTAATCTTCCAAGTTTATTTTCAACAGCATATAGCTTTATTATTTCATCATCAATTCTTTTTATTATTTCATTTGTAAATCTTATCTTCTCCTCTATTGCAGATCTCCTGATTTCAGCTTTTCTTTCGATCCTTGAACACTCGGCAAATTCAAGCTTAGCATTCTTATATCTTTCATCCAGCCCGGAAAAAAATTCAGCCTCTTTCATCAATCTTTCTTTATCAACAATAGCTTTAGAAATGCTTATCTCAATTTCATTTAATCTGTTTTCTATGTCCTTAATGTCCTTCATCTTTCTCAAAAAATTCTCGTATCTAATTTTCTTAGTTTCTATATCGCCAGTTTCATTTCTCAAGTTTTCCAATCGTTCTTTGTCTTTAAGCAAGATAGTGCGATGCTCTTTCTCTAATTTATTCTGTTCGTCCAACTCAATCTTAATCTTCATAAGAAGCTCATCTTGCTCTTTGAATATCCTCTCTTTGTATTCCTGCCTCACTGGCTGATAGCACGTCGGGCATTCCTCAATGTGGAGAATTTTATTCTTGATCTCCAAAGAATTATTAATTTTAGAATTGTATACGGTGGTCTTCCTCAGGATATCTTGCAGTTTATTTTCAGTATTAGTAATTTTTATTTTACAAATTTCTATCCCTTCCTGAATTTTAGATTTTAAATGCTCAAAATTTTCTTCTTTAACTTCAGCAAGATCTCTCATCAGCGAATTTAATCTTTCCCGGTTTCTCTTCTTGTCAGTTAAGGCATGTTCATAATCTCTCTCAACTAAAGACAATTTATTCGTCAATACATTCAGCTTCCCCATCTCCTCTTCATATTTTGAAACATTCTCAATAGCTTCAGAAGTCTTTACTTTCACTTTCTCAAACTCGCGCACAGCAGCAAGAAATCCGCCCTCAATTTCTGCCAGTGCTTTTACCCTTTCTTCTTTTTCAAAAAGTTTCTTATCCTTCTCTTTTAACCTCTCATCATATACTCTTATCTCGGATCTTAAATGCCTCAAGAATATCACGCAGTTTTCTTGCACTCTCTTATATTTATCAATGTCAAAAATTTTCCTCAGAACATGCAGCCTATCTTCTTTGCTTTCCAGCAGGATCCTTTTCATCTCTTCCTGAGGGGTATAGACAGTGTACTTATACAACAAGCCCTTGCTCCTAGTCAAGTAATCTCTAGGATAATTCAGCAAATTCAAAATCTTCGCTTTGAGCTCGGTTGCAGTCCCTTCTTCTTTCCTTCTATCAACAATCAAGTATCCTGCATCTTGTTTTACACTTTTATCTGTTCTCTTCAAAACCCTCTTAACAATCACGTGCTTTCCATCAATATCAAATTCTAGCTCAACGCTTCCGGAATTTTTCCCATTTCTCAAAAGAGCGCTCCCACTTCCTTTCTCTAGTCCAAATAAAGCAAATTCAGACGCAAGAAGAACAGTGCTCTTGCCAGAGCCTATATCTCCGCTAAGCAAAACAGACCCCTCAGGAAAACTAATCTCCTTGTTGGAATAGCTTCTTATGTTCTCAAGTTTTATTTTGTTTATCAGCATTTTAAATCTCCAATTTCAGGCTCTTCAAAACCGCATTAATGATTCTAGTTTCAAAAAGGGCATTCGTCTCCCCCTCTAATTTTTCCTGGGAAAGTAATTCAATTAATTCTTCAGTAAGCTCCTGCTCTCTCTCGATTTTAAACTGCCCCAGATGCCCCTTAATTAATTCTTTTTCAATGTCTTTCACTTCTCCCTGTAATTTAATCTCCTCAAATTCCTTCATCTTCAATTTATTAGTGTTCTTCAGGACATACAAAGCCCCTTTCTCCTCGATTCTCTTCGCAAACTCTCTTACTTTAACGTCGCTTATCTTCCCGTTCTCCAGTTCTCCACTGATTCTTAGTGTAACTATCTTTCCAGAAAATTCATTCTCGCCAATTATTTTTTCAATTTCAAAATTTATTTCACTCGGGCTGAATCCAGAAACAGAAAAACTCATTACACCATTTCCCAATTCCAAAAATCTCCTCTCAACATTCAATTTATCATCGACAATGCAGAAGCTTCCTTTTTTCAGTTCTTCAATCTCCTTGAAATTGTTAGGAAATAAAGGGCCCGGATAAACTATCTTTCCATAACCTTCCTTTACAACATCAAATAAATAATGCACATGGCCGCCAGCATAGTAAGAAAAATTCTTAGGCAGATCTAAATAGCTAGTACACTCAACATCATCAAGATCTTTCGGCTTAAACTCCTCCAGTGCAGTATGAAACATAAAAATCTTGAATCCGTTTTCATTCTCTAAATGTTTCCTTTCCAGTCTTTTATAATCTTCTTTCTCTAGTCCTCCTCTTCTGCCAAGCATCCCGCTTATTTTAACCCCTGTTTTGTCTTCAACGATCTGCAGTTTATCATCATTGAATTTACATGCATTAACACACAAGTCCGCGCTTTCCAAGATGCTCAACGCCGTCTTTCCAGTAGCAGAATAATCATGGCTCCCAGGAATAATATAAACACTGACATCATCTTCTCTCAATCTGGCAAGCTGTTTTGCAACTTCATTTATCACTTCATACCCCGGCATGGCAACATCAAACAGGTCTCCAGAAATCAAGACAAAACCAACATTCTCCTCAAGGCAAAGGTCAATAGCTCTTTTAAAATGCCCAATGCTAAGCTTATTCAGTTTCTCCTCTCTCCATCCGCCAACATGGCAGTCAGCTAAGTGGGCAAATTTCATAGAATTAAAGGCAAACAGAAAATTAATAAGGATTTATATCCATTAAAAGTCATATGGCTAAAGTCTTTGTTTAAACTGGAAAGATTCAATTATATAATGTTTTCACAAATAAAGTAAATTACTCAGGGCTAAAGCCCTGAGCGTTTTGAGTGATAGATGTTTTTAATTCACGTATTGAGACAATCCCATTTGTCTCTCCTTGCTATGCTTGTAGTATCCATAGTCAAGTGCTCTCCAATGTTTTTGTTGGCTCTTCTCTACATAATATTTTGTGGCATCTTTTGTTACCTGTCCTACTGTTCTGTAAAAGTAACCCTCTGTCCAGAATTTCTTCCCCCACAATTTATTTCTAAATAAATCCCAGTGATGTTTCCTCATCATTCTGGAAACATATCCTTTAACTCCTTGTGCTAACTTCTCTACAGAATACTTCTTCCAGTTTGACAGAAAAATGTGCATGTGATCTGGTCCTCCATCTACTGCTAGTATTAAGACCCCAAGTTCATCTAATTTTTGTTTCGCATACATAATTGTTAGTGCTTTTACATCTTCTCTGACAAAGATGTCTCTCCTGTATGCTGGAGTTAACTGTAGGTGAAGATTTGCCTCACCTACAGTTGAGCTAGTTCTTATTAATTCTTGTTTCATTTTTTTGGCCTCCGAAAGTTTTTTAAGAACCAGTCACTATAGCTACCGCTATGTGCTAGTTCCAGTGCGCAAACATTCTGCGCACTGTTTTTTCTTGGGGCTTTTAGAATTTAAGAATTAAGTTTCACAAAGGCTCGGCTTTACACAGTTGCAATTCATCTCAGCACTTAAGTGCTGTAGTGCTCTTGCAACGCCTCGCCATAGAAATAATCTCTCCTAAGAATTAACGAATCTAAACTCACTTTTTTTGCCCTGCCCTCTCTAAGGTTTCATTGACTCTTTCTTTTAATAATCTCCTGGAGTTCCTGCTAGTAGGAGCAATCCATATGTGTGCATAATCATGCTCGTATTTGCCATATGGCCTGGGAGTGGAATCTATTATAGAGATTATGTTTCCTAAAACATCTTCATTTTCAATGGCAAGGACATATAGCCTCCTGGAATATCCCCTGCTTTCAATTCCAATAGAGGGGATATCATCTATAATTTTGTAGTTAGCAGGCAGGCTGCCTTTAAAAGATCTATAATGAATCTCAACATCAACATCAACCTTATCACTATATGGGTCATTTCCCATTTGGGGAGAAAAATCATAAGTCCATATCCTTTCTCTTTCAATTTTTCTTTCCATAAAAAAATAAATATAAAACAAAGATTAATAAGGATTTATATCCTAAAGAAAAGAAAATAAGAGAACTCCAAGAAGAACAATAATTCCAATGACTAACAAAATCCAGCCAAATTTTGAAACAATATTTTCAGTAGATTTTCTCATAGCACAAAAGTAAAATTTCCTCCCTTATTTATTTTACTATTTTTATCAGATCCACCTCTCCCAAATACCTTAGCAAAAAGTACCAAAATTAGTGCAAATTGGATAGAAACGATAACATACAAAATAATAACATATTCATTAACTTCTTTATTTAGAAGACTAAATACAAAACTAACTAAAAATGTTAGGAATAATATTATCAATATCCCTAATTGAGTTATATCAGATATCTTCATCATTTAACGCCAAACACTTTCAGCAGATCCTGAATTAAATTATCTTTCTTTTTAGTCGGAGGAGTCATGTAATCATCAATTCTCTTTCCTAAAATTTTCGCAGCAAGTTCTTTATATGCAATGCTTGCCTCGCTTTCAGGATGCCTTAAGAGAAGAGGGTTTCCCTTCATGTTTGCCTTTCTCACATTTTTATCCTCGGGAATGATCCCAAGAACAGGATACTCAAGCAAATTCTCAATGTCTTTAACTCTCATATCTATTCCATCGTTTTTAAATCTGGTTAATACAACTCCAAGTATCTGTTTTCTCATCTTCTTTGCAACTTGGACTGTCTTAAATGCATCAGTCACCGCAGCCATCTCAGCATTGGTGATTATCAGCGCTTTATCGCTCGCATCCAATGCACTCATTGCCTCCTTGCCAAGCCCGGCAGCGCCGTCGACAACAACGTAGTCAAACAAGCCTTCAACATCAGCAAGTACCGTTTTCAATTTTTCCATCTTTAAAGAGCTGATCCTGCTAACACTCAAATCTCCAGGAATAACTTTCAATCCAGATGGATGATGATAAACTGCATTCTTTAAATTCCTCCTGTTGTCATTAAGAACATGGTGAATCGTGCTTGGAACGCTAGGCACGCCAAGATAAATCCCAATATTTGGAGTTGTAAGATTAGCATCAAGAACAGCAGTATTCTTTCCAAACTGGTGTAAAGCCAATCCTAAATTTATAGCAGATGTGCTCTTCCCAACACCACCTTTTCCAGATATGCAGCATATAACTTTAGTCATTTCATCATCTTCTCAATTGTGTCTATCTGTTCGCAAGCCCTCTTGTAATATTCTTTCAAAACCTCAATACCGATTTCATCCATAACATTCCCGTTTTTATCCTGCGCTATTAGTCTGACATTTTTCCTGAATTCTTCTTTTTTAATGTGGCCGGCTTTCATTATTTTAGTAAGGTAATCATAAAAATCAAGGAGCTTAATAACGGTTTCATCTTTCTTCATTTTATCACGTACTAAATCCACTTTTATTTTATAGGGCTTGGAGAAATCAACTTTCTTTAATTTCTTCTTTTTCTCCAGCCATTCAAGCATCGCGTCAATTGTCATCTGCTGTGCAGACATAAGCCTAGCTATCACGCTTACAATAACATCAACTGTCCTGGTATATTTCAAGGAGACATAGATAAGGTGGTCTGCTCTCTTCAGCTCTTCCCTTGCATTAATGCTTTCTTCCTCGATCATTTTATAATTTTGTCCACTTTCAGCAGGAAATTCTTCGTAGTTGATAAATATTTCTTTATTTCCTCAATGCTAATTGTTTTCATCCTATAGCTTTCAGAGCATATAATAAGCTTCCCGCTCCGTGTAAACTCCATGCTCGCATTTTTCCTGTCATCCCTGAGCTTTTTTATTTCATTAATGAAATCCGTCTCTTCTTTTGTGAATCCATAATTCGCCGCAACCTTCTCACTAAAAACCTCAAGCCTCAAATCGAAGTTGTTTGCAATCGGCATCAGTCTCTTATAGTATCTCTCAAACTCCAGAATAGAATCCATCCCGTGAGCAAGAGAAAAATAAATATTATCCAAAACAGTGGCAACAAGCTTGACATCCTTCACAACAGGCATGGTGACATATAATAGATGATCAGCTGACTTGAAAAAGCTTGCTGCTTTGCTGTAGTGTGTTTGATAAATCTCCATAATTAAAATAGGCGGCTGCAACTTTTTAAACATTGTTATGTTTTATCTCAAGAATTGTCTTGGCAATGTCTCCATCATTATTCTCCAAAGTCTCTCTGGCAGTTTCCTCGCTGCATCCAGTCTGCTCAGCAACAAGCTTCACATCATCGTCGCTAAATTTCTCAGGAATTTTTTCCTCGATATCTCCGGTTATCTGCAGGCTCTCCTGCCCCATCATATTGACTTTCTGCACGCTCGGATTTTTAATAATTAATTCTTTATCTCTGCATTTAATCACAACTTCCTCAGCATCTATCTCTTCCTGCTTGACTCCAAGCTGTTTCATCATCTTCTCCATCTGCTTTGGATTTATCTTAGGAATCATTTTCAATCAATTATCTAAAATGGATAAATAAGTAAAACACAATAACAAGAACAACAAACGCAATGAAGTAGTTTTTATTAATTTCAACTCTGCTTTTATAGTCATCAAAATATCTTACCAGCCCGCCTATCCCGCTTGGAAGCCTTATTTTTTCGTCAGCCATTTTTTCATTTCATTTTTGATGGAACTTTTTTTAAAAGTTTTGTAGGCAACAGTAAGCCGCATTCTGTTGAACCTCTTCAAATCAGTTCTTTCGTGAACTTTTCTTTTGAAGAAAGGTTCTCTGACATTCGACTTTGCGTCATAAGACTTGCACAAGCCGGGGCTCACCGTTTCATCGTATCTCTCGGATATATTCAGTTTGGTCTCATCCCCATCGCTGGAGACTTCATTTAACATCATCACACCAAAGAGCCGTGTCGTTTCTGTGTGGTTGCCTTCCATTTCTGGAACTCTGTAAGAGCAGCCTTTTTTATGTGTGCGGACTTTCCTCAGCGAAACACAAAAAACCCCTTTTGACAGGAAGCTCTATGATTGTTTCTCCGGTTGTCAGATCCGTTGCCTACATCTGATATTAAGAAAAACGCATTTATAAAACTAACGAAACACACTAGCAATGGCAGTCATCAGCCTCTTAACAATCCCATTATAGCCTGATTTTACAGATTTTTTACCAATTGAAGTTTCATTATCAGTTTTATTATCGTCTGCAATTATAATCTCGCCATTAGAGAGGTTCTCCCCGTATCCATTAACTTCTTCAGCAGGAATAGTTAGCGAATTTTTTGCAAGGAAGCATCCAGCATTATCACTCACAACGCAGTCATCGCAGTCAGCATCAAGAGTCAGCTTAACACCTTCGTCTCTAAAGCTCCTAATCTCAAGATAAACCCAGCCGACCCTCTTGCCATCAGTAATTATCGCCCTTTCATTGTCAACGCAAACAAAAATTTTGTCTTTTTTCTTATTATAGTCGATCATGGTTATATTAACATTTTCCATTACATAACTATCACCTCGATCAAGCATTACAGTTTTTGTCTTCGCAAGGCTGACAGGAGCTAAAAAAAGAAAGATTACTAGTGCCATCCAGATTTTCATAACTATTATATGCTATGAAAAAATTTAAATGCTTATTCACTGCCTTTAGCTTATGAAAAACCTTCTTCCAGTAGGGATTATCCTGATATTTATCGGAATTATTTTAATAATGATCTCATCATTTCAAGCACAAAAAGCAAATGTGAAAGGCGCAGGTGTAGTGTTTCTAGGGCCAATTCCAATTCTAGGTTTTGGAAACGATAAAAAATTAATTTACATTTTATTCGGATTGGGAATGTTAATCTTTATTATTTTTGAAATATTAAAAAAAATTAAGCTGGAATAGATTCATTTTCTGAGATTCTATTTTCATACAAAGCAGAAGTTTTTGCCAAGTTCCAGTCAAGCTGCATTAATCTGCTAACGAAAGGATGATTTATATTCAGCTTAAAATAGTCTGACTTCCCAATTCTCCTAGTTTTGACTAATACTCCAGAATCGACGAATTTAGGAAAGAACACCTTAAGAGAATTATAGCTAATATTCGCTCCCTTCGAAATTCCTGTCATAGGATAATCAAAGAAATGATTGTCTATAAGAAAATCCCAAACCCTTAACTGAGGAGTATCACCCAAATGTTCCAAAAATAATGATTTCCCTTCTTTAGCTTTCATTTTCATCAGATATATAATTTATTTATAATTATATGATGGTTTATAAATGTTTCTATAGAGTAAAAGAAAACTTCAAAAATAGCAACATTTAAATATTTATATTCTTTTATTAGGCTATGACGGTGTATGATTTAGAAAAAGCTCAAATCATGTTTAAGTTAATAAGAAAGAATAATTGGGGTGCTAGGTACGACAGAACAGAACACTTCAAAAGATTTTCAAGTCTTGATAAAGCAATTAAAGATCTCACAAAAAATGGTTGGATAATCATTCATAAAAAAGCTCAGTTTACAGGAATCTCATTAAACACTCAATTTAAAAAAGAAATAATCGAATTCATAGAAAAAGAGATGCCCTATCTAAAGGGAACACTAAAATAAATCGCCGCGACCCGGATTTGAACCGGGATGCCCAGAGGGCCAAGCTTTCAACTGCATAATTCCAGGCTTCTTCGCGAACTTTTTGCTGAAGATTTTTTCTAAAAAGCTTCTGTGCAATACCAGGTTATGCGATCGCGGCTTGAATAAAAAAACAAGAAAGCTGCTTTATAAAATTTATGAACAAGCAAGCTAAATTTCATTCCAATATTCCAAAAGTACTTTTCTCTTCCTTGGATGCTTTAATTTTCTTATCGCAAGCTCTTTTATCTGCCTCACTCTCTCCCTAGTCAAGCCATATTTCTCTCCAATTTTCTCAAGAGGAATTTCATTATAGCCGTCCAAGCCAAAATAATGCCTAAGTACTTCAGCTTCTCTTTCTTCAAGATCAGCTATGTAATCCTTAACATTATCAGCTAATCTTTTTTTATCAAGAATCTCATCGGGTTGCTGACTTTCCGAACCTGGAATTTTCTCATAAAGATTCCTTTCATCATCTCCGTGGTTATAATCAAGAGAAAGCGGATACTGTTTTTCTCCAAGCAGTCTAGAAACGTCAGAAAGATGAACATTAAACTCTTTGGCAATATCTTCCAGCCCAGGTTCTTTCTCAGTTGCCTTCAAAACATCATCGCTATATCTCTTTAATTTCGAAAGTAATTCTACACGGTTAATCGGAAGCCTAACAGTTCTTGAGTACTCTGCAATTTGCTGTAACATCGCCTGCCGGACCCACCAGACAGCGTAGCTAATGAATCTGAATCCTCTTGTTTCATCAAACCTTTCAGCTGCAGTTATAAGCCCAAGATTACCAGAAGAGATTAAATCGCCGATTGTTATTCCAGTATTTTTATATTCAAGAGCTACACTCCATACAAAGCGTAGATTAGCCTTAACAAGTTCATTTCTCGCATCAAGATCTCCAGTTTTAATCCTTCTCCCTAGCTCAGTTTCCTCTTCAGAGGAGAGGGGAGTTGAATCTGCAATATCCTTCCAATATGCTGCCAGCGATTTTTCATACTCAACATAATTTAAATTATTAGTAGCTCTTCTTCCCATAATAGAAGCTTAAGAAAAAGAATTTATAAACCTAATCAAGCATTTCAATTTGCACAGAAACAGAGTCTGGAATAGGAACCCTCATCACAAGTCTCAATGCCCTTTCATCAACACCAAGGTCAATGAGCCTTTTATGGACCCTCATCTCATATCTCTCCCAGCTCGCTTTACCCTCGCCGTCAGGGCTTTTTCTCGTCGTCAATTTTAATTTCTTAGTAGGAAGTGGTATGGGGCCAGAGAAATTTACTTTTGTTTTTCCAGCGATGTCGACTATTGCTCCGCATATCTCATTTAATTGCCCGATGTCTGCACTTGCTAAATTTATTCTTGCTTTAGGCATGAAGAAAAACTGAAGATTAGGATTTATAAAACTTTACTTTATAGCTTACGCTGATAAGACACCTGCGGTTTCTTATGAAAGCTTCCCTTCAAAAAAAAATAGAAGATGATGGAATATTTTAAACATACAGAAAGCCAAAATTCAGATTCTATTCTTTTCCTAAAACATCCTCAATACTCTCTCTATAGCTTCTCAAGTTTTCAACGTGCTGCATGTAAGTCCCATTGCCTTCTTTAACATGGCCTTCAATGCTAAGCTCAATGCCCTGCAAGACATTTCCAATGTGTTTTAAATGCCTTAAATTAGAAACATTCAAGTATTCTGGAAACTTTTTAGATGATTCAATGTGGTCAAGTAAAAGATAAACTAAATCAATATCATCTCTAATTCTCTGAATAAATTTTTCTTGGCCTTCAAGTTTTTTGCTTTTTTCATATATATCGCCGACTAATATCTCAAATTCGCTCCTCAAATCCTCATAAAGGCTCATCGCAGAATTCAGTTTATATTTCATTTTATCCTCGATAAAATAATAAAAGGAAGAAATTACTTCTTCACGATGTCAATGCAAACTCCAGCAGCAACCGTATTTCCAGCATCCCTCACCGCAAAAGAGCTCATATGAGGAATATCCGATTTCTTCTCAATTACAATTGGCTTTGTTGGAATAATCCTAACTTTAGCTGCATCCCCATTCTTCAGCATATCTGGTTTCTGCTTTATCACCTGGCCGCTTGCAGGATCAATCTGCTCAATCAGCTCTGCAAACTGGCAGGCAATCTGCGCGGTGTGTATGTGGAATACAGGAGTATATCCAGCAGTCAGTACAGTTGGATGATTTAAGACAACTATCTGCGCAATAAATTCTTTTGCTATCGTCGGAGGATTTGTAACATGCCCTAGAACATCTCCTCTTGCAATATCCTTTTTGCCTATTCCGCGAACGCTAAACCCGATGTTGTCTCCTGGTTCAGCTTGCTGTATCTGCTCATGATGCATCTCAATAGTTTTAACTTCTCCCTCAACACCCTTTCCTTCTCTTCCAGGAACAACAATCACTTTATCATTAACTTTTAATATTCCAGTTTCAACTCTTCCAACAGGAACAACTCCGATTCCAGTTATGTTATAAACATCCTGTATTGGCAGTCTTAAAGGCAGATTTGTTGGCTTCTCTGGCAGCTGCAGTAAATCCATCTGCTCCACTAATGTCTTTCCAGTATACCAGCTCATATTAGCTGATTTCTTAGCTACATTATCCCCTTCCCATCCGGAAATTGCCAGGAATGGAATGTTTTCTACTTTGAAACCGACTTTTTTCAGTAAAGATTCCATATCGGTTTTAACTTTGTCAAATCTTGCCTTGTCATATTTAACAGCATCCATTTTATTAACAGCAATTATCATCTGCTTAACACCAAGTGTTTTGCACAGGAATAAATGCTCTTTAGTTTGCTCCATTACGCCATCAGTAGCTGCAACAACAAGAACAGCAGCATCTGCCTGGCTTGTTCCAGTAATCATATTCTTGATGAAGTCCCTATGCCCAGGGGCATCAATGATTGTAAATTCATATTTTGGAGTGACAAATTTTTGGTGTGATAAATCTATTGTAACCCCTCTCTGCCTCTCTTCTTTTAATTGATCCATTACAAATGCAAATTCAAATCCGCTTTTTCCAAGCTCTTTAGCAAGCTCTCTTAATTTTCTTAATTCGCTTTCAGGTAAGTTTCCAGAATCATATAATAATCTTCCAACTAGTGTTGATTTCCCATGGTCAACATGACCGATAAATACTAAGTTAATATGTGGTTTTTCTTTAGCCATTTTGTGCTTTTATCCTCCTTTCTTTGATAATATTTGGTTAATCGTGGGTTTAAAAAGGTTTCGGTTACTTAATGCTAGTGGTAACAATGAAAAGGTTTAAAAAGATAAAATAATCGTGAATTAACATGTCATACATCCCATTAAGAGAAGATTTAGCAGTCAGAGTAGTTAGAGATATAAATCATATTTTAAGACAAGGATGGGCAGATGAAATTAGTAGGAGAGATTTTTATCATGGTCATGTTTGTCAATATATTAATCCTGGCAATCCTCAAAGGCATGATGGGGGAGCATTACTTCAAAATTCACTAAATCCTGCATCTATTATTTTATTATATCATAGTCATGAACTAGATGAAAAGAAACATGATCCAAATAGAAATATAGCATCTTATCAGGGCGGGCAGTCTCCAATGGTTGTACCGGTTCATACCTCTGGAGAATGGTTTAGAAAAAAAGGAGATTTTTTTGGGGATTTAAGACAAAAAGAGCAAGGAGTTGTTGCAGTATATGCTAGAGATTTAGGTTTAGATGAATGGTTTGATTTCGTGTTTGATTATGATCCCAATGGTAAATATGAATTAGAAAATTGTAGAAGAATAAATATTAACGCTGAATTATTTCAACATGAGATGGATCGGTTGTTTGCTGATTTGGCTAATTCTCTATCTAAAAATATTAAGAAAAATTATCCAGCCCCTTCACAAGATTAGGTCTTTTTTCTCAATTGAATATAACTTTATTAAGGGCCATTTATTAGACATATTTCTAGAGCATAGAAAAATTGAAAGATTAGAGAAAATAGGAGTTCTTGGAATATTCAAGAAATCAAACATGTTCTATAAAATTAAGCACAAAGTTGTAAAAAACTCTTCAATTTCCAATCCCTTCGCCATTTTCTTATATCCGCTGTAGCCATGCAGGAATGATTCTTACTTTAGCTCCATGGCTCCGCAATTCCCTGGCAATTTTTCTTGCATCTTTCTCAGGAATCAAGATTGATGCAATACCCGTCCTTAATCCCCGAGTTTCGTCAATGAGGCCTTTCCTTTTGCTCACATATACTTTTTTTTTGTAAGTCTTCTTTGTTTCTTTCCCGAAAAGCATTCTTCTCACCTTCATCTTTTCTGCTTGAGGTAATTGTGAAAGATCGTATTTTATTAAAGAATATGGTTCTAAACCAAGCTTTTGTATAGGTATTTCTGGCATTCTGCCCAATAAAAGAATCCCTTCTCTCAATACTGTATCTAAAAACTGTTTATTAATTTTCTTAAATGTCGCATCAGTAAGAATATACTGAATGTTAATATTGTGTTTCTTTTCTAAATTCAAAACAGCTTGAGAAATCAAGTTTTCAATTCTTCTTCCCTGAAAAGCTACCACAATAAACAAATCAACATCGCTATTTTTATTTGCTTCTCCTCTTGCAACAGATCCAAATAATATTATGGATTCGATGAACTTCTTATTCTTGAATGCTCGCTTTATTTCTTCAATAATATCTTCAAACATTTCCAATCACCTTCAAGCATATCTTTTCTATAATCTGAAAATGTTCATAAAATTTCCTAACATCAACAGCGCTCCAGGACATAGAATAAGCAAATTTAGGCCTGAGCTGATTTTCAATTATCTGAAAGTTGCGCCACACAGCCTCGCTTTCATCTTTAAAAATAAATTCATTCTCCTCTATTGCCCTTCTCACATTTTGATGCTTATTTATAAGTATCCTCTCTTTTGCCGCACATGCTTCTATAAGATGGAAAGTTGCAAGAAAATAAGCTTCAACTCTCGTTCCTTCAAATAGCTTTTTGTTTTCTGCATCTTTTTTGAATTTAGTGTATAATTCCAAGTGGACCTTAAATTCGCTCATGCATTAAAAATAGCCAGAACCTGTATATAAATTTTTCGTAATATTATATTACGAATTTACTCTCAATTTTCAATCTTTCTCTGATTTCAAAAAACGAAATCTTTAAATAAGTGAGCTCACTTATCAATATGATGACAAATATAACATTATCAATAGAAGACTCTATTTACAGCAGAATGAAAAAATATTCCGAAATAAAGTGGAGTGAATTTGTGAGAAAGGTAATTAAAAGAAGATTAAACGAATTAGACAAGCTTGAAAGAATCAAAGACAAAGAAAGTATATTCACAATGTTAGCTTCAGAAGAGACCTTAAAAAAGGATTGGAATAATGAATTAGATGAAAGGTGGAATGATGCATGAGCAAAAAGAGATAGTTCTAATTCCTTTCCCGTTCTCAGACTTAACAGGCTCAAAACAAAGACCAGCATTAATAATATCTAATAAAAAGTTAAACAGGACAGAGGATAGAATCTGCTGTCTAGTAACAAGTAAACAATCAGAAGAGTTAATTAAAATAACAAATAATGATTTTAAAGAAGGCAGTTTGCCGTTTGAAAGCTATATTAAACCATATAGAATATTCACAGTTAATAGAACGATTATAAGGAAAAAATTATGCACAATCACAGATAATTTTCATGATAAAATAATTCTACACATTGACAGATTTATTGCAAGAGATTAATCACTCTTCAATTTTCAGCCCTTTCCTTTCTCTGATTTTTCTTATCACTTTTTCTTGTAATTCCTTAGGCAGCCTCTCAAATCCCTGATCAACTAAAAAGTGGCTTCCTCTTCCTGCAGTCGCACTCCTTAAGTCAGAAGTGAATCCAAACATCTCAGCAACAGGCAGCTTGCATTTAACGCTCATCACCCCTCCTTCAGAAGCAACATCAAGCAGTTGCCCTCTTTTATTCTGAATTATCTTGCTCAATTCTCCAAGATATTGCTCAGGAGCATCAATCTGCAGAGTTTGCAACGGCTCTAAAATTACCGTCCCAGCACTTGCCATGGCAGCTCTAATTCCCTCTCTTACAGCAGGATATACTTGTGCAGGTCCTCGATGAATTGCATCCTCGTGCAGCTTCATGTCAGTTATCCTCACAAGAACTTTATCACAAGGCTCTCTGGCTAAAGGCCCTGCATTTATCACTTGCTCAAAACCGTCGCCAATTAAGTCTATTACTTCATTAATCTGCACTACTCCACGGCTATTATCAATCATCATGTTTCCTTTATAGATCTCAAAAACTTGCCTTGCTTCTTTGGCATCCATCCCAAGCGCTATAAACCTGCTCCATAAATTCTGGTCTTTTTTCTTTAATCTTCCTTCAGGAAGCTCATTCTTTTTTATAGCATCATAGAAGCTGTCAGGCAAGGGCTCCACTATAAAGAAAAATAAATTGTGTTTATTAGGAGTTTTTCCCTCTGCTTCAGGGCTTTTCTTAGTAACAGTTTCTCTATAAACAACCAAAGGGGGAGAAGTTACAATTTCAACACCCTTCTCGGTTTTAATTCTATTTTCAATGACTTCAAGATGCAATTCCCCCATCCCATGCATCAAGTGCTCGCCGGTTTCCTCATTGATCTCAATGATTATCGTCGGATCTTCCTTATTTACCTGTCTCAAGACTTCAATTAATTTTGGCAAGTCACTCGGCCTTTTAGCCTCAATTGCTTTTGTAACAACAGGCTCAAATATGTGCTTGATAGCTTCAAATGATTCAATTGGATTCTCGGAGATTGTCTCACCGGCAAAAGTATCTTTCAACCCGACAATTCCTATGATGTTTCCAGCAACAGCCTCGTCAATCTGCACTCTTGCAGCTCCTCGATAAATATTTAGCTGCTGAACTCTGACTCTTCTCTTGGCACCATTCAAGTAAATCTCCTCTCCTTGCTTAATCTTTCCTGAAAACAATCTTCCAGCAGCAATCTCTCCTGCGTGCCTATCGACGACAATCTTAGTCACGACAAAAGCCAGCTCTCCTTTAGAATCACAGCTCAATAAGCTTTTGCCAACTTCGCTTTCAAAATCCCCATGCCATATCCTCGGTATTCTGTATTTCTGCGCTTGAACAGGATTTGGATGATGCTTGATTACCATATTCAAAACAACTTTATGAAGGGGGGCTTTTTTCGCTAGATCACTATGCTTATCTTCCATGTAGGCATCTATAACCTCCTTGAAAGTAATCTTGCTTCTCTGCATGTAAGGGAAACTAAGAGCCCATTTATGAATTGCGCTTCCAAAGGAAACACTTCCATCTTGGACGCTTACTTGCCATTGAGTTTTAAATTCATCAGGAGCTAAAGCTTCAATTAATCTATTTATATTTTCAATCACAGTTACAAATCTCTGCTGCATTTGCTCAGGAGTTAGTTTCAATTCACGGATTAGCCTATCAACCTTATTGATAAAAAGCACGGGTTTAACTCTTTCCCTTAATGCCTGCCTAAAGACAGTTTCAGTCTGGGGCATAATTCCCTCAACAGCATCAACAAGCACAATAGCACCGTCGACAGCCCTCATCGCCCTCGTAACATCGCCGCCGAAATCAACATGTCCAGGTGTATCAATCAAATTAATCAAATAATCTTCTCCATCAAGATTATGTACCATGTTGACATTTGCAGCATCAATAGTAATCCCCCTCGCTTGTTCATCTTCATGAAAATCCAGAACAAGCTGCTGCCCTGCTAGCTCTTCTGAGATCATGCCAGCGCCTGCAAGCAGATTGTCAGAGAACGTTGTCTCAAAGGCAAATTAAGAGCTCATCTTAATTAGATTCCATGATCAATGTGTGCTGCCACACCAACGTTTCTAATCTTCTCAGGCTTTTTCATTAAATCCAAAATTTTCTGCGTTATTGAATCAACCATTTTCTCACCTTTAGAATTTTTCGTTCACTTTATAAGTTTTACCCTCGAAATTAAAAAATCAATTTAATTATTATGTATCCGGCCAAGCACCCCACAGTCAAAAACGGCATTGCAGGATAATATTTGCTTTTCTCACTTTTAATTAACAAGTACGCCAAGGCGATTGTCGACGTCAAAACAGCAATTATTGCATTCCACCCATAAGTTTTAAACAAAACACCAGAAAAAATGAGGGGAAATCCCATATCGCCTCCGCCTAAAATAGCAGATTTATTTCCATAGGGGATTAAAAGACCAGAAAATAATTTTACTCTTGCTTGAAATTTAGCAAGTTTCACCATGTGCTTGGTTTTCCAAACTGCAATGTAATCGTAGATAGAAATTAAAAATAAGATTATCACAATGGACATTATATTGACAACAGGAACAAAAATCACGGCCAGCCCGCCATAAATAAAAAGCTCAGAAAAATTATGCACAATTGCATTATTCCTAAATGTTTTCAAGCTTGCAAAGATAAAAGCCAGTATCAAAGAAAAAAACTGGTTTAAAAAAGCATTGAAGGCAATCAATAAGGTAAAAAACACACTCAAGAAAAACCACAGCTTCCATAATCTCATGGCCTGAAACTTGAGCAAGATTAAAGCAATGGCAGTAGCAATCACCATTGCAGAAATAATCTGAATATAACTTGTCTTCTCCTTGATGGCAGGCCTTTCAATTCCATAAGGAAGCTCTTCAAAAACCTCTTCTTGAACAACAACTTTTCTAACAATCTCTTTTCCATCCTCGATAATCTTTTCCTCTTTTACAACTTCTTTTACAGAAATATAGTTGCTTATTATCTTCAATCCGATTACCTGCGTCAGCAAAAAAAGAATTACAAGCACGATTGTGATGCTTATAGTATGCTTCATCCTCAGGAATAATTGTATTTACTATAAAAATTAATCGATAAGTTTAAATATTTCCAAGGGATAAATATAATATATGCCAGCACAAATAGAGGTTAAAAATATTTCTAAAAGCTTCGGAAAACATGAAGTATTGAAAGATATAAATCTGGAAATTCCAGCAAAAAAAATCTTCGGCATCATAGGGCCAAGCGGTTGCGGAAAAACAACACTGCTGAAAACAATGATAGGCTTCTGGGAGCCAGATTCTGGAGAAGTAAAATATGAAACTAGAAATTTAAAAGAGCATAGCAATTATATCCGACAGATAGTAGGATTTGCAACTCAAGAAAATTGTGTTTATCCAAAACTCACAGTGAGGGAAAATTTAGAGTATTTCGGAACATTGTCAAATGTGCCAAGATCTACATTAAAATCAAACATTGATAAGGTGATAAGATTCGTCAGGTTGGAAGATTCTTCAGATGAGCTTGCGGAAAACTTATCTGGAGGAATGCAAAGAAGATTGGATATTGCATGCTCGCTTATCCATAAGCCGAGAATTTTAATATTGGACGAGCCAACAGAAGACCTCGATCCCTTGCTAAGGAAAGATGTATTAGCATTAATTAAGAGAATAAATTATGATGATACAACCGTGGTCATGACATCGCATTTATTGCACGAGGCAGAGCAGCTGTGCGACATGATAGCAATCCTGCATAACGGCAGATTATTGAAGTGTGGAACACCTGAAGAACTGAGAAAAAGCTTTTCTAAAGAAGACGAAATTCATCTAATAACCCTAAAAAGGAAATATTCTGATCTTATAAAGAAAATAAAGTCAAAAGATGTAAAGAAAATAGAAAATGCTGGAAATAGGCTGATAATAAGAACTAGTGATTCTGAGGGAACTTTGAGTAAAATTTTGAGTGCAATAAAAAGCTCGGATGATAAGATTGTGCAGATAGACGTAAGAAAGCCTTCATTAACAGAAATATTCGAAAGTTTGGTGAAAAAAAGTGGTGAAGCTCCTAGAGGTCATTAAGAAGAATTTCAAGATCCTGATAAGATCGAAGAGTTCAGCTCTCATTATACTATTCGGTCCGTTATTGTTAATACTATTAGTGGGGACAGCATTTAACACGTCTGCTTTCTACGACATAAAAGTTGGCTCTTATTCTCCAAACTATAATGAGCTGTCAGATTCAATCTTGAAAAAGCTTCAGCAGGATCAATACAAAATTTCCAAAACAAAATCTGAAGAAAGCTGTATTAATGGGGTTAAGACTGGAGCATATCATCTCTGCATTATAATCCCGGAAAATCTCACAATATCACAGGAAGCGGATAATACAATTCAAGTATATGCAGATCAGTCAAGAATGAATTTAGTTTTCGCAATCCGCTCGGCAATAATAGACAAGGTTGGAGAAAAATCAAAGGAGCTTTCCGAGTCATTAACTTCAATAGTAGTTGGTCAGCTGGAAGAAACGAAAGCATCTCTGGAAGAAAAACAGGGAGTTGTAAAAATCCTGAAAGACAGCAACGAGCAGTTTACCTCGGGATTGGTAGACGTGGAAACGCAAGTGACAAATCTGGATTTCGGCGACGATAACATCTTAGGGCAGTTTAAGAATAAGACTGCAGAATTAAAGTTGCAGACAAATGATACAAGAACACTGACAGAGATTGATGATATCATAAAAGTCTTGGAAGAAAAAATCGCTAATATGCAGCTGGCAAGCGATGCAATAGCAAACACGATTCCATCATTAAAGGAAAAAGCCATTGCAGAATCATCTCAACTAGTTGACCTTGAGAGGACATCTAGTAAGATCATATCAAATGTAGAGGCAATTAAAGTAAGGGATGTAGAAACATTAGTCAGCCCGATCAAGACATCAATGCATGCAGTGACAGCTGAAAAAACTCATGTGAATTATTTATTCCCAACTTTAATAATGATGGTGGTCATGTTCGTCTCTTTGCTATTATCCAGCATCACAGTCATCAGGGAAAAAATTTCACGGGCATATTTCAGAAACTATATAAGCCCTACAAAAGCAGTTTTATTCATAGCTGCGACTTATCTGACAAATATTTTAATCGTTGTCCTCCAATTAGCAATTGTTTTTGCGGTTATGCTTTTCATCCAGCCAGAGCTTTCAAGTACTTTGTTAAATATAGGCACGGCAGTTTTGCTCATAACCAGCTCATTCATTTTATTAGGAATGATAGTCGGTTATATCTTTAATTCGGAAGAAACATCGACGATGGGTGCAATCTCATTGGGAACAATTCTCATGTTCTTCTCAAACACGATAGTTCCGTTAGAAACGCTTCCAGTCTCAATCCAAAAAATAGTCGACTTTAATATGTTCGTGGCCTCGGACACAATCCTAAGAAATATCATCATCTTCGAATCAGGATTAAAAGAATCACTGCCGGAAATATATATCCTGCTTGTCCACATAGCAGCTTTCATCGTGATAATCGCAACAATCTATAATGTGAGCAGCAAGATGTTCAATATCAAGAGATACTTCCACAAATAAAAAGCTATTTATACCTCTTGATTAATTAAAGATTCAATGGACAGAATAGATCCTTGGGAAGTAAAAGAAGTAAAAGATTACAACAAGCTGATGAAAGATCTCGGCGTTGATGATTTCTCTCAGTTTTCAAAAAAATTAAAAAGCGCTCCATTGGAAATAAGTAGGAATCTTGTTATAGGCCATAAAGATTTCAGCAAAGTTTACGATTGTATAGCAAAAAAGAAAGAATTTGCTATTCTTACAGGGCTAATGCCTTCAGGAACTTTCCACTTCGGGCATATGTCTGTAATAAATCAAGTAATTTACTATCAAAATCTTGGAGCGAAAATTTATCTTCTAGCGGCAGATTTGGAAGCACAGCTGACAAGAAACATAACCCAAAAAGAAGCAGAAAAAATCTCAATTGAAGAATACCTGCTAAATTATATCGCATTAGGATTAAAAAAGAAAAACTTAACATTTTATTTCCAGACTCAAGGTCCAAAAAAGTCTCGAGAATACATGAATTTAAGCAAGCTGGCATCGTCAAAAACAACATTCAATGAAGTAAGGGCAATTTACGGCGATATAAATCCGCAAAAATTAATATCGGCTTTAACGCAGGCTGCAGATATTTTGTATCCACAGTTAGAAGGAATGAAAACAACACTAACGCCAATAGGATTTGACCAGCTCCCTCATGCAAGTTTCACTAGAGATATAGCATCAAGAATGGATTTTTTTCTTCCAACTTTCACATTTCACAAATTAATCCCGGGGCTTCAAGGGCCGAATACAAAAATGAGCTCATCAAAGCCAGAGAGTTATATTAGTTTTGGCGACGATGAAAAAACAGTAGAAAATAAAATAAAAAAATACGCTTTCTCAGGTGGTCAGCCGACGATAAAAGAGCACAAGGAAAAAGGAGGAAATCCTGACATCGACGTGAGTTTCATCTGGCTGAAATACTTATTCGAGCATGACGATAAAAGACTAAATGAAATTGAGCAAAACTACAGGTCAGGCTCGTTATCAACAGGAGAATTAAAAGAGCTGCTAATTGAAAAAATAAATTCATTTTTAAAGCGACACAAAATCAAAAGAGAGAAAGCGAGAAAACAAGTGGATAAGTTTATTCAGAACTAATATTTTCCAAAATTTTCACAACGTCTTTATGCTCTATAGGCCTCGTCCGGTATCCGCTGGCATTCCATTTCTTAGCTCTTCTTCCAGCTTTTTTCCTGTCAGCAGGATCTTTCACGCTTACATAAAATCTCTCTTTAGAAACTCTTGAAGAAATTTCTTTTGGATCATCTTTCATATTATCTCCAGTCTCTAAATCCAAAAATACCAAATCATCTCTTCCAACTCTGTGCTCTATAGTCTCTAATATCCCTCTCGAATAAGCTCTCTGCCATCTATGGGGAATTATCAATCTTTCCAATTCTTCCGGTTTAGAATAATCGTCGATAAATAGAAGAGTGTAGTCAGTTATCATTTAGCATCTCAATACCCATCCATCCCCCCCATTCCACCATGGGGCATAGGAGGCATGCTTGGGGATTTGCTATTTCCGCCAGATGCAATTATGTCATCTATTCTCAATATTAATTCGGCAACTTCTGAAGCTGATTTAACTGCCTGAGTTTTAATCTTCAGTGGCTCAATCACTCCGTTATTCCATGAATCCTGGACTTTTCCTGAAAATACATCGATGCCAGCCCATTTCTTTCCAGAATCATGGGCAGCTTTCAACTCAGTCAAGACATCAATAGGATCTAAGCCAGCATTCTCAGCTAAAGTCCTCGGAATAACTTCGACAGCATCGGCAAATGCAAGAACAGCCAGCTGCTCTCTTCCGCTTAATTTATTTGAATACTCTCTCAATCCCCTGGCAACTTCAACTTCAATAGCGCCTGCGCCGCCAACAACCTTTCCAACTTTCAAGCTGGCAACTATGTCTCCAAGTGCGTCTGTAACTGCTCTTTCAACTTCATCGACTACGTGTTTTGTTCCACCTTTAACAAGCAATGTAACTGATTTGGGATTTTCGCATTCGCTAATGTAAGTCATCTCATCGTCGCCAATTTTAATTTCTTCAACTTTTCCAGCTTTTCCTATTTTGTCTGGTTTTAGCGCATTCAAATTGCTGACAACTTTTCCTCCAGTAGCTTTAGCAAGCCTTCCCATGTCGCTTTCCTTGACTCTTCTGATAGCATAAATCCCTTTTTCAGAAAGCAAATACTGCGCAACATCATCTATTCCCTTCTGGCAAATAACAACATTAGCACCGCTTTTCACTATTTTTTCCACCATCGCGTTTATCATTCTCTCTTCCTGGTCTAGGAATCCCTGCAATTTAGAAGGATCATCAATTTCAATCTTGGCATCTATCTCAGTGCTTTTTATCTCAACAGCGACATCAAGCAAAGCAATCTTCGCATCCTCAATTTTCTTAGGCATTCCACTGTGCACCTTCTCTTTATCAAGAACAACACCGTCTATAAGCTCTGAATTCTCTATCCCATCGCCGACTTTCTTCTCAATTTTAATATTATCCAAGTCAACCTCTCCGTCCTCAATTACTCTTTTAGCAGCCTTCACACACAAACCAGCTAATTTTTCTTTCGCATTTTCAGCGCCTTTTCCAGTCATCGCAGTCATAGCGATTTTATTCAGAATGTCCTCATCGTCAATGTCAACATTTTCAGCAGATTTTAACAAAATTTCCTGGGCTTTATCAGCAGCCAATCTAAATCCCTTAGTTATAACCGTAGGATGAATATTCTTGTCAAGCAGATTTTCAGCATTTTTCAAAAGCTCACCGGCAAGAACAACAGCAGTAGTAGTCCCGTCGCCGACTTCATCTTCCTGAGTCTTAGCAACTTCAACAATCATCTTTGCAGTTGGATGCTCAATTTGCATTTCTTCAAGAATTGTAACACCATCATTAGTAACTACAACATCTCCAGAAGAATCAACAAGCATCTTGTCCATCCCTTTAGGGCCAAGAGTAGTTCTCACAGTTTCAGCAACAGCCCTTGCAGCAGCAATGTTATTCCTTTGAGCATCTTTCCCGATAGTCCTTCTAGTATCCTCGGGCAATATAAAAATAGGTTGTACATTCTGTGTCATTTCATTTACCTCCAAGGTTTAATCTTCTTCGTGTTGATTTTTCATCACAAACTTCAGAAAACTTTTGCTCTATCTTCCTATCATCTCTTCCATAAAAATAATTATTCAAGCCAAGTTCATATTCTTTCCTAACTATTCGCCAGAAATCTTGAGCTTCTTTAACTTCTCTTGATGCATCTTGATATTGATTAGCCATTTATTTTAACCCCCAAAACCAGTAAAAAGAAGCTAAAGAACTATTTTTAAACTTTTCTACACTCAAGTACAAGCAACAGTAGCTGTTGGCTTTTTAGTGCCGGGACTGCTCCTGCATACACCAGAACCTAGTTTAGGATAAACTTCTATCTCAGTTATCGTACCAACAGCAGCATTGTCAATGTTTTCAAGATATTTCTTCCTTTCTAAAGGCTGAACAGCGTCGGCTTTATCAAAAGATTGGGCACCGATAGATCCGATAACCCTAATACTAACTCCGGCAAGGGCGACATCACCGTCATTATCAAAAGTCACAGAAATTTTTTTATTGTCATTTTGTGCGCATGCAGAATCAATTTTCACTTTAGCGCTCAAACAATCCAGGGTTTTCGCTATTTTTTCTTCCCCTTCTTTAAGTCCTGGATCAACAACGCTCCTTTGCACCCATGAACTTATTATCAGGAATAAAGTAACAGTGAATGCAATCAGCAGTACAGAAGCTATCAATGGTGAAATCCCTCTTTTGTTCATATAAGTTTCAGTAAATTAAGCTGATATATAAATATTGCTGATTTTCAAGAAAGGAAAATTATATTAATTCAGTTAGCATTTTCAATTGCAATGTCAGATAAATGGAATATAACTGAGTGGGGAAGCTTGGTTATAAGGCAAACAGCGCCAATAAATCTCAAAGAGCTGCATAAATCATTATATCAATGGGCGCAGGAGAATAATTATTTCTTCATAGAAAAAAATTTCACAGAGAAAATAAAGAGCCACGGAAAAGAAATTGAAATCGTCTGGGATTTTCAAAGGAAAATAACAAGCTTCGTAAGATTCAACATCACAATAGCAATATGGGCGCACAGCATGAATCCTGTAAAGAAAGATAATCCGGAAATTATCCAGGGTTTTATAGAAATAGTTTTTGATTCAAACATGGAGATGGACTGGCAGAACCGCTGGGAATCATCACAGCTCCACAAGTTCCTAAGAAGGATATATATCTATTACATGAAGAAGCAGCATTTCTTAAACTATGCTGGAAAATGCTGGGAGGAAACATACAGCTTGCATGCACTGATAAAATCTCATCTAAACCAATTTTCTTTATTTTAAAAATTAACAGATACATTTATTAAGAAAAATATATTCTAAACTGATATGAGCGAGCGGGATTACATTGCAAGAAACATCAAGGTAAGGCAGCAGGCAGTTTTCGATATGGCGGATTTATACAAGATAATGTTCCGCTGGTTTTCTCAGCATAATTATGACTTCCAGGAAAAGCAGTACATGCAGCGCCAGTCGCCAGATGGAAGCAGGCATTTGGAAATAGGATGGGAGTCTGCAAGAAAAATTTCAGATTACATAAAATTCAGGATCAATATAAAATTCTTGATCGTAGGATTAAGCAGTGTTGAAGTTGAAATCGGAAGCATGAAGAAAAAAACAAATAAGGGCGATGTTGAAATGAGATTTGATGCATTCTTAGAGCTCGACTACGAGGGAAAATGGGAGGGAAATCCGGCAACAAAATTTATACGGGAATTATACAACAAGCTAATAATAAAATCGAGGGTCGAGGATTACGAGGCAGACCTGCATGAAGAATTATATGAATTAATAGGAGAAATAAAATCATTCCTCAACCTTTACAAGTTCCAAGGATTGGAAGCGCAGTAAAATTTAAATAGAAAGAAGTAAGTAAACTATTACAATGAATAAGAAACAAATTATACAATATTCAATATCTGCAATAAAAAAATTTTCAAGAGATTATTGGGATTTAGGTGCAGCAGTATTAAGTGCGTCGGCTTTAACAGATTGGAATAATGAAACATTCGGAGTATATCGGACTAACATTGCTTTATGGAGTGGATTGCCAAGTTTGTTAGCCGGATTTTATCAACCAGAAAGAGGAATAAGAAATATCATGGCAGGATTTTTTACAGCACAATTAAACTTAATGGATAATGCTGAAGAAAAAGGAATGGAAACATACAACTATGCTTTTATGACATTTACTACTGGAATGAGTGCATTTGGTGAGTATCTTAGATATCGTAGAATAAAGAGTAGAATAGTTAAACCTCAATCATTAGAAAGTAGTTTATCCTGATTTTATTTAACAAACTCTACTTGATCTCTATTCTCAAAGAATTTATCTCCAGTTAAAAATTTTAATTTATGCTTTTTAGCCAATAAATATCCGACAGAATCAGGCAGGCTAACATCTTCTTTCCTGTTCTCATACCTAAATTTAACTGCTTCTATTATTATCTCTGGAGTGATCTCAATTATTTGAAATACAAATTTCCCATATAACTCATCAGCCTTTTCCATTCCTAATTCTCTTAATACTGTTCCATAAAGTTCAGCAAGATTAAGCACGGAAACAACCAAAGGAAAATCTCTGTATTTTTCATATTTCTCATTTTTTTCTACTATTTCGAAAAGAGCATACGTATCAAAAAAATACATCTTACAGCCCCAAGTCCCGATCTATTTCCTTCTCAAGCTGCTCTGCAGATTTCTTTAACTTCAATATGCCAAACAAGTCTCCTGCTTTACTAACTTTCTTTTCTATCACGATCACTCTCACTTTTTTATTAGGCTTAATTTTATTTCCTAGCAAAACTCCGACAGAATTCCCCCATTTCCTAGTCACTGTTTCGATTTCTATCATATGTTTAAACATGTATAAACATATATAAAAGCTTTTCTATAATTAAGAAAACATTTAAATATCCAAAAATTCTTCATTTTCATGAATGCCCGCCATGAGAGATACCTAATTCGAGTTGACGGTGAAATCCAAACAATGAGATTGGGGGTTAGTGAAGCGGGCAACAATTATCACAAAATAACAAATCAAGAACAAGTTTCACGCTCATATTTCATGTATAGGCAGATTGCCTAGCTTGTTCTAAACAATGGGGGAATTAACATGGGTAAAATAAGCCCGGTATCAGCTAAATATATTGTTCAAGCAAGTATCGATATAGACGGTACAGTAGAAAGGCCGGATGTCATAGGCGCAATCTTCGGCCAGACAGAAGGGTTGCTAGGTTCAGACCTGGAGTTAAGAGAGCTGCAGAGATCAGGCAGGATTGGAAGAATAGACGTAAAAACAGAGATAAAATCTGGAAAGACCTCTGGGGAGATAATCATTCCAAGTTCTCTTGATAAGGCAGAAACAGCAATCATAGCCGCTGCAGCAGAAACAATCCAAAGAATAGGGCCTTGCAACGCAAAAGTAAAAATAATGAATATTGAAGATGTAAGGATTAGCAAGCGCAACTATGTGATAGAGAGGGCGAAAGAACTGCTCCAAACTTTAACAGAAAAGTTCATGCCTGACTCACAAGAATTAACAGATAAAGTCTCAGAATCAGTCAGGATGATGGAAGTGATGGAATACGGAAGAGATAGGCTTCCGGCAGGTCCTTTAATAGACGAATCCGAGGATATAATTGTGGTAGAAGGCAGGGCAGATGTTCTGAATCTTCTAAGGCATGGAATTAAAAATACAATAGCATTGAACGGCACTTCAGTTCCAGAAACAATAATAGATCTCAGCAGGAAAAAAAATATTACCTTATTCGTCGACGGAGATAGGGGCGGGGAGCTGATAATTAAAGAGATGATGAATGTTGCAGAGGTTGATTATGTGTGCAAAGCGCCGGATGGAAAAGAAGTCGAGGAAATAACAAATAAAGAGCTTCACAAGGCATTGAGAGGAAGAATAGCAATAGAGCAGCTGAAACTCGAAGGCGGCAGGCAGGTTAGCAATAGCAATTCACACCCGCAACCGCAAATTCAGCCTCATTCCCAGCAGCAAAGAATTGTCCAGGAAAGGCATGAAAAAAAGCAGAACATAGAAAGGTCTGAAGACTTCAAGAAATTGCTGGATGATCTTATAGGGACAAGAGGGGCATATGTGCTTGATGATCATTTGAATATCCTTGGCAAAGTTCCGGTTACTGAATTGCCGTCGACATTAAGCAGTTTAAGGGCGGGAATATTTGCTGTTGTGCTTGACGGAACAATAACAAGGGACATTGCATCAATTGCAGAAAGAGTAAAGGTGCAATACCTAATAGGAAGAGATTCACGCGTCAATAATTCAAGGATAAACGTGCTTACTCAGAAGCAGTTGTCTCAATAAATAAATTCAATAAAAAATGGACAAAATAAGATTATCAAAAAATAAAAAGACAAGAAGAGTAGACATTTTCATTAATGGGAAAAGTTTGATTAATATTTTGAGAAAAGTAGAAATCTCTCAGATAGAAAAAGACAATGAAAAAGAAAGAAATAATAAAAAAGATTCTGAATACAAGTATATTAAACAATACCTTTCACCAGAGACAATGGAAAAATTGACAAAAAGAAATAATGAGAAAACTCCAAAAAGCCTTGCAGGGAGTTACACTGGTCTTCCCCCCAAAAGAGTTTTTCTTCCCTCGAAACATTTTTTAGGAAAACAAAGTAAAAGGTGGTATTATAGAAATAATAAAACATGCATTCTTGTATGTAGTTGTGGAGGAGCAGGATGTTGGCCAATGATAACAAAAATCACTCTAACACCTAAAAAAGTAATTTGGAATAATTTTGAACAAGCTCACAACTCTAGATGGAAATATAATTTGAAATTTAACTTTGATAGAAAGCAATACGAATCTGAATTATCAAAAAGGAATGCATAAACGCAAACTTTAGAAAAATTTATTAATCAAAGGCTCCAGCATACTTATGATGAAAAAAAGAGGTTATTTATTTATTCTATTAGGAATACTGCTTTTGCTTTCACCATTGTATTTCATATTCAAGCCAAAAACTTGCGAGACAGCAGGATGTTTTGAAGCTGCAGCAACAGAATGCAAGAAGGCAAAAATTCTAGTTGACGAGGCAGGCAAGTCAGTTTCAGAATACACAATCAAAGGAAAAGACGATGAGAACTGCATTTTAGAAATTGAAGTTAAGAAACTATCAGCAGATTATTCGCAATCAACAAAAGACAAGTTCGAGGGAAAATCAATGCTCTGTAAAATCCCGGCTAATGAGTTCAGCAGGATGAAGTTCGAGAAGATGGGAGGGAATTTAGATTACTGCAACGGTCCTTTAAAAGAGGCAATGTACGACGCTGTTGTTAAAAAATTATACAACCT
>JACPIN010000023.1 GCA_016188065.1 Candidatus Woesearchaeota archaeon | reverse complement strand
TGTTGCTGTGTCTCCTGTATTAAATAGATAAACGTCTGAAATATTTCCTGAATCTAAAGTGTTAGCTAAAGTTAAGGTCTGTATGTAAGCTGTTCTGTAATAATTCTCAGCTGAGCCGAGATCAAAAGATAAATTTCCATAGGGTATTAATGCATTAGTATAGAGTGTGTCTGTCAAGTTTAATCTTGCTTGAGATATATTACCTATCTGGGATTGGAATTCTTGGCGCTCAATTCCGTTGTAATCAATATCATTACCATTTACATTCAAGTCCATGTAGTAAGTAGTTCCGTAAGTTAAATTTAGTTCTTGAGATGCAGTGCTTCCTCCTAAAATGATGTCTACTTTTCCCGATGTTACGTTGTCTATGAAGTCATCACTTGAATTATAAATTAAATTTCCTCCAGTTGCCGCGTCATAGATTTCCACTGTTATGTTTCCGTTGATTGGATCTCCTGAGCTGTCGAATAAAGAAGCTTCAAATGAGAGCATGTCTATTACTGCGAATGCCGAATATACCGAGGATAAAATTACAATACTTATCAATAGCAGTTTGAAAATTTTACTCATGCTGCACCTCTTTAACTTTCCAATGACCGCCTTTTTTTCCGCCAATCCTTTTTAGTTTTCCTTGTTTTTTGAGATTTGAGATATTCCATTCAACTCCCCTTATTGTCAATCCTGTTTTTCCTGCTAATCCTTCTTGAGTTATTTCCGGATTCGCTTCTATGAGGGCTAGAATTTTATCCACAGTTTTATCCACAGTTTTATCCACAGTTTTATCCACAGTTTTTAATTTAAATGTGGCAATAAAGTAACCATTTGTTTCTACTTCAAAACTGATATTTCCATGTTTCTTACATTCATCTTTTATTTTTTTAATTCCCGAACCAATTTTTTCAACAAGATGAATCCTGTGGAATAAATCAGCAATGAGTGGATTTCTTCTAACTGCAATTTTTCCGAGTTTTTCTTTTGTAAGTGGTTTAATTAATCCACCAATGTTTGTGATTGTCAATCGGTTGTCAAATATGTCTACTTGAACATTGGCTCCCCTTTCTAGATAATCCCTATGCATTACTGCATTGAGTATTGCTTCTCTAATAGCTTCAATAGGATATTCTGGAACATCTTTTCTGTATAATCCTTTTATTTCATATTCAAGCCTTGTATTTCTCTTTACAAATTCAATTGCCTGTTCAACCTGTGTAACTAAATCCTCATCGAAATCTTTTCTATCTATTACATTAACTTTTTCAAGTCCTTTATATCTTGCACAGGTGATATATGCGTTTATCAAGAATTTCTTCGGGGTATTTGTGAAGAATAAAATCCCTGCGTTATTCAAAAACCCCTTTTCATCAGTTACACCTAAATTAAATAGGGTTGTGTTATCCACTGTCTGTCGGATTCCAGCTTTTCTGAGAAATTCTTCAATAAGACTTTTGTCAACTTTAGTTTGTTTTGTTAATATTTCATCAAACCTGATTTTATTTGTATTTCTAACTAGTTCGATGATTTCATCCCTCTTCATCTTCTGAGAATTAGGACCCTGCCTTAAATAGAAGCCAGAAGAACATTTATACGGCTTGTCTTTTCCTTCCTCAACATGGATTATCAAAATATCTTCAAAAGACTCTAATTTTATTTTAATTTTAGGATCGCAGTTGTTTGCAATATCTTGAATTTCTGATTTTAATTTATTTGTTGTTTTTATTCCTCTTATTTTTTTATTGTCACTTACTCCTAGAAAGATTCTTCCTCCTTCTGAATTTGCAAATGCAACAATCTCTTTGTCTAAATTGCTTAAAGATTCTTTAAACTCTAGCTTTAATCCTTCTCCTTCCTGCAAGATGAAATCTAATTCTTTTTTATCCATGATTAAACTCCTTTGTTCTAATTATATTTCCTTTGGACCCGTTACTCGAGTTGCAGATTAAATTTCCACCTGATGCTGCGTCGTAGATTTCCACTGTTATGTTTCCGTTGATTGGATCTCCTGTACTGTCGAACAAAGATGCTTCAAATGAGAGTATGTCTATTACTGCGAATGCTGAATAAATTGAAATAAGAAATACAATAATCAACAAGAATAATCCTTTATTCATGCTGCACCTCTTTAACTTTCCAATGACCGCCTTTAGCTGGACCTATTCTTTTTAGCAATCCCTTCCCTTTTAATTTGGATATATTTTCTTTAATTTTCCTCTCTGAGATACCTATAATTGATGATAATTCTTTTGTTGTGACAAACCTATTTTTTTGAATCTCTATTAATATCTTCATTTGATTTTCAGTGACCCTTTCAGTGACCCTTTCAGTGACCCTTTCAGTGACCCTTTCAGTGACCCTTTCTCCATCTAATAAAGTTACTTCAAAATAAGAGTCGTAATAGAAAACCGCTTGAGGTAACTCCGCTTCTCTCATTGCTTTTTTGATTCTGTTAATGCCTGTTCCTAATTTTTCTACATATTCTGTTCTGCTGAGCAAATTAGCTACTATGTTATTTCTAGTGATGCTTCTCTTTCCAAAATCTTTAGGATTTAGACCCTTAACAAGACCGCCAGGATTAGAAATAGCTATTTTGTTTCTGAATACTTCTATTAAAACATCTTGTGACTCATCAAAATAATCCCTATGCATAACAGCATTTACTATACATTCCCTGAAGGCTTCCTCGGGATACTGCGGTATTTCTTTTCTTTTGGCACTTTTAATTTCAAATTTGACATTAATATGTTTTTTAACATAATTAATCGCATCTTGGAGGTTATTTATTATACCATTGTCGAATATTTTTCTGTCCAAGATGTTTAATTTTTCATTTGTTTGGTAATTTACGCAAATTACTTTTGATGACAAGAAAAACTTTTCTGGAGTTTTAGCAAAAAACAATATCCCTGCATTGTTTAATAGAAGATTATCCTGTTTTGCCTCTGCTACTCCTAAATTAATTAATGTGTCTTTGGTTGACAAACTTTTGGAGATATCTGCTAGTTTAAGAAATTTGTTGAGTTTGTTTTTATCTAAATCTCTATTAATATTAAATTTATTATTAATCTGGGTATCAAACCTAATTTTTCCTGAGCCATGTATCAAATCAATTATTTCATCCCTTTTTAATTTCTGTGAGTTAGGACCCTGCCTCAAGTAAAATCCTTCTTTGCATTTGTATGGTTTGTCTTTTCCTTCTTCAACATGGATTATCAAGATGTTTTCAAGTTCTTCCAATTTAATTTTTATCTTCGGGTCGCAATTATTTGCAATATCCTGAATTTCCGATTTTAGCTTATTTGTTGTTTTTATACCTTTTATGTTTCCAGAATCTGCTACTCCTAAAAATATTCTTCCCCCTAGCGAGTTAGCAAAGGCTACAAGCTCTTTGTCCAAATTGCCCAATGATTCTTTGAATTCAAGCTTTAATCCTTCTCCCTCCTGCAAGATGAAATCTAATTCTTTCTTATCCATTTTCGAACCCATTTATTTTATTTGCACTGTCTATGAAGTCATCACTTGAGTTGCAGATTAAATTTCCACCTGATGCTGCGTCGTAGATCTCCACTGTTATGTTTCCGTTGATTGGATCTCCTGAGCTGTCGAACAAAGATGCTTCAAATGAGAGCATGTCTATTACTGCGAATGCCGAATATACCGAGGATAAAATTACAATACTTATCAATAGCAGTTTGAAAATTTTACTCATGCTGCACCTCTTTAACTTTCCAATGACCGCCTTTAGCTGGACCT
>JACPIN010000022.1 GCA_016188065.1 Candidatus Woesearchaeota archaeon | reverse complement strand
TTTTGTGGAGAAAGGAAATTGAATTAATTTCGAAAACTTCAAAAAACATAAGCCATGAGTTTACATTGACTAGAGAAAACTGGAAAGGAACAACTGGAAGGATTGATAAAAAAATTATAGAAAACTCAAAATTAAATTTAAGGGAAACAGAATTCTATTTGTGCGGACCGCCTGATTTTGTAAAAACCATTGAAAAAATATTATCAGAAGAATTAAACATCAAGCAGGAAAACATCAAGAAGGAAGTTTATAATTAGAAAATTCCTTTATTTTTGAATCTTAATTTTTTTCCAAAGAACTGGAATATTAAACCAAGCACTGCAAGAGCGATAACAACGCCGACTAAAATTTTTGATGTCTTACTTCCAGTTCCTACAACCGCACCCGTAATCTCATTTGAACTTGTATCTTCACCCACTTCTATATTCCCTGCAGATTCTTCTTGAGTTACAACAGCTTGATTTTCATTTGCATTTGCTCCTCCTCCACCGCTTCCTGCAGCAAATACAAAAACAGAACTAACTAAGAGAATTGCAATCAATAGAATAATTTCTTTTCTCATAACTGCCTTTAAGCGTTTAAGTTATATAAATTTATCTGTAATTTTACATGAAATCTCTATCAACTGTTTTATTTCTTTTATAGCTGGACTTGGCGGGAATTGAACCCGCATCTCTGCCCTGCGAAGGCAACATTCTTCCATTGAACTACAAGCCCGAATAAACTAAATAATTCTAAAAGCTTATATATAAAAATCACCTGTTTAAATTTATGGGGATATTAGATATGCCTTGGTATGACCGCCCAGGAAACAGGATGATAAAAGACGGCGCTGAAAATTTAACTGATTCTGAATTGTTGGAAATAATCTTAGGAAAGACAAAAGAAGAAAGCGTTGTAAACCTAGCAAATAGGTTATTGAAAAAATACAACCTGAACAAATTAGAAGAACTAAGTTTTCAAGAATTAAAAAAGGAATGCAGAAACGACACAGCAGCGGCATTGAAAATTCTTAGTTTCATTGAATTAAGCAAAAGATATAATACCTTAAAAAAAGGCGGATATAGCAAAAAGCCAATTACATCAGCAAGAGATATTTACAATATGCTTTCAGATAAGGTAAAAAGTTACAAAAAGGAAGTTTTATTCGCTGTGCTATTAAATACTAATAGAGAAGTAATAGCCATAAAAAAGATCAGCATTGGTATATTAAACTCAACTTTAGTCCATCCTCGAGAGGTTTTTCAGGAGGCAATCAAGGAAAGTGCAGATTCTATTATCTTAGTTCATATTCATCCAAACGGAAATTCAAATCCATCGCAGCCAGATGTCGAAGTCACAAAAATTTTAATTGAATCAGGAAAATTGCTATTTATGCCGATTCTAGACCACGTAATAATTGGAAAAGATAGCTATTATAGCTTTGCAGAAAGAAGAAAACTGAGATTTTGACAAACAGAAACGTTAAAAAAGGGGCATTAATAGTTATTATTAATCTAAAAAGATTATATTGAAAATAGCGGAGGTGTAACAGATGGTTGAAGGGCACTGCATGAAATGTAAGACATCAAGGCAGATGAAAGATGCTAAGCAGGTCAAGATGAAGAACGGCAGAGATGCTGTGAAGGGAACTTGCATGAAATGCGGAACAAAAATGTTCAAGATTGGCAAGATGGAGTAATTCCACTTTATTCTTTTTTTCTTTATTTTTATTTTAGACTTAATTATTCGTACTCTTTAACTTATTCTTGGCTTTTTCTTTGTAATGCTTTTCTATAATTTCTCCAATTTCTTCTGAAGTCATCTCCCCCAATTTTTCATTTACTTCTGCAAACTCTTCCTGAGTTATTTTCTTCATTGTTTCAAATCCTAATAAAAAAGATGTAAAACAGGCTTCTCTCTTTGTCATCTCCTTTGTTTCTTGTTTTATTCTCGGCCATACTTCTTTGTCAAAATTTTCTTTCATTTCCATGATTTCTTCATCTTCATAATTATCTTCATTATAGCTTTTATCCCAGTCAAAATTTATCATTCTGCCAGTTGTATTTGGAGATGGAATAGGCTCTTTTCCATATTCGTCCTTGTACATTTCAGCAGGAGTTTTTCCTGTGTCGCTTTGTTTTCTTGTATAATTATACCAATGGGCAAATTCCTCCATCTGCTTTTTTTCTTCATCATCATCTCTAGGCTTTGGCTTGCCCCTAAAAAACGCCTTCCAAGCCAAGTCAAATTCCCTTTGTGCAAATCCGGTATTATCTTCCTTATCCATTTTTCAGCCTTTTTTGTCTTTCACTTTTGCTATTTCTTTCTCTTAACGATATTATAGGAAATGCCAATATCTCCTTCCCATTGAAATCCGTTGGAAGTAGCAAGCATAAGAGTCTTTCCAGATTTTGACAACTCTTTGCTTTCCAGATCTAATTCTATGATTAGTTTATTGCCTTCAAGTTTGTGTGTCATTTTAACTCCCTAAGTTTTTAATTTAGAATACATTATAATCAATCTTTTTAAATATTTGGCTATCTTGACCTTTTATTATGATCTCAGAAAAACCCACAATCAAAGTTTCTTGGCTAGGATCTCATGATTACTGTGAATATAAATGGTATTTAGAAAATATCATGAAAGAAGAGATTCCGATAGTAAGGGCGATGGTTGTTGGAAAGGAAATCCATAAAGTAAAAGAAGATGAATTTAGGAAGGTTGCAAAACCAACCACACCAAAAGAATTTCTGGAAAGCAAGTTCTATACTATTACTAAAGAAATAGGATTGAAGAAAGAATTTGATAATTTTATCTTAATAGGAAAAATAGATGAATTAGGAGTAGATGCAAATAATCTATGTGTTATTGATGACAAGCCTAGAGCAAAACCTTGGTTTGGAACTAAAAGACAAATTTGGGCTTACTGCATTTTAGTTAGAGAGTTTGTTAATGAAAATCATCCCGAACATTTAAATAAAAAGATATTTGCAGTTTTGAGGGATAGAGATTCAAATAGAGAAGTTTGGAAAGAAGAATTTAGAGAGAGTAATTTAATAGATGTTTTTAATGTAATTAATCGAATGTTATCTTTATTTAAAAACGAAACTGAGCCAATTCCAAATAATATTCCTGGAAAATGTAGGGCCTGTGTTTTGCATAAACAAGAAAAATGTGAGTTTAGTTGTGGATAATTTAAAATGATACTTAAATTTAGAAGGACATAATGGGCACAAGAGTAAAGCTTAAAAACATCTAATTTATAAGTTTTTATTGATGGACGGCCATAGTGCCCTGGTTCCACCTGATCTCGTCTCGATCTCAGAAGTTAAGAAGGGCAACGCCTTGGACTGTACTGTACTTATGTATGGGAACTCCTTGGTGCTGTTCATCACTTTTTAGGTCTGCATAAATAGTTAAGAAATGTTGCTTTTTCTAATTTTACTCTCGATTTATGGAATATCTCGAAATATTGTGAAAGAATCTCAGATAACTCTTCATCTCTATATAAAGAAAAGAATCTTTTAATTCCGGGATACTTGTCACTTTCTAAAAAACCCTCAAAGTTTCCTTCTTTCATCCCAAGATAAAAAACTCCGCCACTCTTTAAACTCCTTATTACCTGAGATAAGTTATAATTAAATTTTTCTTTTGGTGAATGTAAAAGAGAGGTATACGCCCAAACACCATTAAAGGAATTATCTTTGAAACATAAATTCTCTAAGTCTCCTACAACTGCAGCTAAACTTTTCTTTCTGCAGAGTTTTATCATTTCTTTTGAGATATCTAAACACACCGGATTAAAACAGCTTTCTTTGAAAAACAATGAATCTCTTCCAGGGCCACTCCCCAAGTCTAGAATTTTCTTCCCGTTTAAACTATCCAAAAATAAATTAGCATCTTCCAGGATATACTCCAAGTAGTCTTTAGTAAACTCCTTGAACTGTCCAGCATGCTTACCATAAACTATTCTATTGACTTCCTTGTAGCTTTCCATTTAATATCCCTCTATTTTATCAACTTTAGTTTTTAATTTTTTTCCTTCCAAGAATAATTTCAAATTTTCACAGAATATTTTAATGCTCCTTTCATCGTATTTCAATGTTGATCCTGAATGATGCGGGGTTATCAGTATATTATCCAATCCATAATAATGGCTTTCTTTCGGCAATGGCTCTTCCCTGAAGACATCCAATGCAGCTCCTGCAATTATTTTTTCTTTTAATGCTTTTACTAAGTCTTCATCTTTTACAGCGTCACCTCTTCCAATATTGATTAACACCGAGTTCTTTTTCATCATTCTGAATTTGCTGATGTCAAACATGTTTTTTGTTTTCTCTGTCGAAGGCAGGCACAAAACTACGTAATCGCTTGCCTTCAGTAATTTGTCAAGTTCTTCAACACTATAAAGCTCATCAACATTATTTATTTTTTCATTGACACTTCTTTTTACACCAATAATGTGGCAGCCAAAGGCTTTCCCAATTTCAGCAATTCTCTTTCCAATCTCTCCTACGCCGACAATACCTATTGTTCTTCCGCATAACTCATCACTTCTCTCATATTTCCACTCTTTCTTGATTTGATTTTTGATATGATCCTTGAATCTTCTTTGGAAGCATAAAATAGCAGCGAAGACATGCTCCGTAATCGGGATAGGATGTATTCCCCTGGAATTTGTCAAGATTACTTTGCTTTTAATAAATTCTGGAAACAGCAGTTTATTCACCCCTGCGGAAGTGCAGTGAACCCATTTCAATTTATTTGCCTTGTGAAAAATTTCTTTGTTAAAATGGCCGACAATTAATATATTAGAATCCCAAATGTTCTTCTCCAGTTTATCCTTATCTAACTTACCATCCTTATCTATAGCATATACAATTTCAATCTCTTCTTTTATTTTTTTCACGGCTCTTTCAAATACAGAAAAATCATCAAAATCATCCAGCACAAGAATTTTCATAATGTGAACAAGAAATAGAAAGCTTAAAAAACTTATTAATTCCACTAATAATTATGAAGCAGCCAAAAATAGTAGCATATCTGAAACCTCAATGCGGATGGAGCATGGGTGTTCGCGAGATAATGAAAAAATATAGTTTGAAATATGAAGACAGAAATATAATTGATAATCAAAAGCAATTCCAGGAAATGGTGGAAAAATCTGGGCAAACTCTCTCTCCATGTGTTGAAGTTAATGGAGAAATGCTGATTGATGTTTCTGGAGATGAAGTAGAGCAGTATTTAGCTGAAAAGAGTTTTGTTAAAAAGAAATTTGACAAGACAGAGGTTCCAACGGATTCAGCCTGCGTGGGGCATTAAATGACACAATAAGAAAAAACACCCCGTGACAAAAGACCTTAATTTCTGCCACTTTCTGGGGTAGCAGCAACATGGCTTGCAGATTTTTTTCAATTGGCGTCCCAAGCACATGGCTTATTTTATTTTTTACAGGACTATGATTTAGACTGAATTGTAGGAGAAGTTTTGCTGATTTCTTCAATAGATGCCAATGCTTCTTCAATAGCATTTATTTTTTCATCATAAATTTGCTCTTTCTCCTTTATTCTCTCTTTCATATTTTGAAATGCCTGTATGGATCTTTCAATTAGTCTCTCTCTACTCCTTCGTTCTCTCTTCATATCTTCTTCAATGTCTTTATTCCAGTTGTCAAGATCTTTTTTTAATTCTTCTATCTTCTGCTCTTTATGCTTAAGTTCTTCTTTGAGCTCAGACTTAGCAGTCATAATATCTAGTTTTCTTTGCGTTAATCTTTCAACAATGCTGTATCTTGATTGGCTTTCTGACATTTTTATCCGGTATGCATTAGGTTTGATTTTCTTAAATAATTATAGCGTGTGTTTTTGCGTATGCATAAATAATCATCAGTTCAGTGAAGATTTCTACTGAATTCTTACCTTAAACTCACCATTCTTTCCTCTTTCCTTTCAGATCTTGTTCTCTTTTCTTTATAGCCATGATAAAAGTTACAAACTAAACAATGCTTTATCTGATTTTTTAAATAAGGCTTTCCTTTATCCCCTAATCCATATTTATTTCTAATTCTATGCAACGTTTCTTTTTTACAATTAGGGCAGATTAATTCATCATATTTCATTTCAGCCGATGTAATCCGGATTCTCAACAATCTGTGTTATCTCAGGATCTCTATGGCGAAAGAATGCAGCTCCTACAATGGTTGGCTTCTTACAGTAAGGACACTTGAAATAAAACCTTGACTCATCTAAAAAACATTTTAGCAAATCAGGGGTATTCATATTTTTTCTAACACCAAATTTTAGCCTTAATTCGACCCAGAATATTTTATTACAATTTTTACATTGAGCCCCTAGTCCTTTAACCATTATATCCTCTCAACAAGACCAAACATATTTTTATTCATCAAGCTCATTACAAAAGTTTTCTTATCAACAACTTCAAATATTACAATAGTCCCGATTTCAATTTCGAATATCTTACGGATTTCATTCGGAATTGGCAGGCATAATTTTCCTTTTTTGTCTTCAAAAATTCACCGTATATTCTTTCTTTAATTTTTTCTTCCAGCTCTAAAAGTACTTTCGACCTTTATTAAGAAAAGAAAAATAAATAATTTATATACAAGTAACGTAAGTTTTTGCCCCCTCAGGAAGTCTCATTATCCAACTTTTCTTTCCCATCCAAATACGTTATCATAATGGGCCTATTGTCATCATCTTCACCCAAATAACTATATAAGATTTGGCCTTTTTTCAAACAACTCCCAATTACAACTAATTTATTTATAGAAATACTAAAAGTGGCCCTTTTTTGACTTACTTTGCTTTTCCACCCAATGTTCTGAAATTTTATTTTCATTTTAAATAAAAGCATTATATGCTAATGCTCATATGTTAATATCATGCTTTAAACCAACTCAGTCTGGTAAACTAAGTAATTTGCGCCGATGGAGGGATCTCCGCGTTCAAACGTTTCGAACCCCCAGAACATGGTATGTTCACCGCTTTTCAGGCGGTTGAGCTCACCGATGCTCAGCGTCGGCTTTGCAACTCGACCGTAAGTTTTATATAATCTGGGTTTTACTCTAGTAATGAACATGGTATGTTTTGAGCTTATCAATGCTCAGCTTTCTGAGCATTAATTTCTTATTTATCGGTTATTTATTCTTGATTTGTGAACTATTTTGTTAGTCATCATTATTGATAACCAATATAAAGAACTAATAATATATAAACCTTTTGGTTCTTAATAATAATATGTATCCTGTAAAAAAAGAAAAAATAATTCACGAAAAGGTTCTAGAAACTCTGAGAAATAATCCAAAAGGGTTTACAATGACTGAACTGGTTAGAAATACAAAATTTTCAAGAAAAGCAATTGAAAAGCATCTGCAAGTATTAATCTTGGAAAATGAGATTTATATGAAGCAATTCGGAGTCACGAAAGTCTATTACCCAAATCATAGGATACATCATTTTGATTTTGAAAAAATAAGTTACAATAATAAAACAATATGGTTCGATATACTGGAGAATGAATATGGAAAATATTTGCTAATTCAAAAAAAGAAAAAAGAAGGTAATGGATGGATTCATGAGCATTCTATAACGATTCCACTAGAGCAGGCAATAAAGTTTTCAAATGCTTTAGATAAAGTTTTGAATTCTGTAAGAATAAAAGCCTTAATCAAAAAATAGTGAGTTTAAATTTTTTCTTTTAGCAATTCAATGCTTTTTCTTCCTGAATATCCTTCATTTAATCCATGCCAGTACAGAATTTTTTCTTCTGGGTACTTATAGCATAAGAAAATATCATTTCCACCAAATCTAGAGTAGAAATCAACTAGCCCGATTTTAGGGTCTTTGACAAATACTCCCCTTATCATAAGCGAATCAAGAATCTGGAAAAACTCATAAGCATATCTATGTGTTTCCATTGAAATTTTTGTTGAATTATGCGCATCCAGAAAATCATCTTCGTATCTAATTTTGAGTGTGTTCCTCATCTTCACCATTTTTTGTATCTCTAACAATTTGTTAAGCATCTCTTTAACCTCAGGAATAATGGCTTGCGCATCATCAAGTGAAAAATATTTCTTTTGCATAAGTACAGTAAGGTTTATTGATTTTTATAGTTTGCTAAAGCTTTTAAATACAAATTGATAGTATCTATAAATGAAAGTTTATCTGAAGACTTATGGCTGCCAGGCTAACATTGCAGACTCAGAAGCAATAGCAGGAATTCTAAAACAAGACAACTATGAATTGACAGACAATGAAGAAGAGGCAGATACCATTATCGTGAACACTTGTTCTGTAAAAAATTCAAGTCAAAGCAAAGAGCTGCATTACATAAGAGAAAAAGCGAAGACAAAAAAAGTTGTAGTAGGCGGGTGCTTAACAAAAACTTTGGATATAAGAAAATATGCTCCAGAAATAACAGCGGTTTTTGACACGAATTCAATCTTGAAAATTCCTGAGGTACTTCAAAAAGAAGAAGATCATTTTTCAAATGTTAAGGAAAATAGATTAACTGCCCCAGTTATAAGAAAAGATAAAAGCATTGGAATAATCTCTATAGGAGAAGGCTGCTTAAACTCCTGCACTTTCTGCGCAACAAAATTAGCGCGTGGAAATTTAAGATCTTACAGGATAGGGGATATAAAAAGAAGCGTTGAAAAAGCAGTTAAAGAAGAATGCAAGAAGATTTATTTAACTTCACAGGACAATGGGTGCTATGGATTTGACATAAAAACTTCGCTTCCAGAATTATTAAATGAATTAACAACGATAGAAGGAAATTATATAATCAGAGTTGGAATGATGAATCCTTGGCATCTCACAAAAATACTTACTGAGCTGATTGAAGCATACAAGTCTGAAAAGATAATGAAGTTCCTGCATATCCCAGTACAGTCAGGCTCTGAAAAAATATTAAAGCATATGAAGAGGATTCATACTGTTGAGAATTATAAAACAGCGGTAAAAGAGTTTAGAAAGATTTTTCCAGAGATTTCAATAGCAACGGATGTAATTGTGGGATATCCGTTTGAGGCAGAAGAAGACTTTCAGTTAACTTATAATTTGATTAAGGAAACAAAGCCAGAAGTATTGAACATTTCAAAGTTCTCTTCAAGGCCAGGAACGAAAGCATCAGAATTAAAACAATTGTCTTCTGAAATGATTAAGGAAAGGTCTGTAAGATTGTATAGTTTATATCAAGAATATAGAAAAAATAACTGCAGTATTACTTAGCCTTCTCAATCTTTATTGCTTCAACTGGGCAGATATCTTTAGCTTCCTGGTTTTTTGCTAGCTCTTTATCGTCGATAATCTCTTTCTTTACTTTAGCCTTTGTGTTGTCGTCATTCATGTAGAAGTTTTCCTCACAGGCAGCGACGCAGGCATTACATGCTATGCATTCATCCGTGACATAAACTTTGTGCTTTACCATGTTAGTTTATTTCACACTAAGATTTATAAAGTTTTCAGTTAAAAAAATAAAAGAGTTAAGGAGTTTAGGCTAAATTTGACACGAGCCTCCAATGCACGCATATTCTCTCGCTCCCATTGTCTGATCATCCTTTTCATAATGTAATATTGCCGAGTAATCTACTGCAGGTAATCGAGAGCGCAGTTCATGATATCCTGCCTCATCAATGTCTTCCTTTGGAGCCAGCTGATAATCATTGTCGTCACGAGGGAAAAAAGCCAATCCTCCAATACTCTCCCAATTTCTATGAATCCACTGTGCAGCATCTACCCATTCATCATTACCAATGTAAATTGAAACAGAAGGATTGTGCTCTGTATAATGATTTTTCAATCTCTTCCAATGCTCAAGCTGAGTGATGGCGTTTAAATCCTTTCTAACGACTGCTCCATCAGGAGACTTCACAGCAAATGGCAAAACAAAAGTCGTTGCATTCCCGATGCTTTGTCCTACTTCCGGAGAATAAGGGTACTTTTGATCCTTAAGCATATGGAACAGCGGATCATTTGCATTTATCCTAATGTTCTGTAGATAATATTGATTCCATCTTGGGTGACTTCCCTCAGAAGAATTAACAATCTTAGAAGCTGTTCCAGAAGGCTTAACACAAGTTACGCAAGTAGAGGGATTTATTCCAAAGATTTTAGAGTAATCTCTGTTAACCTCAACGGCATAATCTCTCAAAGTTTCCAACACTTCAGGATTTTGTAGTAAGGAACAGTCCATTATTCCTGTAATAGAAACGCCAAGCAGTCTTTCTTCTTCACAATTTTCTTTCCATTTATGAGAGAGAAAAGAAAAATTAGTTAACATAGACTGATAAGTCCCTAAGATTGTTGCAACTTTAATTTTCTCGCGAAGAGTTTCCAAGGTGTCCCAAGCTCTGGCAACAACTTCGGTAAGATTGCAGAACTGTTTCGCCCTCAAGTTTATCTCTCCACAAGGATTTGTTCCCATAGAGATTAGATGCTCATCAAGTGTTGCTACCCTTCTTTCAGGCAGCTGATATAATAGTCCTCCCCTGTTGAAAATACCTCTTTCTCCAGTACCGCTTTCAGCCAAAGCCAGCCACTCTCTCATGAATTCTATTGTTCCAGGTTTCTCTAAATATACTGCAGAGTTATTTGCCAGGCTTCTCTCAGGATGTCTATTATAAAAGTCTCCAATCTTTGCATCTCTCATCAAAATATCATCCAAATCAGACAGAGAAATCTCTGCACTTCTCCTTACACCCCCAACAACAACTATATCTCCTGTTTTGCAGATAATATCATGAACGTCCAAACTATTTAATCTTCGTCCTTGGTTCTTTAATATTTTATCACGAGTATAATTAAGCAAAGCTCTCAAAGGATCAGGTCCTGAACTTCTTCCACCCATTGTTTTTAATCTGGATCCGGCAGGCCTAAGTTTAGAATAATCAAATTTCACATCATCCCCATTATACCACAATTTCATCCCATGAACAAGAGCCTTAGACCACCCTTCCTTGCTATCTTCTATGATATAAGCAGGAGCCGGCTCTCCTCTCTGTTTATGTATGATGGGTAACTGTTGAGTGAATTGATTTTCTACAGAGAAACCAACACCTGTTCCGCACATTAATAAATACATTATCTCTCCAAAGTCATTTATCTCTGTAGGTGTTGTAAAAGAGCAATTATACGCAGTTACATTTGAAGCTTCTGCTGCTTTTCCAGCACTCCACAGTAACCTCATTGATGGTAGTGCTTTATGGTTCAAAATGGAGTTTCTAATCATCAAATTATCATCTTCGGTTAATCTTCCGTCTAGATTATCTTTCATAAAATCTATATATCTATCAACAGTCTCTACCCATGTTTCTCTTCTACCTTCATCTTCCATCCAACGAGAATAAGTTCGATAAAAAACAAATTCTCCCAATGGATTATCTTTGAAATAGGCTCTGCTTTCTTCAGCAAGTCTCTTAACTTTTTCAGGAACGTCGCTCTTTATTTTCCTTATTTGAGACCTTTGATTACGATATAATATGTATGCCTTAGCTGTATCTGGAAATCCAGCTAAAATTAAATTTCTTTCCACCCAGTTTTGTATTTCTTCTATTTCAGGAACATAGTCTCTTCCATTCCCTCTTTTTGCCTCAATGCTTACTTTTAAATCTTGAACAACATTATCTGCAATTCTGATAGGGTCATTGGTCATGTCAACACCCTCATCAATGCCTTGGCTCCTCACAGCATCCATAGCACGATAAAGAGCACCAGAAATTTTAGTTACATCGAAAGGAACTAACTCACCTGTCCTTTTTCTAACTTGCGTAAGGTCAAATATACCTTTGCTTCCCTCAATAATACCTTCATATTCATTCATTTTTTATCACCCCTATTTTTTAATCTCCTTTATTTCTTTTTCAAAGTCTTTAATGTCTGCAAAGCTCCTGTACACAGAAGCAAATCGAATGTAAGCAACCTTGTCAAGTTTTTTCAAAGCCTGAATCACCCTCTCGCCTATTTTTTCGCTTTTTATTTCAGTTGATTTTAATTTCCTCAAGTCAGATTCAATCATGTCTACAATCTTGTCAATCTGCTCAAGCGTTACAGGCCTTTTTTCGCAGGCCCTCAATATACCATTTCTAATTTTTTCCTTATCAAACAGTTCTTTCCTTCCATCTTTCTTCACAACACTCAGGTCAACCCTTTCAACACGCTCATATGTGGTGAATCTTTTCTCGCATTTCAGGCATTCTCTTCTTCGCCTTGTAGTGTCAAATTCTCCAGTTTCTCTCTTGTCGACAACTTTTGTTTCTGCATGTCCGCAATAAGGGCATTTCATCGTTATACAACCTATTGTGTGTTATCAGGCTATCAACAACAATATGTTGATTTTTAAAAACAAAGTCGTTTATAAATATATATAAACTATAAAATATATTTTACCACTATTATTTTAATAAATATCTTTTCAATGGTTCTAGTGCAATTTCAGACCAGCCCTCAACAATGCATTCATCTGATGCGCAGATTTCTTCCAATTCCTTTATGGTTTTTAATTCACCAACTTCTATTTCAGAATCAAGAGGCTTTATTTCTGTAGAATCTGTCTCAACTAGATATAATATCCCGAAATGGACTTTCCCGACTTCATCAGAATCATCATTAAGGTAGCCTAAGACCCTTATATTTTCAATTTCACCATTAATCAAGACTTCCTCTTTTATCTCCCTCAACAAGCTCGCATAAATTGGATTGTCTCTTTCTTCTTCTGTTTTCTCAATGTGGCCGCCAATACCCCAAGACCATTTATTATGCAGTCTTTTATCTCCTCCTTTTTGAGATCTTTGATAAGCAAAAACTTTTTTCAAAGAAGGATTAATAAGCAGGGCATATCCTATCGGCTGTTTGTGTTCAAAATTAATTTCAATAGGGCCTCTTTTTACAAATTTATAATCCTCTAAAATTCTAGAAACATAATCAACTTCATCATGAGATTTAAATCCCTGAAAATAATCATTGTTAAAAAGTTTATTATTTTCAACTGCCATTATTATCATGTTATGCTTATCAGAGTTCAATGTATCACCTCACACCTCTAATCCCGGGATAGGGGGTTATCGCCAATTTGTTAACTAATCAATTTCAGGAATTGCCTTCTTTATAAACATTTATCAAACGCAAAACAAGCTTTAAATAGTCTATTCTTTATAATGAGCTTATGTCTATAGCAATAGCAAAACATAGAATTCAAAAATTATTTTCTGAAGCAGACAAAATCTTTTCAAAAAACCAAAAATTGGCAGACAGGTATATTGAGCTGGCAAGAAAGATCGGAATGAAGATGAATGTACGTCTTCCAAAAAGTCTAAAAAGAAAATTCTGCAAGCACTGCTACCATTATTTAAAGCCGGGAGTAAACTCAAGAGTTAGAATTCATAAGCATCGTGTAATTATTTATTGTTTAAATTGCAAAAAATATACAAGAATACAGATAAAGCCTAAGAAGCATTAGAAGGATAAATCCTCTTTATCAAATCTTTTGTCTTCAAAATCTTAATCTTATTTTGTCTTTCAAAGTGTTTATCATCTGTCCAGATTATGGAATTAGTTGCAAGAGCTGCTGCAATGAAAGGAGCATCATCTTTGTCTATATGATCTATAATCCCCTTTGCTTCATTCATTTTTTCTTGGATAATCTTATCATCGAGCATTGTTAACTTTTCCTTTAATTTTTCATAAACACTATTAAATTGGTCTTCTGTAAGCTTAGACTTATTCAAAATTTCTTGCTTATGATCCTTTATGTCTTCTTCTGAAGCGTTGATAGTAAGTAAATCCACACTACTGTCTAAAATAATTTTTCTTGAGTAAGAATTTTTAATTAAGGCAGCTATAATCCTATTAGTATTGACAACAAGATTCATCAGGAGAACCTTTTCCGTATATTGCGCTTTATTTTATGACCAATTCTCTCAGCATCATCTTCAGTTAATTCACTTTTTTCTAATAATGCATCTATCCAATGTAGTTCTTTTACTTTCTTTTCAAAAGCTAGCCTGGCTATCTCACTCCATCGTATTTCAGAGTGTTGTAACATTTCATTATGAAGTTCAATAGGTACAGACAAAGTCATGTTTGGCATTTTAATCACTTACTTAGTTATGTGTTAACACATATATAAAACTTTCTACCATTAATTATTTTAAACACCTTCTCCCAATCTTTCTTTGCCCAAATTTTTTCCAGTTTTAATGAATGTCCAAATCCCCTTTTAATCAGTTCTTTATCTACGATGCCGCCTTTATGAGGATGCCTATATTTCCTTGGCAGAGGAGAATTAAATCCATGCATATAATGCACTAGTTCATGAGCTAAAGTTGTATCAACAACGTATTCAGGAACAATTTCATTTCTGAATAAGGAATTAATCTCAATAATGGAATCTTTATTTTTTCTCTTTATGCAGCCGAATCTCCTTAAGCTTTTTCCTTTAAATTTTACATGAACATTATTTTCTCTGGGTACTTCCGGAAATAACAGCTCCCAAATCCTCTCTAGCTTTTCTTTTAACCAAAGATCATCCCTTTTCATTCCAAATCCTTCACAAATCCAAAATCTCTCACTTCATCTTCAACGACATAGACTCTAAAATTTTTAATATCTTTTATATATGGGCTCAGCACGTTTTCTTTTGTTATATCACTCCCTTCAGTTAATAAATTAAAGCTTGGAATAACAATTAATTTTGATTTTTTAAATTTTCCGAGTAAAAAACATTTATACTTCTCATCTCTTCTTTCTTCAAAGCTTACAGCAGGATGCTCATGTCCTATTACAATTATTTTGCTTTTTTCATTTACAATCTTATCTCCATGAACAAATAATGTATCATTTATTTTATAGTAATCTTTAATTTCTAAATTTCTTTTATGGGAGATGGGCCCTAAAATTGTGTCATGGTTTCCCTTTATGAGAATAATCTCTCCCCTTTCCAGTAAGAAATCCAGGACTTTTAATGTATCTCTCCATTCCTGGCCTGAAATAGTCCCAAATTCATGCTTCACATCACCCATTAGGATTATTTTTTTAACTTCAGCTTTGGAAAAGATATTTTTTAATCTCTCAATGACCTCATTAACATCAAATCTTGGAATAAAAAACCCTTGTTTCTGCAGACTTTCCTCTAAACCAATATGCATATCCCCGATTACAAGAATCTTTTCTTTTTTTAGATACAGGCAAAGGTCAATGATCTCTATATTGTCAGATATTTTCATAATAAAAATTAAAATCTTATGATATATAAATTATTCATATAATGTTGTCCACAAATATGTTTATGATTAATAAAAGGTGGACAACACCGATTATTACTATACCAATAATGGTTAAACTTCAAGCTTTTCTGTCATTCCAATCTTTGCAAGCACTAGTTGATGCATTCTTTTCAGGAACTCCATTCTATCTTCTACTTTAAACACATCAACGTATCCCTGCAATACTAAATTGAATGCAAAAGGGCTCGGAACCTTCGTGTCTATCTCTTTAATTTTTATCTCTCCATTTTCAACTTTTTTTATTATCTCGCGGGCATGCTCAATATCCATTAAATCTTCCAGCACTTCTCTTCTCGCTTCTTTTAAAATGGAAAAATCGTTGCTAATCCTTCTGACAGCGCTTATCAGCAGCATCGAGCTGACTTGCTGCCTTCCAACTCTTTTCCTCCTTCCCTTATATTCTCTCAGAATCATCAAGCTCCTTCCGGCGCAATGCCTGAATCTTCTTCTCAATACTTCTGTTTTTTCCAAGGCAATTTCCATTATTTTATCCAAGTCTTTGCTCTTTAATGAGTCAAATGCCCTTTTGGCCTGCATGTTATTTTCTGATGCAATATAGAATCCATTGTCATTAATGCCAAGCTCAACATCTCTTTTTCCAAGCAATCCTACTAAGTATGCAGTTGCTCTCGACAGGACATCATTGACTCTTCTTCCGTAGAGGGTGTGAAATACAACGAATTTTTTATTATACGCACTATAATGCTCAATCACAATTTTTTTATCATTAGGAATTTCTTTAACATACAGAAACATTTCATTAAAATATCTGTAAATTGCTTCAGCGCTGTTTCTATCAACGTACAAATATTCGTCAATGAAATCAATTATCTCCTTTTTGTTTCTTCTCTTCAGAAATTTTTCTTCCATCAATCTCCGGAATCTCCCGATTTCAGCTCCAAGATCATAGCTCAAAGGAAGCATCTCAGAAAACCAGCTTGGAATCGTCGGAGGCCTATTAGCAGAAGATTTAACCTGTGCAACCATTCCCCTGGCAAACTGAAACTCGTATCTTTCTCCTCCGAGAACGAAAACATCCCTTGATTTTAATCTTTCAAGAAAGCCTTCGTCAATGTGCCCTATAATCTGCTCTCCTATTTTTACAGTAACATGTGTCTCATCCGGAATTGTTCCTATATTAGTCATGTATATTATCCTGCTTAATTTTCCCCTCCTTCCTATCATCCCTGTTTCTTTATCTCTCCATATCTTTGCATAGACATGCCTGTCTTCTAAAGAAGTGAATTCTCCAGCTAAGTAATCCAAAACAGAATCAAAATCACTTTTCTCTAAACCTTTGTAGCAGTAGCTCCTCTTGATTAATTTAAACAAATCATCATAATGAATCATGTCTGCAATTGCAATCCCGTAAATCTGCTGGGCTAGAACATCGAGGCAGTTTCTTGGAATGTGAATTGTGTCTATCTTTTTTTCTATTGCGCTTTTTAACATTACACTGCACTCAATCAAATCATCCCTGTCTAAAACAATTATCCTTCCTTTGGCAGTTTCATGCAGTTTATGTCCGCTCCTTCCAATTCTTTGCAAGCAGCGAGCAACGCTTTTAGGGCTTCCAAGCAAAATGACTAAATCAATGTAGCCAATGTCTATTCCTAACTCTAAGCTTGTGCTACAGACAACTACTTTTAATTTACCTTCTCTTAATTTATTCTCGATATCAAGTCTCTTCTCTTTGCTTAGGCTTCCATGATGCGCTCCAATATTGTCGCTGTATTTTTTAGGGAATTTTTCTTTCAGATGATGCACAACCCTTTCAGTGGCAGCCCTTGTATTGGTAAAAATCAAAGTTGTTTTATGCTCTTGGACTAAATTATCAATCAGCTCATAAGTCTCTCTTGATTGCTCTTCATAGCTTGTATTGATTAAATCTTTAACTGGACTGAGAACCTTCAAATCCATTTTCTTGACGAACTGAACATCAGCTATCTTGCAGCTATTCCCGTTTCCTACAAGGTACTTTGCAATCTCATCCAATGGAGAGACAGTAGCGCTCAATCCAATTCTGCAGAAATCCTCTCCAGTTAATTCTCTCAGCCTTTCAATTGATAATGATAAATGAACACCTCTTTTATTTTCAGCTAATGCGTGAATCTCATCAACAATGCAGTATCTAATATCCCTCATATACTCACGAAACTTGGGGCTCGTTATCACTAACGCTAAAGATTCAGGAGTACTAACAAGCAGATGAACAGGCTTTCTACTCATTTTAGCTCTCTCACTAGCACTAGTATCTCCAGTCCTTAAACCAATTCTAATACTCAATTTTTTACCATATTTTTTGGCAATTCCATTAATTTCTCCAAGAGGAGTAGTCAAGTTAACTTCCACGTCCCGAGAAAGTGCTTTAAGGGGGCTTACGTAGACTGCATAGATTTTATCTTCCAATTTTCCTTCTACATCTAATGTAACCAGCTCATTTAAAATAGCTAGAAAAGCAGTAAGTGTTTTAGTTGATCCAGTGGGAGCACTAACAAGAATGTTGTTTCTGTTGTGTATTTCCATCACTCCATACAATTGTGGTAAGCTAAATTCTCCGAATTTATTAAGAAACCATTCTCTAACAAAGGGATGAAGTATTTTCAATATGTCATTTTTTTTATGAGGCTCTTCTATCTTAGTTATCATCTTTACCAACCCAACCGATATATATTTCCAAATTTCTTGTTCTTCCTTTTTATTGTAAAATTAATTAAATCTCTAAATTTCCTCAAGTTTTGTTTCTTTCCTATCCTTACAACAAAATATTTTCTAGACTTATATAATTTAGAATCAATTCCTAATTTAGCTAACAAGTATTTGATTCCCTCAACACCTTTTTTTGAGGCACAAGTTAAACCGATATTATAACGGACTATATACCCATCACTGTCGTAAACTCCTTTTAAAAAGTTTATTATTATTTCTCGATTTTCAGAATCTAGAATCTCTTTTGGAATATACCATTCAAAACTTTTGAATTTACCATATGTTCCTAAATCTTGTGCTATAATCTTGTTATTTATCTGGATTACATAACTGTTTCTTGGTTTGTAATAGTGGCATTTACATTCTATTCCATAAACACTTTTAATAGCCTTGGTAAACTTATCAATAAATTCTACATCCCTTCTAATCTCCATTCTTATACTATTTTCTCCTATAAAGCCATCTCCACACAAAACACCCAAGATATAGGATTTTTCGGGAGTCAAGATTTTATAGTCTTTTGTAGGATAAATTAGTTTTAGTTTCCTTAACTCCTCTTTGATAAGGGGGGTATTCATTGATTCTCGATGGGTTCTAACAGGAAGGTTATAATGGCGTAACCAATTAATCAAAATTATTGTAGAAACTTTATACTTCTTAGCTAACCTTTGAGCACTTATTTTATTTTTAGCATAACCTTCATGTAGTTCCACTTTTGGAGGAATTGGTTTGGGTTTAAATTGTGTTTTTTCTTGTGCAAAAGGTACAATTTTTCTATAAATCCATCCAGAAAGGGTTCCTTCTATTATCTCTATACCAAGGTTTTCTTTTATCTTTCGTTGTATACTTCTCTGTCCTAATTTCTTGTTGTTTTTCCTCAAATTAACTGCATATCTATATGCTTCAATCACTTTTTCCTTTGGAATTCCATTATAGAATATCATAAAATTAATTTATAATAAGCCTTTAAAAGCCTTATGACTATGTGGCAAGTGTGTCAGATGAAATTTCTAAAAGTTTTGTCATTACCAATACTTTTCAAGCTTTGATAAATTGTTTTGTTCTTTTTTCCATTAAAATTGAATTATTCAAAGTTCTCATTATGCAGCAAGCTACGGGGTAATTCCCAAGAAGGAATATATAAATATCCGTCTCTAAATTGACAAGTTTGTTAATTTAATTGTTACTATAAAAAAAGTTGAGTGAAAAGGATTGTCAAATAGAAGCCAAAAAACCGTAGCGAGATTTCATACCTCAATATTCCCCTTTTTCTTTGGACACGATTTCTTTTTCCTAAAAAGAAAGTGTGAGAGGAAAGGCAGATGGAAAACGCAGTTGTCCATATTTAGATTAAAAAAATAAAGCCTTTTTTTGTTTCAATAATTATACCTCAGAACAATAACATTTAAAACCTTAATTTCTTTCTTTTAAGCTGAAAATGGGGCAGGAAGAGGTTAAAAAAGAATTAAAGAAATCTGGTTCTTGGCTGTTGAGCAATGAGATAGCAAAGTCTACAGGCCAATCCCTGAAGTCAATTCAATCATCGCTGAGGAGATTGGTGAAATGGGGAGAGGTAAAGAAAGAGCCTGCTTCTAAAGTCATCCAGGATCCTAATCGGCTTAAGGAGAAGAGCTTTGCCGGGTATGCGTATAAAATAAAAGATTTCAAGACATTAGATGATTTCAAGCTTAAGGATAAGACAGTTTTGTTAAGGCTGGATTTAGATTCAAGAATATTGCCTGAGTTTGTTCCTACAGATCATTTCTCGCATCATCTTCCGACAATTCTTGAGCTGGTTGAGAAGCAGGCAAAGATAGTGATATTGGCGCATCAAACACCATCAGATCATAAGAATAAAAATCCGGAGATGCTGAGCCAGCATGCATCATACATGTCAAAGAAGCTTAACAAAGAGGTTCTTTATGTAGACGACTTAATTGGAGAGGCTGCTCAAAATAGTATAAAATCACTGGCTTCTGGAAATATAATAATGCTGAAGAATCTTTTTTCAATGAAGGATGAGTTTAAAACAAAATTGAAGAAGCAGAGAAAGACAAATCTTATTAAGACGCTGTTTCCGCTGGCGGATTATTATGTAAATGATTCTTTTTCATTAGCGCATCTATCATACGCATCCTTAACCGGCTTTCCCCAAGTCATGTCGTCCTGCATTGGCAGGTTTTTTGAGAAAGAGATTGAAGCTGCGAATCATCTCTTGAATCCGGTAAAGCCCTGTTTGTATATTCTCGGCGGGGAAAAGCCGCTGGAGCTAGTCCCCTTTATGAAAACCTCACTTGATAAAAACAGAGTTAATACAATTCTTACATCCGGCTTTGTCGCTCATCTCATCCAGCTTGCACACGGGAAAAAACTTGGCGGACAGGAAGATGAATTAAAGAAACTTAAGATAAAGGCCTCTTCAGATGTTAAGAAACTGTTGAAATATGAAAATATTATCCTTCCAAAAGATTATAAATTCCTTAATTTGACAACTCCCTGGCAGGCATTATCAAGCGAACTACCTCTTGCTCAAAATCTTTATGAAATTGGCCCGGAGACAGTGAAAGATTATCTGGAGCTGATAAGAAAAGCAAAAACAATTGTAATTAAAGGCCCCCTTGGAAAGGTAGAGGATGTTAATTTTCAGGATGCAACAAAGACAATTTTAGGCGAGATTGAAAAATCAAGTGCTTTTACATTCGTGATTGGAAAATCTACTGTTAACTGCTTCAAGCAGCTTGACATCCCAATGAAAAACATAAAGCACCTCTCAAAGAATACGCAGCCTTTGCTTACTTATCTAATAGAGGAGAAACTGCCGACGATGGAAGTGCTGAGGATGAAGTAAATTGGATGGAAACACTGCAGACAATCGGAGTTGTATTTGCAATAATAGGAACATTTATAGGATTGAATATTTTTCTAATTAGTATGACAAAAGATACAGCAGATATAATCTTTGGAAACATTTTTCTGCTGATGACTGGACATTTAACGTATTTAACACTGGCAGTTTATAAATTAAAGGAGGAAAGAAGGTGAAAAAGCTAAAGATAGGAGACATTTTGCCTTTTGTCGTACTTCTTATTCTAGTGGTGCTAATCCTGTTATATTTTTATCTTAAAGGGCAAGGATCATGAGTTTAGTTGCTGGCATAGATGAAGCGGGAAGAGGTCCAATTGTTGGAAGTTTATTCATTGCAGGTGCTTTATTCGAAGAAGGAGATGAAGGAAGATTGAGAAGCCTCGGAGTAAAAGATTCTAAGTTATTAACACATAAAAAAAGAGTACAAATAGAAAAACAAATATTAAAAATAGCCAAGAATTATAAAATAGTGGAAATAAAACCAGCAGAAATCGATCATGCAGTAGGTGGCCACGACGGCTTAAATCTTAACTGGCTTGAAGCAAGAAAAACAGCAGAAATAATAAATTTTTTAAACCCCGACAAAGCAATAGTCGACTGCCCATCGCCAAACATAAAGGCATACGCAAATTATTTAAGAAAATTTATCAACAATCAAAACATGGAGCTAATTTTAGATCATAAAGCAGAAAAATATGAGCCAGTGGCAGCAGCCTCGATATTGGCAAAGGTTGCAAGAGAGGAAGAAGTTGAAAAAATTGAAAAAAAAATTGGGCAGAAAATTGGAACAGGTTATATGTCAAACCCTCAATGCCAAAAATTTGTAAAAGAGAATTTTGACAAATATCCAAAATTATTCAGAAAATCATGGATGCCTTATAAAAAGCAAGTCGAGGAAAAAGAGCAGAAAAAGATTGATGAATATTAGTTTAGGTTTTCTTTAACAACAAAATATATAAACTAATTTAGAAACTTTGTAGCAAATGACCTACATTAAAAAGATGAAGATACACGGCTTCAAGTCTTTTGCCAAGCCCACAGAGCTGCCTTTTTCAAAAGATTATTCTGCGGTTATTGGCCCAAATGGCAGTGGGAAGTCATGCCATTATGATACGGTTATAACCATTTCAAGTGGAAAAGAAGTAAAGATTGGAAAGATAGTAGAAGAGCAGCTGAAGAAAAATCAGAATAAGACTTTAAAAGATGGAGTATATTGTGAATCTCAAGAGCCGTTGGAAATTATATCTGTAAATCCAAATTCTATGAAACAAGAGATAAAGAAAATCTCTCAATTTATAAAAAGGGAAGGAGAGGAATTATACAATATAAGGACTTCATTGGGAAAGGAATTAAAAGCAACAGGTTGCCATCCAGTAATGATCTTTAGAGATGGAAAATTAAAGAGCACCTTAATCAGAGAACTTAAAGAAAATGATCTTATTGCTTCTCCAAGGATAATAAACACAAAAGAAGAAAAAAGTTTTGATAAGGATAAATCAAGGCTATTGGGATATGTAATCGGGGATGGATATATTGCTGAAGATAGGATAGAGTTTGTAAATCAAGATAAAGAAGTTTTACAGGATTTTAAGGAATTATTAATTAAATTATATATTGACCCTAATATAAAAGAAAGATATGAAAAAAACATAACAAGAGTTTATGTCAGAAATAAGATCATAGTAAATGATATAAGAAATGCAGTAAAAAGAAACCATCTTGGATCGATAACATCGGAATTTAAAACAATTCCAAATGAAATATTGAGTTCTGATAAGGAAACAATAAGAAATATTTTAGCAAGCTTATTTGATACAGATGGCTATATAAGAAAAGATCTCTCTGTAATAGAGTTCTGTTCTAAGAATGTGAATTTAACAAAACAAATTCAAAGGCTTTTATTAAGATTTGGAATAATTTCTAATGTAAAGGAGAGGATTAATTATGCTTATAATACAGAAAATAAAACAAAAAGATCGTATTATTACCTTTATATCTATGGTTGTGAAAATCTAAAGAAGTTCTATATAAATATTCCCCTAAGATGCAAACATAAAAGAGAAGCCTTGGAAGGTTGGGCTTCAAAAAATAAAATTCCAAATCCAAACAGTGATTTGTTGCCAAAAGAGGTTAATAAATATATTAAAAATCTAACAAATCTGCTTGGGATAAAAATAAAAAATGAAAAGGAAAAATATCCAAAATTAGGTGCTTATTATGAAGATAGATGCCAGCCATCAAGAGAAGGGATAAGAGATCTATTGATATTCTTTGAGTATAAATTAAACAAGATAGCAAATACCTTTTCAGAGATAAGATTAAACAAAGAATCATTAATGGAGATTCTTCCATTGTTAAACATCTCTTATGCTCAAGCTTCATTAGGAATAGGTCTGGGCAAACAAACGATCACGGATAGTTGGAGGTTTCATGGTTGGAATGGAAAAAAAGAAAATTTACAAAGTTTAAATGATTTCATCAGGGCAACGATAGGGGACAGGCTGATAGAAATTAAAAAGATATTTTTGAAATTACAAACAATTTCTAATTCAGATATATACTGGGAAAGAATTGTGTCAATAAAAAAAACCGAAAAGGCGCCATATGTTTATGATTTAACCGTTTTGGATAATCATAATTTTATTGGTGATGGAGTCTTTGTTCATAACAGCAATGTCGTTGATTCTTTGTGTTTTGTCCTTGGAAGATTGTCTTCAAAATCCATGAGAGCGGATAACTCTGCAAAGTTAATTTACAACGGCGGAAAGAATGGGAAGGCTGCAAAAGAGGCTTATGTCTCAATCTTATTTGATAATTCTAATGGAACATTTCCGGCAAAAGCAAAAGAGATTGAAATAAAAAGGCTTGTAAGGCATAACGGCCAGTCAAAATATTTTATTAACGGAGAGCTGAGGACAAGACAGCAAATTCTTGATCTGCTATCGGCTGCAAAGATAAATCCTAATGGGCACAATATAATCCTACAGGGAGACATTACTCATGCTGCTGAGATGCCATCTGAAGAAAGAAGGCATATAATAGAGGACATTGCCGGGATTTCTGTGTATGAAGACAAGAAAGAAAAAGCTGTTAGAGAGCTGGAGAAAGTTGATTCACAACTGAAAGAAGCGGATATTGTCTTGACAGAAAGAGGAACTTACCTAAAAGAACTTAAGAAAGATTATGACCAGGCTGCACGCTACAAGGAGTTTGAGAAAAACATTAAGAGAAATAAAGCTACTTATCTTCACATTCAAGTTAAACAAAGGGAAGAAAAGCTGAATAAGGTTGTTTCGTTAATAAGCAAAAACCAATCTCAAATAGATTCCATAAATAATAAAGCACGGCAGATGCAACTGGAGCTGGGAAATAAAAAGCAGGAGCTTCAGAAATTAAAAGACGAGATTGAGAGGAGCGGAGAATCAGCCCAGCTAGCCCTGCACAGCGAGGTAGAATCTTTGAAGGAGCAGCTGTCAGAAGATAAAATCAGGTTTACTACGCTGCAGAATGAAATTAAATTCCTCAATGAAAGGACTTCACAGCTGAAGTCTTCACTTCAAGACTCAGATAAAAGAGTTCAATCTTCGCAGGAAAAAAAATCGAAACTTGAAGACGAATTGGGGAAACTGAAAGATGAACATTCTAAGAAATTACAAGAGCTTGGCAAATTAAAGGAAAAGCATAGTATGGAGGATTTGGAAAAGGAAATAGCGAAAATAGACGCGGAAATAGAATCGATAAAGTCCCAAAATCTCGATGAGAAAAAATTGGGGCTTCTGAGAGAAAAAGACAAAATAGAAATCAGGCTTGGGACCATAGAAAAACTTGCAAGCAAACAGCAGCTGGCCAGGCTAAATGGCTTAAGGCAGGATCTCAAGCGGGCAACAAATGAGTTGAATGAGCTATCAGAGGATGATACGACATTATTAAACCAGCTTTCTTCAGCGAGAATAAAACTGCAGCAGATTAAAGAAGAGCATATACGGCTGAAGACGCAGCAGACCCTTGCAAAAGAGCATTCTACAAATTTAGCTGTGAGCAAAATAAAGTCGCTTAATATGCAAGGTGTTTTTGGGACCTTTGCAGAGCTTGCTCAAGTTCCTCCAGAATATTCCATGGCGATTGAAGTTGCGGCAGGCAGCAGGATAAACAGCATTGTTGTCAGGGATGATGATGTTGCTTCCAAATGCATAAAATATTTGAAATCTAACAAGCTAGGCACTGCAATCTTCCTTCCATTGAATAAATTGAAAACCCAGACAGCGCAGAAAATTTCTCATGGGCATGGCCCTGCAATCGACATTCTCAAATTTGATTCAAAATTCAAGCAGGCATTCCAATATGTATTAGGAAACACAATCATAGTTGATAACATCGACGCTGCAAGAAAAATTGGCATTGGAAAATATAGGATGGCAACACTTGACGGCGACCTGGTTGAGACATCTGGCGCGATGATTGGAGGATTCAGGAGAAAGCATTCTTCCCTGTTTTTAATTCCCGGGATTGAAAAAAATCTTGATACTTTATCATCTGAAATATCCAAATTTACTTCTTTAACCAGTGATGTTGAGAAAAGACTCTCAGTTAATGGGGAAAAGATTAGAAAAGCGAGAGAGGAAAAGTCAACTCTTGAAGGCGAGATGCTGAGAATACAAGCATCTGTTGGTGATGTTGAGGACATATTGAAAGAGAAGCAAAATCTTGATAAAAATTTAAAACAAACCTTGAATGAGATAGGGGTAATTGATTCTGCAATAAAAAAGAATTCTTCATTGTTAAAGGATTTGGGCAATAAGAGGGTTGCGCTGAGGGAGAGAATAGGCCATAAAAGGAATCCCAAGGTAATGGCCCAGATTGAAAGCCTTGAAAAATATGCTCAAAGCCTGAATGAGAAAAAAATTATGATAAATTCTGAAATCAATAATATCTCCACACAAATAAAAGAGCTTATCCTTCCAGAGAAGGAATCAATGCTGAAGATAATAAAGCAGAACAGCTTGCAGATGGATGCATTCAGCTCTGAGATAAAGCAGCTGTCTTCTGCAATTTCGGGGAATGAGTCTAAAATAAGAGAGAAGGAGAAGCAGGAAGTGAAACTTTACAGCAGCTTCAAAGACATGCTTGGCAAAAGAGAAAAATCCAGCCAAGCAATACAGGAAAATGAAATAAAAATCAACAACGAGAAAAACAAGACACAAATTTTTGAGGAGAGGATAAATAATTTCAACATTGACAAGGCGAAAATAACTTCTGAGATAGCAGGGTTAAACCAGGAGCTGCAGGAATACAAAGACGTGAGCTTGAGGAAAGGATTGTCAGAAGTGGAGTTGAAAGATGAAATGGCAAAGTTTGAATCCATGATGAGGAATCTGGGGAATGTAAACCTGCGTGCTCTTGAAATTTATGAGGAGGTAAATAAGGAATATGAATCACTTGAATTAAAATCTGGCAAGCTTAAAGAGGAGAAGCAGGATGTACTGAAGATGATTGACGAAGTTGAATCCAAGAAAACTTTTACTTTCATGAAATCATTCAATAAGATTAACAGCAATTTTGAATCTATTTTCAGCCAGCTAACTACAAAGGGGACAGCCCATCTTATTCTGGAAAATCCTGAAAAGCCGCTTGAAGGTGGGATTCAGATCATGGTTAAGATAGCGCAGAATAAATTCCTGGATATAAAAAGCCTTTCTGGAGGAGAAAAGACATTGACTGCATTGGCATTCATATTTTCAATACAGGATCATGAGCCTGCTCCGTTCTATCTTCTAGATGAGGTTGACGCGGCGCTAGACAAGAAAAATTCAGAGAAGTTATCCGAGCTCATCAAAAAATATTCACAGAAGGCGCAGTACATAGTCATAACTCACAATGATTCTGTAATCTCCCAGGCAGATAAACTATATGGTGTGTCAATGCATCAAGACGGGATAAGCCATGTTGTGAGCTTGAAGGTTTAATTTTGAAAATTTAATTAATTTAATTTTTCCCGTACATTTCATAACCAATTCCCATTGACAATGGAAGAACTGAGATTGCTGCAAGAAGTGCATAAAGCCTTGAAAGTTTCATTTTATTTTCATAGTCCTTTCTTTCTGATGAGATAAAACCTATAAACATAAATTGCCCGTGCTCTTTTTTTAAATTGCAGAGCTCTGTCTTAATACTGTCCTTATTGCAGCTCTCAATTTTTAATGTTGAATCGAGACCTGCAATCTTGGCTTCTAAAGTGTATGTCTTTTTTACTATTTCAGACACGGATTGCCTTCTATCATAGTAATGCGAGGCTCCAGTTCCATAGAAATATGCTGCAGTGCTTAAGATTAATAGTAGCTTACTTAATGTTTTAATTTTGCTCCTTTGGACAAGCGAAGGCAAAAGCTGAACATGAGTATTTAAACTATTCCATGAAAGATTAGAGTTTGATAAGTTAGATAGAAAACTAAATAAATAAAACAGCTATTTTTTATTGTGATGGGAAAGGCATTTAAAATAGCAGCAGTCCAGTTAAATATAAGCAAGCCGATAGATTCTGTAATCAAAGACATAAGGAAATTTATGCATCTTGCCAAGGGAAAAAGAGTGGACATTATCTGTTTTCCTGAAGATTCTATCTCTCTAGGCCCCAAGAAGAATAAGCTAATCATATCCCAAGTAATGGAGTGCTGCAAATTGTATGGGATTTGGTGCATCATATCGACACATCTCAAAGAAAAAAAATATCATTACAATTCCGCCCTGCTTATAGACAGCGACGGCAACCTTTGCGGCAAGCACAAGAAAGTTCACCTTCAGGGAGACGGCCCGAATATCTTTCCAGGATCGAAGTTTGATATTTACAAAACCCCCTTCTGCAAAATAGGGATTGCAATATGCTGGGATGTCTCTAATCCAATGGCGATGAAGAGAATGGCAAAAAAAGGAGCAAAAATTATCTTCTGCCCGATGTATTGGTGCTATGATGACTGGGCGCACAAGAAAAATCATAAAAAATTTGAAAAGAAAATCCTGAAGTCGCTAATACTTACAAGAGCATATGAAAGCCTTGTTTATGTTGTGTTCTGCAATCCAATTGATTTAAATGAGAAATATTTGACATCGTATACTGCAATAGCAGAGCCGCACAAGATTATCAAGGAAATGTTCAACAAAGAAGGGATGATTACTGCGAAAATAGATCTTGATTATCTAAGAAATATAAGGAAGAAATGGCTAACCTAATTTCTTGGATTCTGAGCAGAGGTAATTCGCCAAGGCTTTTACTAATCTCCTTTCATCATGATAGATAAAATCCATGCTTGGAGAGCTGTTGGCTTCTATAATGTACCATTTCCCGTCGTTAAATATCAAGTCAAGCCCACATACCTGCATTCCAAGCACCTTGGCAGTCCTTTCACAGAGATGCCTTAATTTTTTATTGATCTTGATGCTTCTAAAATGCTCTCTTTCATGCCCAGACTGCTTCCACGATTTGCTAATCTTTACAATGAACTGCCTTAACTTGTAATTGATTAAAGTTGCACGATAGCTTTTTTTTGAGTTTGGGATATATTCTTGTGCTACAATGGGCGATGTCGGATCCATCTTAACAATGCGCCTTAATTTTTTTAGGAACATTGGGTAGTTAGTAACTTTCTCTACAAGCTTTGCGTTGTCTGAAAAAACTCCCTTCAAAACCATTGGCTTGTTTTTTAACAACTCTTTGATCGCTTTTACATTATATCTTGTTTCCTTTGGTATCAAATATGTTTTTGGAGTGGGTATTCTATGTTCGAGGCATTTCAAATAGAACATCCATTTGTCTTCTTGATAAAAGAAAGAGTAAGAGGAATTTATAACTTTCTTTCCAAGTTCCTCTAATGTTTTAGAAAGCTCAAGAGATTCGAATAAAATCGGCTGGCAGACTGTGTCATTGTAAATTATTTTGCATCTCTTTGTTTTTTCCTCAATCTCTTTGAAATCTATCTGCTCCTCGGCTGGAAGCAAAACAACACCCATTTCTATTTTTTTTAAGGCAGATGGAAGCATTTTATCTTCATAATCATGATATGTTTTGTAATAGATAATTCCTACAGAAAGCTTTTTCCTCTTACTTCCCATTCATCAGGCTAATGAGATTCGTGTATTTATATCTTTTGAATTGAAAACAAATTTAAGAAGCAACAGGGATATTCACTTCAATGTCTTGAGGTTCTTCAAGTTCTCTTTTTTTCACATTATAAAATGCATATTACGACAAATATATAAACCTTGTAACTATAATAGAATATAATAGAAGTTTGTTTATATTAAGTTAATCATAGCTTCAAATTTTTAAAAATGAATAAACTAATCATTCTAATTACCATTAATATCTTATTATTAGGTTGTACAACACAAAATCAGAAAATAACTATTAACGATAAATCATTCAATATAGAAATAGCCGACAATCCAGCTGAAAGAGCCAAAGGCTTGATGTTCAGGAAAGATTTAGATAAAGATTCAGGCATGTTATTTATTTTTCCAAATTCAGAAAAGCATTCATTCTGGATGAAAAACACTTTTATTCCTTTGGACATTATCTGGATTGATGAAAATTTTAAAATTGTTTATATTTATGAAAATGCTCAGCCATGCAGAGAAAGTTGTAATTCTATAACCCCAAATAAAGATGCAAAATACGTTCTGGAAATAAATGCAGGATTAGCAGATAAATATAAATTTGAGATTGGAGACAAGGCTGAAATCATCTAATGAATTCAAATCTTCAATTTTTTTTTGTCTTGTCACATTTCTTGCAAAGATTATTTCTTGGCTCGTGATTTCCAATGATGAATCTTTTCCTGCATAGCCTGCATGACATTATTATATTATAATTTACCACCTTTTGAACCCCCTTTTATGCCCATTATTATAATGGTTGTTTCTGTTCCTTTCATTAAACCTTCCGGATGGACGCCCATTATTATTCTTGATGATAGTTATCCTCTCCAGGCTTGGGGTGATCATCTTTTCAATTTTAAATGTGCTGTAATCCCTCAGTACCCTTGAAAAATTATCATGGTCATGCTCAGATAGTAAATTAACAACTATCCCATTCTCTCCAGCCCTGGCAGTCCTTCCTATCCTATGTACATAATCCTTTGAGTCTTTTGGAATCTCATAATTATAGACGTGTGAAACATTGTCAATGTGCAAACCTCTGGCAGCGACATCGGTACAAACCAGCACACTAACTTTAGCATTATTAAATAATTCCATCATCCTGCTTCTTTTATTTTGAGTCAATCCTCCATGAATAGCAGTAGCATCAATCTTATTTACCTGCAGATTTTTAACAACGAAGTCTGTAGTGACTCTCATGTTGCAGAAAACCATAACAAGCCCTGATTTTTCATTTTTCAGCAAGCTTACAAGCAAAGGAAGTTTCAGCCCTCTTGGAGTGTTATAGTATATCTGCTTTAATTTGCCAGGGTCAACTAATTTCGCAGCTGAAACTCTTATTGGATTATTCATGTACTTATCAGCCAGATATTTTATATCATCTGATATGGTTGCAGAAAAAAACATTGTCTGCCTTTGCCTTGGGCAGCCTTGAATTATCTTTTCTACATCCCTGATGAATCCCATGTCCAGCATTCTATCTGCTTCATCTAGCACGAGGATTTTAATTCTTGAAAAATCAACGGTTTTCTGCCTCATATGGTCTGATAATCTTCCTGGAGTTGCAACAATGACTTCACATCTTTTCAAAGCAGTCATCTGAGGATTTATTGATACCCCTCCATAAACTGCAGCAACCTTAATCCTTCTATCATCGGAAAGGTCGCTTATTGATTTTCTTACCTGCTCTGCTAACTCTCTTGTTGGAACTAAGACCAATGCCTGCAATCCCCTATTTGGAGCAACCTGATCTATGATTCCGCATCCAAAAGCCAGGGTCTTTCCCGAGCCTGTTGCACTTTCGCCTATAACATCCTTGCCAATTAGTATGTGAGGAATGCTTTTCTCCTGTATTTCAGTAGGCTCAGTCAATCCTAATTTATTCACTGCTTTAAACAGATCATTACTTAATTTTAAATCTTCAAATTTCATTATTCATACACCTTCCATTAGCACTTACAATTCTAGAAAAAGCAAAATGTTAATTTTATTAAGCAAGTGCCTTTTCATAGATGTACACTATCTTTCTTCAATTTATATTTTCAAGACTTTAACTGCTTTTGGTCCTCTTTCACCCTGTTCAACCTGGAACTCCACTGAATCGTTTTCTCTTATTCTTACTCCTGCTTCCAATCCAGTCTGATGGACAAAGTACTCATTTCCATCGTCTCCGCTTATGAAACCAAAGCCCTTCATGTCATTGAAGAATTTTACTTTTCCTTTCATTTTACCCGCCTTATATTTTATTCTCACTCATCTTCTTTTTCTAGATGCCCTTTCTGATCTCACTTCTACTTCTGTAGATCCACATCCCCTGCAATTAAAACTCATAGTTGATTTCGATCCCTTTCCATGGGAATAATTAACTCTTGACCTTATGCTCGTTCCTTTACATATTTTGCATATCTTCAATTTTAATTGAGAAACAGCCTAACAAATTTTTTACCAAACATGTCAAAATGCTTCTAAAATTCCTAAAGATTTGGAGTATTTAAGGCTTTCGATATTTCCATACGATATAGCTAAGGCTAAGAGAAATATTAAAAAAAGGTGAAGAGATAACAATGGATGCTACAAAGGAGGATGGTTAATAATAAAAAAATAAAAAAAGAAGAACAAACTTAGTAGTAAGTCTGCCCTGCTTCTTTCTCTTCTTCTTCGCCCAATTCAGGACCTTCTTCACTGCCATTGCCCCTTAACTTAGTAAAAGCAATGATCAAGCCTAGGATTACTAATAAGATTGCCAGAACTGCAAACCCTATCTCCAATCCCCTTCTCAATTCAACTCCGGCTTTTGAAACATTAGCCTGCAAGTTGACTTCCTTAACGACTGCACCATTGGATTTTACCTTTACAGTGAAGCTCTGCTCGCCTGCAACACTTGGAGTTACTTTCACGAATAATTCGCCAGTGTCGCCAGCATTCACTGAAACAAATGCAGGATCAACGCTTGCGCTTCCCCAGTTTCCAACTCCAAGAACTTCAGCTGAGTATCTTGCAGATTCGCTTCCAAAGTTAGCAATCATTAATTTATAGCTGACTGCTTCCCCCACTTTTGCATCCTTTCTAGTTGCATCAACGCTGATCAATGATTCTCCAGCGTCCTTTGCTAATTCACCATCAACGCTAATTGTGAAATCCTCGCTTATAACATCATGGCCACGGTTGAAGATCAACTCGACTTTGACTTCATAATCACCGGATTTAGCGCTTTTTGGAATTCTTCCGAACAAGTCAACATCCCCTGACTTTTCCTCTTCATTGTCATTATCTTCTGGAACTAATTCATCTATATAATCTCTAGCTAAGAATCCAAACTCTGGAATGCTTACCTTAACTTGAATGTCTTCTTCCTTTTTGTCGCCCATGTTTTCTACTCTTACAGTTGTGAATAACATGTCACCTGCATTAACAAGAGTTCCAGGCCTGAAGATAACATCAACAATTCTCAAGTCATGCCTTTTTTCGTCAACCCTTAAGACATAACTTTTTCTTGCTTCATTATCCCCGTCAAAGATTTCAACATGCAATGTGTAGCTTTCAGCCTTTCCATTGGCGTCAGCATCTACATCATTAGGCAGAGTTACACTCAAAGATTTCTTGTATAACCCACTAGGCTCAACCTTGAATATTTTTGTTTGTTTTGCAACATCCCCATATTCATAGCCGCCTACCCATGCCTTGACTTTTATATCGTCCCTGACTGCGCCATTGCTTAAGCCTCTAATCCAGACATCAAGCTCTATGCTATCTCCCCTTTCAACAGTAATGTAATTTACGTCGCTCTCACTTACTTCCCTATCATCGACTTCAACTTTGTCGACTGCATAATCAGGACTAATTCCTGCAGAAACTGCGTTTAAGCTAAGCAAGCCTAACACAAATATCACCATAATACTAAGTGCACTTTCAAATTTCATTTTAACCCCCTAATTGTTGTTATTTTTAAGTTAAACATAGTTTATAAACTTTTTGGTAGTAAATTGTTACTGAGAGTAACAACATCATTCCACCAAGAATCCGATTACCTCCGCAACCTTATCCTTATCACTACCTACTGTGACAATAGCGTACACTATCTCATCTGTGATGCTTTCAGGCACTACAGCTGAGAAGCTTCGGGTATCTGTTCTCTTCTTCTTGACATCGAACTCACCACTTCTCTGATAATAATCTATCTGAGGAATCTCCAATGTAACTTTTACGTCATTCTCTTTTACATTGCCCTTATTTTCAGCAATTATATCTATGTTAAACGGCTCTCCTTTCTTAACGGTCTGCCAGCTATTGACAACTATCCCTTTGACATTCAGGTTATGCCTGCTGATTTTTGCCTTCTTAAATAGTGGCTCTAAGTTGTCATTGACTGTAACAATAACTGTCTTGCTGTCGCTTCCACCTTTTAACTGGCCATTGCTAGCAAGATCTAATACCCTGAAAGTGATTGTGTAAATCTGCCCACCTTGGATATTGCTTGGAGTCCAGCTGAACACATTATTGTTTAAAGCAGAACTAGAAGGAGTGTTGGATGCTTCAAACCTTAGAGGATCATTGTCAATATCACTGCCTTCAAGATTCAATACTAAGCTCTCCAATTCATTTATCACTACACTGCTTATGACAATATTGTTTCTTTTAACATTCAACACTGGATTGTTATTTGCAGGCACTACTGGAACTGATTGAACAGTAAATACAGCGCTGTCACTTCCTGTTGCTCCGCTAGGATCTCTTGCTGTGAATGTTATCAATCCACTTCCAATAAATCCACTTGGATAAGAAACCTTTGCCACCCTATTGGCATCAATGCTGACTACTAACCCTGCGGCTCCAGAGATGCTCCAGATAATTTGATTGTCTGCATTATCAGGATCAGCAACAAAGCTGTCCAAATTGATGTCATTAAAGTTTTGCCCTGTTGTTACTGTTTGATCTGGTATATTCGAGACAACAGGAGCTTGGTTCACTCCTGGAGTAGGCGTTGGTTGAGTTGGTGGAGTTGACGGAGTTGGCTGCGGCTGCTGACTTACAACTACTGGCTGGCCAGATTCCTTCAAGATTATTGCCCCTCTAAAATCAAAATCATAAGAAGCTTCGCCAATCATCCCATCTTCATCTTTTACTTGCAGCTTTAATTTTGGAGTGCCGAACTTCATATCATACTTATAGAAATGTGTTGCTGTGCTTTCCTCAATGTTTTTCTTAAAACCAGCGCTTGTTCCATCTCCCCAGTCAAAATTGTATTCAAGCTCGTCATTAAAATTCTGCTTATCAATGGAGTTGTATTTTCCTGTTGCAACAACTTTTATTCCTTCTGAAACAGGCTCAACACTCATCACACTAAGGAATACTTCTGGCGGCGTCAATTGATTAAATAATCCAGGATAAAAAGGAGCTGCTGTATCAATAATAAAAATTTTAACTTTCTTTTCAGCTGTTGATATTCCATCACTCAATTTGAATACTAATTCATATGGTATTTCTGGCTGTCCAATTTCTTTAATTGTTCCTTGATTCTTTCTTATCTTCCAGATAAATTTTCCATTTTCTATCTTTGCTCCTTTTGGCATGTTATCAACACTAGTGCTCACACTGTCATTATCAGGATCATTTTCATTTACAACATCAAAAGCAATAGTATTCCCTCTAAGGTCAGCTCCTAAATATCTGCTTTCTTCAATTCTAATAGCTGAATCAGGCGTGATTAAATTAGGCAATCTATTTACATCAGCAACAACAATTTTAAAATCAAGTTTATTTTCAGAAACACCATCACTTGCAATAATCTTAATTTCAAATTGTTTTTCTTTAGCAGGATGCTGCACGACATCGAAACCAGGTTTATATAAAATTTTATTATTCTCTAATTTCATTCCAGCAGGAGGATTTTCCAATCTGAAGCTGATGGTTCCGGGGTAAATATCACTGTCAGTATCAACTGCAGATAAATCAAGCATTAATTCAGAATTTTCAAGTACATTAGCAGATGTTACGATAGTTCCATCTTTCTTTACACTCAGCTGGGGTGCTTTATTAACAGGCTTAACAACTTTCAATGTAAACTCTTGAACACCGTCAATACCCTCGTCGTCAACGGCTTTTATTTTTATAACATGGTTTCCGTCTTGATTTGCTTCAGGCTTCCATTTTACTACTCCTGATTTGCTGTCAATGTTCATCCCTTTAGGGCCTGCAATCAAAGAATAGATTGGATATCCTCCAATGAATCCGTTGTCTTTATTTGTATTTGCGTCGTAAACATATTCTTTTCCTATTTTATCAAGGAAAAATTCTACTACAGGTGTTGAAGTGAATGTTAATGGAGTTATATCAAAAACTGTAAATTTCAGCCTTGAATCAGAAGCGCTTCCACCAAATCCATCTTTTGCAGTTACAGTTAATTCATAAACCCCTGCATCATCAAATCCTGTTCTCCAGCTGAGAATGCTTCCATCTTGGAAAAATTTACCTCTATTTGCTTCGAAGCTTAAAGTATCTCCATCAGGATCAACAGCATCGACTTTGATTTTTATTGTTTGACTTTCTTTTACTAATCCAACGGGCTCAATTCTTTCAACATTTCTAATTACAGGATTTCTATTGACATCCTTTACTATTACATAGAAAGATTTCAGGAATTTATTTATACCATCGGTTGTTAAAACCTTGATAATGAATTTACCTTCTACATTAGGATGCTTCACGGTATCTTGGGTTGTTGCTCCTGCAAGCGTGCTGTCTGTTTTTAATACTGGAAGGTCGCTTTGATATGTAAATTGTAATTTTCTTCCTGTCCTGTCTCTTGGATCAACCTGCAATTTGAATCCTTCATTTTCTCTGACTGTTAAACTACCTATCTTATTGCCGTTGATGTCTGAAAACTGTATGCTTAATCCCGTACTTTTGCCGAAGCTCCCGGAAATTATGAAGAAATCTTCTAAATTGATTTTTTCATCTTTGTTCAAGTCATATTCAGTATTTTGCTCTGTTATTGGCTTGCCGAATTGTTCGCTGAATAAAAAGAAATCATCTAAATCAACAATGCCGTCGTAATCAAAATCCCCCCTTACGACATCATCTGGAATGGGCAATTCTTCTTTCACGATAATTTTGATAACCTTAAAGTCAGTAGCTTTACCGTCGCTTACAGTGAATTCAATTATGGTTCCAATGCTGTCCGATTTTTCAGGAGTCCATCTAAAAACATTGTTTACTAAGATAGAGCCAGAAGGGATACCATCTCTATAACTATATGTTAATTTGTCATCTTTATCCTCATCAATGCCTTCTAAAACTAAGACTAGCTCTTTTCCTTTTTCTATAGTGACCTCATAACCTATAACAATATCGTCTTTCTTGATAAATAATCTTGGTGCATTGTTAATAGGTTGTTGCACTTTTTCTTTAACAACAAGAGTGAAGCCTTTTGACACATCTCCGCCTTTCAGGTCACTTACTAAAACAACAATATTATAGCTTCCGACTTTGTTCGCATTCCAACTAATTTTTCCATTTACAATACTCATTCCTTCAGGTTTCTCGTTTAGGAAATAAGATAAAACATCGTTATCAGGATCAGAAGCAGAAACTTGATAATTAAATAGGTCTCCAATTTTTACTTCTTGATTTGGAATATTTGCAACGATAGGAGCGCTGTTTACTTTAGACTTTTCTTTAACATTCAATCTTAAGCTATCATCAAGAACATCGCTTTCACTGTCTTTTGCATAGACTAATATTTTATACTGTCCTGGATTTTTATATACTGACTTGTCGAGCATGTATTCCTTTGCAAATCCCTCTCTTGATACAGTATTGTCTTCAAATGTATAAATTAAATTATTATTCAAATCTCTTAAAGTTATATCAACAGTTTCTTTTCCGGTATCACTCCATATATCCACCCAAAATGCAGTTTTATCGCCGTCGTTTATATCCTTAACACTGCCCCCATCCTTGAATCCGCTTATCACGCTGACAGATGCATTAACATTTCCTAATAATAATAAAAATACAAAAATTAAGGATAATAAAAATTTCTTCATTTTTTCCCTCCATTTACATATCTTACAATTGGGAAAGTAACTTGAACTCCATGTTTTTTTCCTTCGATATCATAGCTATACTTTCCAGTTATACCTTTATACTGAGCTCCAATATTGAGCCCAAGTTTTTTTCTTAAACTGCTGTCAGTGATTATCTGATCTGGACCTCTTCCAATAACTTTTCCATTTTTATCATAAACTCTCGGAGATGCTTTCCCAGAAATCTCGACCCTGCTTAAACCCAGATCAAGTCCAGCAACAGCAGAAAATTTATCATCAATCCTATATCCGAAATCTCCGCCGACAAACCAGCCCATCTCATCTTCATTCCAGTCTCTGCTAATCTCATGTCTATTTCCTAATGCACTGACTTGGCTTTGAGAAATGGATGAGTGCTCTCCACCAATCTTGCTTATCCCACCATATGGGCCGTAGACAAAATCTCCATGGCTTCTGTGAACTCCTGCAATTCCCCTGATTGGATTATAGCCAACTCCAAGAACTATATCTACGATAGATCTCTTTGGCGCTTTTTCTTTTCTCTTTTCTTTTCTCTCAACATAAGGAGTATCTTCACTTACTGCCCTGGCTGTATCTAAACCTTCTGGCTTTGTTACATTTATAGGCCCTGATTCTGGTTTTGTAGTTTCAGCAGCTACGATAACAGGCTTAATTCCTAGATAAGATTCCATGGCGGGAGCGAGGATAATATCAGTTGGTTTAGCCATCTTATGCTTATTCCAGAATATGTTTTCTGAAATTGTATACTTTGCTTGCGTGTATTCTGTTCCGTTGTCTTGTACGATAATTTCATAGTCAAGAATATTTGCTCCCCATCCTTCCCTTCTGAAAAAATTCAATGTAATCCTGCTTTTCATTCCTATGGCCGGGATTTTTCCAAGCTCATCTTCCAATGTGGAATCCACTTCTAATTCCTCAACTAATTTTCTTATATCCGAAGTGCTTGAATTTGTCCCTAAAGCGAGACCGAATGCAGTAGGCAAATCAGCAAGCATTGAGGTCTTAGTGCCTTTTAGATGAACGCTGAAAGTTTTAACATTATTGAACATATTATAAGCTTCTGTTGCAACCCTATCTGTTTTTCTTGCTATACTTTCAAAATAATCTCCAGCTATTTCATTAACACCTAAATCCCTGAAAGAAGCTTTTAGTGTATCATCTGTAGTTCCTACCAATCTTGGCTCTTGTATCAAAACTTTGAAACTGCCGTCTTTCTTTGCCACAAAGAAATCATCATGCCTGCTCAATAAATCATCCAAATTGCTTACATCAATATCTTTTTGTGGATATGCTGTATCGATAATGCGGTCAATAACGCTGTCATCTAAATAAATAATTTTTCCATCTGCAGTGATGTTTGTTTTATCAAAAGGCAAGAACTGCCCGTAAGCATTATTAATTGCTTCATCTCTTTCTCTCAAGTCTTTAAAAGAAATTTTTCCTTCTTTCTCGACTGTACTTATGATTTCCTCCATTGGAATTTCTGCTTTGGAAGAACTTAATGGCAATGCTGCCAATGATGCTCCTATATAATATGGCAATAATCTTTTCATTTTTTAATCCCTCCCAGGATAATATTCTGCTAGTTTTTCTTTTCCGTTTTTATCGATGAAAACAATGTTCCAGACTCCGCTCATCTGCTTTGTTGCATCTATTGCAGTGTAATCTGTAAGGCTAGTGCTCAATTTGTATTTTTTTGCTAAAGCCTGATATCTATCAAAGAATCCTGGAATCGATACTGCAAACTCTTTTCTTTCTTTTAGATTTTCAGGGATAACTTCTTCTATAATTTCCTTTAATGATTTTTCCTTAACTTGTTCAATATACAAATAGGCCTTTCTTCCCTCGAATTCAGATTTATATGCAAAATCCCTGATTTCAGAAGGGTGCTTTGAATATTGTTTTTGGTATACGACCCTTATGCTGTCCTGATAGCTTACTTGAGCTTTTTTTTCTAATGCCTTGATTGCTACAGCCCTCTTATCAGCTTCTTTTCTTGCAGAGTCTGCTTCAGTTTGTAAAAGTGTTACTCTTCCGCTCAATAACTCTTTATCAGATTCCAGTGTTTTATTCTCATTTTTTAAAACTATATTTGCGCTTTCAGCTATGGTAAGCTTCTTCTCCAAGCCAGACTTAACTTCTCTAGCTTCTTTAACAGCAGAAATTTTTACATCTTTAACAGCAGACTCTTTTGTAACATAATGGCATAAAACAGACCCGGCAATAACTGTTCCTGCAACTACTGCAACAACCCCTTTTACTCTTTTTCCGAATGTACTGGCTTCAAGATTGTCTCCGCTTCTCATTTTCGCTCCTGATTTTTTTCTTTATACCCGTTAATCCTTGATGAAATAAGATAAGATGCCAATGCATTCATTTCATCTCCATATACTGTATTCATATTTTTAATATCTGACAAAAATGGAGTTCCCCGATCTTCACTTATTTCAATTCTTTCAGTAAGATAGAAATAAAAAGCAGGATTTACAAAAGCGAGCCTATCAAGATTTAATTTTCTTATATCCTTTGGAAGCTGTAGTTCGTACATTTCTTGCGCGTCATTTCTATTCTTATCCCATGAATAATCCCTAAACCAATCAAAAATATTGCCCAGGCCGTATTGATTAAAAAAATCCCTTCTGTCTGCTATTTTAGATTCTTGTTTTATTTTATTAAATACAATAAAATTATCTTGCGGCCTTATATTTTCCTTATTAACGGCAAACTTAAGGCAATCATAAACCCAATCTTTACTTGCATTATCTCCGTAATGGACAATGAAAAGCTTCTTATCACATTTGAAGAAAGAATCTATCTCAAAATGAGTATTAAGTACAGGAAAGTCAACTACTAAAGCCTGATATCCGTTAAGCCTTCTGGATTTTTCTAGGATGTTCTTCTGTGCTTCATTTAAAGCTCTCTCTCTTTCATCAAGATTTGCCCTTTCATCCAAACTGCCTATACTTGATCTTGGCGCAAAAAAATAAAATAAATTTGGCCTATTTATACTTTGCATTGCAACTTCATTTAAAGAAGCTCGATCCCATCTGAACACTGCTGCATACCCCCGACCAGATTTTGTACCTTCTTTTTCTATTTTTTTCCTTCCAGTTAAGACTTTTTTTCCTAGCACAACATCAAGCAATGTAGGCTTGTTTTCTGGAATAGTGGCTCTGCCAATTTCATCTAATCTTAATCCTGCATCGGCATAGCACCTTGAAGCTCCGTCAGGGTTTCTTAAATTAGCGTCGATGTAACCAACAATCAAGCCATGGTCAGCAAGTGCATGGGCTAAATTTATGCTAACAGAAGTTTTTCCGACTCCGCCCTTACCAGCAGCACTGGCAATTAAAAGCGGCTCATTAAAAGCTTCATCAATATTTTTTTGAGTAATAGATTCCAGCATTGTTAATTTTAACCCCAAAGATGGATTCAAGAAAATACTTTATAAGTCTTTCTAAAATTTCACTATTATAAAATAGAAACATGATATATGAATTTGTCACAAATAGTAATAACAAAAAACAAAAATTAAAAAATATTTTTTATAAAATAAATTTTTGTAACTGGAAGTCATTACATTGAGCTACCGAATGGGGACGGAGGGATTTGAACCCCCATCAATCGGTTTCTTTTCTGCTCTTTAAAGCCGAACTGGAGCCGACCATAATAACCGAGTTATACTACGTCCCCGTAAATGAAAACATTGAAAACCCTCTATATAAAATTATCTTTGCAAAAGTATTATATATTAAAATTCAAAAACAAGCAGTGATATGAGCGGTTATTATGAAAATAAAAAAGAAAGATACTGGAGGCTAAAGACCGATGCGATATACCAAGTTCAAAATAATTTGCTTTTTAGATTATCTAGAATGCCCGAGCATTATTTGAAAGAAAGAAAAGAGCTGGTTGAATTAATCAAGGCAGACCACAGGGAGTCTCTAAAGCTTGCGTTAAAGATATTAAGAAAAAAATACAAGAATTGCCCTGCAAAAGGCTCTATAGAAGCAATGCTGAGCGAGTATTATTAATCAGCTTTTTAACAAGATATAATCTTCCTTTTCTGATTTTTCAAAGATTCCAATATACAAGCCAGAAAGGCCAACTATTGAATGCAGAATTGTATCTATTAAATTAAAAGTGTCTAATCCTCCAAAGTCAGGAAATATCCATCCGAAGATTGCAATGTAAGTAAAAAAAGCACCATTAATTATTGCAAAAGGTCTCCAGAATTTGTGATTACTCCAGCCAAAAGCAACAACAAATATGCCTAATATAATATGAAAAACTTTGTGCATTGTCTCAGCCCGAAAGCCGAATTTTTGGAAGTCAAAAGCCAAAGAGACAACAACGAGAATGAAAAGAACTCCTATAACTCTTGTGTACCACATTGCCAAACTCTTTTTTTTAACTTTCATTGCTGCATGTTAATATTTAGAAGTTTATAATTTTTGTGATGTAGGTGTTAATGCTTTTTCTCGTTTCCATTCCCCCCATCTTTGCCAAAAAGATTAAGGTAATCCCGATAGGTAAATGCAAAAGGAAAATCTTCTACGATTGCAATAATTTGTCTTATTTTTGTGGATGACATGCCATATCCGTTATCGTATGCATTTGTTTCTCGAAAAAATTCAAATGCAAGGAGTTCATATCCAAAGCCCCTATTAATCACATCAAGGTCAGTGCATATTTCATCTCTTACATGATATGCTTTAGAAAGATAGTATCTTTTTACATCCATTTCAGCTTCTTGTCTTGTTAGTCGCATATCCTTGATAATATGGCTGTTTTCATGGGCAACTCCGCCTCTGATCACCTGCTTTTCAGCTTTCTTCAGATATGGGTGAACATGAATATAATAGCTCCTTTTTCGAGGCATGTCAAGATCCCCATAAGTCATGAATCCGCTGTTAACTGGATGCCAGCCTATATCAATTCTAACTTGCTTTAGCTCATTAAAACCTTTTTCAATTACTTCCTCTTTTATATCGTCAAGATTGTACATACAAATTAATAAAAAATAAAATTAAATTCCTCCATCTGGTATTGGTGCAACCCTTGGCCTTCCATTTATCGTAGGCCTTTCTAATGCGTCAAGGCATTGGAGATAAATCTCTTCAGCTTTTTTGAAGTCTTTAGCCTCTCCAGCTGTTTCTCTCTCAAGCAGAATATTTGTCATTAGCCAATCTTTATCGTACACTGCAGAAGACTCAAATGATTTTAGTTTTCTTGGTTCTTCAACCGAAGAATAGAAATCAACTTGATCATATACCGAAACTTTTTTTCCTTTAACTTCCTTCTGCCAATCTCTTTTCTTTGTCAGTACATATTCATCTCCATTTTCTGAGAGGGTAAATTCCAATGTTCCTTTCAAGCCAACCTCTTCATTGTAAATGCGCATTTTTCTTCCAACCATTTTGGAATAGTGTGAATAATCTTCGACGTAAACTGTATCCACCTTAGTAGGCTGAACAGAAGACACAATTTCTGTTTCTAAATTTTTAGTCTCTTTTTTATTTTCACCTTTCAACTTATCGTCATAACACCCGATTGATGCTGCAATTATTCCTGCTGCTAAAATACTTTTTAATCCGCTGTTCATTTTATCCTCCATATTATTTTAGATATAGATTAGGTTAATAAAAAATTTTAAATGCTTAACTGTTAATGAAAGATTCATCAAATAAATAACTTGGGAGATAACTTTTCTTGTATGTGTCCTGAAACTCAATCAAGTTAAACCTTTCAATGATGTCCTTGAATTCAATTCTTATCTGCAGAATTGCCTGTCTTATTTTTCCCGCATCAAGTGCTTCAATGTCAATTTCCATATCCCAGTCGCCGATAGTTTTGTTTGCCTGCACAACTTCTTTGGTATTTCTCAGATAGCTCATCAAGCTAGTCTCTCTTTCAATTGTCAGGTGATGTAGCTTTAAAAAAAGCCTCGAAGCATTTATCCCCAATTTTTCCCTGTCAAGGCAGTATTTAAATCCCTTGATCACTTTTCTCTTCATCAAATCATTCAAAATTGTTTTTACAGTTTTAACATTCAATCCAGAATGTTTTGCAAGTTCGTTCATCTGTGCAGTTGGATAAAATAGCAGGGTTTTAATCAGCTTCATCTCATTCTTGTTTAGCATTTCTATATCTCTATCTCCCCCTATAATTTTTTCATTGTACGAATCTTGAAATTTTCCATTAGTAAGGTAATGCCCTGGATAAAGATGAGTTACAACATTAAGAACGACTTTATAGTCATTTAAATTTGGCATCATTGTCGAGATTTTCTTTATCTCCTTGCTGAATTTTGAAGGGTTCGGGGATATGAATTCAACTGCAAGATCATATTCTCCACCAAGTTCATATATTGATACGGCATAAGAATTTTTCTCCAGCTCATTCAGTATCTTCTTTTTGTCCTGTTCTGCAACATAAACGCCTCTTAGGTATGCCCTAAATAAAACCAATCCAAAATAAGAATAGTCAAACATACAATAAGGGTTTTTGATCATTTTTTCATTTTCAAGAATGTCGAAGTTGTATTTTAAGCGCTGCGAGCTTTTTCTCAAGGCCCTGGAGACTTCTTTTAACTTCATTCTTGCATTTTCCGACCGAAGGTAGAGTGCATTATAATCAATTTTTGCCATTTTTAATATAAAATCTTTATTTATTAATAAGTTTTGCTGTTTTTTTGGATAAAAATAAAAAATGAGGGTAGGTAAGTTTATATATAAGAAATGAGTAAATCTGTTTCCTACTAATCAAATAAGAGGCTAAAATGATAGAGTTAACAACTGAATTGGATCTTGCAGCTAATTCAGGCATAATCTTGTCTTTAATATCAACTTATCCTGGTGCTTATTTCAAGGCTAGGGAGCCATTAGAAGGGGAATTAAGGGTTAGCATGATGAAGAGAGACCTGGAAGGCTTGCTGGCTAGGGGCGTGAGTGAAAGGATAATCGCTGATCAGACACTAGTGGCAAATAGGGTTGATGACTTATTAAGCGGGATAAGAGGGAAGGCTGAAGATGCGTATTTTTCCTTAGGTAGATGGATGAGCGGAAGCAGCAGGCATTCATTAGTATTGATGTGCAGCTATGGTGATGGAAGTCCATTGGTAGATTTAAAGCTTGGGAGATATAGAGGGAATGACTTTCTAAAGGGCAATTCAATAAATTTAATGGGAGAAGATACTGAAGTAAGGAAAACATTAAGAGAGATGAGGAGTAGGGAGGGGGTTGGCTCATTAGTAATTAATGGGCATTATGGGCTATATCACAGCGGGGTACAGCTTCCAAATATTGACCTTGATGACCTAAATTATACTGACTCTATAGAGAAAGGCAGTAAAACTGAAGCCATGCTCGAATTTTCTAGAAACCACCCTACTTATGGCAATGATCCTGTCTGGTTTTACAGGCTAAATGGACATAAGAGCATAATACAGAATGGAGTTGAGCATAAACTTTACAAAGAATAGTTAAAAATTAAAATTAAAAAAATAAAAAAAGGATGATCTTAATTGTCATCATCCCAGCCGTCATCACTGTCATTATCGTCGCTATCTAATCCATCATCGTCATCATCGAACCCAACTTTGAATCCATCAAATTCCATTTTTGACCTTCCTTTAGGTACTACTCGGCGAACATAATTGCGGGATTTTTAACCCTTTCGGTTCTGCATTCTGTATTTCTAATAGTCGTCTTGCTCTTCACTTGCATAACCTTCTTGCCCTTCAGATCCGAATTCTTCAGAATTATCTTCTTCTCCAAATCTTTTCTGTTTTCTTTTGCTGCCGCCTCTTTCACTGCCTTTTTCAAGCAATTTTACCTGCTGGGCTTGTTTTCCCCTGTCGGTGTCAACTGCGTCAAAGCTCACTTTATCGTTTTCTCTCAGCATAGCCCCGTTCAAAGCTGAAAAATGAACAAAATAATCCTGTTCGTCCTCTCCTTTGATGAAGCCATAGCCTTTTTTTAGGTTATACCACTTTACTGTTCCTTCCATTTTAAATTTTTCCTCCTCATTATACAGAAATAGAAAGTTTCTCTGATCTCAAAGATGCTCCCTAGTTCATGTATTTAATTTCTGTAAAAATCGATATAATTAGGGTATTTAAAACTTTTGAAATCGCTTCGCTCTCCACACTTTCTTTTTAGGAAAAAGAAATCGTGTCCAAAGAAAAAAGGATAGCCATGGAGTTATATAAAGCGATAAGCTTATAATTTAAAAATGCTTTTATTTAATGGATGGACAAAAAAGGGCAAGTTGATATAAAATTTTTTGTAGGCTTGCTGATAATTATGATAGGGGTGCTTGCGGTAAGCTTTATGGGAATGGGCTTCATTTTCAGTAATTCCTCGCTGGTATGGGTTGGCTCAGTTGTCTTAGGAATTATTTCAGTTATAGCTGCAATCCTAGAGAGGATATTATTAAGATGATACACCAAATAATTTTGTTGATAGTAATCATCCTAAACTTGGGATGGATAAGCTTTCTAGCATTTAAAGGGAAGAAGAATCTTCTGCTTGTTTTTGGATTGCTTGAAGCAGTTTTGGGAGTTTTATTTGCATTAACTGTTTAATGCTTTTAAAATCCAGAGCAGTAGAGTTTCAAAAAATAATTCATAAGAAAATCAACAGAAATCTTTATATATCTATGATATATCTATGATATATCTTGTTGATATATATCAAGGTGATTTAATGGATTATAGCTACAAAGGCAAGCCAATAATGCCTACTAAAGCAGTGTTAGATGAGTTAAGCAACATCAATCTTGATTTATATGAAGTGCAGAAAATATTAGAGAAAGGATTTGAAATAAAAAAAAGAAAGAAAAATATTACAGAAAAAGCAATTAGAAAGGGAGCAAAAGTGGTTAATGTTGTGGTTGTAGATATGGGGAATTTTTACAAATTAATCCATGCTGGGGAATTTACTTTGACTAAAAAATTTAGAAAATTGATGGAGGGTAAAAATGGATTTTGAAAATCTAAAAATCAATTGCCAATGCAATGGTAAAATGGAGAGGATAACAACAAACTGGAGAGGAATAGAAGTCAGGGGCTGGAGATGTATGAAGTGTAATGAGGAGCTAATACATCCAATAGATGCTCAGAAAGCGCTAGAAATAGATCGAGCTAGAAAAAATGATGAATTAACTGTAAAATTAAGAAAAGTAGGCAAGAGCAATGTGGTTACTGTTCCACAAACTTTAATGGAAATAGAAAATCTGAAAGCAGGCCAATTACTGAAATGGGGTATAAAAGGCAAGACAATGACGCTGAGCCCTTAGCTAAGATTTTTTCTTTTTTTCTTTTTTAAAATCCAGAGCAGCAGAATTTATGCAGTATCTTTTTCCAGTTGGCTTGGGCCCGTCATCGAACATATGACCCAGATGGCCGCCACATTTGCTGCAAACAACTTCTGTTCTTTTCATCAATAAGCTGTTATCTTCCTTCAGCTTAACTGTATTTTTATCAGCATCATAAAAGCTAGGCCAGCCTGTTCCAGAATCAAATTTTGTTTTTGAAGAAAATAATTTATTTCCGCAATTGGCACAGATGTACATTCCTTTTTCTTTGTTTTTCAATAACTTTCCAGTGAATGGAATTTCAGTTCCTTTTTCTTTTAATATATGATGCTGCTCTTTTGTTAATTTTTTCATCTTCTTGTTATTATAATTTATCTTAATTATATAGTTAGTGATTATTTGTAGAACAAGCAGCCTTCTTTATCATTTCGAACTTAAGGTATTTCTCGTTTCTAAAAAGTATGCAGGATGCCTCTCTTTAATTTTATCTTCTAGAACATTAAGATCTTCCACAGCAATTGATTCTTCATCAGAAACAATTAATCCTTTTTGATACCCATTTGGACCTGTAGAATCACGATTATAGACAATATTTATTAACGATCCTGAATTAGATACAAAAGATGCATTAAATGAATAGTATGCACCAATAAATTTTACCCCTCCCAATGTATGAAAAACTGCTTTCCATCCTAATTCTTCTACCGATTTTTCCAAATCTTCCCTATATCCATAAAAATGTTCAAAGTTATGATCTTGATTTTGTAATCGTATTTTTCTATCAATGAGGATCATGAATTCTAAAGTTTTAGGCATAAAATAAAAAGAGAATTATCAATGTTATAAATATTTATGTGGTTTAATTCATATTTCTGAATATTAGATAAGATTTTGTTTCTTCTGAAAGCGTGAAGGGAAGTCTCATAGAAACCGCAGGTGTCTATTTAAGATAAAAATTGTTTTAAAGTTCTCTCAAATAACCCCAGTTATGTAATTTGTCGCTGTCTTCATACCATCTATCTCCAATATCTGTCCTATAATACATATGTGGAATCATAATGTTTTTTATTCTGCTATAGACTTGGTTTTGAGCCTGCTTCAATGTCTGGCCGCTGCCGCAAACAATTAGTACTACCCCTGAGTTTCCAGTAATAATCCATTCTCCATTGACTAACTTTACATCTTCTAAATGAACTCCATCAACTGGCTTCTTGAAATAAATAAGAGAATCCTTTGACTTAACTTCAAATGTTTCTTTGTCGGTAAACGGAAATGGCGGGACAACTAATCTAACTCCAATATGGAAACCGCTTTTGACTTTCAATTGCGGCTTATCCCCCCTTGCAAGCTCATATAAGAAATCTCCAATAGGAGTTATCATGCTTTCCTGCATTATGCTTATATGAGGATAACCAAATCTCGAAGTGAATTCTAATGGGTAAATTCCGTTGCTGTTCACGATGCAATTGATATCTATGTAGCCAATATATCCTTCTTCAGCAAGCTTTGATTCGAACTTTTTCAGAGTTGAGTTGAAAAGCCGATTAGGATCACTGTGAAAAACAACGGTTCCCATCTCCCCTGTTGAAGGCCCCAGATTTCCAGGAAATAACTTCTTGTGCTCAAAATTTACATTGACAGGATAGATAAATTCCTTCCCGTTAAAAAATGCACCTACAGCAACTTCCACTCCGGTAATTCTTTTTTGCAGCTGGAATACTGGAATTTTTTTGGCCCATGCTTTCTTGTAATCATCCAAGACTTGAATTACATCTTTTCCATCCTCTTCTTCGCCGATAAATAAAAGGCCTTTGATATTTTGAGCCTGTCCGCTTGGCTTGATCACATATCTTCCAGGATTGTTTTTCATGAACTGGATTGCATCATCAAAAGAAGTAAACTCCTTATAAGGAAGTATTGGCACTCCATGTTTTTTTAATTCTTCCTGGCCGAATGACCTATCATCTTCCAACTGGTCTGTGTATGGCGTTCCTCCGACTACAAACTTTCCCTGTTCTCTTAGTTTTTGTGCTTTTTTCCCCTGGCCTAGAACATCATCGAAGACAATTACATCAGCCCAATCAACTTCTTTTTTCCAATCATCTATCATCGGAACAAAGCCTTGTGTTACTTCTTTGTCTTCAGGATTTTCAATGTAGTATTTCACTTCATGCCCTTCTTTGACTATTTGCCATGCAATATCCCCGATTAACCCATCTATTGAAACAAAAAGAAATTTTTTAGGATTCATAGTTCTAGCTACACCATTCTTTTTAACTTCCTTTAAATTCAAACCCCCCTTTTGATTGTTAGTTGCAGATATTTGAGCCATAATTTTATTCTAGATAATTCATATGTTCTTTCAGCTTAAATCGTTTTCGATTTTTAGAAACAATGATTTCATAGATATCACTATCAAAACTAAATTTATTTTCTATAAACGGGGTTATCCCAAGAAGCATATATACTAATCCCTCGAATAGCCAACTCCTCTAAAGTCGGAGTTTTAATCTTATCAACATTTGCAGAAAGAATTCTAACTATTTCGCTATGCATTATATATCCTTTTTCTTGGTTTCCTTCAATTAATCCCCTTTTCTGAAGTAATTCCAGATATTCTTCAACACTTTTTGGTTCTAATCTAACATCATTTGGAATTGCAGGGTGCTTCACAAGGTATTTGCTTATATAATCAGATGTAATTGGCTGCCTTGGTAGTTGTTCTTGTGCTAATGCAAACATTAATGCAAAATCATTATATCCCATGCTAGTAGGTGCTTTATCTTCCTTCAAATATTTAACTGCTAATCCCAGTGCATTCAACAAAGGGTTTTGTGATTGTTCATTCATTTTTTATTCCTCAACTTTATCATTTAATATTATCATTTGATGGGATGTTACATCGTTTATAAACCTTTCTATTTTCATCACTTAATAATGAGTATTAAAATTGTATTTCGAGAATAAAAATCTTTAAATATCCCTGATAATACTAATTTTTATGCAAAATAAGTTTCAGGATTATTTATATTTTGTTTTCAGGGTTGTCGTTGGCTTATTATTCCTGCAGCATGGCGGCCAGAAATTATTTGGGTGGTTTGGCGGCCTTGGTGGGAATCCGGCTGAATTAGTAAGCTTAATGGGATTGGCAGGAATAATAGAATTCTTTGGAGGATTGGCAATTGTTTTGGGATTGTTTACAAGATTAGCTGCAGGTGTAACTGCTATTGAAATGATTATTGCATACTTCATGGCGCATGCCCCACGAGGAGCAATCCCATTATTAAATCAAGGAGAGCCAGCATTATTATTCTTTGCATCTTTCTTGGTATTGCTTGCATATGGCGCTGGAAAGTGGAGTTTGGGAAAAGTTTTATTTAAGAAAGAAGTTCTTTAGAATATAGTTTCCGACAAAAGTAAATTATAAATAGTAGTATGCTTTTACTTTCTTTTATGATATCAATAAAAGAAAGGGAATTAATTGTAAGGTTGCATCAACAAGGGAAGAATCAGCAGGAAATTGCTGATTTAATTGGTTGTAGTCAACCAACTGTGCACAAATGGATTATGCGTTTCAAGCGAGGTAAAACCTTACACACTCTGCCGCGAAGTGGCAGACCAACAAAGTTGACGAAACAGAATCTTGCAAAACTTAAGAATAAGATTCTTACAAATGTGAAAGAGGCAAATGACAGCTATTGCTCTGTCAGTACAAAACAGGTGAAAGACCTTGTTCACAAGGAAATTGGTGAGATTTATTCGCTCAGGCATATAGAGCGAATAATGCATAAGATTGGTTTCTCCCTTATTACACCAAGACCCCAACACAGAAGGCATGACCAGAAAAAAGTTGATACCTTTCGCAAGAGTTATAAAAAAAACTCGAGTCGGAGTATGTGGGCTATGAGCTAGTTGCCATAGATGAAGCAAGCTTCCAGTTAAAAGAAAATTACAAAAGAATTTGGTTTCTCAAGGGAGAGAAACCAAAAGGAGCGTTCTTTTGGAGCAATAAAAAACTAATTGCTTTTGGTGCACTTACAAGTTCGTCAAAGTTTTATTATGATTTTTACATTGCTCAGAACAGCTTGACGTTTTCTTTTTTCTTGAAAAATCTTTTTGCTTGGCTAAATCCAAGCAAAAAATATGTATTCATTCTTGATAATGCAGGATTCC
>JACPIN010000003.1 GCA_016188065.1 Candidatus Woesearchaeota archaeon | reverse complement strand
TTATTCTACATGATAGACGGATTCAGGTTTGCAATCTTAGGAGAAAGCGACTTTAATATTTATTATAGCATGCTGATAGTTTTCATTTTAGCCATTGCAGGATTCTGCTACGCAGTTTATTTATTTAAGAAGGGATATAAGCTTAAATCTTAAGAAATTTCAAGATAATCTCTCATATGATTTAGCATTAATCCAACTATAGCCTCTCTGAAATTATCTTTAGTTTCTTTTGTTATTTCTGGATGTTCAAAAGCGAGAAGTACATAAGGCTGATCACCATATTCAGTAAAATAACTATGGACTATATCTTTTGGAATGTCGAATTTAGATAAACACGCATTTATTCTTTTTTGCAAATGATCATCTTTTTCATATAGCTGTCTAAATCTTGGTAACAGAAATTGCTCACAGTCACAACTGTATTTCCTCTTAATAAATTCTCTTTCTAGTTCTTCTTTAGTTGAAGCTCTTAAATATATCTCTAAATGGGCACTTGCTCTGTCAGGATCAGCAATTCCAAGATCAAATAATTTCTGCATAAATCTATTACCCATCATTAACAATAAAAAGAGGAATGTCTTAAATTTATCTATCCATTAAAATATATTATCAAATCTTGACTTCTTCTTGAAATAATGTTGATGATATTCCTCAGCTTTATAGAATTTTCCGGCTTTCTTGATTTCAGTAACTATTTTGTTTTTAAAACCTTTCTGCTTTTCATTTTTAGATTTTGAAGCTAGCTCTTTTTGTTTTTCATTATGATAAAAAATAATTGACCTGTATTGATCTCCAATGTCTGGACCTTGCCTATCTATGGTTGTTGGATCATGCTCTTTCCAAAAAATTTCCAATAATTTTTCATAAGAAATGATTTCAGGATTGAAAGTCATTTGCACAACTTCTGCATGTCTGGTAGTTCCAGTACAAACTTGATTATAACTTAGATTTGTAAACGATTCATCTCCACCCATAAATCCCGCTTCTGTGTTTATTACTCCTTTTATTTTATCGAATACCCTTTGCGGATGCCAGAAACATCCCATTGCAAATGTTGCCTTTTCAGTTTTCATTTAAGATGCTCCCGCCGAGATTCGAACTCGGGTCTTCGCCCTGAGAAGGCGAAATCGTTGACCGGGCTGGACCACAGGAGCATAAAATTTCAATGATTTTGCGACTTTTAAATTTAACCATAAATATTTAAATTAAAAAATTTTCTCACCTAATATGAATAAGAAGGTGATAGTGCTATTTGTTTTTTTGTTGATACTAAATATTGCATTAGCTCATGAAGGCGAAGAAGAAATCACTGATGAAGAAATAAACAATGGATTCTTTGAAAACTTTTTGCCATTACCGTTTGTAATCGGGATATTTATTATATCAACAATTCCATTTCTGATTTTTGCATATCGCTGGAAAAAAATTAGCAAGCAGCATGTTATTTTCTGGATTATTATTTACCTTGTCAGCTCATTTACCTTAATTATTGTTGGCGACGCTATTAATCTGGTAATTAATTCTGAAACAAAAGGGCCTATACATTGGCATGCAGATTTTCAAGTTTGGAATTGCGGCAAGCAACTGGATCTGGTAGACCCAAAAGGGATAGCTAACAGGGTTGGCACGAGATTGTTTCATGAGCATGGGGATAAAAGAATGCATGTAGAAGGGGTAATTAAAGACGTTAGTGATGTTGACCTGCACAATTTCTTCAATTTTATTGGCGGCTATTTGAGCGAAAGATCTTTTAGCATCCCGACTAATAATGGCGTCGTTAGTGTTACTGACGGAAAATCTTGTAATGGAGGAGATGGAGAAGTTCAGATTTTTGCTTATGTTGTAACTAACGCACACGCCAGCCAAAAAGAAGGGTTTATTGTTGAGCAGCTGAAAGTAAATGAAAATTATGTCTTGTCTCCATATCAAGATGTTCCTCCAGGAGACTGTATTATCATAGAGTTTGGCGAGAGAAAAGAAAAAACTGACAAGATTTGTGAAACTTATCGAATTGCTGTTGAGCAAGGAAGGATGGTGGTTGTGTGAATGGTTGAAGCTTTATTGCCGACTGCGTTGACTGTAATCATAACTGCACTAGTCGATTCAATTAATCCTTGCGCTATTGGTGTTTTAATATTATTGATTTCCGTGATGCTCGCTACAAAGCAATCAAAAACAAGGATGTTTCTTTTAAGCTCATTGTATATTGGAACTGTCGGATTGATTTATTTTATTGCAGGTTTAGGATTAGTGCAGTTTTTGCATGCGATTCCACTAGTTGTTACAATGATATTATCTATCACAGCTGCTCTTGTTTTAGTCGTTGGCGGATTAATAGAGATTAAAGACTGTTTTTGGTATGGAAAGGGGATTTCACTCCATGTTCCTGCAAGGGCCGTAAAGACAATACATAAGATGAGCAGAAAGATAAGCGTTTTCGGAATTATATTTCTAGGGTTTTTTGTCGCTGCTGTTGAACTGCCTTGCACTGGTGGGCCTTATTTGGCAATTACCCTCCTGCTGGCTCAGCATTTTGACATGACAGCTGTTTTGCTTTTGGCTTTGTACAACTTAGTTTTCATACTGCCCCTTATCGTTATAACTGGCATTATCTTGCTTGGAGGAAAAATTTACAGCATTAAGAAATGGAAAATTAAATACAGAGGTTACATGAGATTGGCAATAGGCTTGGTGTTAATCTTCTTGGCATGGCTGCTGATATTCATTGCAAACGGGAGGATTAATCTAGGATGATGAAAGTTGTGCTTGTTGAGAAAAGAGACGGGAGATGCGAGAAGTTTGATGAGGAGAAAGCGTACAACATTTTCTGCAGAGTCGGATTGAACGCGCATTTAAATGAAAAGGAAGCTGAAAAACTGGCGGATAAGGCAATGAAGGATTTGAATCAATTTTTGAAGACAAAAAGGAAAATAAAATCCACCGAGCTTTTCAAACAAAAGATTAAAATACTGAAAAAGTATAACAAAGAAGCGGCGTTTTTATACGAGACGCATAGAGACATCAACTGAATCTTTTAGGGAAAAAGCTCACGAAAAATAAAATCAAGAGGGATGTGAAATGCCTACAAAAAAGAAAAAGAAAACTGCAAAGAAAAAAAAGAATGTTTGTGAAGTGTGCTAAATCATCCAACTATCATCCTAGAATCAACAACGCACCCTTTCTTTGAATCAAGGATAAATGGATTAATGTCAAGTTCCCTTATTTCTGGATGCTTTCTTGGAATTTGAGAAACTCTCACTAAAACTTTCTTTAGCAGATTTATATTTAATTTTATATTCCTAAAGCCGTGAAATATCTCTTTTGCCTTTAGCTCATCCATCATGCTCTGCGCCTCCTTCAAGTCTATCGGGCATTTTCTTATCGAAAAATCTCTAACTATCTCAGTGAATATCCCTCCGATTCCAAACAGGATGACATGAGAAAATGTTTCATCTTTCTTAATCCCAATGATGAAATTCTGGCCTTCAAAATAATCCTGGGCTAAAATTCCTTCCAGCCTCAATTTTAATTTCTTGCTTATCTTAATTAAGTCATTAAAATTCTTCTTCAGCTCTTCCTTGCTTTTAACAATCCTCACTCCCTTAATTTCTGATTTATGGAGTGCATCTGGAGAGATTATTTTCAACGCAAGAGGAAACTTTGGGTTCTTTATTTCCTTTAAGCTTCTAACTAGCTTGTTTTTTGATACTGGAACATATCTCGAAAGAAGCTTGTCTGAATCATATTCTGTTAAAGCTTTAAGCATCGGTTTCCATTATTGATTTTTCTTTAAATACTTAACCAAAAACTTTATAAATAAAAATGCTGACTAAGAAGTAGTCATAAAGGGGGTTAAAATGGAAAAGCAATTTAATGATATTTTAGACGACTGGGATGAAGGCAGTGACGGATTTGATGATGAGGATGTTGAGGAAGAGGAGTAAGCTTCCTTTTCTTTTTTCTTATTTTCTGTTTTAAATAACAAATTATATAAAAACTAAGTTCTCGTATACTTTAGAGGTGATAATATGCCAAACAGGCTTTTGATGTTCTATGGAACAGAGTGTTCACATTGTCATGATGCGGAGCCAGTGATTGATAAGCTTGCTGAAGCGCTAAAAGTAAAAGTAATAAAATTAGAGGTATGGCATAATTCTGAAAATAAAAAGCTAATGCAGAAGCTGGATAAGATAAGCTGCGGCGGAGTTCCTTTCTTCTACAATGAGAAGACTGGAAAAGCATTATGCGGCAATCAGTCTGAGCAAACATTTAGGAAATGGATGAAAGGCGAATGAAATGAAAAAAGTTTTAGAAAGATTTCAAGTTGAATATCTACAAATATTAAATGAAAATGGAAATTGTGATAAAAAACTAATGCCTTCTCTCACTAAAAAACAAATTAAAGAAATGTACGAGTACATGGTTTTAACAAGAGTTTTCGACGATAAAGCGTTAAAACTACAAAGGCAAGGAAGGTTAGGGACATACGCGCCAACCCGTGGCCAGGAAGCATCTCAAATAGGCAGTGTTTTTGCAGTACAAGATGACGATATGGTTTTTCCTGCTTTTAGAGAGAATGGTGTTTATCTAGCAAGAAAAATGCCAATGGAACTATTGTTTCAGTTCTGGGCTGGCGATGAGCGAGGAATGAACATCCCTAAAAATGTTAATATGTTTCCTGTTGCAATAACTGTAGGGGCCCAGCCATTGCATGCAGTTGGATATGCTATTGCATTAAAATACAAAAAAATGAAAGCGGCTGCTGTAACTTATTTCGGAGACGGAGCAACTAGCGAAGGGGATTTTCATGAAGCAATGAATTTCGCAGGAGTCTACAAAGCCCCTTGTGTTTTCATCTGCCAGAATAACCAGTATGCAATCTCAGTTCCAGTTGAAGAGCAGACAGCCAGCAGAACTTTAGCTCAAAAAGCAATAGCTTACGGATTTGATGGAATCAAGGTAGACGGCAATGACCCATTTGCAGTGTATAAAGCAACTTATGATGCGCTAAGAAAAGCAAGATCTGGGAAAGGCCCGACTTTGATTGAATGCTTTACTTACAGGATTGGAGATCACACAACCTCCGACGATGCAAAAAAATACAGGAAAGAAAAAGAAGTTAAAGAATGGGAGAAAAAAGATCCCATATTAAGATTAAAGAAATATATGAAAAAAGCTGGAATGTTCTCTGAGAGATATGAAAATGAAGTTAAGAAAATAGCAGAAGGCCTTGTAGAGAAAGCAGTTGCAAAAGCCGAGTCTATTCAGAGATTAAAGCCTGAAGAAATTTTTAACTACACTTATGCATCACTAACTGAAGAATTGAAAGAGCAGAAAGAGCAGATTAAGCTGGAAAATTTTACAATTGCTGAAAAAAAGAAAAGTGCTGGAAAAAATACAAGCGTTGTTGGAGAATTAGAGGAGGCTTGAAGTGTGTTGGAAATGAAATTAAATGAGTGGAGACTAATCGACCTTGAAAAAGAGAATGGATTGTTCAATACTAATTTAGATCAGGCGATAAAAGAAGAAATTGAACTCGGAAATTCCGGTCCGACAATATTGTTTACAGAGTGGGAGCCGACGGTGTCTATAGGAAGATCAGAAAGTCTAAGCAAAGATGTTAATTTGGAAGCATGCACATCACATAATGTTGGGGTTGTAAGAAGACTATCTGGCGGAAATTCAGTTTACTTAGATGACGGCTATTTGGTTTTTTCAATAATAGCTCCAATGAATACTTTTTACGATAGAATGGACAAAACCGGGCTCTGCAGAGATATTTGCGATGCAGTTGTTTCAGCGTTAAGAAAGCTAAATATTCCTGCTGAATTTCACAAGCCAGATAATGTAATTGTAAGGAATGGAAAAGGAGTGCAGACTATTGGAAACTCCGGTCAGAGAATAGGGGAAATATTTTATGCACACGGCTCAATTAGATATGAGCTGAAAAATTTTGATGTTTTTTTAGACGTGCTGAAAGTTAATGGTTATCCGATACATCGATATCATGAAGAGATTAGATCTGTTCTTGGCGAGGTTATCAGCTTTAACTCAAAAATAAATAAAGAGGATATAAAAAAAGAATTAGCTTTATCTTTTTCTGAAAGATATGGAATTAAACTTAGAAAGAAAGATTTAACAGATAGAGAGATAGAGCGCGTTGAGTTAATTGGAAAAGAACAAGAAAGAGATTATTGGCTACGGGATGAAGAAACATATAAAACAAAAGGCATCTGCTATTTATTCTTAGACGGGACTAATCTTGTTCCTTCACTACACCCCATATTACCTTATAGTAAACCTAGCCCCCCGGAGGAAGGAAGTGAATTACATGCTACAACTTAACATTGTTGAGGCAGTTAATCTTGCGTTGAAGCAGGAGATGAAGAGAGATAAAGAGATTGTTCTGCTAGGAGAAGATATTGGAGAAGACGGCGGGGTTTTTCGAGTAACAGATAACCTATCTAAATTATATGGAAATGAAAGAGTTATTGATACGCCCCTTGCAGAATCAGGAATCGTCGGAGTATCTTTCGGAATGGCTCTTGCCGGGCTAAAACCAATTGCAGAGATACAATTTGAAGGGTTTCTTATGCCTGCTTTAGATCAGATAATAAATCATGTTTCAAGGATAAGGAATAGAAGCAAGGGAAGATACACTGCTCCTTTAGTAATTCGATGTCCTATTGGCGGGGGGATAAAAGCATTAGAGCATCATTCTGATTCTCCTGAAACTTATTTTGTCCATACTCCGGGATTGAAAGTTGTTATTCCGAGTAATCCATACGATGCGAAAGGGTTAATGATAAGCGCAATTAGAGATCCAGATCCAGTTATTTTCTTCGAGCCTAAGAAAGTTTACAGGGCAATAAAGCAAGAAGTTCCTGAAAAAGAATATTTGATTCCAATTGGAAAAGCAAATGTCGTTAAAGAAGGAGGCGATGTTACATTAATCACATACGGGGCAGCAGTGAAAACTGCATACGAAGCTGTTCAGCATATATCTAATATTAGCGTTGAATTGATTGATTTGAGAACATTAAAGCCAATTGATACAGAAACAATAATTAAGAGCGTGAAGAAAACTGGGAAAGTAGTAATTGCCCATGAAGCGCAGAAAACACTCGGAGTTGCTGCCGAGATCATAGCAAGGATAAATGAAAAAGCATTTTATAGCTTGGAAGCGCCAATTGAAAGGGTTACAGGGTATGATATTATAGTCCCATACCCAAAGCACGAGGATTATTATTTTATAAATCAGCAGAGAATTATAAATGCTGTAGATAAGGTGATGAAAAATTCCATTTAATTTCAAATTTCCAGACGTTGGAGAAGGTATTACAGAAGGAGAAATAGTGAAGTGGCTTGTCAAGGAAGGAGATGAAGTTAAAGAAGACCAGACAATTGTGCAGATTGAAACTGACAAGGCTGTTGTAGACATTCCATCTCCAAAATCAGGAGCTATTTTGAAGATTAATTTTAAAGAGGGAGAAACTGTTAAAGTTGGAGAGACTTTGGTTGTTATCGGAGATAAAGGTGAAAAACTTTCTAAAATTAGCGAAGTCAAAAGAGAAAAGCCTGCTGTAAAGAAATTAGAAAGAGAAAAAATAGAAATCTTGGAAGCAAAGCATTCGGATCATATGGTGGGAGAGCAGCAGACCAAAAAAGTTTTAGCAGCACCAGTAATTAGAAAGTTAGCTTCTGATCGGGGAATAGATTTGCTGAGTATAAAAGGATCAGGTGAGCAAGGAAGAATCATCAAGAAAGATCTAGATCAGTTTGCCAGGAGAAAAGATTTTCAAGCTAAAGAGGGAATTCCGCAGCAGACAATTCAAGTCAAGAGAAAATACGACGAGTATGGCTACATAGAGAGGATTCCACTAAAAGGAATTAGGAGAACAATTGCAGAAAACATGATTAAATCTTTGGAAAATTCTGCCCAAGTTACTGCAATGGAAGACATTGCCGTCTCAAAATTGTGGAGGATAAGAGACTATGAGAGGAAAAATTTAGAAAAGCAGAACATAAAACTAACTTTCCTCCCATTTATTATCAAAGCAGCAATCGCAGCGCTAAAAGAAAATCCCCTGTTAAATTCCAGTATCGAGGGGGATGAGATCATTGTTAAAAAATATTTTAATATTGGAGTTGCAGTGGAAACTGAAGTTGGTCTGATGGTGCCGGTTATAAAAAAAGCAGAGGATAAAAACATAATTCAAATTGCAAAGGAAATTTCCGAGCTGGCTGAAAAAGCAAGAACTAGAAAAATTGATTTGATGGACTTGCAAGGCAGCACTTTTACAATAACAAATTACGGAAGCGTAGGAGGAACATACGGAACGCCGATAATAAATCCTGGAGAAGCAGCAATCCTGGGATTAGGAAGAATATTTGAAAGGGTAGTTTCTATTAATGGAAGGTTTAAAGTTGTAAAAATCCTGCCAGTATCTTTGACTTTTGATCATCGCATTTTAGACGGAGCCCAGGCAGCTAGGTTTTTAGAGTCCTTGAAGATGTTTTTAGAGGATCCTGATCATTTGTTGCTGGAATTGAAATAAGATTACTGATAAATAGTAATGCTTAAAAGATTATTTTTCCTGCTTATTTTTATGAAACTCAAAAGCCTTCAGGAACTAGGCGAATTAAAAAATAGGATAATAAATGATAGAGATATTATCCCCTTAGAAGGAATTATTAATTCTTATCTGGAAAATGAAGGGCTAGCTAATTTTAGAGAGATTTCTGCAAGGAAGATAGCTTCTGAAATTTATCGTCGAGGGTATGAAAACCTCGATAAGCTATATGGTTTTTTAAATGACCCCGCTTTAGAAAGATCTAAGGGAGGGATTATCTGGTATTCACGCAGTTTCCAAAAACATCTGGAAGATAGCAATTATCCTTTAGAAGCGTCTTTAGGGCTTGCTCTTATTTGTGATGATCTTTATAGAAAAATTAAATTGAGGGAAGAAGTTTTTCATAATGAATTAGAAGAGGAAATTGCTGCAAAAAAAACTGAAATTAGGGAATTGGGAGGTTGCATTGCAGGAATGGAAAGATCTTTTAGAGGCAAGGTAAACAGCCTATTAGGAAGGGTTGAAGGCAATTTTATTTCCAGGTTTATAAATAAATTATTTCTATCTAAATTTCATGAGGAATATGAACTTATTATAAAACAAAAAGTAGAAGCAGAGAGAATATCTGATAGGAAAAAAGGCGCCTTGCATAACAGACTTGAAAATTATTTTTATCCTATTAGAACTCAATTAGCTTTTGTTTTTGGAGACATTACTAGAAGGGTTTTGCCCACTGAGTTCGGTCCATTTAGAAACAATATGGATATTGCTAAAATATTAAGAAAGAGATCTGTTGAACTTATGATGGACAATATAAGTATCTGTAATGACCCTGAAGCTCTATCATATTTAAAATCTGATATCTACAAATATACACTTTTACTTCAAGATAATGATCCAGAAAAAATATCTCTTTTAGAGGAAGGGCTAAAATATGCTAGGATGTATCTTAGACATGATGATACTGATAAAGATAAATTTAAATTATCTAGTTACCTATGTGATTTATTTATTGTAAGATATGTTCAAGAAAAGAAATTGGATTTTGAGCTATTTGATGAATCTTATGAGATTACTCAGGAGATTATGATGAACTTTAAAGATAATGCTTATCAAGGACAGAATGTTCAGCTGTTAATGCACATCTTTAATAATCAGCTTCTTAAATTAAATAATTTCTTGCACAATGATGTAAATCCCAATGATTTTGAAATAATTAATAAACATTGTACTGAGCATGGTTTTTCTTTTCATAGGTTATATAATAAGTTTAGTTCTGTTGCTGTCAAATTTGTTCCAATAAAATATAGTGCTCAATACAGGAAGAATTTAGATTTTAAAGGGATTTAATCTATTCTGTTCGAGAGTATCTTTGAAAATCTTTAATATATCCTAATGGAGAAAGTGAGGAGGATTCTATTGATACATGATAGTTTCTTCTTTCAAGAACTTCTTTTATTCCATTTTCCATTCCATATTTTATATACGCAAATCTTCTTATGGGGAAAATCACCCCGACATCATTATCCATTGTTATAATTTTGAAAAAGTCATCTTCAGCAGGATGGTTATCATAAGAATCCAGATGATTAACTTTAATTCTGGGATTTATTTTATTTAATTCTGCTTCCAACTCTAACCTATATACTTCTTCAAATCTTTTAAATCTTTCTTCTAATCCACTAACCAATTTTGTTATAGGTTTCATTTTAGTTTTTTTAGCGATGATGCATCTTTTATAAAGTTTTATATTTCTGAATAGGTTATAACAAAATTTATATATAATTCAGTATGTATTTTAGAAAGAGAGGCGTTATGAATCTGGATAATTTTTTCAAGGCAAAAAGTATTGCAATAATTGGAGTCAGCAGGAACCCTGCAAAGATCGGGCATGTTTTATTCAGAAACTTGCTTGACGCAGGCTATAAAGGAAAAGTATTTCCAGTTAATCCGGAATTAAAATCCTTATTCGATATTAAGGCTTACAAATCTGTTCTAGACATAAAAGATAAACTTGATCTTGCTGTAATTGCTGTTCCTGCTGAGCATGTTTTGAAAGTGGTTAGGGAATGCAATGAGAAAGACATCAAAGATGTTTTGATTATAACTGCCGGCTTCAGGGAAACAGGAAATAAAATTGCGGAAAATGAACTAAAAGAGTATTTAGAGCTGCACAGCATGAGGTGCATTGGCGTTAACTGCCTGGGCTTAATTGATTTTTATCACAATCTCGATTTGATTTTCCTTCCAAGATCCAGATTGAAAAGGCCGGAACCAGGCAATATAAGTTTTGTAACACAGTCAGGTGCATTGGGAAGTGCAATTCTTGATTTATGCTCTGCAAACGGCTATAAATTTTCTAAATTCATAAGCTACGGAAATGCGACCGTTATCGATGAGTCAGATATCCTGGAATATTTATTAAAAGACAAAACAACAGATGTTATTTGCTTGTACTTGGAAGGCGTTAAGGATGGAGAAAAATTTTTCAAGGCTCTAAAAAAAGTTACTAGGAAGAAGCCCGTTATTGTCATGAAAGGGGGAATTAGCGATGAGGGAAATAAAGCTGCTAAGTCTCACACAGGTGCATTGGCTGGAAAAAGTGAAGTTTATTTTGGGATCTTTAAGCAAACAAATGTAATCATCGCAGATTCACTAGAGCAAATGCTGTATTATGCCTCTACTTTCAGCAAGATCAGCAAGATTAAAGGAAGCAAAGTTCAAATAATTACTAATGGAGGGGGCTATGGAATAATTACAACAGATGCAATAGCCGCAGCAGGAAATTTAAAACTAGCAGAGATGAATGAAAAAATAAAAAATAAGCTGAAAAAAGAAGTCAGTAATGAATTAGTTTCTTTCAGCAACCCGCTTGACTTGATTGGAGATGCAGACACGGAAAGATACAGGAAAGCTATAGAATCTTGCATGAAAGATAATAATATCGACGCTATCATATTGATTGTTCTTTATCAAACTCCTTTAATCACAACAGACATTATCGACGTTATTTCAGAATTCAGCAGGTTAAAAAGAAAGCCAGTTTTAGTTGTGAGCACAGGAGGAAATTTTACAAGAGTATTGAAAGATGCATTGAATGATGAGGATGTCTGCACTTATGAATTCCCCGAGCATGCTGTTAAGGCTTTGAGTGCTTTAGTAAGATATAAAGGAAGCAAGTAGAAAATTATTTTAATAATTATATACTTAGTTACATATTTATAATATACTAAGTAATATTATATACTTAGTCACGAAAAATTTATATACTTAGTAACTAAACAATTTGTAATGAAAGTTGAAATCCATCTTGAAAGCTTAAGAGAGGGTGTTGGGGAAATTGAAGAATCAATAAAGAAAGGGATAATAGATAAGCAAAGAACTTTAGGATTCCATACTTCTGCCGGTGCAATGGATATGCTGGAAATAATCTTGCATAAAAATAATCTAATAGATCCGGGATTCACAGTAAAGCACGATTGGTTTCTTTCGAAGAAAAAAATAGATAAAAAGTTTCCATTTGAATTTCAGAATAAAAAAGAAATTCTGGATGCCGTCGTGGCAATTGAAAATGTCCGTAACAGCTTATGCTATGGAAAAAGAAAAAAAGAGAAGGAGCTTGAGCAGTTAATTAAAGATTTTAACAAGCTTAAACATCTATTTGTGGAGGCTACAGGATATGAATTATAAATTAATAAGCTATGCTCAAGATTTTGCATCTTTTTTGCTGCAGAATTTAGGCAGTGATATGCAGAAAGTAAAGCAGATTATTCTTTTTGGCTCTGTTGCTAGAGGCGAGGCAGATAAGGATAGTGATATAGACATATTTGTTGACCTTCTTGATGAAAAACTAGAGCCCAAAATCGGAAAGATTAGAGAGATGTTTTGTGACAGCATTAAGGTAAAAAAATACTGGGAACTGCTCGATGTAAAAAATGAGATTAACTGCACTGTAGGAAAACTGGAAGAGTGGGATGAATTGAAAAGAAGCCTGATTGCAAATGGAATCGTCTTGTTTGGCAAATATATTTATGAAGGCAGGCTGAAAACAAAGCATTATTATTTGTTTGTTGTTACACCAACTGGGAAAAGAAACAAAGATATCTCTGTGTGGAGGAAGCTGTATGGCTATGTTCAGAAAATAGGCAATAAAAATTTTGTAAAAAAAGGAATCATCAATGAATACGGCGGCAGAAAATTATCCAGAGGGGTTTTTGTTGTTCCTGTAGAAAGCTCTCAAAAAATAATTTCTTTTCTAAGAGAGAATAAATTTAAACATGAGATAATCCCATTTTGGCAGGAAACCAAGTAGTATCCGTTTAGCTGCTAAGAGTTTGCCTTAGCATGCTATAGGTATTAAGTCCTCTCAAATTCCATGTGGATAGTACAGACATAATTGTCTCTTTAATCCTTATTCCTTTCTCATTCCATAAAGAGCTTATCTTTCTCTGCACTACTGGTTCCCTTAATGCTCTCTCTGCTTTGTTACTTGTCATATCTATTTCAGGATGCAATAGACAAGTAAACCA
>JACPIN010000002.1 GCA_016188065.1 Candidatus Woesearchaeota archaeon | reverse complement strand
TTAAGGTGCAGAAGATAGCTCACACTAGTTCGTTTCTCCTAGTGCGAAGCATTTCCGCACTAGATTTTTCTTATTTTTCTGAAAAGAAATAGTTTGCTGTTAGCCACCAGTCAATAGACTGGATGGAAAGATTTTCATTCTTTCCAAAATTTTAAGCGGCTCGCCTCTGCTCTTTAGGTTTTTCAGCAGTGTATAGAATTGATCCTGCAACAGGATTTTCAATTAGCTTTGCTAATTTTTCTTTGTCTACACAATATGAAAGTTTTTCGTCTTTTCCTTTTTCTTCTTTAACAAATTCACTGACAGCCATCCTATATCTCAAATCTCTCATCTCATTAGGATTCCCATAGACTTGCCTTGTCATTATAGGCATTTTGGTTCTTTCCCTTAGTGATTCTGTTGCATATCTATTTGCTTCATCCTGTGAGATCTCTGGAATAACGAATAATTGCTGGAATGCATATGAAACTTTCTTTACAGCATCATTCTTATCTTTAGCTCCCTCTAAGTCTTTGTTAAATTTATCAAGAATAGTTTCCAAAATTTTATCTTTATTTGCTTTATATGTTTCTTCAATGATTCCTAATCTTGCTGATCTGGAAGTATCTAATTTTAAATATGCACTTCCCCTATCTCCCTCTAATTGTCCCAGTGTCTGCTCATACAAAGGAGTTCCTGGCTGGGCATTGCTCAATATTCTAGTAGCAGTGTCTAATAAGCCAGCTTGCTCGCTTGGGTCTTTGGCAAGATCATAACTATTTAGAACATAAGATAATCCAGAAATATTTTTCATTTCTCCGACTATGCTTTCTAATGTTAGTGCTTGATTTTGATTTTCTTCTGGCATTTTATTTTCTCCCTATTTTTGCGCCTTCGGCACAACTTGTACCCCGACCAAACGGCCATCGAGGTCGAGATGGTCCCTGAAGTAAGCGCCGGACCTGATGATGCCGTCAAGCCTGCCAACACACCAAGACCGCATTGTTGGAATATCTTGAGGTGATGCCCGGCATATTCCCATTGCATCATCATAGCCTTGTGAGAATACTAGTCCAGCATATTCTTTTAGTAAATCTTTATCTCTTGCCAAAGCCTGCCATACTGGGTTGCTTATAACTTCTTTCTGATTTAGCCAATTTTTAGAAGCATATTTTTCTAAATCACCCCTGCTTAATTCTAATCCCTCTAATGCTTCATACATTCCATTGGGGATTATTAAAGCTCCATTGATTAATTTGCTTTCTGGAGTTAATTCTCTTAATAATTGTGAATCTAAGACAATTTTAGCCATTCCATCTGGATGATAAGCTATTGCATCTCCTGTATCAAAATAATTGTAAAGCCAAGAATCCTTAACTAGTTCTGAAGCATTTCTTGCTTCTAATCTTCTTAATCCTGAAACTGACAAAAGTGCTCTGCCATCAGCTATTAATTTAGGCATTTGCTCTGTGATTCTGCCATAAAATTCCCTGTAATCTTGAACTGGTTCGTTTAATTGTAATTTGCTCATTTTATTTGCCTCCAATTTTACTTAGTCTAACTTTACACTCAGGGCATTCTTTAGGATTTTCCACTCTTGGCTCCCAAGCATAATCGCATTTTAAACATTTCATCTTTTCTCCTCGGTGTTCATATTCATAATCATAGGAAAACACAGCTACTATATAAAGCTTTCGTTTTTACACTACTCTATAATGGTAATATTTCTTGACTATTGATAGATGTTCTTTCTATGACCGACTTCAATAACAAGAATAATTAATTCATCTCTTTTTATATCCAAAATAACGCGATAATCCCCCACTCTTAACCTGAAATATGGAGAAGAAACCAATTTTTTTACATGAGAACTAGGCCTTATTCTGATTCTTTCCAATGTTCGAATTATTCTTTCCTGGAGTGATTTATCTAACTTGCCAAGCTGTTTTAATGCTTGATCAGTGTATAATAAATTAAACATTTAAAGGCCTAATCTTTTTTTAACTTCTTCATGAGTATAGACTCGCCCCTCTTTTATGTCTTTTTCAGCCTGAGCTATATCTCTTTTTGTTTCTTCAGAAAGCTCCATACTATCCTCTAATAAATCCCATATTGCATCTTCATAAGTCTCATTTTCATACATTTTTCTGTTTTTTAGAACATTAATTAATTCATTACTTACTTGAATCGTTGTTGCCATAGCAACCTATAGAAAGCTATAGTAATTTAAGCTTTACTGTTCGGATGAAACAAAGATTTATATACTTTTATATACTTTTATATAATTCTATGGAGATGGTGGTTAATGTTGATTTTAAGAATGTGAATGTTTGGAAAGATTCTATAAGGAGAGTCAGGCATATCAAGGATAGAATGAAATTAAGTGGGATTTTTGTTGTACAAATTAAAGACGCTGTGCAAAAAGGTGCTAAAAAGCTAAGAAACGATGGATCTATGGTTGCCGAATATAGATGGTTTAAAGTGATTTATAGGGAGTTTCAATTAGAAGATATAAGGAAGATTTACCCAATAACTGTTATGGAGGCTTAAAAATGAAAGATATTGAAAAAATTAAAAAAATGAGATTTCCTTGCCCTTGTGGTGGAAAGATTAGATGGGCTAAGGAGAGGGTTGTTGAGGATGGAATAGATTGCGGTGTTTTGGATGTTGAAATATGCGATAAATGCGGAGAAGAATATTTGCCAGATTGGAGCATGAAAATTCTTGAAGAGAAACTGCAAGAAGCAGGGCTGTGGGGGATTGGACGAGAGGAAGTTAAATTTTGGAAAACAGGAAATACTGTAACTCTAAGATTTCCAACTAAATTTGCTCAGTTACTTGGATTAGATAAAATAAGCAAAGGATATGTGTATAAGGAAGGTGAGAGAAAGCTGACTATTGAGTATTGAGAGTATTGAATAGATTACAAATCTAGAACTTCAAATCCGTAAGTATTATCAATTATTTTTACTTCTTCTTTTTCTTCTCTTTGCTTTGCCTCTCCCTTGTACACCTTTCCATTTACACCGTCGACAGTTACTATTAATCCTGAATTTAATATTGCGGTAGAGTCTTCTGCTATCACAAAAGGAATGCCATGCTGCCTGCATAATATTGCGAAGCAGCTTCCCAAGCTGCCTTCATTAACAACAACGCCTTTGAGATTATCTAAGTTCTCAATAATTCTTGAATCTGCAACATCGTTGACAAATACGGTTTGATTAACAACGCCTGAATTTATCTTTGGGCTCGCTCCTGTTCCTTCAATTAAAACCTCCCCCTTCAAACTATCTTTATCTATTATTTCAGGCAAATTGAACAGCCTTACATGAAATATCTCCATTTTTTTCCCTAGCCCAAATTCAACAATAACGGGCTTATTGTATATTTTTTCTATCTTATCTGCCATGTTAGCTATATTGCCAATCTCAAATTTATCCAGTACTTTCTTCTGCTGCTCATCAACAATTTTTTTCCTTACAGTTTCATTTGTGTTCAAGTCCCTGATCAATTTTAGTTTTTTCTTTCCAATGATTTCATTCTTGATTGAAAGATTGCCGTCAATAATGTGCCTGTCAGGAGTTATTTCCCCTCTTGTTAACGTCTGGCCAAGACCAAATCCTGCTTCAATTACCATTTCTCTTTCCCGGTTCATTGGATTAGAGCTTAATACAACACCGCTTTTATTTACATCCACCATTTTTTGTACAAGAACTGCGATAGAAGGATTAATATTCTCTTTCTTTAACCTAACAAGGTTATATGGATTGTATGCACTGCTCCATGATTCTTTTATCGCATTTAAAAGGTTCTTGCCTCCAATGATATTCAAGTAGTTATTACAAATCCCGGGAACATCAAAAACAGAGCTTGACCTTACAGCTGCAAGCGCATTGCTCCTTCCTCTCTTGATCAAGTTTAAAACATCGCTGCTTACTCTTAACAGCTCTTCATTGACATTTAAATTTTCATATGCTTCAAGAATTTCCGAGGATAAAACCGAGGATATATTATATCTAAATATTTTTTCTCTGATTATTTCAAAGGCTCGTGTTATGTTTTCATGGTTTTCAGCATCCAAGCCATCGACTAATTTTTTTATGTCTCTATCAATATTATTCGACTTCAGGAATTCATTAAATGCCTCGATGCTTATTACAAATCCGTTAGCTACTGGAAAATTTTTGTTGTACAAATCAGCTAAATATGCAGCTTTAGCACCTGCTATATCCACTTTGCTTTTGTTAAGGTCTTTTAACCAGATAATGTTCTCTATCACTTCAATCACAAATGGAAAATATTTTTCTTATTAATATTCTTTTCTAAACTCTAAATTAATTGTGAAATAAAATATATAATCTAAAGTATAATTATTTATAAAAAAATAAACTTTCCAGTTTTCAATGAAAAAAATAAAGGTGAGAAATTCTCCGAAGTATCCAAAACCGCACAATATCGAAATCGCTGCCTCAAATGAAGCTTTAGAGCAGAGGGAAAAAGAAAGACTGCATGCAAGATTGAAGTATGAAGCAAGATTTGGCAACGAACAAGAGGGGTGGGCATGGCAATATCAAGGAATGAGAAGGTCTGCCCCATATAAGAGGCTCCCATATAGAAACTAATTAGAATAAATAGATAATAAATAAACTTATAAATAAGCTTGATATCCAAATGTTAGATGGAATGCTTAAACTGCAGGGAAGAGATTTCTAATGAAAGAATATATTGTGATGAGTGCTTGAGAAAATCGAGAAAATAGAAATGCAAAAATACTTCATTTAATCTTTAACTTCACTAATTTTTATTGATGACCTGAATGGAAGCCTGTGATTGGCGTGCTTCAATGCGTCTTTCGCTGCTTCTATTCCATTTTCATTTACATGGACAGTGAAAACACATTGTTCCCTTCTTAATTGTGCAGCTATCCCAATAACCTTTCCAAATGCCTGCTGCATTCCTGTCTGCATCCTATCAGCGCCTGCTCCCACTAACATCTTATTCTCTCTTAATGCATGATGAGGATAAACTAAAATACTGAAATAATAGCCATTTCTACCAAGTGCCTTTTCCAATCTTCTATTACTTACCTGCCTTGCACTCTCCAATGCATTGTCTCTTACCTGCACCCGCTCCTTGCTGACAAGGTCTACTCTATGAGAAAACTGCTTGTGAACATCGCCCATGTGGAACCTTACTAATCTAGAGTTTGGAAATGTTTTAACATATGCTTTTGGCTTGTACTTGCTTTTTCTAGTGTAAGCCCTTGTCACATTCCTATAGCATTTGAATTTTCTTAGTGTTGCCATTTTATGCCAAAATTAATGATGTCAAGCCCCCGCTTCTTTCATTTTTTTCTTCTGATCCTTCATTTAATTCCTTTTCCAGCTGCTCCAGGCTTCTTCTCATCACAAATAAATTCGCATTGGGGTCGGATAATTTCGGAACCCTTCCGTACTTCTGATAAAAATTATAGACATCAATTTTTGATTCAATTACAGCCCGAGCAGTTTCCCTGTAAGTTTTATCATCTTTTCTCATCATTATTTCAGCTAATCTTTCATTGTATCTCATTTTATTTCCACTTCGCTGCCGATTGCCTGCCCCGGAACACCTTTTTCTAAAATTGCACGAATGTTTCCAGAATTGCCGTGATAATTGCTTATTTTTCCTTTTATTTCTTTTCCAGCGGGGCTTTTCCAGGTTACAGTTTTTCCAATTAATTCTTTTGTTTTCTCTTTCGAAGTTATGCTTTCAACCTTGAGAATTATCTGCCTTGTGTTCTGTCTTCTTCTGCTCCTTCTGAAGCTTACAATTCTTGCTTTCATGCTCTGAAAACTAAATCAGCCATTTAAAAAGATTTCTAATACCCGACAAGAATTTCTATATCTTTCCCGAAAATAGTTTTCAGGCTCTCAAATGTTTTTTCCTTGATAAATACATTTTTAGGTATTTTTTCTTTAGCAATAAAATTTTCAAGCTCCTCAAGATTTGACTGCTCTATGTTGATAATGCTGCCGTCGCTTCCAATTTTTCCTTTTCCAATCTTGTCTTTCTTTGCACTATCTTCTATTATGAATGCCGTATTGTCAAACAGCATCACTTCTCCTAACTTGTTATCGCACTTTACTCTGATGGTTACCCTCTCAAGCTCCCTCGCTCTCTTGAACTGAATATAGTCAAGCAGTGTTCTTATAAACAATCTTGAATCCTTCCTGATTTTATCAATCTCAGCCCTGCTTAATTTTCCTTTTTTGTATTCGTTTTTTGCATTAGTCAAATCTTTGAACATGACTGAAAATTTTTTATCCAGCTCTCCCTTGCTGACGAGCTTAGAAATGCCTTTTTCCAAGTCCTTTGAGTTTATTTTGTTTAAGGCCAAAACATCGCCGATAATTTTCCTGCTGGCATCATATATCTGGATAATGTCCTCTTCTTCTTTCTTTTTCTCAATCTGGTCGAATAATTTTCTTATTCTTGCCAAGTAGTCTTCACTTTCCTTCAGCATTTCGTCAACTTCTTTTCCTGTAATCTTCTTTATTTTTTCATGCTCAAGGTCTTTGTAAAATTTCCTGATTTTAGCAAGAGTGTCTACGTATTTTTTTTCAAGCAACTTTTCTTTTTTTACAAAAATATCTTCCATCAGATCTATGGTTTCTTTTGGCGTCGGAGGATTAACTCCATACAACATTAAAGCCGCCTGGCTAGGATTTAAAACAGCCCAGTAAATATCTTTTTCCAAAATATCTCTTAACCTATATTGAACGCTTTCCAGGATCCTTTCTCCAGTGCTCATGAAAACATCAATGGCTTCTGGGCTTGGCTTTATCCTTCCCATTTCTAACATTAATTTCCAAGGCATGAATACCCCCCTGTCATATAATGGAACACCGTCTCTCAAGAAAGTAAAGAAAACAGGATTTGCATCTTTTATGCCTTCCCAGAAATCTGTTAAAATATAAACCTGGATGTGGAATTTTTTGTCCACTTTAGTAATTGCGCTTGCCTCGAAGCCCTGGCTGATTATTATTGCCCTTAATTTTTCCTTTAATTCAAAACGGGGCATCCTTTTTACATCTGTATCATCTACAATAACATATACATCAATGTCATTTGCCTTTTCTCCCCTGAATAAGCTGCCTGCTGCAACATAGCTGACAATATATTTATCAAACTTTTTTAGAACCATGTTTTTGTGCACTTCGCTTATCTTGACTGCGGCAAGCAAATGATTTGGATCATAAAGGATCATTCCAATCCCAACCAGACCGATCAGCTCCCACTTGCTGTCAAAGCAATCCTGCTTCAACTCGCTGAGAAGAGCAAGCTCAACTACAAAATTTTTGTCTGCCTCTTCGGCAATGCTTTTTGTTATAGAAAACAGCCTGTCTTTCAGCTCTAATTTGTGCATTTTCTTGCTGTCAGAATCATCAAATAGGACAAACAAGTCAACCTTGCCTTTGTCTTCTTTTTTTGGAGGGAGAAGAGCAATGCCTGCAATGTATTTATCGAATTTTTTCAGAAGATTTTTTTGAAATTTGTCTATCTTTGCCTTTGCTTCCTGTAAATTTTTCTTTATCTCATCAAGATTTTCTTCCTTAATGGCCTCTATGCCCTGCTCAACTTTCTGAGACTTCATAATCCCCTCCTGCAGTTTTTTATTTAAAAACCTTTGTATTTATATTCTAGAGTATATATTTGAAAAAACACAACCTTTTTAATGGAAAAATTTTAATGAATAAGTACGGGTCCGTGGTCTAGTGGTTAAATTTTTCAAGGAGAAAGATTCCATAAATGACGTCGCCCTTACAAGGCGGAGATCGGGTGTTCGACTCACCCCGGACCCAGTATCCACCGATTATATCTCCCGATATGCTTTGAATTCTTAAACCCAATCTCGTCTTTCCATATAGGAATATTTTTTCTACCACTAATCTGAACTATGAACTTAACGTAAACCTTATTAGTTCTTTTATCATATTGTTCTCTTTTATATGAGCTGAAAGAAATATTCAAATTATCTAAGATCCTTCCCATTCCTTTTATTAGATTTTTACTTTGAAGATGAAAGTCTATTATGGGATAATTTTTCTTTACAGTTTTAAAATATCCATCTGAGTCCATCATTCCACGTAAAAAAGATTTTTGAAAATCTAATGATTGAAAAACCCATTCAGGTATTTTGATATCTGTTTTTGTATATTCTTTAACAACCAAAATATCCCGATAAAACAAAAATAAGACCTTTGAATGAAATCTCAAAAAAATTTCATTGGGTTTTGGATTCTTTATTATCATTCTTTTTAAGTTAAAAAGGTTCTCCTTGCGTGGAATTAATACATTTTTAAAATAATCAAGATCTTCAGGGTGTTTTCCTGAATAGACAAAATCATAATGAAGACCATAATTGTCTTTTCTTCTTTTCATGTAACCGTCTCCTATATGAAATCCAATATCCTCTGATAGTTCAGATGAAAGTTTATCAGGAATAATTATCCCTCTATCAAGATCCTTCTTACTAAACTCCAGATTTGATGAATCAATTTTCATAAGAAAGGGCTTATATTTGATTTATATAGCTCTTACGGGTGTATGTCACATGTGTCATATGAATAAATAAAGATATCAAATTTCAAACCCATATTCTCCGTACATTGGAGTAAATAAAAACGGTCCCAAGAAATCTAATTCCAGCCTGCCATTTTCAAGCTTTCTTCCGCGAATCATATTCTGCTCGTCTTTATTTCCTATTGGAGCAATAATGAAACCGCCTACTTTTAGCTGGTCAATCAGCGGCTGGGGGAAATCCTTGCATGCAGCCGTAATTATTATCTTGTCAAACTTGGCTTCCTTTTCCATCCCCCTACTGCCATCATATTCATATGCTTCAATGTTTTTAATTCCAGACTTCTTGAAATTAATTTTGGCAAATTCAACTAGCTCAGGAACAACCTCCGTGGTTATTATTTTTCCTTTATCTCCTGTTATCCTGGCAAGCAGAGCAGCCTGATATCCTGAACCTGTGCCTACCTCGAATATTTTTTCCCCTGGCGCAATTTCCAGAGCAGAAGTCATTATCATCACTGTTGTCGGCTGAGAGATTGTCTTTCCTCTTATCAATGGCAACGGGGTGTCCTCGTATGCATAGTCCTTTATTTTCTCAGAGATAAAATCTTCCCTTTTCACACTTGCAAAGGCGCCTATTTCTTCCTCTGTAAAATCAAAATTCTCCCTCCAAAACTCAATTAATTGTTTTTTCTTTAATTCGGGCATCATTTATAGCCCCCCAACATTGCAAGAATCATTTTTTAATAATTGGTCAATCAAATATTTAAATTTTTCTGCTCAAATTGTTTTAGAGACATAAACTCCATCTTTGCTGTAGCCAAGCTTTTTGAAATACTCTTTAACGCCTATTCCAGAAATAACAATGATTTTATTTTTGTTGAATTCTTGCTTTGAAATCCTCTCGGCTTCCAATATTAATTTTTTTCCTAATCCTCTATGTTGAATGCTTCCTGTTTCTCCGATTTTAGCAGCTTCTCCATATACATGCACTTCCCTGACGATTGCTGAATCTTTTGTGATTTCTTTTCTAAAGCTCCTATTTGGAACCCTCAATCTCAAAAATCCTAGCAAAGAATCATTTTCAGCGTCGTCAAAACTCAAAAATACTTCCTTGCCATTGCTTGCCTCGTAATCAATTCTGTTTAATTCTATCTTGTTCCAATCAACTCTATTGTTTTTAATTTCCCTGCACCTTATGCATTCACATTTCTTTCCATTTTTACTCATTAACTCATGAACAACTTGCCTAAAATTAGTCAAACAAACACCATCAATTGTAACCTTAGTCGGAATATCCCTCTGGATTCTATAAACTCTACAATATTTTGGAATAGCCTCTTTAGCCTTAGCAACAATCTCAGCTGCTTCTTTCGTTCTTAATGGCTTGAATAACCCTTTTTTATATTGTAAATACAAAGGAGTTCCAGGCATAATCATGCAGGGATAAATCTTAAGCCCATCGGGTCTGAATCTTGAATCGGAAAATAATTTCTTGAAGTTTTCTACCTCCTCATCAGGATTAACTCCTGGCAGCCCGGGCATCCAATGAGCAATTACTTTATATCCTGCATTTTTTAAAAGTTCAAAACATTTTATCGTATCAGCAACATCATGTCCCCGATTTATTCTCTTCAAAACCGCATCATCTAAGCTCTGCACGCCAATTTCAATTCTAGTAGCTCCTAATTTTAATGCTTGATTTATATGATCTTCTTTGCACCAATCCGGCTTAGTTTCAATAACTAAAGCAATGCATCTTATTTTAGCAGTCTCATTTTTTTCCTGCTCAGATTCTAGCTTAGAATTATTTTTCAGTTCAAGTAATTTTTCATGTATCTTATTTGTTCTTTCTTCAGATTTAAATTCCAAATTAAATTCAAAAAATTCTTTAAATTTATTTTTATTCAATTCTCCATCAGCAAAAAACAATTCACCAAAATCATTCATAGCCTTAAAAGCATCAGTAATAAATTTATCCTGATAGTCTTCGGGATAAGAAAGAAAAGTTCCGCCCATAATTATCAGCTCAACTTTTTCTGGAATCTGTCCAAGTAAAACATAATGCTCCAATCTGTTGAAGACCTGCAGGTAAGCATCAAATTTATTTCTAATAGCTCTCATAGAAGCAGGCTCATTTCCTGTATAAGATTTTGGGATATTTCCAAAGTAACTGTTTACGCCTCCACAACAAAAAGTGCAAGTCCCGTGTGGACATTCTCGAGGATAAGACATGATAGCAACTGGCGCTACACCGGACTGAGTTCTCATCGGTTTAGTTTTAATATTTCTATTGAAATCGATATTTAATTCTATGTTCTTCGGTAATTTCTTTAATCTTTTTTCCCTTGAAATCTTAACTTTATACTGTTCAATATTCATAACTAAACAATATTTATAAGCATTTAAAAACTCTTCTTCAAGATGAATCAGCAACAAATCTGGGATCAAATAGCACTAAGCTGGAATAATTTTAGGCAAAAGCCGTTAAAAGAATTAAAGAAATTAGAGTGGAGAAAAGGAAAAATTCTTGACATTGGATGCGGTAATTGCAGAAATTTGCTGCCGTTCAAAAACTTTGATTGCTATGGAGTAGATTTCTCCAATAAAATGCTTGAGCAGGCCAAAAGATTTTCACAAAAAAATAATTTCAAAGTTAAATTAAAGCATTCTTCAGCAGAAAAACTACCCTTCAAAAATGAAATGTTTGATTATGTTTTGGCTGTTGCAGTTTTGCATCACTTAAAAAATCCAGAAATGGCCGTTAAAAAGGTATATCGAGTCTTGAAGCCTGGAGGAGAAGCTTTTATTACTGTCTGGAATAAGCTGCAGTTAAAATTTTTATTCGAGAGGAAAGAAACTTATATCCCCTGGAAACAAAAAAAACAAACATTTTATCGCTACTATCATTTCATTGGATACTTCAAACTGAAAAAAACGCTGAAAGAAAATAATTTCAAAATACTGAAATCAAATTTTTGGGGTAAAAATATAACCTTTCTTGTAAAGAAGTGAAGCATTAAAGTTTTCATAATCTTTAAATAGGGATTTTCTAATTTTATTTATATGCGGTAGTAGTATAGTGGTTAGTACAGGACGTTGCCAACGTTCAAACCTGAGTTCAATTCTCAGCTACCGCATTTGTTATTTCTGAGTTTTTAGGAACTCTTCCATTCTTTAACCAGAACCCGTATTTTAATTTATTTTTCGGACTACTAAATCCTATCTTTTCAACAAATCTCCTAGAATCCTCAGTAAATAAATCCACATGATATTTTCCCCTTTTTTCATAGCAAATTTTTGGATTATAACCTAGTAATCTTAAACCGTCAAAAACAGATTTAATCAAAGAGTAATCACTATTATAAAACACAATTTGAATAGAATTCTTGTGATGCCTGTAAATTCCTCCATCGGTATCAAACAAACCCCTCATGCAAGACTTCAATAATTTCTTATTCCTAAAAAATAGTTCCGGAATCTGCATATCAAATTTCTTACCATATTTTAACCCATAAGTCTTAATCATATAGTTAAAAACCTTTTTTGAGTAAAATACAGATTGTATTCCTCCACCTAAATTTCCTTTTATATAACGAATACTGGGCTTTTTAGAGAAAAGCTGTTCAAATAATCCGGGGATATATTTAGTAATGTAATCAAAATCTCCTTTTCCACCAGTGACTATAATCCCATAAGTATGTTTAGATAAATGCCCATCTCCTAAGATTATACCAACTAATTCCGATTCCTTTACTTTTAACGATTTCATAGAAATAAGTTCTAATCAGTTAATAAATACCTTACGGGTATATGGCACATATGTCACCTGAAACTTTCTTATTTATCCTTTTTAAATATAGTAAGAATTAATTATCGCTTCTTTTCCTTTTAATATATGCCAATTTTTCCTTAAAATAAGTGAGCCGATTATTGTTCCTAAACCTTTATAAGTGTCGACTAAGTGCGCAAAATAAGAAGTCTTCCTGTTAAATTCATTATCAGAAATTACATAGTCGGGATCCGTTAACCAAGCCTTAGTTCTCTCATCTCCTAAAAATCGTCTAAAAGCATCAGTTTCAGTGCTATCTGATTTGAAGTATCCAGATTCTTGAGCTATTTCAGGAATGTAATCTTCAAGGGTAGTAGGCAGATCTTTTTCATCGTAACCTCTTTGAGATGGGTTTTCAAATATTTTTGCTAACTGACCAATCCTATATAAAGAAATGTCTTCTTCATTCCTTAAGTGATAGTAATCAATTAAATTCCATTTCTTAACAAATTCTTTTTGCTCTTCTCTTTTTCTTTTAGCAGTACCAGCAACAGAATGAACAAGCGGACTAAGTGCCCCGCCCATAATTAGAGTTATTCCTGCAACTCCGCCAACAATTAAAGCAATCCCTCCAAGCCCTTTAACAATTTCTTCTAGATTCATTATATAATTTCAGGAAATAGATTTTTTAAATATTTCTATATACAACCATATATTTTGATTTCAAAGACTATAAGGAACCTTGGCTCCAAATTCTTTTATATACCCCTCAGTTTCTCTTCTTAATTTATGCAAATGATACATTAAGCTCTTCTCATAAGATATTAAGTTCTCATCATCAACTAAACTGCCCAAGCGAGATTGAGAAATAACTGAAGGGTGATTAGCTATATCTCTTAAAGTCCTAATGCAATTAAATAAAGATTCTTTATCTGCAGCTACTAAAGTTCTACGAAAAGATCCTATAAGCCCATCGTAGTGGCCTTTAACGGTTTCAAATTCTTCTAAGACATCCAAGTAAAGATTCAACGGCTCGCCAAAATCCTCAAATTCGATAAGGCCTTCTAAAATAGTTTCTCCTCTTCTTTCAAGTAAAATATGAGCATTCAACATGGGGGGGATTTAAAATTTCCTATTTATAAGCATTTAGCAACCGTGAGTTGGTAAGTCTTTTGGATATAATCATCTAAAAAAATTAAGTGCCTCCTGTTTTAAATGCTAAATATCCAAAATATATCTGGATACCAACGAATATAAGGTTCATTAAGGCTATAAAGGCAAGTAAACAATTTGTTCTATTCTGTTTCATTACTTGTCCTAGACTTATATAATATCTCATTTGAGAGTCTATTCTATCTAAAGATTTAAGTCTTTTAGGAAGATTAACTTGCCTAAGCTTTTGAAAGTCTAATTCAATCATTTTTAGAACAAGTTTTTTATCTCTTAATAACCTCCTAATCTCTTCTCTTATCCCTTTATCAAATTTAGATATTTTTAGACTATTAATCTCTTTATCAAGCCGCTTCTTAGCTTCTTTTTTCATTTCTTCAAATTTTTCTTTCTCTTTTTGGAATATGGGATTAATGTATTCTTCCATCTTAACTCCTATTATCACAATAATTTAATACTTCTATAACTTGATTGGCAGTTAATTCATAGATTCTCATAGTTTTTTCAACAATTTGTTCTCCACAAGTTTCAGCGTTAATTCTGGTCATATAACAATAATCAAGATATGCTTGAATATCCTTACAAACTTCTTCTTTTTTCTCTAAAGTTAAAGAAATTTGAGGATTTTTAATTTGTGATACTTGCTGTTGAGAACAACCACTAATTAAAACAACAAATAAGATCCAAAATAAAATTATTTTTTTCATTAATCCTTCTCAATTATCAATTTTTTATCTTCGACTTCTGCTTCTAAATTTTCAGATTCTACTGCATAATTACCATTACCCTAATGGTCACTTCTTTATGAAATTGGTTAATTTTTTCCCAAAAACCCATAGAATAGAAGTATTTAGAAGATTATTAAAGATTCTTATAATCTAAGATATAAAATAAAGAGTATGTTGAAAAACCATTATTCCATATCCAGACAACTTAACAACCCAGGTAATCGCAATTTTATTCACATTATTTAAAAAGTTTAAACTGATTTTTCTTCTAGTATATTTTTGATTGTTTCATAAATTTCTGGATACATATCTATTTTTAATAAATCTAAATGCAGCGGCTGGAATTTTCCTCTGCAAATTCCATTGATAACAAAGTTTTTCTCAATATCTAATTTTGCCTTTTCTTCCAACACAATCCCGTCACCAATACCTTCAGCCATTTCACATCCTGTTCCATAAATATTATAGATATTATCTGGAAGTTCATCACGGTTTAATTTCTGCATAAACAAACTATTTGAATTCATGTCTTCGCATTCTCTTTTTTCTCCACCGATTAATGGGCATAGTGTAGAGACATCACCGCTAATTCCTTTATTTGGCACCCCTATTAAGATGACTTTGTCAAACCCTTCACTCCCAAACAGCTGCATATGCCTTCTGATAACTAAGCCGCCCATGCTGAATGCTATCACATTTATTTTATCCCTACCTGTTCTGTACCTTATATTATCAAAAACTTCTTTTAATCTGACTGCATATGTGTCTATATTCTCGCTTTTTGCCAGTACAACACGGTAATTTTCAGGCTCTTCAAAAAAATCAAAGTAATAGCTTGCTCTTATGGATAAGGGAGTATGAACGTTCCATATCCCTGCAGGGACATTTTTTCCCGCATATAGGGTAATTGCTCCAGCGTTTATGTATCCCTCTTCGTCTAATTTTTTCTGCAGAAAACCAAAGCCTTCCAGGCTATATTCCAATGGAGCATCTTTTGTAACAGAATGCCCGTGCAAAAAGACAACCGGATTTTCCCCATCGCTGCATTGGCTTGTTACATTATTTATTGTGCATTTTTTGATTATGTCTGCAAACTCAATTTTAATTTCGTCTGGGGGGATATTCATAAACTCAATTTTCTGAAATTTTATTTTTTCTATGACTGCATCAACCTTAGTTCCATTTTCTTCTTCTAAGAATACACTTTTCTCCAGCCTGTCTCTAAAAAATTTAACCAAAAAAGACTTGTTTTCAAGATGATCCCTTTCCTCGAATGCTTTGGCGACAGAATTAAACTCGCCAATAAACAAATTTATTCTTATTGCATCGCCTATAGGAAAAGTCAAGTTTGTTAGATTGCTTAATTTGCTTTCTGAAAATTCCAAATCTTCAATCAATGAGTTATAGACAGAAACATCCTGGCTGACACTAATATTAATATCTGGAACTTTTTCTTTAACATTGCTAAAACTCATTTCCGACTCTGCTAACGAATCTAGCTCTGTATAATAATATTCGCTAATTGCAAGAACTTTAATATCGTATAAAAGATCTTCCAAATCAAATTCAAAATCATATTCTGCAACAACTGTTTGATTTAGCTTATTTACAGCATCTTTTAAGAGAGATAATTCATGCTCAATTTCATTAATTTCTTTTACAAGGCTTCTGGCTTTTTCTTCGAATTCTTTTTTGTTTTCCCCTTCAACTTCATTTAACCCATATTCCGAAGTTATTAATAAATTTCTTATTGTTGGCTCCCTGTCGCTGTGGCATAAAAGCCCGCCTGCGCTTGTGCATTCAACATCAAACCTATAGAACTTCTTGCCGCTTCCAAGTTTATCAGCTAAGATTATATAGGATTTCTTGAATGGATTGCCGGGTTTTAAAGAAAAATCATCAGAGTCGATGAGATCCATCTTTTCAAGGTCTAGCAATTTAACATTGCATGATGCTGAGCAAAAGGGATTTGTTGTTACCTTTGCCTCCAGGCTTATTTCACCTTGTTGACCATGCCTCAAAAATAAATATTCCTTATCTGAGCTTACTTTAATTACTGTGTCGTTTCCTGAAAGGAAATTTATTAGAAGATAAAATTTTGCTCCTAAGAAAACTGTAATTAGTGTAATTGCAATTAGTAAAGAAATAAAAAGCAGTTTTCTTTTCATCAGCCTTTTCAACAACATAAGCTGTAGTAATCAAAGATAATATTTAAATCTAATCAAAACCTGCCTTCATCCGCATCTAGATTGTCAAAGTAAGTGAAGTAGTCATTTCTTCCGAGTCTATTTTTCTCAGACTCAAGCCATTTTCTGCTTGATTCATCATTCGGCTTCATGTGCCTCATTTCATTGTTGAACTTCGCAATATCTTTTTTATTTTTAGCAGCTAATTTACCATTGACCAATTTTTCAATAGCATCGTCAGTTTTTAACTCTTTGACCTTTTTCATAAATTCTTCTTTTGATACATCTAGAAATTTTAAAACAGGAGCGTCCATTGGACAACCATAGTGATATTCTCCATTAGTTCCAGCAATAGTCGCTCTGCACTTGTCAATTGTTCTTGGAAGCATCACAATTCCTACAAGCATGTCATAAGGGCTTCTCGGAAAATTTTTGGTTAGATCCATAATTATCACTAATAGAAGACATATAAGGCAATTTAATAAGCTTATCCATGGACTTAAGCTAAGAGGGGTTGGACAATGCTTCATATTTTTTATTTAAATTTTTATAACTTTCAAGAGTAATAAGCGCAAAATTTATATTGATGGAGATTATTTTTGTTAGTGTGACATTTCAATCTATGCTTGGTTTAGTGAAAAGTTCCTTGTCTATTGAAGAAGCAATCCGAGTCGCTAAGCCCTTGGTTGTATTTGTAATTGGGATGGTCATTTATTCTATTTTTATTTTCAAGTTCTATAAGTTCATAGCTAAGAGGGATATTTTCAAGCTGAATCTTGCTGAATATAGCAGGTCAAGATGGGAGGATATGAAGGAAGGGATTGTATTCCTGTTCTATATCCTTGAACATATAATTATTTTCCCGCTGTTAACCTTTATCTGGTTCATTTTCTTTTCAATGTTGCTTATTTTCATGTCGGAAAATCAGTCGACTAGCGTATTATTTTTATTTTCGATGGCAATAGTTGCAACTACAAGAATCGCTTCTTATTACAGTGAAGAATTGGCTAGAGAGATAGCAAAAACTCTTCCATTAACATTATTAGGTATATTTTTAGTCGTTGGGCTTTCTTATTTTTCTCTTGAGTCTGCACTATTGGCAGTAAAATCCATCCCCCTGATGTGGAAGACAATAGTTTATTATTTATTTTTTATAGTGCTATTAGAAATAGCTTTAAGAATTCTGCTGTTTATCTATAACAATATTAAGTATAAAAAATTTGAAGAGCAATAACCCCATGGAATTCAAGGAAAAATTTATTGAAAGGTATACCGGGCTTACTGACTTTAAGGAATTCCAGGAAGCGATAAGCCAGCCAGCCAGAAAATCAATTCGTGTCAACACAATAAAGATTTCTGTAAAAAAATTAGAGTCTAAAATTTCCGGACTGAAGAATGTTCCATGGTGTGATGAAGGGTTCTACATTGAAAGGAGAGAAACCGCAGTTGGAAATCTGAGAGAACATTTTCTCGGATATTTTTATGTGCAGGAAGCTGCCTCAATGATCCCAGCATTAATTTTAGATCCAGAAGAAGAGGATTTGGTTTTGGATATGTCTGCAGCCCCAGGTTCAAAGACTACACAGCTAGCTTCCTTAATGAAAAACAGAGGGGCAATAATTGCCAATGACATTAAATGGGATAGGATAAAGGCCCTTTCAATGAATCTTCAAAGATGCGGAGTTTCAAATACAATAATAACAATTTACAAAGGGGAATTTTTTCCAGATGTAAAATTTGACAAGATTCTTTTAGATGCTCCCTGTTCTGGCACAGGCACTCTACAAAAATCTCCTGACACCTTAAAAATCTACAATACGGGAATGATTAAGAAGCTAAGTTATCAACAGAAAAGGATGATCCTGAAAGCATATTCTCTGCTGAAAAGAGGAGGAAGTTTAGTTTACTCAACATGCTCATTGGAGCCTGAGGAAAATGAGAACGTTGTAGATTGTCTTCTGGAAAAGACAGATGCCAGACTTGAAAAAGCGTCTCTTCAAAACTTAAAATCTTCTACTCCGGTTCTAGAATTTGAAGGGAAAAAATACAATTCTGAAATTAAAAAATGCTTGAGGATATGGCCGCAGGATAATAACAGCGAAGGTTTCTTTATAGCAAAAATAAAAAAGCCTTAGGATAAAAAAGCTTAAAAACTATTTTGGCTAAACTAAATTATGCAGGAAAGAATAACTAAGGCAATAATAACTGCAAGCTATGATGACGATGGAAACTTTGAAGAGAAAGTAAGAAGGCAGTATGAAAAAGAAGTGAAGAGCGGCTATTACCTTCCTACACACTTATTTTTAAGAAACAGAAACCAGCATAAAGTTACAAAGTTTAATTTCCCAATGCCTATTGGGGGATTGATGAATTCTTCTGTACCCATGATAAGCTTTGCTATGCTGAATACTTCCAGAAGCGAGCTGGAAAACATAGCTGTTGTAGGTGATGAAACTACTAGAACTAATGCAGAATTCTTAAAAGATTATTTCAATGATAGTAAAATAACTTACAGTTCAGAAGGCAAAGAGTGGAAATTTTCCAAAACTATTGAAAATGGAATGAAAAGCTTATCTCCAGAAAGTGACGAGCTTGTTTTAATTTTAATGGGAGATACCCCTTTGAAATATGATTTTGACAGGATTCTAGTTGATAGGGATATTGGAAAATCTGATTTAATTGCAGATGTGAATACAAGAAGGAAAACTGGGAGATGCTGGCCTAGGAAACATCATGCTAAAATATTCTACAGAGGGAGATACCTTCTTTTCAAAGAACCGCAGATTTTACTTGCAAATATTAGAAAGATTAACGAGCTTTCAGAAAATCTTGGATTGGAAGAGCCGATATGGGATATGGTTTATGACAGCAGAAAGGCCCATGGAAATAAAGGCAAAAGCAGGAAAGAAAAAATTTTTGACATTCTGTTTCCTGATCCTATAACCGGATTTTCAACCTTAAAAGATTTTGGCATGATATATAATTTACAAATGCTGCGGCATGTATTGAGAAAAAACGGCAAGCCATTTCCAGTTAACCCAAAAGCAATTTACAGAGCTGTTGAAAACAGAACCGGATTGAGATTTTTGCTTAAGGCAGATAATGATGATCCTGCCACCATTGAGGACGTCGATGGTTTAGCTGACTGGGCGAATTTAAGCGAAATGTTATCAATTGCTGGAGATTCAATATATCCTTATTATTCTGAAATTAAAAGATTTGGAGAAGCAATTATGCCTGAGCTGCGAAGAAGACTCGACTTTTACTATGGATTTGAAGACTATATGAATGCTCTCTTTAGAAAATATTCACTGCCTGAGCCTTATGTTGGAAAGGGAGATTTTGTGAACCCGTTTACTTCTGATAAAATTGATGTGAAAACCAGAAAAAGATCGAACAAGATAATCAAAGGAAGCATAAAGCTTCATAAGAGATATTTGAGAAAAATGAAGATTAGAAGATGGCTTGCTGATCAAACTTTCTCGTAATAATCTTTCATTAACAGAGCATCTCCCTCAATATTTGGGCTTTCGCAAATTAAAACACCCTTTACTTTAAATTCTTTTAAGGCCTTCATTAAGTCTTTGTAATTGAATTTACTTTCGCTTAATAAAAGATGATTCTTCTCTCCTTTTTCTCCATATTCAATGCCTGCAACATGGATGTGCATTCTTTCTAAGTATTCTTTTCCAAGATTATCTTTTATTTTGTTTAAAATTTCTCTAAAATCCTCTAATTTGTTTGCTTTACCAATTGATCTTGAAAAATTGTGGCTAAAATCTATACAAGGCATCACTTGTTCAATATCATTGCTTAATTTTATTAATTCATCCACACTTCCAAACTGAGAAACTTTTCCGCTTACTTCAGGACTGATCCATAAATCTTTATCAAATTCCCGTACATGTTTGACGAGATTTTTTATTTCTTCCTTTATTTTCAAATATACTTTTTCAGGGTGTTGATTTCCATAAAAGCCAGCATGATAGCAGATAGAATGCCCATTGCATAAAGATAGTATTCTTGCTGCATCAATTATTCTTCTTTTAGATGCTTCTATTTTCTTCTTATCATCTGAATTTAAATTGATGTAATAAGAGCCGTGAGCGGTAAGAATTATATCCTTTTTCTTTGCTACTTCTTTGACTAAACCAGTTTTATTTTCTTTAACATTAATGGAATGTACAAACTCTAATTCCATAGAGTCTAAGTTTAATTTCCTTACATCCTCTATTCCTTGAATTGTATCCCCTTTACTTGAAACAGGAATACCTGCTGTTCCAAATCTCAGTCTATCGATTTTTTTCATATAAAAATTTACTACCGTTCCAGGTTCTATCCCACACACCGTCGTCAAACCCTTTTTTCAATAATATTTGTGTCCTTATAAGAGACATATTTAACTTTTTAGAGATTTCAAAAGAATCAAAGATATCCCTGTCTATTATCTTAATAATTTGTAGATATCTTACATCTTTATTCAATGGAGAAACTTGATATCTTTGATAACCTTTTATCACTTCTTCTAACTTTAATTTTCTTCCAGAGTTGATACCAAAAATGTCTATATCAAAACTCCTCTCAATATTCTCTCTCCCACTTATAGTAATATACCACGAATTACTTTTTTCAAAAAATTTCACACCAGAATTTCTAATTTTTAGGAAGTCCAATAATTTACTCACATATGCAACCTCCTCATTGTTTTTCATACTCAACTGTATCATCCTCATCTGATTCTCTTTTCTATAACTGATACTTCCTTCTGAAGAATAAATCCCTTGTAAGTATCCGATACCAAGAAATTTATTTCTTAATGACTCCTGCTTGACTATTGGTAATATTTTTTTAATTATCAAGGGCAAAGTTAGTGAAAAAAATGAAACCTCAACAAACTCTTTTTTAGATTTAAATGGAATTCCGAGAATACTTGTAATATGTTTTTCATATACTCTATTAATTTTATATCCCAATTCTAATTCCCATTCTTTTATTGAATCCTTGACTTCATTTTGATTGAAGTGTCTTGGATAAGTTAAGGTAAAATAAGGCTTTACCTTTAGATTAAAAGAATTTATAAGATCAGTCAAAACGCTTTTAACAGATAATTTATCACTATTAGAAAACCGTACGTGTGTTCTCCCTAAGTCCCCATCACCGATAATAAAAGAAATACTTCTTACTAACTCGGGACTTAATTTTAACTTCGTAATACTTAAAAAATTAGACTCACTAGTTGATTTAATTCCTAAAATTTTCTTTTTAATCTCTCTTAGAGGAATCTTATTCAGTCTAGATAACTTTTTAACATTATCATAACTTGGCATTGTATCTCTATTTTTATCTCTTCCTAACCATCTACTTATTGCACTATCGTTAATCCTTAAATATTTAGATAGATTCTTCCTACTACCCAACTTATTAATAGACCCGTTAATCAGATCTTTGATTAGTTTATCATCTAACTTAACATACCAGTCTCCTTCTACAAAGTCCAACAAATTAATTTCCTTCATCTTCTTTATATCCCTCAATTAACCTATCAATTATATCTGAAAAACTCTCTCCTTTCTTACCCAATTTCATTAATTTACTATGAATTTCCACTCTTATTTTTATAGTTTTCAATTCGGACATTTTAGTAACATTTAGTAATAATTACTAATATATAAAATTTTTGTTTTTAATGCCTTGGCAGTGTCCCCATTTGTTGTTGGTTTTCCAGCTGTTCCAAAACGAAGCTTATCCATTATTCGTACCTTTAACTAGTTGCTCAATTTCTTTGTATCTCTCTTTGTTCAATTGAATTGATTCATCTGCTTTATGATACCATAGAATAAAGCCTTTCTTTATTAATGAAAATATTGCATCTTTTACTTCTCCGCGAAGATGCGATGGAAATCCAGATCTTACAATTGTATCAAGATGTTTATGATGTCTTCCATACACAAGTCTTGAATGCATTACCTTCAAAACAGCTATTTCAATGTTGTTTAATTCTATTTTTCATCACCCCTTAAAAAGAAAGGGCTTCTCTAAGACAGTTTGGATTAATTATTATTTATATATCTTTCTATAATCATAGCCTATATGGGCTATTAAATAATCTATATAGTCATTTGACGAAAGGCTTATATATTGGTTATGTTTTAATGATGGTAATCCAAAGAGGGTGATTTCAATTGCATTTAAGGGGTGTATAGGATATGAATGAAAAGGGAGTGATTTCTAAAGCTAATGGGGGTTTAGCTAATATGATAAGCAAATCTGTATTTTTGAAAACTTTTGGAGATGGTCCTATTAACAAAGTTTTAGATTTCCTTACTGTATTTAGTGATTTTGATTATTCTATAGCAGATATCGCTGAAAATTCTGGAGTTGGATATTCAACTTTAAAGATATTAATTAAGGGTTTAGAGAAGAGAAAGATTGTAATTGAAACAAGAATTAGCGGAAGAAATAAAATGTACAAATTAAACAGGAATAATCCTTTAGTCGAGAGATTTGTTCAATTTTATTGGGATATAACTAATCAGAAGGCTAGGGAATTAGTTAAGCCAATGATTGCTTAGTTTTTATTCTCCTATACAAATCTTTTTTAATATTATTGTTTTACATAATTGAATGGAGCATCCAATTGTTGCAAAAATCCTTAAAGAAGGGATAAACTCAGTAGACTTGTCCATGCTTGATATTAGCAAAGAAAATCAGATCTGGAATTTTGTAGGCGAAAAACTATACAAACTTAACAAAGTTCCTGAGGCTGTAACTATCCTTGAGAAAACAAGTAATTTTGATAAGCTAAAGGAGATGGGAGATGAACTTTTGATGCAGAATAAAGCTGAGCTGGCTGCATTATGCTTCATTCCGACAAAAGACAAAGAAAGGCTAAATAATGTTGCAGTGTTATGCATGAAAGCACTGAACCATAAGCTTGCTGCAGAGGCTTACAGGGCAGCGGATAATATAGATATGGCTGAATTCTTGGAAGATAATTATTGTATTTGATATTCAACAAAAGATTTATATAAGTTATTTGCTTCATTTTATTTTATGGAAACGGCACTAATAAATGCAAAAGATATAATGCTTAGATTAGCAAAGCTTCAGGCAGATATGAGTTTTATTAGAGAGCATATTGAAGATATTACTTTAACCGAAGATGATGCAGAGTCTTTAAAGCAAGCAGAAAGAGAATTTAAAGAGAGAAAGACCATCCCTCACACTAAGCTAAAAAAAGAGTTAGGTTTGTGATGTATTCTATTGAATATTCTGATAATGCAAGGAAGTTTTTGAAGGGCTTGACAAGCATATTCTTGTAAGGATTTTTAAAAGAATAGAAATGTTAATGGGCGAGCCAGTTCCTTCTGATGCTAAGTTTATTGGAAGAGACGAGTCAGGAGAAAAGATTTTTCGTTATAGAATTGGAGATTATCGGGCTTTGTACAAAATTAAAGATCATGAGAAAGTTATCTTGATTACAAAAATTGATAAAAGACCCAGAGTTTATGATTAAATCTATCTGTAAGGCTTATTAATTCTTTCTTTTGGAAATAAAATCTTCAGAGCCATTGTTAATTTTGGCTCAATATTTTTCCTGTAATTTAACGCAGTTTCGACAATTTCAATAGGCTTGTTTAGTGCCTGAGCAATTTCTTCAGGAGTTGTATTCATCTCATCTGTGAATCCATAGATTTGTGAGGCTTCTCTATAGGATAGGTTATAATGTCCCTTCTCGTGCCTTAGTTCTGACATTCCTCTTTTTTTTGAATTTTTTCCTAACCTTTTAAGATTAAAATATATTGTAACTGGTTTTCTATCTAGAAAATAACCAATATCCGTTGAATTGAGTCCTAACTTTGATATTTTTTTAATCGTATTTTTCTCAGGTGGGGTTAAGTAATTCTTTGTCCAGCAAAGAGATTGAAAATTCATGTTTTTTAGATAATCTATTACATCGTTTGCGCTTTTGAATCCAGAGCGGTCTGCAAGTCTTTGATAGCTTAATCTCTTGCCTTTATCCCGAGCGTTTTTATATGTCCTAACAAGTTTAACTAATTTTTTTAATTGACCTACACGGTTCCCTTTATCTACATAGTACCGGATAGCTTCTCCATATCCTTTTTCTTCAGCTCTTTTAATTGTTACATTATAGAGTGTATTGACTAAATCCTGTTCAACAACTTTTTCATTAGCTTCTATTATCTTTGGTTCTAATCTTTTTTTCCTATTCCACTTCTCATGTCGCTTGGTTCCTTTAATGTATTGCCCAACCAACTGTCTATGAATCCTTTGCCCAGAAATTTCTTGAATTTTCCTTGCAATATCAAATTGTGAATTTCCTTCTGCAATCATCTTGTCAACTAAATCTTTATGTTCCGCTACCTTTCCGTGTCTGAATCTTTTTGTAGGTTTGGTGCTTGTTTTTTCTTTTGGTAGTTTAATTAATCCCCTTTTTTTATATGAGCATATGTCTTGGTAGGGTATTCCAGTGACTTCGGATAGTTCATTTAACCTACTAAATCCATAATCTAAGGCTTGGTTAATCTCTTGTATATCTTTCTGGATTTTTAACTTTCTGAAGTCTGGAAGTTCTAATTCAAGCCTATCGGCAAGGGATTTAAATTGCCAATAGGGGGTCTGCCTCTTCTAAGGTTTAACCTGCTTTTTTCTTTTCCTATCAAGGGGTTAATAGTTTCAAGCTGGCCCTCTTTTCCTTCTAACCTTTTTTCATCCAAATATTTTTTATGTGTTCCCTGGATATTCGAAGCAAGATAATTCTTATACAGCTCAACAACCAAAGTAGAAAGCCCTAAATTTTCTGCTAATAATGCTGTGCTGTTATGGGGATTTTTTCTTATCTCTTCATAAACTCCAGCTTCATAATCTTTTATAATCTCAGTGGATAAATCTAAAGCAAAAGCTATGTCTTGCTCATCTTTTCCCAGCCTTCTTAATTCTAAGATCCTCAGCAACCTATCTTCTAAAAGTGACATGTTAAAAACACCTTTTTTTCAGTTTATAAACCTTATTATATTACTTACTATAAAGTAACAATCTGTTTTATTTATCATGGTTGCAATAGCATAAACTATTTTAAAGAAAAAAACTTTAAAAGAATATGCAATCGGTGTTAAATGAAATAGTTCCAGGCAAAGAAGAATCAAATGTTTTAAAGAAAGCAGCAGAGCATTTCATAAAAAAATTGAACAGCGAATTAAAAAATGCAAAAGCCATTGTGGGAGGCTCTGTAGCGAAAGATACTTTTCTAAAAGGCGATTATGATATAGACATATTCGTGCAGTTTGAAAAAGAAAAATACAAAAATAAAGACATCTCCGAGATTCTGCATACAAAATTAAAATTGGTTTTTAAGTCTACGTCAAAAATAACTGGACTGCATAAAATTCACGGCTCTCGCGATTATTTTCAGATAAGGCAGGATCCTTTTACATTTGAAGCCATTCCCATCTTGAAGATAAGAAAAACAGGCGATGCTGAGAATATAACCGATATTTCCCCTCTTCATACAGAATTCGTAAAAAAATACCAGCATCTTGCTGATGAGATAAGATTAGCAAAAGCTTTCTGCAAGGCCAACAAGCTTTACGGAGCTGAATCTTACATTAGAGGATTTTCAGGCTACACTCTTGAAATACTGATAATTGCCCATAATTCATTTGAAAATCTGATGAAAGCTGCTTCTCGCTGGAAACCCGGAATTAGAATTGATGTTAAAGCTCATGGAGTTGAAAAATTAAATAAATCAAAACTTTCTCCGATTATTGTTATTGATCCAGTGCAGCCGGATAGAAATACAGCTGCTGCCTTATCCGAAAAAAAATTTGATGAGTTTGTGAAGCTTGCAAGAGATTTTCTGCACAACCCATCTCCAGAATTTTTCAAGCAGAAGAAATTTGATTTAGAGAGAATAAAATCCGCATCTATCTTAAGAATAATTCCATTGAAGGGTAAGGAAGACATTGTCGGAGCTAAATTAATAAAGTGCATGGAATATATCCATAGAAAATTAAAAGAAGAAGGCTATGAAGTTATAGAGCATGACTGGCATTGGGATGATAAAGAAGCTTACTTCTGGTACTTTGTAAAAAATAAAAACTTGCCTCAGGAAAAAAAGCATTATGGCCCTCCTGTGAAAGAAAACAAACACTTGGAAGAATTCAGGAAAAAATATTCACATTATAAAATTAAAAACGACGGGTTCAGGGTTTATGTTGAATTGAAAAGAATGCATACCAATGTTAATCATTTTTTGAAAGAATTAGTTGAAAAAGATATGTACATTAGGGAGAAAGTAAGAGAGATAAAGATCCTGTGAAATGTGAAAAGAAAAAAGAATTTGACAATTATGGACACCTGCGCTTTCCATCTGCCTTCCTTTCTTGGAAATCGTTGTGGAAGTGAAAGCAAACATTTAAAAAATGTAATATATTAGATGTAATTATGTCAATGGAAATTGGTTTAAATATTGTAATTGAAAGAGAAAAAGTTTCAAATGGGTGTGACGTCTTTATAGCAACTAGCCCTGATATAAATGTTTTTGTTGAAGGAAAAACTATTGATGAAGCTATTGGTAATTTTATCGAGGGGGCAAAATTTCATCTAGAAAGTTTTCCCCAAGAGAGAAAAGAGCTTACGCAAACAAGCGAAGAAAAATTTGAAATGCCAATGGTAACCAAAGTCTTTCTATAAAAATTCTTCAACAGGAATTCCAGTTTTCCTAGAAATTTTCTTATAAACACCGATTGTGGTGATTGTGGTTAATGGCAAAACAACAGTAATATTTATTTTCAACAAGAATCTTGATAATGTCTTTTCCTTCAACCACCTTTGGAAGCTTCATTTAAAAATAGGTATATTGAATTATTTAAAAATCTAACTCCCTTCATGATATTTAAATGTAATACTATTCATATACTTTTCTTAAAGCTAATCACTATTAGCTTCTTTCGTTAGAAACTCGTTGTTTTTTAATAATATTATCCTAATTTCCAAGCAGTACTTTTCTTTTTTATAAAATAAGTGAAGCCTAAAATGTTTCTTTTTGGACTTGATTTTTCTTTCTGAAAGAAAAAGGAAGAGGGGAAGTTTTCATAAGAAACCGCAGGTGTCTTATCAGCGAAGCGGTTAAATAAAAATCACAAAAGGATTCTGAAAGGAAAGAGGTGACTAAAACCTTCCAGAACCCATCTCTTCATGGAAATCAGAGACAATAAAAAATAGATATTTGGAATTGGTATAACTTATATTTAAACCTTATCCATAAAATTTATAAATACCTTGAGCATTCTAAAATGATAGGTTTCTGTGATCGAAATGGAAGAAAATTACATGAAGACAGGCACTACAACGATAGGCGTTAAGTGCAAAGACGGGATTGTGCTGGCTGCTGATAAAAGGGCTGGTGCTGGGATAATTGTAGACAAGAGAGCGCAAAAAGTCTATAAAATAACTGACTTTATAGCCTTGACAATGGCTGGGACTGCCTCAGACGCACAGCTTATCACAAAGCTTATTTCAGCAGAGCTAAGGCTGATGGAGATTAGGAAAGGCAAACAAGTTACAGTTAAAGAAGCAGCTAACCTGCTTTCCGGCATTGTTTACCAAAATATAAGAAGGCCTTCAATGATCCCAGGTATTTCACATTTCATTCTTGCTGGAAAAGACAGCAAAGGGTTTCATATATATGATGTTTATCCTGACGGCAGCTTGTCTGAATGCAAGGATTTCTTGTCTTCTGGATCAGGAAGCGTCATGGCATATGGCGTCCTTGAGACTTTATACAGTGAAAATATTAGCATTGAAGAGGGGGTTAAATTAGTAGTTAAAGGCATAAATGCAGCTATCCAGAGAGATATGAACTCCGGCGACGGGATTGATGTGATTGCGATTACAAACCAAGGGATAAAAACTGTTCTTACAAAAGAGATACAGAATAAAATTACAATCTGATAGTGGTCTAAATGCTTCTTTATAGATATAGAAAATGGCAGAAATATTAAAAGAGATACTTAAAGATATTCCGGAAAAGGTTGAGATTTCACTTGCTCTGTTTGAAGGTGCAAATATAGTCCTGTATACTAAAAATAGGGAGTTCTTCTTGGATAATAATGGAGTGATAAAAGAGATAGTGAATAAGATCAAGAAAAGAATAGAAGTAAGAATAGACCCCTCCATGACATTGGATCAGGAAAAAGCTCAGGAAGAAATTTTGAAAATCCTGGCTGGAGAAGAGGCTGGAAATGTAAACATCCTTTTTGATCCTCAAAGATCGCAGGTGGTTATTGAAGCTGAGAAGCCTGGGCTAGTAATAGGAAAGGCAGGGGAAGTTTTGAGAGAGATTAAGCACAAGACTTTATGGACGCCGTTGGTGAAAAGAATACCTGCAATAAGATCTGTGATGATTGAAAACATAAGGAAAGTTTTGTATGAGAACAATGACTATAGGAGAAACTTTCTTCATAAAGTTGGAGAAAGAATTTATGCCAACTGGGTGAGCGAGAAAAGGGAGGAATGGATCAGAGTTTCTTTTTTGGGAGGGGCCAGGCAGGTTGGAAGATCTTGTCTTTATTTGCAAACTCCTGAGTCAAGGGTTTTGCTGGACTGCGGAGTGAATATAGCTGCCTCTGGAAAAGATGCTTATCCTTATTTTGAAAGCCCTGAGTTTAATATAAATGCACTAGATGCGGTTATAATTTCCCATCCTCATCTTGACCATTGCGGCTTAGTTCCTTTATTGTTTAAGATGGGATATCGAGGTCCTGTTTACTGGACACTTCCAACTAGAGATATAGCTGCCTTGCTATCCTTGGATTACATCGGAGTTACATTCAAAGAAGCGAAGAAAGCACTTTATACTGCAGCAGATGTCAAGGAGATGGTTAAGCATTCTATTTGGCTCGACTATGAAGAGGTATGTGATATAACTCCCGATATTAGAATTACTTTTTATAATGCCGGGCATACATTGGGAAGCGCGATGGTGCATCTGCATATTGGCAATGGTTTGCATAATTTTCTTTATTCCGGCGATACAAAATATGCAAGAACTAAGTTACTTGAAGCGGCTGTAACAAAGTTTCCGAGACTGGAAACAATGACTCTTGAATCAACTTATGGTGGCAAGGATAATGTGCAGCCTACAAGAGAAGAGTGTGAAAAACAATTAGTTGAGATAATCAAAAACACAGTTGAAAGAAAGGGAAAAGTGCTGATCCCAGTGCTTGGGGTTGGAAGGGCGCAAGAAATGATGCTTATTGTCGAGGAGCTAGTCAGGAAAAAGATCATTCCTGAAGTCCCTGTTTTTGTGCAGGGGATGGTATGGGATGTAACTGCAATACATACTGCATATCCGGATTTCCTGAATAACCAAGTTAAGAAAGCAATATACCATCATGACAGCAATCCATTTTTATCTCCCATATTCAAGCAAGTTGCATCTGCAAAAGAAAGGCAGCAGATAATAGAAGAAACTGGATCCTGCATTATATTGGCTACTTCTGGAATGCTTCAAGGAGGGGCATCTGTTGAATACTTCAGAGAGCTTGCTGACAATCCAAGAAATTCCCTGGTGTTCGTCTCATATCAAGGAGAGGGGAGCATGGGAAGGAGAGTGCAATCGGGGGAGAGGACATTTGTGATGGAATCAAATGGAAAAAGAGAAAACGTTGAAGTCAAGATGGAAGTCTATACAATTGAAGGCCTGTCTGGGCATTCTTCAAGGAATGAATTGACGAGGTTTGTATACAATTTAGATCCAAGGCCGAAAAAAATAATAGTTGTGCATGGGGAATCTTCGCGTTGCTTGGATTTAGCTTCCAGCCTGCACAAATTAAACAAAATAGAAACTGTTGCTCCGAAGAATTTGGAAGCGGTCAGGATAAGATAATTATTTTAAGAAAAAATATCTTTAATCCATTGAAGGATAGTTTCGAGTATGCTTCTTGTTTCTTTTAACTCTGCTGAGATATCATAACACAACCCATTACTGCAAAAATTAGATGCACATTCATAATTGTTGTCACAACTAATTTCATTTTGTTTCTGAGAAACCCAGTGATATTCAAAATTACAAAACTCCTCTTTATTGCGAGTACCAATAGGAACACAGCTTTCTCCTAGCAAACAGCCAAAGCATTTCTTGGCAAAATTCTCTCCAGAAGCAGGAGTTACAAAAGTATTTTCAGATTCTTCAGGCATCTCAATACCTTTAGATGATGGATTTGGATAATAGATAACTTTGCGGGGATTTCCTAATTCATTATTAAACTTCGCCCTATTCTCTAACTCAGCATCAAGAGATGGCAAACAAATACAGCCCCTAACACTTCTGATACAATCACGCTCTGTACAGAATTCAGTCTCTTTTAATCCGCAGTAGAAACTGTTTTCATCACAAGAGCAACTAGAAGGGCAATCATTTCTCTTATAAAATTTAAAAAATGGCCCTGCATATCTTCTTTCGCAATCATCTTCACATAGATAGGTTGTGTATACCCCGCTCCTTTGGAACACTTTTGGATGATCAGAAGGATCAATTTTAACTAATAAATCATAAAATTCATCATCAAGATCTGCAGCAGCTGCTCCATGGTCTCTTAATAAATCATTTGAATTTGAAGGAGGAAGATAATCCTCGTTAATAAAATAAATTTCCACGTTGTTACCAATAAAATAGCCACCGTTATTGCAGGCAACTTTAAAATAGATTTTATCTTCCTCATTGTAAACAAATGAATTTGCAGTAATTATAGGATAATCGCAACTCTCATATCTTTCTTCTTCAGCCGTCTTCTCTCTTCTCTCAACAGATCCCCCTCCAGAAAATCCAGAGCCTCCTCCACCACTGCCTGCGCTACCTGATGAAGGCGTTGATGCTACTGGATTGACAGGGGTTACTGTTGTACTACAGCTGACAACATTTCCAAGCTCGTCGCAATTACAATTATCTGGACAGCTAGTAACCGGTAATGTCCCATATACATAATTCAACTGGGCAGATTTAACAATTTCCTGTTTTTTAAATTCATTAATCCATTGCTCCTCAGAATTAACTCTAAAATCTCTCAAGACCAGAAATTCAGGAGCATTTTCATCTTCGTATACAACTGTTGCGATAAAACAGCTATCAACTCCGCTAACATCAGATTCTATATTCCTTTTATCAATGTATTCTCTTCTTGTAGTTCTTGATTGCTCATCATAATATTTTATTTCCAGCATTTCACCAACTACCCCTCCTTCTTTGACTGTGGTGTATTGGCTGCTTGTATCAAAAGAAATAATTTTTCCATCTCTTGTTTTAATCGTTCTTCTTGTTACCATTGACTAAAATAAAAAAATAATATTTAAAAATTTATCGGGCGCTGTAAGGAAAAAGCATTCCATTCATTTGAATATTCTTCAGGGGTTTGGAAACTATTTTTTTAGACAAGTAGTTTATATAACCAGTTGGATAAATTTCCTCCAAAAGCTATAAAAAATTAAAAATTAAATTTTGAAAAATGAAATTAAAGAAAAAAATTTATCCTCATTGTGATTTTGGAGGGATATGCAAAAATAAAGCATATGCTGAGGTTTTTCCTAGTATGTTGGGTGGAAAACATAAGAAGCGCGGATGGAGTTATTTATGCCGAAAGCATTATTATCAAGAGGAGAAAAAATATAAGTGGAAGCTTCCAGCTTATATAATAAAATAAAATGTTGTACTCCAGAGTTTTCATATGAAACCTTGTGCCTTATTGAGTGATTAAAAGATTAAAAATTTATACCATACTTAGATTGGATTTCTGTTAAAACTTTTAGAACACGGTTATAATGTTCTGGTTTACTCGCTTTATATTCCTTGAAATTAGCTTCCTCTAGACGAAACATTTTTGCAATAATTTTTTGCTGTATTAAACATGCTCTTAGGGTGATAATATTATGCACGGTTTTGCCGTCTGGTTTTAGTAATTGTAAGCTATAATCAATAGAATCTATAACTTCAAAAATATTCTTTCCCGAAAGTTTTTCTTCAAGACTTTCCATTAGAATTATCGTGCACTATCAGCCTGCCTTTCCAATTCCAGCTTTTTTGCAATCGCATTGCTCTTTGTGTTTAAAGAATATGCGCTCAATATCTCTTCTGCCAATGCTTCATGTGCCTTTTTCTTTTTTCCGAATGAGTTGGCATAAGTTCCTTGAGAAATGTTTCTTAAAGCAAGATCAATTCTTCTTTGAGGAGCGCATTCAACAGCTTTTGGATACCTTGCCCCGCCATATTCTATTGTTGTAATCTCCTCTCGAGGAGCTGCATTCTCAATGGCTTTCACAAGAACTTCAACTGGATTTTTTTTCGTTCTTTCTTCAATTAATTTTAAAGTCTTGAAAACCAGCTTGTACATTTTTGTGCTTTTCCCAAGATTGTGGCCTGAGCTGTATTTGTGCTTTTTTCCTTTATGGCCAACAACCATTAGCCTGTTCATTAATCTCTCGATTATACTGTAATAGCTTTTATGAAACTGGATTTTAACATTTCTTCCAGAGCTTCTTGGAACATACACCTGATTCAGGTTGATATATTTTTCAACTCCCCTGTCTTCAACTTTTATCCCTGAAATATCCCAATTGTCAAATAATTTTACAGTCATTTCTTATACACCCATAACTCATACATATTTCTAGATTCGGCGGGCTCTAAAACACTTAATTCAAATTGATTTATTCTTTTACCAAGAGCACTCGCAAGTACTTCTTTAATTCTTTCAGCCCCATTATATTCATATTTCCTTACAGAGCTTAAAATTAAGCATTTCTGGCCGCTTCGCATTTCATTTCCTAATTCTCTAGCCATAGCTTCAAGGTCTCCAAAAACAACCATGTCCAACTCTGCATCCACACTAAGATGATATATTTCAGATTTAACAGTCACTTCTTTAGTCATTTCATCTTCTACCTTTCTCTATCTTTCCTTTTACAAGAGCGTCCAAACTTTGGTCATTTACTTTTATTACCTGCCATCTCACTCCTGGAATGTCGCCTTTTGATTTGCCCATTGCGCCGCCAATGCATTCGATTATGACTTCATCATGCTCGTTTATGAATTTAGAAGCAAGATTTCCCGGAACGAAAGCAGTTATTTTTCTTCCGTTTTTTGTCAACTGTATTTTTACGCATTTTCTCATCGCTGAATTAGGCTGCTTTGCTTCTAACTGAACTTTGCTGAGAACAATTGCCTTTGCCTGGCTTGCCCCTCTGAGCGGGTCAGATCGTATCTTCAATCCGTACAATCGTCTTTTAAGCCACTTGTTTCTTAATCGGTTTAGCGCTCTTCTTTTTTTTAATTTCTTTCCAGCACCGAGCCCATTTGCCTTGTTTCCCATCTTTAATTTTTATTTTACCTTTATGTTATTAATTTTAAAATATCTTGACACAACATTGTGCAGATTAGTCAAGCCCTGTCTTCCGCGCCCGATTAATAAACCTTTCGTTTTATTGTCCTCGCAGCTTATTATCAACTCCCCATTATTCTCCTCGATATCAATGATTTCAATTGGGTAAATAAAATCTTTCACAAATTCTTTTATGCCGCTGCTATAGCCTACAACTTTCACTTTCTTTTTTATCATGTCCTGTATTTTTTTGATCCTAATGCCTTGGGGGCCTACAAGCTTGCTGACATTTTCTTTATCAACTACACAGCAGAGCATGCCGTTGTATTGGAAGATATCCTTGATATTAACATTTCCAATCTTCTCAAATAGCGCCATATATTTTATAAGCTCTGCATCATAAACTTTTTTCATTTAATCAGACCTATAACAGAAATAGAAAATGGCTTCTTGCATATGACCCCGATTTCATTGTTAACATTGTTGAGCTCTACTATTTCAACACTTTTTCCATAATGCTTAATATCCATTTTTATTTTATCTGCACAATTACTTGAAAAGTAGATTCTTTTAAGCCCGTCATTTTTTAACAGCTTAAGATTTCTTTCAGTGCCAAAAACTAATTTTTCGCTGCTCTCCAACAGATCGTTTCGAAGCTTTTCCATGCAAAATCAGTGTAGAAAACACTTTTTAAAACTTATTATTTTCTGAGTTGGATGCATCAAGATAAGAAATGATTTGTAATTTTATGATAGTCTCATCAATGCGGCTACTTCTTGAAGGAGGTTTTGAGAGTATCCTGTATCTCCTTCATGTAGTTCAAACTCTCTTGGATTTAGATCTTGAGGCGGCAAAACATATTGCGTCCTCAGCATTGGAGGAAGACGCATCATTAATACCTCTGGATCCTGTCCGCTAACTATCTGTGATAATTTACCGACGTCAAAAATATTAATTTGGGGCCTATAATTCTCGTATATGCTAATGGCAAGTGGATGTGGATAATCCAATATATCTCCATATGTATTAGTTGAAGATCTTTGCTTTAAATAATACGCAAATTTTGAATGGGGTGGTACGGTTATTCCACCAGAAGAATAAATAGCATTGCTTAATTCTCTTCCTGAATAATAATGTAATTGCCCACTTTCTTCTCTTCTATAAGGACGTCCTCTTTTTAAACTATCTAAAACTATTAATAATGAGTTAGCTACTTGATCAAGGCTGTATCCTTTAATTATCATCCTGTTTTATTGCAAAATAAATTTTGTAAACTTATTCTATAATTTTATTATTTTTCTTTGGACACGATTTCTTTTTCCTAAAAAGAAAGTGTGAGAGGAAAGGCAGATGGAAAACCTCGTTGTCCATCAGCGAAGCTGTCAGAATTTATTTTTCTTTTTCCTTTTCTTTTTTGTTCATGCTATTTATGATTAACTTCGGGAGGCCTGTGCCAAGCGGAACTGGCTGGTTCAAAATGACGTTTTCCACGACGGAATTCAAGTAATCTTCCTCGCCGCGAAGTGCTGCGCCTATGATGTGCTTGATTGGAGTTTCAAAGCTTGCTCTTGCCAATACACTCTCTTTTCCTCCGGTTATCCCACTCCTTGTTATCCCCATGATTACTCCGTTAGAGGTCATGACATCTGCAATGAACATTATGTGCCTTATGTTTATATCCAATCCCTGGTTTTGGATTACCTTGGTAGATTCATCAATGATTGACTGTCTTGCAGCTTCAACTCCGAACACCGAATAGATTTCATGAATGTCATTAGTAACTGTCCTTCTAGTGTCAACTTCTTTCACTGCCATGACCTCCTTGAGGTTGCTTCCTGAAGTCAATATTATGAATTCATTATCCCTCTTTACTGGGAGAACGTAGCTAATCTCCTTTACACCTTTGATGAATGCAGCTTTTGCTTTTTCCTTTAGAACATACAATTCGTGCAGATCACTTTCTTTTCCTTTCAGCACAATCTCATTCTTATTGAGCCTGACCTGGACTCCTCCTTTAATGGACTCTTTCAAGATTTTAACTAAAGTATCTTCAGTTATTCCTAGGTCTTTAAGCTTTGTTTTATCTATGACGACTTTCACATTCATTGTTGTTATGTCAATTGTAAATTCAGTTGAGATATCTCCCAATGTGCTTTCCTTGATTTGCGATGCAATCTTCCTAACCTTTGCAGGGTCTTTATTATATTCTGGCTTGAGGTAAACTTCCATGCTTGGAGTTTTAATGCTCTTGCTTGCGTCGAATATTTCTATCAATCTTGGCAGCCCTGATGTGACCTGCATCTCTGCAACGCCTGCAAAATGCTTTACGTTTAATGTCATTTGGGTGGCTGGTTCGCCGAAGCTTTCAGCAGTAATGATCCCAATTGCTTCTCCTGGAGATATCAAAGCAGCTTCATATTCTTTTTTTACCCTATCGAGAATTTCTTTCAGCTGGACTTTTGTGACTTTTACTTTGCTCACTTCTTTTTTGACGTCGCCAATCAGCTTTTCAGGAATCGATCCATTGTATTCTTTATATATTTCGTCCATTTTATTTATTTATTGCCTCTCTGATTATTTTTTTGACATTGATGCTTCCGGCTTCACTCTTGGAAATATCTATGTCATCCTCTCCATAGCAGAATTGAACAATTTCATTGCTGGCTGCTCTAACTGTCTTGTCATATTCAACCCTTAAATCTTGTAGTGCATTTGCTAATCTTCTGTACAAATATCCTGACTTAGGCGTCCTTAAAGCAGTATCCATCAGGCTGTCTCTTCCAGTCATTGCATGGAAGAAAAATTCATAAGGAGCTAGACCCTGCTTGAAACCATTTCTGACAAAGCCATGGGGAGCAGCACCTAAATCGTTCTTTCTAAAAATCGGAAGCGCTCTTCCGTCATATCCCCTATTAATTCTTTCTCCCCTCAGCGCCTGCTGCCCAACTGACCCAGCTATCTGCGCCAGATTTAATTCATTTCCCCTTGCACCTGATGAAGCCATTATGATTGTAGGATTATCTTTGCTTGAATTCTCTGCAACTAATTTACCGACTCTGTTTCTAGCTTTATTCAAAACTTCAAGAATTTTCAGCTCTAGCGTTGCTCTCAGGGTTTTGCTTGGATATGCCTCAAGCTTTCCAGATTTATATTCCTCGATAAATTCATCTACTTTTTTTAATGCTTCATCCATAAGCTTATTTATTTCAATGAAAATCTTTTCATCAACATCCGTGTCAACTAATCCTGTAGTGAACCCGTAATTTGTAACTATTTTTATTCCGAGCTTTGATATATTGCTAAGCGCCTTTAGTGTTTTTTCAGGGCCATACTGTATGTACATGCTTCTCAGCAAATCTCCAGATTCTTTTCCGATGATTGCCCTGTCTACAATGCCCTTGCCAAGCTGCCCATTTTTTACAACTACCATCCCTTCTTTCTCATCTTCTTTGTGCAGCATGTTATATCCGATGAAATTGAAGTCTTTTGGAAGAAGTGCGGATAGGATCTGCCTTCCATTGATGGTTTTAGTTTTTGGAAAATTACTGAAATCATTCCAGCCTATGCTCAGCAGCAATTCAATTGCATCTTCTCTCTGAAACTCCATCTCCCTAGTTAGCAGATATGCTCCTGTTATTGAATCTTGTATGCATGCAATTATGTTTAATCCATTCTTTGGCGTTATTATATTGTGCTGGACATGCATTAAAATTTCTGCTTCTGCCCTTCCCTCTTCATTTTGCGGAATGTGCATATTCATCTCATCACCGTCGAAGTCTGCATTATAAGGAGTACAGACACTTGGATTTAACCTGAAGCTTTTTCCTGGCAAAACTTTTATCTTGTGGCACATGATGCTCATCCTGTGCAGGCTTGGCTGCCTGTTGAATATGCAAACATCCCCGTCCATCAAATGCCTTTCAACAATGTAGCCTTCCTGAAGCTCTTCAAGAAGTGATTCAACTGTCTCATCGGTGATTTTCTTTTTCTTCCCATCAGGCCTTATGACGTAATTAGCTCCCGGGTAATTTTTCGGACCGCGCTTGATGAATTCTTTCAGCCTATCAATATTCCAGCTTGTTACCCTTTCATTCGTCGTCAGCTCCATGGCTACTTCCAATGGGACTCCAACTTCTCCAAGCTCAATTTGAGGATCTGGGCTGACTAATGTCCTTGCGCTATAGTTAACTCTCTTGCCTGTTAAATTATGCCTGAACCTTCCTTCTTTGCTTTTTATCCTCTCTGTTAAAGTCTTCAATGGCTCTCCTGACCTATGCCTGGCTGGAGGAACTGATGCTGTTGTGTTATCAAAGAAAGTTGTAACATGATACTGCAGTAAATCCCAGAGATCTTCGATAATAATTTCAGGCGCGCCTGCATTTATGTTTTCAAATAATCTTTGGTTTATCCTTACTATGTCCCCTAATTTGTGTGTTAGATCATCCTCGCTTCTCTCCCCGCTTTCTAATGTTATGCTCGGCCTTATTGTTACAGGGGGAATTAGCATGTTAGTCAGTATAATCCATTCTGGACGTGCAGCTTCAGGGGTATAGCCTAGCAGCCTCAAGTCTTCGTTGCTTACCTTTTCCAGCCTTGCCCTTATCTCTATTGGAAATATCCTCTTGTCATTTTCAAAATATATCGTTGGCTTTTCCAGCTTGACGCTGTATTTTTTTGCATCACAATGCGGGCATTTTTTAACATTCTTTGTTTTTTCTTTTATCATCGCTGCAATAGCTTTCCTGCTGCTGTTCCCTAATTTTTCAACATATTTTTGGCGGGTATTCTCGTCAATTAGAATCTTGCTGCATTCCCTGCATGTTGATTTCAACATATCATAGATTACATTTGCACCTTTCAGATAAATTACTGGGCGAGCCAGCTCGACAAAGCCGAAGTGCCCCATGCATTCTTTTAGCTTGCTGCCGCAAGTCTTGCATCTTAAGCCCGGATCGATAACACCAAGCCTGATATCCATCAATCCACCATCGACAGGATAACCTTCCTTATCATACAATTCAGGCGTGACAATTTTTGCAACAGCCATTTTCCTAATATCTTCAGGGCTAAAGAAGCTAAACTTAATGCTGTTAACCTTTTTGTAAATATATTCCTGCATCTTAGTATTTATCTCCTAACATTAATTTTGGATTTATGCACATGCTCTTTAATTCATCAAGCAGCAACTTGAATGCGTAGCTCAATTCAACTGCATTTATCTCTACATTGTCTCCGCACCTTGTACAGTACTGCCTGCTTCTGAATGAATCATTCACTGCTAAAAGCCCGCAGTTCTCACACACATGAATTACTGTCTTGTCTGAGTCGAATCTCTCTTTCAGCAATAGGCTTGCGCCATGGGCAACTAAACAATCTTTCTCCATTTCTCCAAGCCTTAATCCTCCGCCCTTGCTTCTCCCTTCGATTGGCTGGCGTGTCAGCAACTGAATTCTTCCTGATGCTCGTGCATGAAGCTTGTTTGCAACCATGTGTTTTAATTTTAAATAATACATATTACCTATGTAAATCCTAACTTTATATCTCTCTCCTGTTACTCCATTATACATGATTTCTGTTCCATCATCTCTAAATCCCAGATCTAAAAGCTCCTGTCTTAGGTTTTTCTCGGGCTCTGCATCAAATGTTGTACCGTCGACAAACCTGCCTGATAATCCCCCTACCTTTCCAGCTAGTATCTCAATTAAGTGGCTTACAGTCATCCTGTTTGGAATGCTGTGCGGGCTGTGGATAATATCGGGGCTTATCCCGCTGCCTGAGAATGGAAGATCAACACTTGGAGCAGCCAATCCAATAACGCCTTTTTGGCCGTGTCTTGAAGTGAATTTATCTCCTACTTCGGGAATTCTTTGGTCCCTTAATCTTGCCTGCACTAATTTATTGCCTTCTTCATTTTCTGTAAGCACCACCATGTCAACTGTCCCTGCCTCTCCATGTTTGACAACTGCACTGCTCTCCCTTCTTATTGATACTGAGAAGCTGAATTCCTCCATTTCTCCCAAGAACCTTGGAGGAGAGGTTTTTCCTATTATGACGTCTTCAGCTTTAAGTTTCTGGCCTGTGTAAACAATGCCATCGTTTTCGAGATATCTGTAATCTTTTTCAGTTCTGTATCCTTTTACTTCTTTATTTGGAATGCCTATTTCATCCATTAGGCCGCCGCTATATCTAAGCTCTTCTATTGTATATGGCCTGAAGTAAGTGCTTCTTGCCAATCCCCTTTCAACACTGCTTTTATTGAAGACAATTGCATCCTCCATATTATATCCTTCATAACACATCTCTGCAATTACAACATTGAAGCCGCTTGGATGCTTGCTGTATTTTGAAACATCTGCCATGAAAGATTTAACCATTGGCATTTGAGGATAATGCAGCATACTCACATCAGTGTCCATCCTCAGCAAATAATTTGCCAAATATAACCCAAGAGCATGCTTTTGATTTTTGCTTCCTCCATTCAACCTTGCAGCTGCATCATAATTCGCATAAGGCACTAAAGACGTTGTCAATCCTAAAATAGTGATTGCTCCAAGCTCAAGATGTGTATGCTCAGAGGTTAGATCAGATTCAGTTAAAGCAGTAAGTGAATTTTCCTCCTCGCCAGCATCTAAGTATTCTATACTCCCCTCTTTTATCAAATCGCCCCAAGCAATTTCATCATTCAGTAATCTATTTATATGCTCTGCAGTTAATCTGCTTTTTCCATTTTCAACAACGATTAAAGGGCGGCGGGCTCTTCCGTCGCAGACATTCAAGTACAACTCATCAAACTCAGCATTATAGTAAAAATTTAATGTACTTAAAAATAATTTTTCCCTTCTTTCTTTCTTGAGCCTTTCAATAAACTCCTTTTTATCTTCGATTTTTCCAAGGTATTTTTCGTCTAGGAAAACATCAGTCATTTTTGGCTCCCCTGCCCTGCAACAGCTTTCTTAACACCAATGCTATAAAGCAACTCCTCAACTTTTTGCGCTTCAGATCCTCCGTGCGAGATACTGCAGAGCATTGCTAAATTTTTTCTTAACCCTATCGAAGTTCCTTCAGGCGTTTCAATCGGGCATAATTTTCCGAAATGGGTTCCATGTAAAGCCCTTGCATCAAAGTTTTCCTGCGTTGAGCTTAGCAAACTTACAACTCTCATCAGATGGCTCATTGTTCCTAGGAAATTTGTCCTGTCTATGTTCTGGCTTACTCCCTGTCTTCCTCCTGGCCAAGAGCCTGTTGCCATTGCGCTTGTGATCCTGTTTGTCAATAGCTTATCTCTTATTATTATCTTGATGCTGTTGAACTTTCCCCTCTTTACAAGCCTCTGGAAGTTGTAGAGCATGTCATTAACTAAAACCCTGACATTAATCCTGAACAAGTCAGCAAGCAAATCCCCTGGAAGCTTTATTCTTTTGTTTAAGTAATGGTCCTTATCTGACAGGCTGCACCCATCTTTTGCAACCATTAGAAACTTCTTTACCATCTTGCATAGATTATATGCTTTAGTAATCCTATCCTTGCTTGTCTCTCCTAAATGAGGAAGAAGATATTTATCCAAGTATTCCCTCGCCCTCTGTATTTTCACATCCCTCCCTTGCGTTATTCCAATCTGCCTTGCTAAGAAATCCAATGCATCTTCCTCTGACTTCCACTCACTTCCCTTGTAGAGATTGATGAAAACGTCTTCATAGTCTTTCTCTTCATTGATCATCATTGTTATATCCTGATCCTTGACCATTCCTAATGCCTTAATGACTGCGAATACAGGAACCCTCTTGAACCTTGTAAAAGATAAGTAAACTGTACCATCTTTCATCTGCTCTAAGAGATGTGGAATTCTCAATGCACCAGATTCTGAAAACACCCTCAATGTATATCTGCTTGGACCTATTTGATTCTTGTCTATGAAAACCCTGTTGCTTGCCAAATCTTCTACCATGATCAGAACACGCTCATTCCCATTAAGAATGAAATAACCGCCTGCGTCATCAGGGTCTTCTCCTTTTTCTATTAATTCGTCCCTCTTTAATCCGTGCAAGGTGCAGTGCCTGCTCCTTACCATTATCGGAAGCTTTCCAATCTGAGTTGTAAAATTTTCAACCTGCAAGCCATTGATATAAGCACTTACTTCCAAGAAGATGGGCGATGCGTAGGTTAACTGCCTAAGCCTTGCTTCCATTGGGAAGACAATCCTTTTGCTTCCGTCTGCTTCAATCATCTGAGGCTCTCCAACCCAGATTTTATTTAATTTAATTACAAAATCTTCTACGTTTTCAGGAATGATAGTGGGCCTTATCTCCCCAACTTCCTCTACTATTTTCGGCAGAATTTTTTCTACAAAATTATCGAAAGACCTTATATTTGCATCTATGAAACCATTTTTATCAAAGTATTTTGAAATTATTTTTTTATAGTTTTCAACCATCGACTACCACCCTGTAGAATTTTGTTTTATTGGCAGTAGGGCTGTCTCTTTCAATCTCGATTATATCTCCTGCCTTGACATCCTCTATCTCTCTTAAAGCCGGATCTTTCTTGTAAACCTTTGGAAGCTGCTTTGGAGAAATATTGTATTTATTTAACAATCCTTCTAATGCCTTATCATCTAATTTTTTATGCTTTAGTAAAAGGACATGATCTTGAATTTGTATCTGCTTCTTCACCAAGGTTGGCCTCCGCTGGCTACGTATTTTTTTATTGGGATTTAAATGACTCTATCTAATTTAGTAAAAAATGATATAATTTTGAGCATCCAACCAAAAAATCTGGGAAAAACTTTATAAAGGTTTCGGTTTAAAATAAAAAATTGAAATCACTTCGCTCTCCACACTTTCTTTTTAGAAAAAAGAAATCGTGTCCAAAGAAAAAAATTAAACATACCGGGCCCGACGCGATTCGAACGCGCGACCCACAGCTTAAAAGGCTGTTGCTTTTGGCATCCTTTTTTATTTTTCCGTGAACGCTTTTTCTAAAAGGGTTCTACCAAGCTGAGCTACGGGCCCGTGAAATTAAAAAAGAAAAAGTTAATTTAAATAAGTTTCTAAATCAACTCAACAACCTTGAATTTGATTTCTACCTGCCCAGAGCCTTCTTTTGAAGTTGCCCCGACGCATAAGTTCCTATTTTCACCTTCGTTTTTCTCGCCGGCGATGATAATCTTTTTTCCTTCATCTTCCTTGATAATGCTGTATTTATCCCCCTGGCCTTTTAATAAACAATCCTTTTCTGTCATAACCTCTGCTTTTATGTCTTTATCAGAATTAATTTCCGCCCTGTATCCATTTCCTGATTTCTGATGGAAGATTACATTCGTGAAATCAAACGGTGGGTTTCCTGCCTGAACATATCTCACTCTATCAACTAAAATTCTTCCCTCCTCAAAATCGTCTTTTACAATATCTAAAACCTTTCCTTCTTCCTTAACATCATTATTTTTTCCATCATTGATTTGAACTTTTTCAGTAGTTTTTTGTTCATTGCATCCTGCTCCGCTAATTAAGAAAAGTATAATCACTATGATCCCAAAGAAAAAGATTTTTTTCATAATCCTGCAACAATTCATCTAACTTATATAGCTTGCGGTCGTAATTAAAAATAAAAAATAAAAAAATTAAAGCTGTGGTTCTATTGCTGCTTGGAATGCCGAGAACGGCTGAGCTCCAGAAACTGGCTGATTTCCGACGATGAAAAACGGAGTTCCCTGCGCACCAGCACTTTGAGCATCACTTGAATCCTTGCTGACTTCACTTGCATGTTTGCCTGAGTCTAAACACTTGTTAAAATCATTTCCATTTAATCCAAGCTCTTCAGCCCACTGTTTCAGGCTAGTCATACTTAAGCTTGCCTGCCTTTCGAAAATTAAATCGTGCATCTCCCAGAATTTTCCCTGATCATCAGCGCATTCAGCAGCTTCAGCAGATTTTTGCGCCATCGGATGTATGCTAGTTAGAGGAAAATCCCTGTAAACTAATTTAACTTTTCCTGTGTCAATGTATTGTGATTTAATCTGTTCGAATGTCTCGCTCCTGAATCTTGCACAGAAAGGGCATTGGAAATCTGAAAACTCTACAATTGTCAATGGTGCATCTTTATTTCCTAAAACAGGGTCATCGTCGACAAAGTCTTCCGCATTCACTTCTGCTATCCCTGTTGGAATACTCGGCAATTCTCGAACTGCCCCGCCTGTTATTGCCCCATTGCCAGAGCCGCGAAAACCGCCTGTAAAAATTGAAATTACGAATAATGCGGCAAAAACAAAAGTCCCTACTTTCCATAATGTAGATTTCTTAAATGTAATAGAACCAGAATCCTTATTGAAGTTTTCCATTAATATTCCCCCTTAGTTTTATTAATTGTAAAAAAGAGGATATATAAAAATGTTTTGATGAGATTTTATGGCGCTCCCTCCGAGATTCGAACTCGGGTCCTCGCCTCGAAAGGGCGAGATCGTTGACCGGGCTAGACCAAGGGAGCATAAGAATAATTTTCATTTAGATGTTTTTAAAGTTTTGGTTGGAAAAATAGATTATGATTTTTTAGCTTCTTTATTTTCTAATTCCACTACAATGTGTTTACGGTCAGGTACGCGAATATCAATCTCTTCTCCACCTTTAAGATCAAGACTTCTGATAATGTCTTTGCTGAAGTACATTCCTAATCTATCGTGGGATAACTTAATTATTCTTTGTCTTATTTTCAACGGTGTTTCTTTTGCCTTAATTTCTTTAATTGCTTTACTCATAGAATTTTCTTCAAATTCGAAGTACCCACAATTAGCACACTGATAGCTAGTTACAAGACTGTCTGCATCTTGGATTCTTACTTCGACTTCCTTAAAATTGTGATTGCATTTTGGACATTTCATTTTCTTTTCACATTGATTACATATAATATATCTTCTTTGAGTTCACAAAGGAGATAAAACTTATTGTCTTCAATTTCAATTTTGTCTCCTTTTTTTCTTTTGTTTTTTATTTTATGTATTAGCCTAACAACCTCACTCCAAGCAAGTGTTCCTTTATGATATTGATCAAAATGTTCAGTTCTTCTGACTTCTTTCCAATACATTTATTCACCATCTCTTTTGTGAATAGTCTTAAAGACTATATAAGTTTTTTGGTTCATTTGAACCAATATCGTGGTTTCAATTGAAACTATAAACTGGGCCCGGGCGGATTTGAACCGCCGACCGCCAGCTCTCTTAGTGTATCTGGCTACGTCATATAAGACCTGCACATCACTTCTGATTTGGTGCTCTAACCAGACTGAGCTACGAGCCCTTAGTTAAGATTCAGAACGATATTTCTTTTAAAGGTTTTGGATTAAGTTAACAATGTAGGATTAAGATAATAAAGTTTCTAATGCTTTCACAGAAGCTCCCATCATTACTCCTATAGAACCTGCAGAATACCTTGGATTTTCACTTATAAACTGCTGTATATAATTCGGTGCTATTGCATAAGAAACCAATGGTATAGCTACTGTTCCTGCCAAGCAATGAGATGTAACTTCTTTTATGTTAAAATAATTATGATGAGTTTCATTAATCAATTCCATAAATTCTTTTCCTGCAAATGCAATACCATATCCTGCTAGTGCCCCAAAAGTAAAAGCTAAAGCCCTATCATAAGCTCTTGTTTCTCTTAATTTTACTGGAAGCCTTCTTTTAATACTGAAAAATGCTTCATTGCAGAGCCATTTTAATTTTCCTGCTTCTTTAGGGATTTTGGGTTTATCCATATTCACAGATATATTTAAAAGGTATTTAAAAAAGTATTGCATTATGTTAGTAGGGTTAGTAGGAAAAGCGAATGTTGGCAAATCAAGTTTTTTTAAAGCAGCAACATTGGCTGAAGTCGAAATAAGCAATCGCCCATTTGTGACAATCAAGCCAAACAGAGGCGAAGGATATGTCAAAATTGAATGTGTTGACAAAGAATTTAATACTCAATGTAATCCACGATTTGGTTTTTGCATTGATCATTCCAGATTTGTTCCGATCGAGTTGTTGGATGTCGCAGGATTAGTTCCCGGGGCGAGTGAAGGTCGTGGGCTTGGCAATGAATTTCTTAATGATTTGAATGAGGCAGATGCCTTAATACATATTGTTGATGTTTCCGGGAGCACAGATGAAAATGGAAACCCTGTAGAAAAACTAAGCCATGATCCTGAAAAAGATATTAAATTTTTAGAAAATGAACTAGACCAATGGTATTTAAGAATATTAAAAAAGAGTTGGGAGAAATTTTCCAGGACGGTTGCACAAGCTAATCTTGATGTAAAAAAATCTTTGGCTAAACAACTGTCTGGATTAAGAGTTGATGAAGAAGTTGCACAAGATTCTATTAAAAATTTAAACCTGAGCCATAATCCTGCAACTTGGAGCAATGAAGAGTTATTAAAATTAGCAAGAGAACTGAGAAGGAGAAGCAAGCCGATTATTATTGCTGCAAATAAGATTGACGTTGAGGGGGCGAGATTTAATTTTGAAAGATTAAAAGATAAATATGAAATGATTGCATGCAGTGCTGAAGTTGAACTTGCATTAAGGGAGGCTGCAAAACATGAGCTGATATCCTATGTTTCCGGAGAGGATAACTTTCACATCGTAAAATCTAATGAAAATAAACTGAGCCTTGATAAAAAGACTGCATTGAACTTCATTGAAGAATTTCTTGAAGAGAATAAGACTACAGGAGTTCAAGATGTTTTAAATAAAATTGTTTTTGAGAAGCTAAAATATATTGCAGTTTTTCCTGGAGGAGTGAATAACTTAAAAGACCCACAAGGGAGAGTTATACCTGACTGCTTTTTACTTAAAGAAGGAAGCACTGCACTTGATTTTGCATATAAGCTGCATAAAGACCTTGGAGATAATTTTGTTAAGGCAATCAATGTCAGAGATAAAAAACCCGTTGGGAAAGAATATAAATTGAAGAACAGGGACGTGATAGAAATAGTTGCTAGAAAATAATAAATAGAAAAGGTTATATAATTTTCTCTGATTTTTGATCCTATGGTCAAAGAAGATGAGATTATCACTCTTTCTAGAAAAGAATATGACCAAATTAAAAAGAAACGTAGTTTAATAGAACTTGTTAGAGATGCAGGAGAGGTTTTAGGTTTTGTTTTTGCTTTGGGATATTCCGCTTCATCAGTTTTTATTTATGGACCCATAGATACTATAAAAGTAGTTTACTCCGAGATTTTTTCTCCTGAATTAAAGATGCAGGACATTAGAGAAGCTCAAGCATTATATGCAAAAAGATTAGGTAAGAATCATCTAGATGAGCAAGATAGATTAAATTTTTTTAAGAAGATGGGATTAGTAAATACGGATGATTATACTCCAAGACCTGAAGATGTAAAATATAGCATTTTACTTGATTATATTGAAAAGGAAAGGGGAACTCCCTGGGTGGAAAATTTTGGTCCAGACTTCGAATAACAAGTTTTATATATTATCTACTCATTTTTTTAACTTATGAAAATTCACCTTCATGAAAAGCCACAGAATGTAAGATTAGTTTTGGGCTTTCCTGGTTTTGGCCTTGTTGGGACAATTGCCACTAAATTCTTGATTGAGCACCTTGATGTTAAAAAAATCGGAGAGATTGAATCAAATAAATTACTCCCTTTGGCGGCCATCCATAAAAATAAATTAATCGGGCCTTTAGATTTGTTTTATAATAAGAAGTTCAACATCGTAATTATGCAGACTTTGTCCGAGCTTGCTGGAAGCGAGTGGCATATTACCGAGGTTATTGATGAGCTTGCCAGAACTTTAAATGCTAAAGAAATAATAATCCTAGAGGGCTTGCCTACAAATGATGCTAAGGATACTAAAGGAAGCATGAAGACTTATTTCTACTCAAGCAATAATCTTAAGGCTGGAGAGAAGTTAGGATTGCCTGTTCTACAGGAAGGAGTAATGATGGGAGTTACTGCAACTGTAATGTTAAGAGTTGAGGATGTTCCGATTTCAGTTATACTTGCTGAAAGCCCGAGCAAATTCCCTGACAGCGAGGCTGCTGCTAGAACAATACAGGCTTTAGATAAATACTGGAACATGGACATTGATTACAAGCCTTTGATGAAAGCTGCAAAGAGCTTTGAAGTCATGCTAAAAGAATTAATGGAAAAGGTAAAAACACAGCAAGCTGGCGCTCCTGCTGCTGCAGGAAGAAATCCTGATTTGGAATACATCGGATAATTTTTAAACTTTTAACTCTTAACTTGTTATATGAAATTGATGAACTCTTTTGAAGCTATAAAAAGATACTATTCTAATAAGAAAAATGGAAAACCGTTATATGTTTCTATTGAAATTACACAAAACTGTAATGCCGATTGTGGATTTTGTGGATATAGGAGAAGCAACAATGATGGAATGCGTATTTTAGAGACTAAATCTTCTTATTTAGATGAACTTTTAGGATTAAATCCTGTTGCTGTCGGCTTTGTCGGAGGAGAGCCTTTGATTAGAAAGGATTTAGAAAATTTGGTTAAAGAAGCTAAAACTGAAGCCAATATCCCTTATGTTCAAATAACTACAAATGGTTCTTTTTTAACCATCCCCAGATACAATTCTCTTTCTGAAGCTGGATTGGACAGGCTTAATATTTCTCTAGATTTTTTAGGTAAAGATCATGACAATGCAAGAGGGCTAAATGGACTATATTCTAAGATAATTACCTTTTTGGATGAGTGCAGAAACCATGACGGAGCTAGAATCGGGCTTAGTACGATTGTGATGAAAGAAAATTTTTCAGAGATTCCGAGCATTATTCAGTTTGCTAAAGAATACGGTCTGCAGGTAACATTAATGCCTTATAGTCCCGTTAGAGTCAATAGTAATTTATATAGTGTTTCCATAGAGGATTTTATCCCAGGTATTTTAACTAAACTTAAAAAAGAAAATCCAAGTACTATTATGAATTCTAAAATAATTTTGGAGAATGGTGAAGAATTTTTAAGGACAGGAAGATATGGAAAATGTGATGCTGGAAATTCATTCTTATGGATTTTGCCTAATGGTAAATTAAGAGCATGTATAGACCATAAAGAATCTGAATGTAGAACATTAGATCTGATTAGAAAATTTAAGGAGCATAATTCTTGTAATAGATGTTATCTCGCATGCAGGTCCATGTCAGAGACGGTTTCATCAAGTAAATTTAGTGACCTTATTAAAATTGGAATTGAATTGAGTAGAAGTTTTACATGTCACACTTGACATATCCCCGCAAGATATTTATAAAGGAGTAATTTATTCTAACCCATGATATTGGCAACAGAAAAAGATTTAATGAAATATTATTCTACCACAGATTTTAAGAGAGAAGAAGGTATAAAACAGTTAAAAGATATGAACCTGCTTCCTTTGATTGTTTCTAAAAATCCTGCTTTCCAACAATTTATTATTACGCTTGGTTTTAGATACTCTGATGGATGCATCTATGAGCAAAAGAATAATAGGTCTATTACATTTTACGTATGTTTTAGTGATAAAATTGATGCCTTGAATTTTTGTAGCGATGTTAAAAAATTTTGGAATATTTGTTTAGAACCTCATTTGAATGGAATTTATTATGTTTATCTTCCTGCTAGTTTAGGGAGATTAATGGTCCATGTCGGATCACCCATCGGAAATAAAAATTATCAAAATTTTAGGATACCTATATGGATTTTTGATTTAGAAGACTCCTTGAAATGGAAATTTATAGATGGTTTATTCTCTGGAGATGGTGAAACTCCTAGATTAAAGAAATCTAAACTTTCTTGTGAATCATTAAAATTTTCATTAAATGCAAAAGAAAATTTGGTTGAAGATTTTAGTTCAGGATTTATGAAAGATGTAATGAGGTTGTTATCTGGTTTTGGTATCAAAGTCACAGAACCTAAAATATGTGAAAGTGAGAAATTGATCTCAAAAGAGGGGATAGTAACATACCCTATAGCCATTAGAGTATTAACCGAGAAAAAGAATATGATAAAATTTCTAGAAAATGTTCCCTATACTTATAGAAAACGTGCAAAAATTCAAGAGATTTTGAAGTCTCTAAAGTACAAAAATAAAATGGAAGAACTAAAAGGTTATTTGCACAATTATGATAAATCTGAACCTCCTAATATTTGTGTTTTATTAAGGAAAGGTTGGCAGAAAAAATTAATCGTGAATGCTGCCAATAAAATATCACATAAAAAGTTTGGACAATATAAAAAACTTTCTTATTATTTAAAAGAGAAATGCAAATCATTTGATCAGATAGATGTTTCTTCCATATTTGATGTCTATATCCCCCTTTGGAAGAAAAACAAAAAATTTATCCCCATAGATTGTGCTATTGAATTAATGAAATTAAATAATTTAAACAGTTCTCATTTAGAAAACAATATCTATAGAATGAAAATACTAAGAACTCATAATAAATATTCGGTAAGATTTAACTAAGGTATAATATGAAAGAGAAAAGAAAAAAAGGATTGGTCTGTCTTGGCATTGAAAGTACCGCTCTAAAATAATTGCGGAGATACTTTTAGTGCTGCTGTTGTGACAGAAGATGGAAAAATTTTAAGCGAAGCTAGAGAGATGTATAAAAATCCTGAGAAAGGGATAATTCCAAATGAATGTGCTGAATTTTTGAAAAGAGTGAAAGATAGGATTTTATATGATGCTGTTGAAAATTCAAAAATAAAAAAATTTGATTTGGTTGCCTTTTCGCAAGGACCTGGAATGCCTCTTTCTCTGTGGGTCGGAGCTAATGCTGCTAAAGAACAAGCAAAAATTTTTGGAAGCCCTCTTGTAGGAGTTTCACATTTGATTTCACATTTAGAAATCGGGAAATTAATGTGCAAAGTGAAAGATCCTGTTTTTATTTTAGCTACCGGCGCTAATACGCAGATAATTGCTTTTGAAGGAAATAAGTACAGAATTTTCGGGGAAGCATTAAGTATTGGAATTGGAAATGCTCTGGACAAATTTGGAAGAGAAATTGGCCTGGGATTTCCAGCCGGACCTAAAATAGAAGAACTTGCTAGAGGAGGAAAATATGTTGAGCTGCCGTATGTTGTCAAGGGAATGGATGTTGAATACTCGGGGATAATAACGAGAGCAATTCAACTATATAAAGAAGGAGTTAAGAAAGAAGATTTGTGCTATAGCCTGCAGGAAACTTGCTTTGCTATGCTTTCCGAGGTAAGTGAAAGGGCTTTAGCGCATACTGATAAAAATGAACTTCTTTTGATTGGTGGCGTTGCTGCTAATAGAAGATTAATTGAAATGCTGCAGATTATGTGCAAGGAAAGAAATTGCAAATTTGAAGTCGTGCCAATGAAGTGGAGCGGCGATCAAGCTGCAATGATTGCATGGACAGGAATTTTGGAATACAAAAAAAATAAAAAATATTATGATAATTTAAACGTTAAAAAAATAGAAATAGGGATTGATCCTAAGTGGAGAGTTGATGATTAACCAAACGATAACTGAAATTATAGCCGTGTTTTAATTTTTTCAATTATGCCCCTATAAATCTTATGCTGATGGTCCTTATCAATTAAGACAAATTCGCTTGCATAGTGCCTGTCGAGATGGTCTAGTTTGCTTGGCTCCTCTACTGCTGAAAAAATAAGATAATTTTTGCTCTCTTTTAAATTTCTGACAACATTTTCCAGAGTTGATTTTGCGATGGGCTCTTTATCCTCATTGTACCAAAAACCAGTTATTATTTTTTCAGGAAGAGAACTACCTTGGTTGAAGATTCTTGTAGTCAGATCATGCCTATACATCATGTCCATATCTTGGTAGCTTATTTTTTCCAGAAGCTCAACTTTTAATGCAAAGGCATCTTCCAGATTTAACGAGCCTGAGATTTCTCTAGCCACCGCTTGTTCATAATCCATGTCTTTTTCCTTAACAATTATAACCATGAATATAAGATAGAAAAACTATTTTTAAATGTTTCTTTTTTAACTACTATAGTATGGTTCCAAATATTGGGCTTTTGAAGGATGCCTTAATTTTTTCAGCGCTTTATCCCTTATCTGCCTTGTCCTTTCTTTTGTTATGCCTAGGGGCTTTCCAATCTTCTCTAATATTTCTGGCTCTTCTCCATCCAGACCAAAATATTTTTTCACAATGATCATCTCCCTCTTATCCAAAGTTGATAACACTTTTTTCACATTAGATATTAGCTCATTTTTTTCGAATTGCTGATCCTGTAATGTATAAGGGCTTGCAGTTGTTTCGCTAAGACTATCCCCATCATCGTCAATAGCATAATCTAAAGACATCGCAGGCCTGTATGCCCTTAAGACATCGCTATCTACTATTAAGCCTTCCCCATTTTCCCCCTCTAGTGTATCTTCTATTGATTTGCCTTGCTCTTTTGCTAGCCTTGTTAGCTTGCTGATCTTATCGTAATGGTTATCTGGAATATGAGAGATGCTGACAATTGTTCTTAAATCCCTGATTATTGACTGCCTTATCCATCTGACAGCATAAGTGGTAAACCTAAAACCCATTTTTCCGTCAAACTTTTTTGCAGCTTCTATAAGGCCTACATTTCCTGCTGAGATCAATTCACCGAAATTTAATCCACGATTTTCATATTCCCTCGCTACGTTAACAACGAATCTTAGATTACACCTGACAAATTTATCCAGTGCTCTTTTGTCTCCATTTTTAATTCTCGCAGAAAGCTCAACCTCCTCTTCTTTTGATACGGGTATTGATTTTTTAAGTTCATTTCTGTATAACTTATCAGAACTATATTCACTATTATTTCTCAATTTCACTTCATATGACATGATAAATATAATCTAAATTTTATCTATCTATATAGCACACCAGTAAAAAAGTTAATTCTGTCAAGCTGATATAAAACATACAAGATTATAACTATTAAAATTAAAAGGGTTGCTATCAAGGCACACTTTCCTGCAAAATTTATTTTCTGCCATCTCACCTGCTCCCGCATCAATTTTTGGGAGTATCCCAGCTTGTATGTGCCGGTTTTATCCTTCCAGACAAGACTGTTCTCGTCCTTACCTATAGCCATAATTCTTCTGCTTGAAAATGATTTTATAAAGTTTATTGTGAAGCAATCATTGTTTTGCTATGGTAAATCTCGAGCCCATTATAGGGTTGTAGAAAGCTGAAATCTTTAGATTGTTAAATACCATCTGCAGATCAGGCTGAATTTCTGAGATTTTTTTATTCGATTTCTCAGCTAGGTTTATAATGAAATTATCAAGCTCCTCATTTGTATCAAATTGAATATTTGTCGGAATCAGCTCGCTCTTATACCTCACTTTAATGTTGTTATAAGAACTGCAGATTATTTCAGACACATCTGGATCCTTAATTAATGGATCAACCTTGCCAAATCCTTTTATGTACTTCACAAGGTAATATCTTATTTTTCTAAGATAACTGTCAGAATATTTTGCATTTATCTTCTTGCATACATCCTTAATTTCATCGATGAGATAGCTTTCTTTGTCCAAAACCCCCGGGTCTTTTATTATCTGCTGCTTTAGCTTGGCCTTGACTTCGTTGAAGATTTTCCAGTCGACAGATTCCATTTCTGGCTCTATTATGCTGAATCTTAATATTCCTTCTTCTTTTGAAACTTTCTGCACGAAACTATTGAAGCTTTTTCCTCCTCCCTTTATGTTGATTCCTTGCTCTGCTTGAAATAGCATAGGCGCAGGAGAGGGCGGAGGCGGTGGAAGCGGCATGGACTGCACGGCAGGAATTTTTTGCGGCTGGGCCTGAGGCTTTTCAGGTATGACTTTTCTTTCCATGATTATAGGAGATGCTTGCCCCCTCTTCAGATATTGTGTTTTGAATCTTGATGATGGAGAAGATTTTTTTCCTGCCAACAACATTGCTTTTGTGAACTTCCGAATAAACCTTGCATTTCTAATTAAATCCTTGCTTGGCTTTTGATCAAGAATCCCCAGCAGTTTTTCCAGCTCATCAAACGCTTCTTTTTGCTCTGGATTTGGGGATAGAAAATGAATTGGCATTATTCTGAGAAGATATCCTTATGCATTGGCTGTGATGCCTTAATGTATTTCTGAACTAGGATCAATCCTCGCATAATTGTCTTGTTCTGCTCTACTAAATCCGAGATCTTATTCAATAGCGGCTTTAGCTTCTCATCTTCTGTTTCTGCCACCATGTATTTGCCTGCTTCCTTGAAAAAGTCGGTCATTGACTGAATCTCTTTTGACGTTGATGCCATGCTCTTTGAAACCTCTTTATTGCTTTCAATTAATTCAATTAATTTCTGCTGCAATTTTATATTAGAATCTATCAGTTGCTGCTGGAATGAAGAAGACTTGCTTTCTGATGTCTTTTCTGCTTTCTCTATTTTCTTGGGCTGTGGCAATTATATCACCTCGATTATAATCAAGAATACGGTGAGTTATATAAATATTTTTGTTTTACCCCTAAATTTCTAAATTGATTTTCAAGGGGTAAGTCAAACCAGGAAGTTATTCCAGTAGCTATTAATCATTTCCTCAGCTAAATAAGAGATAATTCCTTCGTAGTTCTCCGGGCTAGATTCTTTAAGATTTGAGGAGTCCGCATTAGCCATGGCATCCAAATATTTTCCCCTTCTAGATTTTCTGATGAAGAGGGGAGGAAAATTATTAGTAAGTAGTATGTAAATCATTAACATCCTTCCTGTTCTTCCATTCCCATCAAAAAAGGGATGTATTTTTTCAAATTTGTGATGAAAGATTCCAGCCAATACAAATGGATGAAATTTTTTCTTATTTTCTTTATACCACTTAAGCAATAGATCCATATCTACCTTTACATATTGCCCTGGAGATGCATCAAATCTTGATTTAAACACCCTTATATCTCTTGTTCTGTAACCTTTTCTTACATCAACATTATCTAGAAGGCTGTCATGGATAAAAACAATGAACTCATGATCAAGATCTTTCTTTGTATTCAGAATTTCAAAAAAAACCTTTTCAGTATTTTGCAAATCATAAATCTCTCTTAAAGTCCTGTTTTTCGGAGTTAAATTTTCATTTAGCAATCTCTCTGCTTCTTTTAAGGTAATTGTATTTCCCTCAATTGAAGTTGTGTTAAAAGCAAAATCTATTAAGAATGCTTTATAAATATCCTGCTTTGTTTTCTCATCCAGCCTTAAAAAATCAATAGTATAATGCAGCTTTATTGCTTCTATTTCTTCAAGCAGATTTTTTTCAAGATATGGATCCTCCTTTAATTTTTTCTCCTTGATTTTAATGAGATAATGCTCAGATTCTATAAAATTCTTGATTTTTCTATAAGATCCCCTTATTTCTTTCTTATAATCAGAAAGATTCTCTAATTTTTTCTGCAGACCAGAGATATCATTGCCCAAATAAGCTATATCTTTAATGACAAACTTTTCCTTTATCTTTCTTGATATTCTTAAGTAATAATATGATTTTCCATGGATTATTTTTTTATAGATATATACCATAATATTTCGATGATCTAATCCATTTATAAATTTTACCCCTAAATTTAAAATTCAGATTTCAAGGGGTAAGTTTCTCCTACATTCAATTTCTTAGCTTGTAGGGAAGAAGTTTATTATTTGTTATTATTCTTAAGTAGTAGAAAATAGAAAGATTTATAAAGGGGTTTTATTGATATTAATAGCAAGATGACATTAGTAAATAGATTAATGGTGCCTGTATTGGCTTTGGGTATTGGTTCTGGATTAGTTGGATGTACTAACGAGGAGAATCCTAATAAAACTACGGCAAAGGCGATGAGAGAGGAGAAATCAATGGAATATCCTCTTGATTTGTTAACGGCAAAAGGTGTAAATATTGATAGTGCTAAAGCATATGATAAAAGGTTTTTACCAGATATTGAAGATATTGCAATTTTATTTCAGGAAGGGGTAATGCCGGGTGTTGCTAATAGATATAATAAAAGATTTAATGTTGGAGACATAGTTTATTTAGATCATTATGGAATTGTTCCAGAAATTGCAAATGCTTATGATAATAGATTCGATGATTCCGATATGGGTATACTTTACCGCAATGCAATAAGTCCAGAGACTGCTAATAGTTATGACAATGAACTTTTTGACCATGCTAGAGATATAGTAGCCGCATATAATGCTGACTTAGAAAATAAAACTGCACTTAAATATGATGGCAGATTTTCTGTTACAGACAGAGTAGACCTTTATGCAAATAAGGTTCTTCCAGAAACTGCAAATAAATATCATGGAACATTTTCTGGCGATGAGATAATTGCTTTGCATAAGAGAGAAAATATTAGCCCAAGAACAGCAAACAGATATGCTGAATTAAATGAACTTTATGGAGTAAGAATTGATGCAGATGATGTTATTAAATTTGTTCAAAATAAAATTCCGTATGATGCAGTAGAAAAAAGAGCAAAAGAATTAATGATTGACAAATCAATTATGGAGTAAAAATAAAATGACAAATAGATTTTATGATTGGATTAGGAATAATAAGTTGTTTACTGCAGGATTGGTTGTATCCTCTATTGGGGTTGCAGGAATGATAGATGCGATAAGATATACGCAAAATCCTGTACCTCAAGAAATTCAAAGATGTTATAATCTTAAAATGGAGTTAAATAAACCTCTGGATATTACACTAGATGAGTTTATTACTCCAGGATCTTTGGATTCAATTTTGAATCATGCCTTAGAAATAAAGACTGAATTAGCCAGTTTACAAACACCAGAATTAGAAAGGAAACTGTTAAGCTATGAAAAATTAAAATCTACAAGAATAGATAGGGCAATATATCAATCGACGATTTTTGGATCAATAGCTCTGGCTTCAATTATGGCTTCAATTGTATCAATTAATATAGACATAATAAGAAAGAGAAAAGAATTAGAGAGGCTGAATTTAAAATGATAGTTAAAGATTCTTTTTTGGCGAAATTAAGGCAGGCATTTAATCTTAATATTTATGAAGTCAAGATTTGGACTGCTTTATTGAGCAGGGGGATTTCGACTGCCGGCGAGATGGCAGATATAAGCGGAGTACCAAGAAGCAGAAGCTATGATGTTCTTGAAATACTTGAAAAGAAAGGGTTTGTCATCATGAAACTAGGAAAGCCGATAAAGTATTTAGCTGTCAAGCCAGAAGAGGTAATAAGAAGAGTTAAAAAGAATATTAAAGAACATGCTGATAATAAATTACTGAAATTAGAAGAGGTTCGAGGGACTAAATTATTTGACGAGCTTAAACTATTATTCGATAATGGAATAAACTTAGTTGATGTTACTGATTTATCCGGAGCTATTAAGGGGAGGGAAAATATAAATGATCATATAAGTTATTTGTTAAGTGAAGCCCAGAAGGATGTTCTTTTAATCACTACTGCCGACGGCTTGTCGAGAAAGGCTGGATGCTTTAGAAAGAATTTGAAAAACTTGAGCCAGAAAAAGATAAGTGTGAAGATTGTAGCTCCGATTACAAAAGAGAACAGCGATGTTGTGAAAGAGCTTTCAAGATTTTCTGAGATAAGAAATACGCAGAGAATAAATTCCAGATTCATAATTGTTGATAATAAGAAAATCCTATTTATGCTGATGAACGACAAGGAAGTTCATCCTGAATATGACGCTGCTGTATGGATTGAATCGCCTTATTTTGCAAATGCTTTAGGCAATTTCTTCAACGTTGTCTGGGATAAATTAGAGGATGGAAGAAAAGTTATAGGAAAATTTGGCGGGAAATAACTTTATAAATAATTAGCTTTAATTTTAGAGATCAAAATGGAGTACATAATAAACGGGGTTAAGGTTGTTCATGAAACAGGATTCTTTTCTGCTAGTCCGATTCCTTCAAATTATGAAGATGGATACAATAAGGAGATAGATTTCAGAGCAAGGCATGATAGGTGGGAAAATAATATTAAAACAAGAAGAGAAAATGCCTATATGACTAATACAAATGATATGGGAGATACTGTGAGCCTTTCAAGGCTTGCAATTAACGAGGCCAAGAAAATTGAGCAGAGAGATGCTAAGTAAAAACTAATTTTGTGGTTATATAATAATGACAGCAAGGCATACATATTTTGGTCCTAGAAATGGCAGAAACTGTGCACCTTATAAGGCTAAAATAGAAAGCAGATACAAGGTAACTGACAATGGGCGGAGAGATACTTTCTTGTTTTATTTTTATGAAGATGAAAAAGAGGTTTGGAATGGACACATTGATGAAAACGGAAGCATTGTAATGTTCAGCCCATTAGAAGTAAAGCTAGGCGAGGACCCTGATAAAATATTGCCTGGCAAGAGGGTTCTTTTAATGACAAGTAATGGAAGATGGAAAACAAGTGAAAGCTATCTTAGAAGACAGGCAGAGGTTGGAAATATAAGAATGGATCAGGGGGCATTAGACTATAGAAAAAACGGCTACATTTACGAGCTTGTTGAGAAAATAAATTCCCATCCATGGTCTCCAAAGAAATGCAGAAAAAGCACAGAACTATGGTATCCTAAAAACATCATGAGATTTGAAGAGTATGACGCAAGAGCAAGAGCGGAAGGAAACTGCAGCTCTAATATCCTATAATTTCTAATCCCTGAATATTTTCAAAGTGTTTCTTATTTCTTGTTAATATTTTATTAATTCCTTTTGATAAGCAAATCTGCCAATGCACTGGTACCGGTCCAATCATTTCCTGGACTTCTCCATATATTTTATAGTCTTTTCTATTCTTTTATCAAAATCCTTTCTAAACTTATTCATTCTTCTCTCTTTTTCCTCCCAATCAATATTTAAATCTTTTAATGCGCCGGCAAATTTCAAAAGACTTTTTGCACTTCCTTTCTTATATTTATTCTCCTTTAATTCCAAAATTACATCTGAAAAACTCTTGCCTTTTGTCTTAAAACTCTTCAAAAAATCATATGCTTCTTTTTTAATGGAGATAGTTATACCTGTCATATTTGTACTTATACTATGCATTAATATATAAATGCTTTAGCAGTAATTAACTTGCTTATAAAATAAACTTTTTATTAATAATTTCAGATGCCTTTTCAACAATCTCCTTTACTTCCCTTATTGATTTTTCTAAATTTTCCTGATTTAATGGAAACAATCTTGCTTTCCGCCCATAATCTGCTTGAACTCTTAGATCATATGCGCTATCGTATGTTTCTTTTGCTTTAGAAGAGACTTCCCTCAACCTTGTTAGAATTTTCATCCTGCTTATAGTGCTAGAACCAAATTTTGATTTTAATAATACATAAATAGCATTTTCACATGCAATAAAGTTTCTATTAGCTGCAGTAAGCAAGTCATTTTCCTTTAAGTTTCTCTCAGCTGATTCCAATGCCTGCCTAGCCCTCTTAAGATCTTCATCAATCCTTTCTTTCATAGCCTTCATCCTTTAAGATTTCTTCTTTTAAGATATTTAAAATTAATTCGCTGCCTAAATGAATTTTATCTTTTAAAGAGGCATTTTCTATTCTTTCTATTAATCTGCCCTCGGCTGTTTTTTTAACCAATTTTTTTGCATCTTTCTTGGTTGTATAACTAATCCCCTTTCTTGACAATAAATAGAATATTATTTGTTCAAGTGTTTTTTCTAATATTTCTGAAGCAGCTTTGCTATCTTGATTAAGATAGTTTTTGCGCGCTGAGCTTACCCTTTCATTTAAAAAGATAAGCCTTTGAATGTCGATATTTTCCTCAATGCCCATACTTGACAATAACTCCATGCCTAAGTCTTCCCCATAAATTAAAATTCCGTTTAATAAGGAATTTCTTAGGAATCCCTCTGCTTTGAGATTCTTTCTTATTTCTTCTTCTGTATAAACATGAAGATTAAATCTTTCTCCAAATAGCTCTTCAACGTTCTTTCTTTCTGCCTTTACCTTATTTAGATCTTTGGTCACTACAAGAAGGTCGATATCGCTTTCTTTTGAATATGTCCCTGCGACAGTAGAACCAAAAACAAGTAAAAACTCTGTATACCTTTTAATTAATCTCTTGAATAAGATAATTGAGGTCAGCTTGTTTTTTTCCAGATGTGAAAGCCTTTCAGCATCAAAAAGCCCTTTCAATAAGAATAGAGATTGACTCTTTAAATTTAATGAGATAATCTTAGCTTTCCCTATTCTTTTTTCTTTAAGAACATTGCTTTCAACTAATCTGTTGATTGAGTCACTTGCTGATCCTTTTCCAACCTTTGCTTTGTTTATCAGTTCTATTTCTTTAAAATCGTGGAGAGGAGCTTCCAGCAACGCCCTCAATATCTTTACTGAAATCTTGCTAAGTTCCATAATAAAGTTTAACAAGCCTGGGTATATAAGCTTTTCCCTGATTTTAGGGAATATTCCCTATTTTTAGACTTTATTCCCTGATTTTAGGGAGATGTAAAACTACGGTTCTTATCTCTTTCTGGGTAATTAATTTATCTTAAAAACAATTGAAGAAATGAAGATGTAGATGAAATGACTTGGATTTTTCTTCTGTTAATTTAGTATTTAGTAGAAAGATTTATATATTGCATATGTTTACAAACGTAATAATGATTGTTTCAAATACATCAACCTTGATCTTGCTAGGGAAGGTCAGCATACTAACTATCTTATTAGATGATGCAAAAGAAATAGTAATTCCAAAAATCGTTTATGATGAAATAAAAAGGAAAGACTCATTTGAAGTTTTATTGATTAAAAAGAAGGTTGAAGAAAAAAGAATTAAAGTTTTGGATGTTAACAAAAAAGATTACGAAGATGCGCTTAGAGAATTTAAATTAGGTGAGGGGGAAGCTGCAGCTTATGCATTATATAAAAAGGAAAACGGGAAATTAATATTGACTGATGATGGAGAATTAATTAAACTGTGCAAGATAGAAAATATTCCCTTTGCTGCTGCAATGGCTATTGCTGTCAAATTATTTAAAAAGAAAAAGTTGACAAAAGATGAAACTATTGAGAAGTTGGATGGATTGTACGGGTATGGCAGATATTCGAAAGATATATATCATTATTTTAAATCGGAGGTGAAATAAAATGGAGACAATTTCAATAAGATTGGATAAAATTGAGGAGTTGGATTATTTTGGGAAGATACTTCATGAAAACAGATCTGGACTGGTTAGAGACCTTTTAGAAGATGGAAAAAAGATGAAATCCATAAACCTTTATAAAAATAAGAAGATAAGCCTGGGATTGGGGGCGAAATTAGCAGGGATGAATTTGAGCGATTTTCTGGATCTATTAGAAGAGCATAATGTGAAATTGAATCTGACTTTGGAAGATGCTAAAATGGCTATGAGAAATGCTGAGAAGATTTTATGATTGATGGAAGGAGTTACTTTTATATTTTTGCAAGTCTATGAAAGACTTTAAAAATAGACGCGATCTCTTAATTATGATTAATATTGTTTAATCAGGTGGTAATTAATTTATCTTAAAAATAATTGAAGAAATGAAGGGATGGATGAAATAAGTTTTAGGCTTTATTTTTTTCCAATACTTTTTTTGCTTTTTCTACAAGATTATTTACGCTTTCAAGAGAATTTTCAAGACTTTCTTTGTTTAATGGAATGGCCCTAGATTCTCTTCCGTAGTCTGCCTGAACTCTTAAATCATAAGAACTGTCGTATGCTTCTTTTGCACTAGGATCTATTTCCTCTAGTTTAGTTAAAATTTTCATCCTGCTTATAGAAGTTGAGCCAAATTTTGATTTTAACAATACATAAATAGCATTTTCACATGCGATAAAGTTTCTGTTTGCTGCCGTTAATATATCTCCCTCTTTCAGGTTTCTTTGAGCAGATTCTAAAGCCTGCTTTGCCCTTTCAATGTCTTTTTTGATTTCCTTATTCATAATCCCTCCTTTTCAAATATCTTATCTCTTAATATGTTCATTATTAATCCTCTACTTAAAGCGATTTTTTCTCTTAGTGATGATTTCCTTATCTTTGTTATTGCCTTTCCCTCTGAATGCTTATTTATGAGATTCCTAGCATCTGTTTTGCTTGCATAACTGATATTTTTTTCGGATAACAAGTAAAATATTATTTGCTCTAATGTTTTTTCTATGATCTCCTGAGCAGCGCTGTTATCTTTATTAAGATAATTTTTCTCTGCTGAATTTATTCTCTCATTAAAGAAAAATAATCTTTGAAGGTCAATTTTTCCTTTATTAATCTCTGAGAATAACTCTTTAGTTAAATCATAGCCGTAGATTAAAATTCCTTTTAATAAAGCGTTTATTATAAAATGATCTTCTTTTAATTTATTTCTTACTTCTTTTTCAGTATAAATATGCAAATTGAATTTTTGCCCAAATATTTCCTCTGCCTTTTTCCTTTCTTTGCTTACTTTCTCAGGATTATTTGTGACAATCAAAACATCTATGTCACTTTCTTCTGTTGATGTTCCTGCTATAGTAGAACCGAAAACGGCTAAAAGCTGAATGTCTTTTTTGATTAAATCTTTGAAAAATAAAAGTGGGGATAATCTATTTTTGTCCATCTGCAATAATTTTTCCTGATCAAATAAACTCTTCAATAAGAAAAAAGATTGGCTTTGTAAATTTAGAGAAAGAATTTTAGCCTTCCCTACCCTCTTTTCTGTTAAGACTTTATTCCTAATTAGGCCGCTTATCGCATGGCTCGCTGAGCCCTTTCCTACCAGTGATTTATTTATCAGCTCTATTTCCTTGAATTCATGTAATGGATTTTCCAATAACGCTTTCAGTATCTTATGGGTTGTCCTATTTAATTCCATGTTACATTTAACGGAATGTGGGTTTATAAATATTTCCCTGATTTTAGGGAATATTCCCTATTTTTAGACTTTATTCCCTGATTTTAGGGAGATGTAGTGTTTTATTTGAGCATTTATTCTCTAAAGCTCTAATTTGTTTTATAATTTCTCTTCTTAATTTGTAAGTATTTGCCCACATAGCATAGCCGAACCATCCTTCAATGCTTGCAAGCAAATTTTCATACGAGTATCGCCCCCCCCCCCCTTCGTAAATCTCAAGCTTTTGATTGAAATCCCTTTCAAACTTATCTATATTGCTTTTTCTTAATAGTTTGTGATGATAAAATATCCTGTAACCTAAAAAAGCAATTCCGTTTCTTAAAGGAATGATATTTGACTTGGTTGGGTGCAATCCTAATTTTAAATACATTAAATATTTGCCGATTTTATCTTTATATTCTAATAATTTTCCTTTATCATTATGTAATATTACAAAATCATCCACGTATCTTATGTAATATTTTGCTTTTAATTTGTGCTTTACAAACTGGTCTAGTTCATTCAAATAAACATTCGCAAAGAATTGAGAAGTTAAATTTCCTAAGGGCATTCCTTTTCCTTTAATGGGAGAATCAAAATTGACTAAAACCTGCTTTATTAGCCACATTACATTTTCATCTTTTATTTTACTTTCAACTATTCTCAATAATCTTTCGTGATCTACTGTATCAAAGTAATGCTTAATATCTGCTTTTAAAACATAACCAACAACACTGCTTTTATTGTAGGCATTTTTTGCTAATCTTCCATTCTTGCTTATTTTTCTCTTGAAATGATCAAATCTCTGGACCGCTTTCAAAGTTCCTTTTCCCTTTCTAGATGCGTATGAATCATGAATAAAGATTGGATCAAAAATCGGCTCTAAAATATTGACTAAAGCATGATAAACAACCCTGTCTCTGAAAGCAGATGCGTGAATTGTCCTTGTCTTTGGATCCCTTATTATGAATCTTTTTAATGGAAATGACTTGTATGTCTTTGAAGACAATTCTTTCTGAAGTTTCTTTAACTCTTCTACTAAATTTTTCTCAAACTTAATCACATAAGGCAAACTTGCTTTATCTTCTCTTGCTTTCTTGAAAGCCGAGTTTAGATTCTCTATAGAGCATAATTTTAGATATATCTTCCTGTAATTTTTCATTACGAAACGTCCTGGGACTTGGGTTATTCCGAGCGAGGAAATCTCGTCTCTGCTAGATTTCGAGTTGTCAGGATTCCTGTTGCAATTCAGGTTAGCCCTGTCGGAATTCGACCTGAACCTCGCGACAGCTGTAGCAAATTCATCAAATTATCACCTAACTATCGCTATTGAATTTCATGACATATAGACTTAAACCGTCCATGCCGTAATGAACTTGCATGTAGCCCAAGTTACTATCCTTCATAGATTTTTCTTGGATTAAGAAAAATCTCAAAATAATCTCTAGGACAAGATTAGAAATAAGTGATTATTTTAATAATTTTCGCAAGGCTAGATGTTAATGGAAAATATTACTCTTTAAATAGTTTAATTAATTCATCAACTGCTTCTTTTAATTTTTCATTTTTTAAAGAACCAACTTTGTACTGGATTAATGACCTATCTGCTGTAAATAACCTGTTTGGTCTGATCATACTTTTAATATTTAACTTTCCTTGTTTAAAATCAGTATTTTTTAATTCAATTGAATATTTATCAAATCTTGCTTCACTTGTTATCTGACATAGAATTAAATCATCTCCTTCTAAACCTGCTAATACTAAAGCAGGTCTCTTCTTGGATGCACTTAAGTCAGAAAATGGGAAAGGAATGACAACTACATCGCCTTTCACAAATCTTTCCATGCTTTATCTTCCTCTTTAGTAAGCCAATCTTTAGCTAATGATTTTTCACTTATTAATAAATTAAACATATTTCTGTTTGATGGTTTAAATTCCCTATCTGATTCCTCTAATAATTCCTTGATGTAATCTACTTCTCTCTTTAATATTAGGAGGTTCTCATTAACTTGATTAAGAGTTACATTTGTCATTATTTATTTATGGGCTGTCAGATTTTTATATCTTTCGCTACCTAATTTTCGCGGCGCGTACCCCGAGCGAGGAATCCGAGCCGCCAGGATCCCTGCCGCAAACCAGGCCAGCCCAGCCGGAATACGACCAGAACCTCGCGACTTTTCTGTTTGCAGGTGGCCAATAATACAAACTTCCATTGCTCGTATCTGGAGCTGGAAGACCATGAGGAGTTGCTTTTCTTAACCAATCTTCGAGATTAATCTGTTTATCACTTAATAAGCAGTCATCTAAAGGCTCTGTTACTTCCTCTAAATCTCCATTTAGAGTTATCTTGTGATAGGCAATACTGTAACTTTTTTTCACAATTCCTTTTGAGCTGAATTTAGCGTCAAGCCATTCAGCCCTCCAAGGAGACCTTACAGTTGCTATGTCATCTAAAATACCATCTAGCCTTGTTTTATCTATGCCTTTTCCATTTCCATCATATGCTTTTCCTGATTTTAATAAATTAAGGAAGTCAACATACTGCCTTAAAGTCAGCATAAAAGAATTTTCCTGCTTTAAAGATTCGTGCGCTTGATTCCATTTTTCTCCATTATGACTTCTTTTTGCTGAAACTAACAAATCAGGATATTCATAGCTTCCATGTTTTCTTCCTGGCAAAATTAAATATTCATTTCCGTTTTGAATCTTGCCTGTAATCGGTTTTTCTATTAACTCTGTATGATTTTCGGCAGTTTTAGACTCCTCCAGATATTTCTCATATGCTCCTTCTACTTTCTTCCCGAAATAAGTGTTGAATTTCATCTTAATTTTTTTGCGCGCCTTCGGCGCATGAAAATACCCCGAGGGCAGGATTCGAGTACCGCGGATTCCAGAAGCAACTGAGGCCGACCCTACCCGATTCGGCATCGAACCTCGCGACAGTGCCGTTTCTTGGATGCCAATACTGAATATTCTCTCCTTGCTTGTATTTGCTTAAAGAAGATTTTTTAATTGGCAATCCTTGTGAATTGAAATCCAAGCCTACAAAACCGTCTTCTCTTATGCAGCTTTCAAGTGTTTCGGCTTTTCCTTTCAATTCTTTTCCTTTCTGAATTACTTTATGAGTATGTGTCATCTTCCAAGCGTTATTTTCTTGAGAAAATTTAGCGTCAAGCCAAGTCCAGCAACCGCCTTTATGGCTTGTTGAGAGGTATTTCCACAGCTCTTCTGCTTCATCTCTTGGAACTTCTCTATTATCTGCTGTATATAATTTAATTTTTCCTTGAACAGCATCCCTAACCTGTACAAAATAAGGCATGAATATTTTAGGAGAGGGCATGAACAATCCATTTTCTGCTAAAGCATAATGTGTGTCTGCCCAATCCTTATTTTTATATTGCTCCTGCCTTGCTATTATAATATTTGTATTCGGGATTCTAATATAATCCTCTCCTTTAATATCTGCCCTAACATCAAATATTTGAGATGTTTTGAGTTCAGGATCTTCTTTTTCCTGCTTAGTTCTCTCTAAGTAAGCCTCATATGCTCCTTCTACTTTCTTCCCGAAATAAGTGTTGAATTTCATTCTCTTGTAAATCTCCTATAAGTGTCGTTTGCTACATTGACCATTAACCTTGAAAGCTCATCTCCTGAAGATACATAAAGCACTGGAAATTTCTTGGACTCTAAATTTTCTGTAAATTCGTTCTTGCCTCCTATCTGGATATGGGCAAAGTAGTTATTTCCTGCTAATCTGTAAAATTCATCTTTTGCTTTATCCCAGTTAGCTATTTCTCCGTCTGACAAGGATAAAACAAAGCTTTCCCTTCCTTTTAATGCATTTAATAAAGCTCCTGCGTCCAATCTAGTGCTTCCAAACTCCGGTGATAGTGCTAATTTTCTTAATCTCTGTAAGTCCTTAAAGTCAGATTCCTGATATCTTGTGCTTGAAGAAAATAAGCTTAATCCATGACCGATGTATTGAGCTATCCCCTGTAATTGCAAGAAATTTTCAATGCCGTAAAATCCTAATAAAGCATAGTGGTATTTGCTGTTATCCCCCCAAGGAATAAAAGAAGTGTCTCCCCTGTTTCCATCGATTCCCTCTGCCATGCTTCCAGAGTTATCTAAAACCACCATCTTGAAATTAGGGAAACTTCTTTTCTGGATTTTTGATTTTTGAGTTACAGATAATTGCTGGTTTCCATAGCCAAATGTAATTCCATTATCTGTGAAAAATAATTTTGTTGGCTTTATTTTTCTTATGTCATCCTTTTCTTCATCAAAAGGCCTGAAATTTAAAGGGGCAATAGCTAAATCCTGCTCTCTGGTAATTGCCTCTACTTTAACTGGAATGGCCCTTGCTAATTTTCTGTATAAAGAATCTAACTGCTCGTGGGGGGCCATATTTGGCGACAGCCCACCATTGCCCTTATATCTTCCATAAGCAATTTCTTCTTTTCCTTCCCTTGTTGCTGCTTTTTGCTCCACTCCGTTTCCATTGTCAGAATGAGCTGAAAGCTTTTCTGTTGGTTTTGTTTCCAATAAATCGGCCAAATTTTTTGCAAATGCTGAAGCCATATTTGGCCATTGGCCTTTTGCAAACAAAGGATAAGTATCTTGAATATTTTCCTGCAAGCTTAAATCCTGTATTGTTTTTTTAGTTGCTTTTTCTACTTTTTTGTCATTGCTGTAATGCCTTTTTAATAATGCCTTGTCTGAGTTATCTCCAAACAGATGCATGTTTAATTTTACAAATGCTTCGTAAAAAGGCGTGTAAGATTCACGCCCTTGTTTTCTGCATTGGAAGCCCTGGTCATCCCAGAATAAAACCTGGCCTGAAAAGTCTCCTTTGAATTCTCTGCAGCGGGGATTTATAATCAAATCTTCAAATGCATTTGCTACATATCCTGCCTGAGCTTTCTTATCTTCTGGCAAGGCTTCTTTAACTGCTTCTGTAATTTTATCATGATTATAGGGATCAAACGGGCATCCATATCCTGAACTGAAAGGAAGCTCCCAATGTGCTAATTCATGAGCTAAAACATCCTCTAACAGCTTTTTTCTTCCATCTTCTATTTTCTTTTTTCTTGCATAAGCTTTCTGCCTTCTATCATTTATTGGATTAAAATTTTTTTTCATTGTAATTTCAATGTTCCAATTTTTAGGATTTATATGAGCAGAGACATTTTGCTCTGCATCATCATATTCATTAATTTTCAAATTGCCACTGACTAATCCAATCCTATTTTTTTCCCTGTTTAAGTCTTGAATCAAAGTCATTTCTATACCTTATCGCGCGCGGCGCGTACCCCGAGCGAGGAATTCGAGCCGGCAGGATTCCTGCCGCAACCCAGGTCAGCCCTGCCGGAATTCGACCTGAACCCCGCGACAGCACCCTTTACAGGGTTATAAAAATAAATATTCTCACCGCGTTTATATTCCTGCTTTCTAGTTTTTGTTGTTGCTATCCCTTGAGCATTAAACATTATTTCAGCATAAGCATCTTTATTTAAACAAGGCAATAAAGGCTCTTTTCTTGTTTTAAAAGTTCCATCTGCATTAATACCAATTATTGTTTCCAAGTCCAAATTATTAAAGCCGGTTCCTTGAACAAATCCTGCATTAAGCCATGTCCACGCACCTGGTTGATTATTTCCATATATATCCTTAAAGTCAGTTGTCAAATGTCTGTAAATTTCTTCATGCTCTTCTTTACTTATTGGGTTTCCTGATGCGTCAAAAATCGTTTGATTATTTTGATAAGTATCTATAATGTTCTTGAAATGCTGCATGAATATTGCGGGGGTTGGAATGTAAAGCCCTTTTTCTAATTGGAAAACAGCTCTGTGGGTGTCTTCATAATTTTTTCCATTCATTCCTTGAACTTCAAATTTTGATATGGCTATAGGGTTTCTATGAATCCCATTAATTCCCGGGATTTGGATATAATCTCTTGGATTCTCGAGAGTTGAATTTATTCCAGTAGTTCCAATGGCTTCTCTGTTATTTTCCTCTCTTGTATTTTTAGCTCTCTCTATGTAATCTTCATATGCACCCTTAATTGGCTTTCCGAAATAAGTGTTGAATTTCATTTTAATTTTACCTCTTTTGCCTGTCAGCTAAGCTTTCCAAAATATTTCTCATGAATCCCCATCTTCCTTGGAATTCATTTAATAATCTTTCACTTTTCTTTCCTCTTCCTGCCATGTCTAATCCGGCAATTATTTTATCTTCTTGCTGTTTAAATTGAGTCTTAGTTGTCTCTATAACGGCATCCATTGCTTTGTAAGGATTTTCATCATAATTTTGCATTACTATAGCCTGATTCAATATCCCCGAATATGCTGAAGCAAACTTGAATGCAGTCATCATTGAATTGAAATGATCAGGCTCTGCTCCCTTTTCCTCTACTATAGAATCTAAAGCCTGGCTTAGTGTTATTATTGATTTAGCTGCTCTTGGTGAGACAGGCAGTATTAAGGCCTCATCAGAGCCCAATGCATGCCCTTCTAATTTATTTGGCCAGCCAGATTTTAAAGCTGTCTTGCTTCCGCCGAATTCATCTGGCAGGTAATCCAATCCATGAATTAAATAATTAGCAAGAATATATTTTTCATCTGAAATTTCTCTTTTCCTTAAATTTTTATGAGATTCTATGATTTCTTTTGTTTTATCTTCATGTTTTTCACCAAAGTTAACTCTTGGATTTCTGTCAGCCTCTAGCATGTCTAAAGTATCTATTGGCTGCGGCCTGTAGTAATCTGTGTCAATAATTAAATGCATCCTGTCTTTCAATGCCCTTCCTAATTCGTTTGAAGACTCTGTGAATTGCTGGCCAATATTACCTGTTGCCATTCCTACAGAATATCCTGAGCCAATAGGGTAAGCTTTTCCGTCGATTTCTATAAAGCCATCGAATAGATTAAATAATTGCGCCCTTACTGCAGGAACACAGTTTGGCAGTTCATCTACTGCTATGAAATGATAGTTTACTTTGTCTGTTAACTCCTTGAACCTCATGCCAGAAATGTCCCTTTGTTCTTTTAAAGCTTTTAAAAACTCTGGATTTACCTGCTGGAATAATTCTCTTGTATCCATATCGTTTCTTCCAAGGATGAATAGGGATTTGTCTCCGAAATATTGCATAACATCCCTGACTAACTGGGTTTTACCACTACCGGTATTTCCCTGCAAGAAAGTATTTAATCTCCCCCTTAAAGAAGCATCTACCATGTCAGACATGTAAATAGGAACGCCTGACAGATTAGCTAATTCTGCGCTGTTTTTGTAAGTTTTTGCTTTAAACATCTTCGCTCTCCTTAATAACATTAATCTTTATTTCCACAATGGTTTTTGGCTTCAATTCAGACTGCAAGAAACTGGGTATAACTATAACGGACTGTTTTCCGTGTTTCGCTATCCTCTTTGTGATTGTAAAAGTTTTTAACATTTTTGTGTTATTTCTATGTATTTTATTACTTTTTAGTAGATAGAAGTTATATATAAATCTTTTGTTTTGTTACTACTTAAATATAATTAATATTTTTTAATATGTGGAAGTAACTATTTTTTCTTTCTATTTGTGGTAATTAATTTGTGATGGGATTAGTGTATTAGAATCATCGAAAAACTTAAATATTAGTGTAGTATAATGTACTAATAATGGAAGATAAACTAACTAAATTTAATGAATGGTGGATAACAAAAAAAGTTAAGGAAAGCTTGTTAGAGAAATATAAGAGGCCATTGTTCTTTGACATTCTTAGATATTTAGATAGAAGGCAGATTATTTTGATAACGGGTCTTAGAAGAGTCGGTAAAACAACACTAATGTACCAGCTTATCCAGGAATTGCTTGATAAAAAAACTGATAGCAGGAATATCATATATTTCTCTTTTGACGAAGATATTGTTGACTTTGATAATCTAATAAAGATCTATGAAGACAAGGTGCTAAAACAAGGATTAAGGGAAAGGATTAAAGAAGGCAGGATTTATATTTTTCTAGATGAAATACAGAAGTGCAAAAACTGGCAGAATAAAATTAAGATTCTTTACGACCTGTATCCAAAGCTGAAATTTATAATTTCTGGATCTGCTTCTGTACAAATTGATAAGAAGGCAAAGGAGAGCCTAGCTGGAAGAATTTTTGATTTTCTTCTTCAGCCATTGATGTTTGAAGAGTTTTTAGAGTGGAAATCAATTAAAGTAGATAAAGGAAATCTAGAGATTTTTCAGAGAGAAGCACTTCCTTATTTTTACGATTATCTGAGAAAGGGGGGATTCCCTGAGATTGTGGATGAGGATGAGGATGAAAAAATTAAGAGTTATATAAAAAATACTGTAATTGAGAGAATAATCTATAGAGATTTGCCTGAGGAATTTGGAGCAAGAGATTATGAGCTGCTGAAAACACTCGTAGAGATGATAGCTGTTGAACCAGGGATGATTGTGAATTATGACTCATTGAGCAGAAAATTGCATAGAGATAAAAGAACCATAATGAATTATTTTTTCTATCTAGAATATTCTATGTTGATTAAACTAATAGCGAACTATCGAAAAGGCTTTTTAGTCTCTTCAAGAAAGCTGAGGAAAGTTTATATTGGAAACACTTCAATTTCATTCGGGTTAGTTGAGGCCTTCTATTCAAACAGGTTTTTAGAGAAGATTTATGAAAATTATGCCATTATAGAAACCGGTGCAAGGAATTATTATAGAAATAGTTATGAGATAGACATAGTTTTAAAAAAGGATCAAAGAATAATACCAATAGAAATAAAGTTTGGAGAGGCTGATACAGATGCTATATTTAGATTTCTTTCTGAATTTGACATTAAAAAAGGGATAGTTTTGACAAAGGATATTTTTGATAAAAAAACAAACAATAAAAAAGAGATTTTACTTGTGCCATTATGGGCTTTTTCGATTATGAAAGAAAAATATCTTATGCAATGGTAGGCAGGTTTGTAAATATGTGGTATAAATATGTGGTAATTAACTTCTCTGATTTCAGATGGTTTACAGGAAGAAAGTAAAGATAAATGCAAAAGACTGCATTCATTTTGTTTCAGAAAGCAACCATTTCCAGACGGGCTTAATAACTATCTTTTTTCCATCTATCTTAAGCTCTTCTTCTTGATCAAAAGTTATAATTAACCCTTCCTTAAGCTTAAATTTATTTAGATTTCGAAAGTGATACAATTATTGTTACACTTATTGATAAAAGTGATACATATTTTGTTACACTTAATTTCCATTGATATTGCACAAAATAACTACTTTTTGTTCACTATAAATAAACAAAATTTTGTGGAAGTAATAGAAATATTTATAAACATGTGGTAATTAACTCTTCTTGATTTTGATGGTTTACAGGAAGAAAGTAAAGATAAAGGGCCAGGAATACTGGTATTTATTTCATACTATCAGAGAAGGAGAAAAGTTTGTTAAAAGAGCTAAGTATATTGGAAAAGAACTGCCTGGAAATATAGAGAAAATTGAGCAAGAATTCTTGAAAGAGATAAGGCAGCCAATTGATGAAAATGCAGGTGAAAGAAGAGAATTAAGTGAAGATGAAAATATAATTGAAAGCTTACATCCATTGGAGAGAAAAGTTTTTCCCTGTATTGACCTAAAAAATATTAATGAAATAATCAAAAAAACCGGATTGCAGGAGGTCGAGGTTACTAGGGCTTTGCAGTGGCTTGAAAATAAAAGCCTTTTGAAGCTAAAAAAAGAAACGAAGGAAGTTGTTGAGCTTGGCTTTAATGGAGAAAAATATTTGAAAGAAGGGCTGCCTGAAAAGAGATTCCTTGATGTTCTTGAGAAGCCGTTAGCAATAAAAGAGGTAATGAGCAAGGCTGGATTGGACGAAGATGAAGCTCATTTCTGCATGGGATATTTGAAAAAAAATAATGTGATTGAAATCGGAGAGAAAATAAAAGCAATAAAAAAAGACTTTAATGAAATAAGGGAATCAGAAAATTTTCTGAAAAGGCTTCCAATTTCTACTTCCAAGCTGAATGAAAAAGAAAAAAGTGTTTCTCACAGGCTTAAGCAGAGAAAAAACATCATAGAAGTAAAACTCATCAAGGAAACCGAAATAATTCCTACTGCTTTAGGCGAGAAATTAAAGCATCAAAGATTGGACTTGAATTTGATTGAAAATTTGACTCCTGACTTGCTGATTAAGGGGAGCTGGAAAAATAAAAAGTTCAGGAGGTATGATGTTTCTTTAAATGTCCCTAAGATATATCCTGGAAAAAGGCATTTTGTAAACCAGGCAATAGATTATGCAAAAAGAGTCTGGATGGATATGGGATTTGAGGAGATGGAAGGCCCTATTATTAATACAAGCTTCTGGAATTTTGATGCCCTCTTTACACCGCAAGACCATCCTGCCAGGGATTTGCAAGATAGCATTTTTTTGGACAGAAAAGAAGAGATTAAAGATAAAGAATTGATGAGAAGAATTAAAGGGATGCATGAAAGCGGAGCAGGAATCTCTAAAGGCTGGCAGTATAAGTGGGATGAAGAAAAAGCTAAGAAGATGGTTATGAGAACACACACAACGGTTTTATCCGCCAGAACTTTAGCCAGATTAAAAGGAAAGAGAGGGAAGCTTTTTGCCATTGGAAGGAATTTCAGGAATGAGGCTGTTGACTGGAGCCATGGATTTGAGTTTAATCAGACAGAAGGCATTGTTGTTGATCCAAGTGCAAATTTTAGGCATCTACTTGGATATCTAAAAGAATTTTTCAAGAAGATGGGATGGGAGAAAGTTCGCTTTAGGCCAGCATACTTCCCATATTGTGAGCCAAATTTAGAAATAGACGTTTATCATCCAATTAAGAAAACTTGGTTAGAACTTGGAGGTGCTGGAATATTTCGTCCTGAAGTAGTTGTTCCTTTGCTTGGAGAAGATATTCCGGTATTAGCTTGGGGTCCTGGATTTGATAGAATAATTATGCAATACTATGACATCCATGATATAAGAGCCCTTTACAAAAATGATATAAAACAGTTGCGTGAAATGAAAATGTGGATGAAGTAATTAAGTTTATAAAAATGCTTCAATAGAGGGACATTATGCATACTCTAAATAAAAAAAATAGGAAAGAGGTATTATTGGAAAAATCTAAAAGATTGAAAAACTTTTCTGGAGATGAAACTTTAAATGCTATGTAAATCTTCCATAAAAATTAAAAATCCAAAAATTGGAGAAAAAGAACTTTTAAAAGAATTAAAGAAGGTGTACTGGAAAGATGGGAGATAGTAAGATTTATAAATACAATAAAGAAGATAATACTAACATGATCCCCAGTGATCCATATGGGTCGCTGGATGAGTCCTTATTTAGAATTCTAATTGACTCTTATTGGAGGTTATATTATGGAAAACACCTTGGTATTTCTTGATGCTGGCTTCTTATCTAAACTTTCAAAGCATTTTGGAAAAGGAAAATATCTGGTTTACGACATAGTTAAATTCTCAAAGAATATTTCAAATAAACAAAATCTAGTCTGCAAAAAGATTTTCTATTATACGGCTCCTCCTTTTATCTCCGGTAAATCCTCAAAAAATGAAATGAAAAGAAAGGGATTATATGATAATTTTATTTCGAAGCTTTCAAAAAATAAAGATCTTGTTGTGCGTGAAGGTAGATGTCAAAGGTTAAAAATAAATGATAAATTTGAATATGTCCAAAAAGGAGTAGATTCACTAGTTGTTATAGATTTAATGAATGTCCATATAGATTATCCAGAGATTAAAAAGATAATACTCATTGCTTGTGATTCAGACTTTGTTCCGGTAATTGAAGATTTAAGAAGAAAAGGAATAAAAACAGTTCTTTATGCCTACTATGAGAAAGGAAGGAAAGCAAAATTTTCGACATCAAATGAATTAATTAAATCTGTAGATAAATATGTATTATTATCAAAAGAAGAATTTACTTCATCTAACTTAGATAAGAAATGAAATGCCAACTGTAAATTTAAACAAAAAGGAATTTGAAAAATTAGTCGGAAAAAAGCTGCCTTTAGAGGAGTTAAAAGACAGGATCTCAATGCTTGGAACGGATTTAGAAAAAATTGAAGGCAATGATATCATTGTTGAGGTATTTCCAAACAGGCCAGATATGTTGAGTGAGCAGGGATTTGCAAGAGCCTTCAGCAGTTTTATTGGAGTTAAAAAAGGACTGCAAGAATATAAAGCTAAAAAAAGCAATTACAAGGTTATTATTGAAAAAAACGTCAAAGAGGTTAGGCCATTCACTACGTGTGCTGTTGTCAAGAATTTAAAATTAGATGATGAAAAAATAAAAAGCATAATCCAAATACAGGAAAAATTGCATATTGGCTTTGGAAGGAATAGGAGAAAAGTTGCCATCGGCATTTATCCATTGGAGAAAATAAAATTTCCTGTAAAATTTTTAGCCAAAAAACCTGAAGATATAAAATTCAAGCCTTTGGAGATGAGCGCTATTTTGAGCGGAAGAGAGATTTTAGAAAAGCACCCTGCCGGAAGAGAATACAGACATTTGCTTGAAAATAAAAAGATGTATCCTGTTTTCATTGATGCTAACGACAATGTTTTGTCAATGCCCCCAATTATTAACTCTGATGAAATTGGAAAAGTAACTGAAGATACTAGAGATGTATTTATCGAGTGCTCTGGATTTGACTACAACGCTTTGAGCAAATGCATGAACATAATTGTTACTGCTTTGGCAGATATGGAAGGAGATATCTATTCTGTCGAGTTGAAATATGAAAATGAAAAAATAATAAGCCCTGATTTAAAGCCGGAAGAGATGAATCTAGATTTAGATTATGCAAACAAGGTTTTAGGGCTGAAGCTAAAAGAAAATGAAGCTAAAGAACTACTGGAAAGGATGGGATATGGATATAATAAAGGTGAAGTAAAAATTCCTGCATATAGGGCAGATATCTTGCATCAGATTGATTTAGTCGAGGACATTGCTATTGCCTATGGATATGAGAATTTTAAGGAAGAAATCCCAAATGTCTCTACAGTTGCCAAAGAATCTCCAAGGGCTAAATTCAACAGAAAGGTTTCTGAAGTTTTAATCGGGCTTGGCCTATTAGAGTGCAGCGGCCTCAGCTTGAGCAATGAAGAAGATTTAAATAAGAAAATGAACGTAAAAAACAAGCTTGTTAAGGTTGAATCTCCTGTTAATGCTGACTATGATACCTTAAGAAATTCTATATTACCGAGCTTGTTAAACATTTTATCTGAAAATAAAAGGTATGAGTATCCTCAGGATATTTTTGAGATTGGTAAAATTTTTGATGATATTAAAGATAAAGACAATTTAGGCATGATCATTACTGGAAACTTTACTGAGATAAAACAGATTCTGGATGCTCTATTTTCTGCATTGGCAATTAAGTATGAAATAAAAGAGGAAGAACATGGAAGCTTTATTTCTGGAAGATGCGGGAAGATAATTATTAATGATAAAGAGATCGGTGTTATCGGGGAGATTCATCCTCGGGTTCTTATTAATTTTAGATTGGAAATGTGCTGCTCGGGACTAGAAATTGATATAAATGAATTGTTTGAGATTATAAAAAATGATTAACGCGTTGGTTGTTGATTACGATATTGGACCGCCTGTTCCTGCCATTATGGATAAACTTTTGTCTCTTGGGGTAACTTCTAAAGGGATTCGAATAGAAACGCTAATGAAAGAAGTTTCTACGAGACATAATTCCTATGACCTCTTGATGATTCACTGCAATGCATACAATAAACTAGATGGAGCATTCTACAAGCCAAGCGGGAGATTTATGGAAAGGATTAGAGAATGGCAAGAAGGAATCGTTACTATCGGATATAGCCCAATTAGTCCAAAAATATTAAATAAGGAGTATGGAAGTTTATATGATGATTGCCTTTCTCTTTCAGGGGATCTATATGGAAGACTAGAAAGAACTCTTAAGAAGCATAAAGTC
>JACPIN010000020.1 GCA_016188065.1 Candidatus Woesearchaeota archaeon | reverse complement strand
TATTTATCTGGGGCAGTTGGAGCAGATGAAGCGAGAAAAATCCTTTTTCAGGAATTGGAAAAAAGCAATATAGATCATTCATGTACTATCATTTCGACAAAGTCCACAATACAAAAAGTTCGTGGTTTATCACGCCAGCATTTATTCAGAATAGATTATGAAAATACCTCAAATATTTCACAGGAAGAAGAAAAACAATTATTCTCCCTCATAAAAAATAAAATTCCAGAAGTAGATGCGATTATATTAACGGATTATGCTAAAGGAACACTAACTCAAAACCTAATCCAAAATATTATCTCCCTCGCTAAACAAAATAATAAGTTAATAGCCGCAGAATGCAAACCTTCTAGCTTAATGTTTTATAAAAACGTGGATATATTAAAGCCGAATAAAAAAGAAGCATTAGAAATGACCTCAACTAAGGATGTCGGAGAAGCTGGAAGTGCATTAGTCAGAAAATTGGGTTCCAATGTAGTTATAACCATGGGCTCTAATGGGTGTGTGTTATTTAGCAAAAACGACCAGCCATTTTATGTTCCAACTACACACCAAGAATTTTATGATGTAACTGGAGCCGGGGATACATTTTTGGCAACTTTGACCTTAGCAGCTATTTCTGGTTTTGATCTTAAAATATCAACAGAGTTAGCTAACAAAGCAGCAGGTTTGGTCGTTCTAAAACCAGGAGTAGCCACTATTACAATGGAAGAGTTAAAATCCTCTTTCAATCAAAATATCAAAATCGTTCCAAAAGATTGGGGGCAGGAAGAATGGATTGTTAATAATGAAAAGTACTGCGGGAAGAAAATGCTAATCAAAGAAGGATATTACTGCTCTTATCACATGCACAAAATAAAGGAAGAAACCTTCTATATTTTAGACGGAGAATTAGAGTTAATCCATAACGGAAAATACTTAAAAGTGGGAAAAGGTGAAACTCTGCATCTTAAACCCGGGGAGTATCACAGTTTCAGGGCATTGAAAGACACCATATTTTTCGAATTTTCAACACAGCATTTAGATGAAGACAACTATAGACTAACAAAATCTTCTTTTGGAGATAACGAAAAATGGAAAAAAGAAATTGAAGAGGTAATTAAAAATGGGCAAGATTAAAACCCGTGATGAAATAAGAGAGATAGTGGAGGGTCTGAAAAGAAAAAATAAAAAAATCGGATTTACCTCAGGTTCTTTTGATATACTTCACGCCGGTCATGTTGATTATTTGGAAAAAGCCAAACAAAAATGTGATGTTTTAATTGTCGGAGTTAATTCTGATTCGTCTATAAAACAGTACAAAGATCCAAGCAGGCCAATTATTTCTCAGCAACATAGAATAAGGATGATTGCAGCATTAATCTCTGTCGATTATGCTTTTCTGTTTGATGAAACTAACAATAATACAAACATCGAAATTTTAAAGCCAGATTATTACATAAAAGCAGGAGATTATAGTTTATCTCAATTATCCTCCAAACCAATTGTGGAAAAATACGGTGGAGAAGTAATCTTAATTTCAATAAAAGAAGAAATTTCTACAACAGGCATTATTAATAGGATTAAGATGCTATCTTCTCTTGATGCTATAGGAGGTTCAAAATCAGAAGAAAAAATAAAAGCAGTTCTATTAGATAGAGACGGGACAATAAATGAGGAAGTAGAATATCTGCATAGCCCGGATCAGTTCAAGTTTACACCAAATGCATTAGAAGGAATGAAAAAGATGCAAAGTCTAGGATGCAAATTAATGATAGTAACAAACCAGCCAGGCATAGGATTAGGATATTTCACAAAAGAAGATTTTTTTAAAGTAAATCTGCACATGTTTAAACAACTTTCTCAACAAATAATTCAGATAGATAAAATATATTTCTGTCCGCATACAGTAGCAGAGAATTGTGAATGCAGGAAACCTAAAATTGGGCTAATTGAAAGAGCACAACTTTACTACGGGGGGAGAATTGACATGAAGAATTCTTTTTTTATAGGAGATTCAACTTCTGATATTAAATGCGGCCGAAATGCTGGCACAAAAACGATTTTAGTTTTAACTGGTAAAGCCGGGAAAGATGGAAAAGACAACGTTAAACCAGATTTTACTGCATCAGATTTATTAGAAGCAGCAAGAATCATTGAAGAAAACCCTTAGACTAAGTTTCCAGATTCGTAATAATCTCTAATGCCTTTTTCAATATCAAATTCTGGAACGAAATTCAGTCTTTCTTTAGCTAAAGACATGTCGCATTGGGTATAATCCTGATATCTTCCAACATAAGGGTTTTCAATGTATTCTGTTTTCCTGTTTAAATTCAAAACTTCATTCAGAATTTTAATAAGATCATTAAAGGTAGTCGCCTTTCCAAAACCGCAGTTAACGACGCAGCTTTCCTTTGCTTTTGCAGCAAGTAAATTTGCTTTGACAACATCCTTTACATAAATATAATCCCTCTTTTGCTCTCCATGTCTGAAAATTTTAGGGCTCCCTTTTAGGATTTGTTGGGCCAGTTGATAAATCATCGTCGCCCTTTTTCCTTTTATATTTTCACCAGGACCATAAACATTGCAATATCTCAATCCAACAAATATAACCTCCGGATGTTTTTCATTAAGATCTTTAGCAACATTTTCTAATGCGATTTTGGATTCTGCATAAGGGTTTAAAGGATCTAATTCTGTCTCATTTTCTTTATAAGGAGCAGGGGAATTTCCATATATAGCAGTTGAACTGGCATATACTATTTGTTTGCATCCATTTTTGATAACATATTCAAATAATTTCTTTGAAGAATCAACATTAGCCCTAAACATTTCCGTCCTATCTAAATTGGTAGTGTTGTTTATCGCAGCTTGATGGAATAAAATGTCTATTTTTCCGATAGAATCAAAATCCAAGCCCACAAAGCTGGGCTGTAAATATTTCTTGACCCCTTTTACCTGTCCCTCAGAATCATTTCCAGTAATTAAGACTTCATGTCCTTGCTTAATCAATTCAAGAGCAATATTGCTCCCGATAAATCCAGTACCGCCAGTAACCAAGGTTCTCATGAAAAGCCCATACAATAAACTTTTAAAAATATATCCATATAGCATCAATCTATGAAAATCCTAAAGCAAGGCGCAGAATCAATAATATTTCTGGATAAAGACAGAATAATAAAGCACAGAATCAAGAAATCTTACAGGATAAAAGAAATCGATGAGAAAATTCGCAAGTTAAGAACAAAAAGCGAAGCTAAATTATTGGACAAAGCAAAAGTTAATGTTCCTAAAGTCCTAAATGTAAATGATATGAAGATTGAGATGGAGTACCTCGAAGGAGATTTGTTGAAGAATATTTTTGATGGTTTAAAAGAAAGAGAAAGGTTGAAACTATGTAAAAATTTAGCAGAAGAAATTTCAGAATTACACTCTCAAGACATCGTTCATGGAGATCTAACCACTTCAAATTTAATTTTAAAAGATAATAAAATTTATTTCATAGACTTTGGATTGGGGTTTTTTTCAAACAAGTTAGAGGATAAAGCCGTAGACTTGAGATTATTAAAACAGGCATTAGAATCAAAACATTATAAATCCTTCCCGGAATCTCACAATAAGATTCTAAAGCATTACAAACACAAAGATGTATTAAAGAGATTGGAAAAAGTTGAAAGCAGGGGAAGGTATAAGGAAAGAAAATAATTCTATAATGTAGTGACAACCACAAAGCTTAAATAAGTGTAGTGACAACTTATGATAATGGTAATATTGAGGAAAGTTAAAAGTAAAAATAAAGAATACTGGGTGTTAGTGCATTCGGTAAGAGAAGGAAAAAAAGTTATTCAAAGAACTAAATACCTCGGCAAAAATCTTCCTCCTAAAGCTAGACTTGAACATTTGAAAAAAGAATTTCTTAAGGAAATAAAAGGAGACAGATACAAATATTTCTCCTTTGAGGATATTGAAAAAATAGAGAAGAAAAAAGAAGAATACAGAAAAGAAACAAATAAATTAAGCAAACTTGAAAGAAAGAAAAAGATGGAGGAATTCATTGTTAGATATACTTATGATAGCAGTAAATTATCCGGGCTTGACATTACACTAAGACAGACATATTTAATCCTAGAAAAGGGGATTGTCCCTAAGGGATTTAAGAACCTAATTGTTGCAAAAGAACTGGAAAATCATGAAAAATGCATTATTGCCATAACTAAATATAAAGGAAAGTTTGATATTCATTTTATTAAAAAAATGCACAACATTCTTTTTGCGGGGGTAGATGACCCTACTGCTGGAAAATTAAGGTATGAGATTAGGAGAAATGTGAAAATTGCTGGAACGGTTTACACCCCCCCAAAATGGCAGGATGCTAAGAAAGAATTAGGTAGTTTCTTTAAATGGTACAAGTCTGAAAATAGAAGGTTTCATACTCTTGAATTGGCAGCATTAATCCATTTAAAAATAGCTTCAATACAGCCTTTCGTAGATGGAAATTCAAGATTGGCAAGGCTTTTGATGAATTGGGTTTTATGGAAAAGAGAATATCCTCTTGTAGACATCCCTATTGAAGATTTAGAAGAGTATTATGATGTGCTAGATGGATATCAAATAGAAAAGAAAGAAAGGCCTTTTGTTAACTACATTAAAGGTAAGTATTTGAAGGCATAAGATGATTAAAAATAGAATTCAAAAAGATATAAAGAAAATAATCTTTCTAATTCAGAAATTCTTATAACTTTTACTTAACAAATAGAATTATGGCAAAGGTTGGAATTATTGGTGGAAGCGGGCTTGATGATCCGAAACTTCTTCAAGATTTTAAGGAGATTGAGGTTGAAACAAAATTTGGGAAACCAAGTTCAAAATTAACTATAGGGAAAATAAACGATATAGAAGTTATAATCTTAGCAAGGCATGGTAAAGGACATGTTTTATCTCCAACACAAGTTAATTACAGAGCAAACATACAAGCATTAAAAGATCAAAAAGTAGATTGCATTTTAGCAACAACAGCCTGTGGCTCACTAAGAGAAGAAATCGGAAGAGGAAATTTTGTTATTCTTGATCAGTTTATAGATTTCACGAAACATAGAAGTATAACCTTTCACGGCGATTTCAGTAATGGAATTAAACATACTCCGATGGTGGCTCCTTTTGATGAAAAATTAAGAAAAGTTCTAATTGAATCCTCTAAAAAGCTAGGGTATAAAACACATGAAAATGGAACCGTGATTACAATTGAAGGTCCAAGGTTTTCAACAAGAGCAGAATCGCATATGTTTAGATCTTGGGGGCAGATGTAATAAACATGTCAATAGCACCTGAATGTATCTTAGCAAATGAAGCAGGAATTCCCTATGCGGCCATTGCCATGGCAACTGATTTCGATTCATGGAAAGAGGAGGAAATCCCCGTTACATGGGAAGAAATTCTAAAAGTGTTCGAGCAGAATGCAAATAATGTTAAGAAACTATTAATTGAAACAGTAAGAAAATTAAGCGAATAACAATCTTTTTAAAACCGCTTTCTAATAATTCTTTTATAGCCCCATGGTCTAGCGGTCAAAGATAGTGGCCTTTGGAATAAGGGTGTGAAGCAAGCCATTGACCCAGGTTCGAATCCTGGTGGGGCTATATACTGAGGAATAAAAAAATGAACAAGAAACATTTCATGTCAATATTTATTGCATCAATTATGATACTTAGTGTTTTGGGAATCGCTATCCAATATACTACCGATTCAGAAAATATAAAATTTCGCAAACAAAAATTTACCCCTTATCAAGGTGGCTGGATTACTTACAAAGACAACAAGCAGATCATAATCCCAACGCAGCCAGATTTGCTTCAATATCAGCAAGTTCCGGATATCACTTTTACAGATTTAAATAAAGCCAATAAAATTTATTTCAGTTCAAATCCAAAAAATCAGCTCCCGCAGCAAGCTTTATTCTCGATACAAAACAATATCTTTCCATATCTGAACAATGTGATAATCTCTTGCATTGAAGACTCTGAAGCATGTGTTAGCCTCCCATTGAAAGCTTGCAAAGATGCTGGTCAGGAAGCAATTGTGATTCAGGCACAGTTGTCAGAAAGCCAGGAAACAACATTCAACAATAACTGCCTTTTAATTCAAGGGCCGACGCACCTAATAACGCAGCAGGTAGATGCTCTAGTTTTAAGCCTGCACAGTATAAAATGAAAGAAAGAAATATAATGATAATCGTAGCAGTTGTTCTAGCCCTGGCCGCATTGTCGCCTTTAGTCATAATAAAAAATCCGAATGAATACGAATATAATAATTTCAAATTGCAGAAAAGCCCGACAGGCTGGGTTACATGGGCATACAAGGGAGAGCAGCCATATTTATTGCAGTTACGGCATGATCCAAAAACACTGGAAAACATAACCGTAGATGATAGAATCCGGGATTTAGTTTTATCAAAGCCAGCACTTGCAACAACTATAGATCCAAATCTAACATCAAGGGCAGTTTTAGGGGCGATAGACATAGCAAATATTTTAGGAAGAAGGCTTGGCTTGTATGGGATTCAAGTAATAGGTGCAACAACAGAGTTTGCAAACAATGGAACTTATGTTATTGATTGCAGCGATGTTCAAAAAGATTTGAATGTAGCTGTCTTAAAATTGGGAGAAAAGACAGAAATAAAGTTAGAGGGCAACTGCATAATCATACAGGGAGCGACAGAAGAGGACATTAATCGGGCAGCAGACCGTTTTATTTACGAGATTATAGAGGTCATGGAATAATCTCTCTTATCCCATCTTCAAATTTTCTAGCGCGGAATTTAAAATCTTTCTCAACTTCATTGTCGCTGCATACCTTGTCTACCAACAGGGTCTTGTCAATTAAATTTACTAATAATCTGGGAATTTTTATCCTGACAGCTTTTTTATTTAAGCGTTTAAGGATTATCTCAACAATTTCATTAAAAGTCAATGCATCTCCTCCCATAACAAAATAAACCTTGTTCTTTATTTTGCTCTCAATGGATTTAGTGATGATTGCAGTTAAGTCTTCGACAAATATTGGCTGCAGTTTTGACTTTCCGTCTCCAGGAACAGGAGCAAAACCAAGTTTAATTAGCCTTATCAATTTACCAATGTCTTTTTTATTATCCCTTCCGTATATTACCGTTGGCCTGAAAATAATATAAGCCAGTCCTGAATTTTTTACATATTCCTCTGCCTTTAATTTGGATTTTCCATAATCTGTATTTAGAACAGCATTAAATGAGCTTACAAAAATGAACTTCTTAACTTTGTTTTCGATGCATGCATCAACAAGGTTTTTTGTCCCTTCATAATTTGCCTTAAAGACATCGCCTTTAGTAATTCCTGCTAAATGTATTACAGCATCAACCTTGCTGGCTTCTAGCAGAATTTTCTTGTCAAACAAGTCTCCGATGAAAATATTTGCTTTATTAATGGAAGTTTCTTTTCTGGATAAAATATTTGCATCATATCTTTCTAATCTTTTCATTAAATTTTTTCCGACAAAGCCAGTAGCTCCAGTAACTAAAATTTTCATGTAAATATTGTCTTTGTAAAATATTTATAAAAATATCTCGGCCTTAAATAATATCCGACTAATGCTTTTTCCTGATATTTGATTATTTTTTCCTTAGGAATGTTTGGATGGTCAAAAGTGACATGGAAGTTGTCAAATAAGTCATAATCCTCTGTATTAATCCTATCTTTTACAGTATCATAAAACTCAGTCCCGGGAATTGGGGTGCAGATAGTAAAGTTAGCAAAATCAGTATTCAATTTTTTAGAATATTTTAAAGTGGCTTTTACTGTCTCCTCGGTATCATTCTCCAGTCCAATAACATAGAAGCCAACAACTTTCATTCCAATGTTGTCACAATGCTTAATCATTCTCTCTTGGTGCTCCAAAGCTATTGGCATTCTTTTGCTTTTCCTTAAAACTTCAAGATCAGCAGATTCGATCCCAACTTTCAAAGCTCTAAATCCAGCTTCATGCATCAAATCCAGCAGATTTTCATCAACCCTATCAAGCCTAGTTTCACAGCCAAACTCAATTCCAAGATTTTCTTTAATAATTGCTCTGCACAAATCTTCAGTTCTTTTTTTAATTAATGTAAATAAAGGATCTCTAAACTGTATTCCTTTAATGCCAAATTTTTCTTTCAAGTGTTTCAATTCACCGATTACGTTTTCAACGCTTCTCATCCGATATTTGCTTCCGAGGTTAGATTCAGAAATATATGGGCAGTAATTGCAGCCGTAAGTGCATCCTCTGCTTGACAGGACAAAAGTAAATGGCTTCTTTGTAATAATCGGGCTATAAGAAAATTTTTCAACGGGAAACAGGCTCCAGTCAGGATATGGAAGTTCATCTAGATTAGAGACAGAAGAGCTGACTAATCCATGAGGGATATCTTTCTCTTTTTTTATTCCTCCCAGAATATTTTCAACATCGCCCTTAATAATAAACTCAGCATCTTCAAAAAGTTCAGGCTTCATCCCGGCAAAAGGTCCAATGATTCCAACCTTAATTCCTTCTTCATTCAACGCTTTCAAGTATTTCATTTCATGGCTGTGATTTGGCATAGAAGCATGCATTATAACTAAATCAGCATCATCAGTTTTATTTGTAGAAATGGAAACCTCGTGCCCATTTTTCTTCATTACGGTTGCACCATAGGCATAAGGCATGTAAGGAAAATATTCTTTAGTTGTTCTCAAGCCTGTTAAAAATTTTCCAAGAAGGGATTTACCTGCATTAAAGCTAGTTCCATATCCGCCGTTATAATCCCTATAAATCTTCTTGTCAGATTCCACCTCAAGGAACACGATCTTCATGTAAAAATTAAATTCAATTATGTTTTTAAGCCTTTTCAGTATATAAGCGATATGCAGCCAAAGGTACTGGTAGGATGCCCAACAAGTTTTCATAAAGAATACGCCCTGCAGCAGTATACAGAGTCACTTAAGAAGATTGTTTATAAAAATCATGATATTCTGCTTGTTGATAATTCTCGAGACGATACTTATTCAGATAAAATAAAAGAGGCAGGTCTCTCAGTAATAAAAGGCGCTTGGTCTGAATCAGCCAGGGAAAGGATAATAACTTCAAGAAATATTCTCAGGCAGAAAGTCCTCGACGGCAATTATGATTATCTCTTCTCTCTGGAGCAGGATGTTATCCCGCCAAAAGATATCTTAGAAAGATTAATCAAGCACAACAAAAAAGTTATTACAGCCGTTTATTTTGCCAACAATATGATTCCAGGAGAAACATTATCGAAATTGATTCCATTGGCTTATGTTTTAGAGGATGAAAAAACGCTTTCAATGCGCCCATTAAATGAAGATGAGCTTTGGAAAAATCAAGGGCTAATGAAAATTATTTCAGCAGGGTTAGGATGTGTTTTAATCCACAGAGATGTTTTAAAAGAAGTTCAATTCAGATACGATTTAAATTCTTTCGACGATAGATGGTTTTTCCTAGATCTATACAACAAGAATATTCCAGTGTATGCAGATACGTCAATAAAATGCAAACACTTAATTTATAACAGGCCTTATCCATGGAGCAAGATAAAAAAATGAAAAAGATCTTAGTAGGCTGCCCGACTTCAGACTACCACGAATATGCATTAAAAGAGTATGCAGAAGCCGTTAAGTCCTTATCTTACAAAAACTATGACATTATGCTGGTCGACAACTCTAAAGAGGATTCTTATTTTAAAAAACTAAATTCGTTAAATTTACCGACGGTAAAAGGGCCTTACTTTGAATCAGCCAGGGAAAGAATAATAACTTCAAGAAACATCCTCAGGCAGAAAGTCCTCGACGGCAATTATGATTATTTTTTAAGTTTAGAGCAGGATGTTATCCCTCCAAAAGATGTTATAGAAAGGCTTCTCCAGCATAAAAAAAGAGTAGTCACAGGAGTATATTTTAATTACATAAACACAAAAAAAGGTGTTGAGCTAGCTCCGGTAGTCTGGTCTAAAGTAAATCTAGAAAAAGAGGAAAGGTATTTTCTCAAGCCGTCCGAGTTGAATAGAGGATTGATAAAGATTGCGATGTCCGGAGTTGGCTGCATATTAATGCACAGATCAGTTTTGGAGAAAATAAAATTCAGATATGAAAAGCAATACCCGGCGTTCGACGATATTTTTTTTGGGCTTGACTGCAGAGATAACAAAATAGAAATCTATGCAGACACAAATATGATCTGCAGGCATTTAATCAAAAACAGGCCTTGGAGTTGGAGCAATCTTAAATAAAATGAAAAAAATCCTCGTCGGCAGCCCTGTAAATGAAATGTATGATTACTGCATTAAAGAATATGTAGAAGCCGTTAAAAGTCTAACCTATGGAAATTATGATGTCTTGCTTATTGACAATTCAAAAACAGATAGCTTCTATAAAAAATTAAAATCAATGAAAGTAAATGTAATTAGGGGAAAATACTTTGAAGAGCCAAGGGATAGGATGGTGCATTCAAGAAATATTCTCAGGCAGAAAGTTCTCGAAGATAATTATGATTTTTTCCTCAATATTGATCAGGATGTTATTCCACCAAAAGAGATTATAGGGCGGTTTTTACAGCATAAAAAAAGAGTAATCACTGGAATATATTTCAATTATAAAAATTTTACACCGAAGAAATTGGGTTCAAGAGAAGGAATAAGATTTGGAAGAATATTTCCAACAATTTGGAAATTCACAAATAAAAAAGAGGTAATCCAGCAGTTGGAAGAGGGAGAATTAACAGGAGAATTAATGCAGATAGCTTCATGCGGCTCAGGATGTTTATTCATACATAATTCGGTTTTAAAAAAAATTAGTTTTCATTATTCAAAAGAGTATGATAAAAAAGAAAAAAACTACTTTGTTTTCGATGATGCGTTTTTCTGCAAGGATCTAACAGAGTTGAAGATTCCAATTTACGCAGATACATCAATGATTTGCAAGCACCTGATAAAGCAGAAAGGATGGACATGGGCTGATTATTATTCAAAATTTTAAAACAATAATATTTAAATATTTAATTGTATTATAGTTTACTATGCCAAAAGATATGTCTAAAGAAAAATCTAAAGAGATTCTTATTGGGGAGGTAATGGGGTTTTATAGCCATGTAGGTGTGATTGCAATTCAGCTCTCAGCCCCATTGAAAGTCGGAGATAAGGTACATGTAAAAGGCGCTACAACAGACTTTACGCAAAAAGTTGACTCAATGCAGATAGAGCATAAAAAAGTTGCAGTCGCAAAGAAAGGGGATTCAGTCGGCATTAAAGTAAAAGACAAGGCAAGAAAAAACGATAAGGTTTATAAAGCTGAATAATTGCAATTCTTTTCAAGATAGGTCAGTGAAAGCTTGCCTATGCTGGAAATTTTTTCTAGTTTCAAGCTGTTCACTCAATATTAAAATGGCAAGAATGCACTCAGGTAAGAAAGGAAAGTCTGGCAGTAAAAAGCCACTAAGCGCAAAGAAAATTACCTGGCAGAGGTATGACAAGAATGAGCTAACACAATTAATATCTAAGCTGGCAAAGGCTCAGAAATCTCATTCTCAGATAGGCATAATCTTAAGAGACTCATACGGAATACCTAGCGTTAGCCAATTAACTGGGAAATCAATAACCCAGATTCTGGCAGAGGAAAAGCTGCTTCCAAAGCTCCCTGAAGATATGCTGAATTTAATTAGAAAATATATAAACATAACGAAGCATCTGCAGGCAAACAGGAAAGACCAGCCGTCAGTCAGGGGTTTGCAGCTGACAGAATCAAAGATAAAGAGGCTGGCCAAATATTACAAGGCAAATGACAAGCTCCCTCAAGACTGGAGATTCTCAAGAGAGCATGCATCCCTTTTAATTGAATGATGATGCAATCATTTCTTGAAAAAGTAAAGCAGGAAGCTGAAAACTTAAGGAACGGCAACGGCACAGTAAGAGTAATTTCACATTTAGATGCAGACGGAATTTCTTCAGCTGCGATAATTACAAAAGCATTGAAGAGGCTGAACAAGAAGTTTGCTTTAACAATTGTCAAGCAGATTTCTATCAACACTCTATCGCAATTCAAGTCAGAATCTTATGAAACTTTTTTATTCGTCGATTTGGGCTCAGGAAATCTGGCAGAAATAAAAGAAGCAATCAATGCAAAAAAAATAATTATTCTTGATCATCATCAGCCAGAGCATTTTGAAAATAATTTCATTCATTTAAACCCGATGCTTTTTGGCTTAGACGGGAACAAGGATGTTTCTGGAGCAGGCCTTGCATATCTATTTGCAAAATCTTTAGACGAGAAAAATAAAGATCTATCAACATTAGCTCTAGTAGGCGCAATAGGTGACAACCAGGATAATGGGGGATTTACGTCAATAAACAAAATAATTCTGGAAGATGCAAAGCCATATCTGGAGATAACAACAGGTTTGAGGATGTTCGGAGCGCAGACAAAGCATTTATGCAAGCTGCTGCAGTATTCAACAGATCCTTATATTCCTGGAATAACCGGAAGCGAGCAGGCATCAAAAGAATTTCTCAATGAATTGGGCATCAATCCTGAAAAAAAATTAATTCATCTAAGCAAGGAAGAGATGAAGAATCTAGTTACATCAATAATCCTGCAGAGGTTAGGGTCAGAGGAAAATCCTGAAGATGTGCTCGGCCCAATTTACTTATTGAAAACAGAGCAGGAAGAGTCTCCTCTAAAAGATCTGAGAGAGTTTGCAACTTTGCTGAATTCCTGCGGCAGGTTGAATAGATATTCTTTAGGAATCGCTGCATGCATAGGGGATAAAAATCTGAAGGAAGCAGCAATCAGCACACTGAACGACTACAAAAAGGAATTAATCTCGTCATTGAACTGGTTTTACAATAATAAAGAAAAAATAATTGAAGTGGGAAATCTTGTTATTATTAACGCTGAAAATCATGTAAGGGATACGATCATAGGGACATTAACTTCAATGATAGCCAAGTCTAATCTCTATCCAGAAAATACAATAATAATCTCCATGGCGCATACCGCAGAGGAAAGCACAAAAATATCCATGCGCTGCTCAGGCCACAAAAATAATAATCTCAATTTAAAGGAAATCCTGGATTCAATAACCTCCAAGCTAGGGTTTCAGGCAGGCGGCCATAGGAACGCAGCTGGCGCTTTAATCCATCGGGAAAAAGAATCTGAGTTCATAGGGCTTGCAAGAGCAGTGAGAGTGAAAACAAGAGAGTGTTAGGAATAAGGGTGTTATTGGCATTTTCTCCTCTGCTGTTAAGGCGTAAGTGTTTTTGTATTTAATTGAGTTTAATAGTATTGTTTCCCATGTGTTACCTTGAACTCCAATACCACATTTATCTGCTGGTGTTTGCAGTATAACCTTTTGCCTTTACATCTGTTTTGAAAGTCTGCACATTACAGCTATAAGCGTCAATGTGGGTTACTTTGTATTTTTTATCTGATGATTGAGAAGGCACAAAATAGGTAAATTCATCTAAAATTTGAGGGTTACCTTTCTCTAAAATTGCCTTTGCTCTTTCTTCTCTCCATGAGGAGAAACTTTTTATATATTGTTGTGTGTTTTCCATTTTATTGCATGCAAATAAAAATACGCATGCAATAATGATGTAACCCTATATTTAAACCTTTGCATGCGTTAATTTTTAAGCATGCAAAGATATATAAAGCATGCGTAATTAAGTAATTAATAATCGCATGGCATGGACTAAGCCAAAATACGGAAAAGCAAAAATAGACAGAGCAGGACATATTCTTGTTAGTGAAGATTCTACAGAAGAAGAAAAAGAAGAAGCAATGTCAATTTTGAACAATTGGCGTTCATCTCATGGTTACCCCATGAATACTTTTCAAGCAAGATTAAGGCAAGTATCAAAAAAGGTAGATGAAAACTACTTAGTTGTACAAAGGTTGAAAAGAGCCCCTTCAATTATTAAAAAATTAAAAAGAGACCAGACAAAAACCATGAGTTTATCTCAAATGCAAGATATTGCGGGTTGTAGAGCTGTTCTTTCTGATGTGGATAAAGTTAATGAATTAGTGGGAATTTATAGAAAAAGTAGAGGGCTTAAGCATAAAAAAATTAGAGAAAAAGACTATATAAAAAATCCTAAAAAAGATGGATATAGAAGTATGCATTTAATTTACAGATACAAAAGCGATAAAATAAACACTTACGATGGATTGCTTATTGAGATACAAGTCAGAAGCAAAATTCAGCATGCGTGGGCAACAGCAATAGAGATAGTGGATTTGTTTACAAAACAAGCAATTAAATCAAATGAGGGCGATGAAGAATGGAAAGAATTTTTTAGATTATTAAGTTCTGCCTTTGCAAAAATTGAAAAACAAAAAGAAGTAGAAAACACCCCCACAAATAATGCTAATCTATTCAGTGCTATAAAAGAAAAAGTGGACAAATTGAAAATATTTTCAAAAATGAGAAGTTGGACGCAAGCATTGAAAGTTATAGAACCAAAACTTAAAGAATGGAAATTCTTTTTATTAGAATTGGATGTATCCGATGAGACAAAACCAAATCTAAGTATCAGAGGTTATCCCGAAGAAGGAGAAACGATCGCAACAGAACATTATTTAGAAGCAGAAAAATTACAAAGCGATAGTAAGGATAAGGATGTAGTTCTTGTTGGAGCAGATTCTGTTGAAGAACTAAAAAAAGCATATCTAAATTATTTTGCAAATTCAAGAGAATTTTTGGAATACTTACAATTTTATTTAGAGAAAAGGGGGGAAGTATGAATCTTTAAGCCCTTCCATAAGACATTAAAATTATCTCCTGATAATGCGACATCCTCTCCGTCACCCGATACATAACAGCTAATCAACCACTCGGAAACTTAACACTCTGAAAACAATAATTTTATAAACGAACTTTATGGAAATCTAATGATGGCAAAGCAGGAAATAAAGGTAAAGAAAAAGCACTGGTATTCTATACTGCCAACACCTGGCTTCAGGATCCCGGAGATTGGAGAAACACTAACCTCGGACCCTTCTAAGCTAGTAGGAAAGACAGTTACTATGACTGGAATGGATTTACTGCACGATCCTAAAAAGCAGAATGTCAAGATAACCTTCAGGATAACTGAGATTAAGGATAATAAAGCATTGACAGAAATAAAGGGTTATCAGATAATGCCAAGTTCTATTAAACGAATGATGCACCCTGGCAAAAGCAAGGTAGACCAAAGCTTCAAGCTGGAGACAAAAGACAATATTGCAGTGGTTGCAAAGCCGGTCCTAATTACAAAATCAAAAACAACAAAGGGTGTTCTGTCAAAAATCAGAAAAAACTCAGAAGAATTTTTGAGGGCAGCAGTCAAAAAGCAGAGCTATCAGGAAAACATCCATGCATTATTAGAAGCAAAGCTTCAGGTGCAGTTGCGCGAGCATCTAAAAAAAATCTACCCAGTTACAGGCTGCCAGATAAGAATTTTTGAAAAGCAATAATTTAATAAATAAACTTTTTCTAAATCTTCTCAAAGCCATCGTAGCTCAATGGTAGAGCAATTAAAAAAGCTCAGTTGCCTTGTAAGCAATAGGTTGGGGGTTCAAATCCCTCCGATGGCTATTAGATTTTAGATATGTTTAAAAAATTGATTTCTTGATTTTATTATTTATAGATGAAGCAAGACAGACTTATAGGATATTTTGACAAAAGTGCTAGTGATAGAGATATATGGATAAAAAAAAACAAATACTACAATAAGCTTCTTATAAACTTTTTAAAATTTCACATACCAGAAGAAAAAAATGTTTTAGAAATAGGTTGTGGAATTGGTTTTATTTTGAACTCGTTAAAGCCAAAAAAAGGTTTTGGAATTGATTTCAGCAAGGAAATGATAAGTTTAGGATCTAAAAAATACATAAATCTTAATTTCATCGTCGGGAATGCATCAGATTACAAGCTCAATGAAAAGTTTGATCACATCATCATCTCAGATTCTATTGGTTATTTTGAAGATGTTCAAGCAATATTAAAAAATATAAGGCAGAACTGCACAAACAAAACAAGAGTCATCATTAATTACTACAATAAGTTATGGGAGCCTGTACTTAAATTAGCTGAGTTTCTAGGGCTTAAGGCAAAAGAGCCTTTTACAAACTGGCTTTCAAAAAAAGACATTGAAGGGCTGCTAAACTTAGAACAATTTGAAGTGATTAAAACAGGCGAGATAATTTTAATTCCTAAATTCATCCCGTTAATCTCAAATTTCTGCAATAGATATTTAGCGCCATTGCCGTTAATAAGAAAATTATGCCTATCTCAATATATTATAGCAAGGCCGATAAATATAGAGCCGAAAAAAGAAAAAACAGTTTCTATCATTGTCCCAGCAAGGAATGAAAAAGGCAACATTGAAAAAATTGTTCAGCAGCTTCCTGATCTCGGGGAAGAAACAGAAATAATATTCATTGAAGGGGGTTCTAGCGATGGAACATGGGAAGAAATAAAAAGGATAGCTGAAAAGTATAGAAACAAAAACATTCTCCAGTCGCAACAGGAGAGGAGAGGAAAAGGAGATGCAGTAAGAAAAGGCTTTGAATTAGCATCAGGAGAGATCCTAATGATTTATGATGCAGACATGACAGTCCCTGCAAAAGACATGGAAAAGTTCTACAGAGCAATAGCATCAAACAAAGGAGAATTCATCAATGGCTCTCGGTTAGTCTATCCGATGGAAGAAGAAGCAATGCGCACCTTAAACTTGTTTGGCAATAAAATGTTCAGTTTAATGTTTTCTTGGCTTCTAGATCAAAGATTGAAAGATACTCTATGTGGAACCAAGGTGATATCAAAAGAGAATTACATGATGTTAAAGAAAAACGGGTCATATTTTGGCGACTTTGATCCTTTTGGCGACTTTGATCTAATATTCGGAGCTTCTAAAATGGATTTGAAAATTGTTGAAATCCCGATAAGATACCAGGAAAGAAAATACGGAGAAACAAACATCCGGAGATTTGCACATGGCTGGCTTCTAATAAAGATGTGCTTTTTTGCAATGAGGAAGATAAAGTTTATTTAAGCCTATTTTTCCCTTTTATAATTCAAAAATGTTTATAATCTTTTATATTATCCAAAACATTAATGAAATTACCAAAAATTCTGGTAGGATGTCCTACTAGTTCTCACAAAGAGTATTGCCTGAAGGAGTATGCAGAAGCAGTCAAGAAATTAACATACAAAAATCAGGATCTGCTTTTAGTTGATAACTCTCAAGATGATAACTATCTTGAAAAAATTAAATCACTAAAAATCCCAGTAATGAAAGGTCCTCACTTTGAATCAGCTAGAGATAGGATAGTCGCATCAAGAAACATCCTCAGGCAGAAAGTCCTAGATGGCAGTTACGATTATCTTTTCAGTTTAGAGCAGGACGTCTTGCCGCAAGCAAATATAATAGAGAGACTCCTTAAACCTAAAGAGGATATAATCTCCGCGCTCTATTTCATGCCAAATAGCACTTCTTTGACTCCGATGCTCGCAATTAAAGAAAGCAATGGGAAGTACGGTTATCTTCCGTTTAATTATGCTGATAAGAACAATAATCTGATAAAAGTTAACTATGCAGGCTTAGGAGCAATACTAATTTCAAGAAGGGTATTAGAAAAAGTAAGGTTCAGGATAGATAAAAAGCCTGGATTTGATGATTGGTTCTTCTGTAAAGATGCTGAAGGGCAAGGCTTTAAGATTTACGCTGACTTGTCATTAAAATGCAGACACCTGCTTAACAAAAGGCCGTGGAACTGGAGCGAATTGGAGCTATGAGTCCAAACCCAAAAATATTAGTCGGAAGCCCGGTATCTGACCTTTATGATTATTGCTTTGATGAATTCGCAAACTCAAGAAAGTCTTTAACATTTAAGAATCATGATTTGTTCTTTGTAGATAACTCGAAATCGGAAAGCTTTTCAGGAAAATTAAAGGAAAATGGTCTGCCTTATACAAGAATAGGATACTTAGAAAACGCTAGAGAAAGAATGATTGTTTCCAGGAATATTTTAAGGAGAAAGGCACTGGAAGAAGGTTATGATTATCTCTTAAACTTAGACCAGGACATTATCCCACCTAAGGATATAATAGAGAGAATGATCGAGAATAATAAAAAAATACAAACAGGGATTTACTTTGTTTATAACAATCAATACTCATCACAACAGGCAAGATACCTGATTCCGACACTATGGGTTTCAAATGCACTTTCAGATAAGGTGATAGACGGAGCGAGCATAAGATTAATGCATCCAAAGGAGACGGAGCAGGACAAGATAGTTAAAGTAATCTCGTGCGGCTCTGGCTGCCTGTTAATTCATAGAACGGTCCTAGAAAAGATAGAGTTTCGCTATGATCCATTTTTCCCGTATTTTGATGATAATTGGTTCTGCAGGGACGTTTTCTATGAAGGCTTTGAAATATTTGCAGATTTATCGATAAAGTGCAAACATTTAATAAATGAAAAACCCTGGAAATGGACGGAAATCAAGAGATAGGGTCCGTGGTCTAGTGGTTATGACGTCGCTTTGACGTAGCGGAGATCCCCAGTTCAATTCTGGGCGGACCCATTCATTAAATTATTAAACAAAAAGAATTTTCATTTCTAGATGAGAAGTTTTTATTTTGACACCCTCCATATGGTTGATATTTACGAAAAAAGAGGCTACAATGGTGAGATTGCCAAGAAATTGATGCAAAAGATTATCAAAGAAGATAACATAATCATCTATTCAAATTTCATATCAATGGAGCTAAAGAGAATCGGATATTCCAGAAACGAAATCAATCAAATCTATCGTTTAGTCGAATCTGCTAATAAGAGAATTGTCCATGTCACAAAAGAACAATTTTCAGAAGGAAAAGGATAGCAAGTAAAAGAAACATTCCATTAGGAGATGCAATTCATGCAATAATTGCCAGAGATGAAGCACATTTAATATCAAGAGATTCCGATTTTAATAAAATAAAAGACATATCAAAACCAAGTTTTCCAGAAGATATTCTATAATTTAAATCCCAATTCATTAGCAAGATCTTTAGCAGCTTCTTCCCTAGCTTTCTTTAATTGTGTATCAGTTGTATTCCTTTTTGAAGCCCCATATAGCTTCTCCAACCTCATTAAAGCCTCTTCTTTCTCCAAATCAGAAAGCTTATCTCTAATCGCGTCTCTGATAAATTCTGTCCTTGTACTGTATCTATTGCTGGCAAGCTTTTTGTCAATCTCTCTCACCATATTCTCTTCCATCTTCAAAGTTATTGTTTCCATGGTATTATTTTGTATATACAAAGTAATATTTAAACCTTTCTATTTGCATTTGCTCTCATCAGTATTGATATAAAAAGCTTAGAAGATGAGAACGATTTTTCTAGATCTCCCAACTTAAGAATTAAAATACCCTCTTTGGGCTTTATTTATATATCCTTCTCCTTACTAGGTTAACCATAAGCTATATAAACCGAGTGGGTTTCTAAACATCTAATGAATAATATTCCCAAATTAATGGGACACATGGAGGTGTGTATTTAATGAGAACTAAAAGAGTGTTAAAAAAAATAGCCGCTCTTTCTACCGGTGCAGCAATGCTTGGTTCATCAATAACAGGGGCATTAGCACTGAGTTATACCTTAGCTGATTACCCAGCGCCATTTATTACAAATGGAGTATTTTCTGGTGTTATAGCTGTAGGTCAAAATGCGGCAGCATCTGATACAATTGGTCAGTCTGTTATGTTAGCAGATTTGCAGACAAAAGCAGTTTCCCCTTCTGGCGGAACAACAGTTACAGTTTCAGGAGGCGTCTCTGAAGATATTCCTTTAGGTGCAAATATTTCAGACTCAAATTCATTCACTATGGATGTTGAGTTAGCAGACGACGATATAGATAGCTTGTTGGATGGTACTATTACTTTCCAGGGTGCTGAATACGACATAGAAGAGTTTTTAGAGATAAACCAAGCAGGTAATAAAGTATCTGTAGATACATCATTGACAAGCTCAGAAGATGACTATCAAACAGATGTTGTTTTGGAAGTAGCTAGAGATGCTATTAAATATTATTATGCATTCTCAGAAGCTATTCAGGTAAATAAGACAACAAGCTCTGACCCATTAAGCATTAAGTTCTTAGGTAAAACTTTAAAGATTACGGATGTAGATGATGATACAGATGGGAAGTTTACAGCTTATGTAGGCTCTGAATACTTTATGGATTCAGGGGACTCTGTAGTTGTCAATGGAAAAACTGTAAAACTTGTAAGAGTAGGTTCAGCTGGTGCAATAGTTGTAGATGTAGATGGCGTTACTGAAACAATCTCTTCAGGAAGCACAAAGACAGTTAATGGTGTAGAGATTGTAAATGATGAAACCTTCTACGACAGTAATAACCAAGCAGCATCATCCGCAAGCTTAATTTTAGGCAAGGATGCTCAGGAAACCTATAAGGATGGAGATGCTTATGCTGGAGAGGATAAAGACAATCCAGATTGGGTGTGGAATGTATCTAATATACAAGCATCAACAACATCGACAACACCATCGACAACAGCAGAATTTACAGGACCATTTTTCGGTATAGAAAATGACTTCATCTACAACGATGATTCAGATAATCCACCAAAAATAGGCGAATGTATAGATCTGCCAAATAACTATGTGAGCATCTGCTTAGATAGTTTAACTGTTTCAGATGACAACTATGCAACATACACGTTTGAATATGAAAGCTCAGCAGATTTAAGCCAGGCAATTGGAACGCTGACAGCAGCTAAAACCATACAGGTTAAAACCCCTCAAACTGAAGGATTAGTTATTAAGGGGAGTAATTTAGGTAGGTTTAATGGCACAGCAAAAGACATCAAAACAAAGGAAATCTGGTTTTATGCAGCAGAAAGTAATTCAGCAGTTGCTATCGATGTTGGTTCAAACAGTACAGACCTTGGTGTATTCTATAAAGATGCAGATGACAGCAAAGTAAAATTTGCAGGTTTAATCTTTATGAATGATTCCGCGGGTGCAGGACAAGCAAGACCAATCGAAATCAACTATGACAATAGCAAAGACACAGATTTGCAAATGTTTTTTGACTTTGCCGACAGTGGATTAGTAGGAAGTAACAGTGTGGATATTACATTAGTACCATACCATAGCACAAATCTTCCAGACTACAATGATAACATTACAATGCAGTTTAATTTGAGTAGTGGATCGTTTAACGGACTAGGTGCCACTGCAACCTCAGAAGAAGCTGCTGAATTAGTTTGGACACAACCGGATTCTGGTACAGCAACTAACCTTGGTACAAAAGATGAAGACCACAGAACAAGGTATGGTATCATCATTAGAGATCCAAAAGCACATGGAAGTAGTGATGAAGTTGTAATAGATATACCGGGAGATCAGGTAGAAGCTAATGTGGTTGTTAAAGGAACAACAGCAAAATCAACATCCAGTGGAGGATCTGTTGTAGTTAACCCAATTCCAAGCAGTGCAGCTGCATTGTCAGAAGAAGTAACAAGCGCAAGCGCACAAAACTTGATTGTAATTGGTGGTCCAGCAGTAAACCCATTAGCAAACAGCGTGTTTGGATTAACAAGAGGAGACTTTACACCAAATGAAGCGATGGTCAAATTAGCTGACAATGGTGCAAATGTAGCTCTATTGGTTGCAGGTTATAGTGCAGTAGACACTAGAAATGCAGCAGAAGCTGTAGCAGCTGGTAAATTAGCTGGAATGAGCAAGGCAGAAGCAAAGGTAGTAAGTACAACGCAAACAGTTGGAAGCTACACTGTAGAATAAAAGGTTGAATAAGCCTTTTTTCTTTTTTTCTTTTTTAAATTCAATAAATTTTTAAGTCTGATATTCTCCTAACAATACATGGGTAAAAGGATAATAGTCGGCTGTCCTGTTTCTGATTATCATCTCTATTGCACAGATGAATATCTGAATGCACTAAAGTCATTGACATACAAAGATTATGATATATTATTAGTTGACAATTCAAAAGAGGATACATTCTTTAAGGATTTGATAAAAAAATGGATAAATACGGCAAGGATTTCTTTTAATGAAAACCCCCGTATTAGGATAGTCGCATCAAGAAACATCTTAAGGCAGAAAGCTCTAGAAGGAAATTATGATTACTTCCTTTCACTAGAGCAGGATGTTATCCCACCGAAAAATATTATTGAAATGGCAATGTCGCATAAAAAAGACATACTATCTGGAATATATTGCGGCAATATTAAAATTGGAGATCAAGTAAGGATCCTCCCATTGGTATATAAGTTTCCACCAGAGTCCAGATTAAATGAAGCTAAGCAGATTATTGATAACTCGAATCTTAAGCAGCTGAAGGCAGAAATGAATTCTTCATATTTGGATATGGTCAAAGCTTACTATACAATAGAGGAGATAGAAAAAGAAAAATCTCCAACTAAAGTGCATTCATGCGGCTTAGGGGCGGTTTTAATTTCAAGAAAGGTTCTTGAAAAGATAGAATTCAGATATTCTGAGAAATATAGGGGCTTTGATGATGTTTGGTTCTGTGAAGATGCAAAAGAAAACGGATTTGAGATATATGCAGATCCTAGAATAAAGTGCAAACATTTAATAAAGAATAGGGGGTGGCACTGGAAGGATTTATTAAAATGAAGCTAAATCTAGGAAGTGGTAAAGGAAGAATCGAAGGTTTTACTAATTTAGACATAGTTCCAGGAGACAATATTGACATCGTAGCAGATGTTTCAGAGGGGATTCCTTTAGAGAATAATTCTGTCGAAGAGGTTTACTGCAGGCATGTTTTGCAGTACGTAGATAATTTAGAAAATGCAATGGAAGAGATTTACAGAATCTGCAAAAATGAAGCTAATATTAAAATAATAGTAAATTATTATTCACATTTCTTAGCTCATGGCGAATATGCAAAAAGATCCTTTTCCCATATAGCATTTAATCCTTATGTGGAAGAAAAGCAAAGCTATCGCAATAATCATAATGTAAAATTAACTGATCAGCAAATCAATCTTGTCTTCTCTAAATACTTCAAATTTATGGAAAGATTTGCCAATAAACACGCATGGTTTTATGCTAATTTTTTAGATAAAGTATTTCCAGCACAGGAGATAGAATTTAGATTTAAAATTAATAAAACTCAAAAATAAACTCCTCTTCTCTTAAGACCATAAGTCAATAATATAATGACCATTAACATTAAAATAACTGCTCCAATGAAGTACCAAATAACGTTATTATTTGTTCTTTCATTTTCAACTTTCCAGCTAGAGAGGTCTAATTTAGCATCTTCATCCCAGCCATCAAGCCTATTGAACAATATGTTAGTTACACCATTTTTCAAGTCATTTCTTACTAACCTAATACTCATCTCTTTTTTACCATCCTTGTTAAAATCCAGCCGAATATCATATCCATTTCCTAAGAATTGGTAATCGGGGTTATGAAGCCCCATTTCTAAAAATAGGAATAGGTCTAATTCAGTAGTATTTACTTTTATTTCATCAATAATAATTGTGTTATTATACCCACCATATTCAAACAGCACTCTGTCACTTTTTTTAAGAAATAAATCATACTGGTCATGTAAATTAAAATCTAGATTAAAAGTTCTGCCTTGATCAGCATTAATTATTGGCAATAGACAGATAAATATTATAATTAAAATTTTCAGTTTCATAAAGTTTATCATAAAATCATAGTTTATAAGCTTTATCAAGATAGAAATAATGTTTAATAAAATAAAAAAGAAAATTACTTCCTTTTATTTACATAATAGCCGATTGCAACGATAGCTACAATTACTATCAATGTCCACCATAACCAAGCCAGGCTTCTTCCAGCAACAGGTATTACCCCTTCACCCACTTCTCCAGTTGATTCTTCTCTTGCCTGTTCCTCTTGAGCTTTTATCTTTGCTGCGCCTTCCTCCATCTTAGTTACAGTAACATCAGCGACACCATTGTCTATCCCATTTAGTTGGACTTTCATATCATCTGTCCCATCAGCATTTACATCAATAGATTTGCTTTGACCTACATTTAGTTTAGCAGTTATTGGATCAGATGCTATTATTAATGTAACGCTATCTGAAGCTACTTCACTGAATGTTATTGTGTGTTTTGTTATCCCATCAAAACTGAAGCTCTTGACTCTTCCTTGGCTAGCTTTAAATGTAGCTTGAGGTGAACTTGTAAAGTCAACATCAAAACTTACAGCTGCTCCTGCTCCGCCACCAGTACCCGCACCACCACCTCCAGTTGATGAAATGCTTACAGTAAATTGATTAAGGTTTGTTGTATCTGTATCTTTAACATTGCCAACCGCATCAGTAACTCTGCATCTTACATTATAGGTTCCAGCAGTACTAATATCTGTTCCGCTGAATTTCTGTGTATCTGTTCCAGTGGTCTTTGATTCTTCTGCAATCTGAGTGAAAGTACTGCTTCCAGATAATCCCAATCCCCTATTATTTGGAGTACTTAACTCTGCTCCAGGATTTGTACCATCAACTCTGAACTTCATAAACACTTCAGATGTATAATTTCCTGCTAAACCTAAATCAGCTTGATTCATGTCTTCTGATTTATTACCAACTACAACATAAATTTCAACATCGTTACTTGCATTTGCATTCAAATATATTGAAGTTTCATAAGTCTCAACAGTATCAGGATCAACTACACTAGCACTGGATGATACTGTAATGTTCACATCAGTCAAATTAATCTTTTCATCAAAGTTTGCAATCTCACCATTCTGCAAACTTGTTAAAGATCCAGTTGTATTATAAAACAAATATATTGTAGATCCATTAATCAAATCCATTGTAGGCTTAGGTGCTCCTTTTACGTCAATTGTAATTGTTATATTGCCTTCAGCCAAATAATCACCGCTTCCATCTGCATTTCCGCCTTTCAATTCATTGCTCTTATGATCCTTCAAAGTTAAATTAAATACTCGTGGCAATGTATCGTTCAATAATATCATAAATGGTACCGCTGCAGCATTTATAGTTGTTGTATCGTTAAAAGTATTCTCCTGATTAAGTGTGTCATTTGCAAGCCCCATGAATGCTATTGTCTGATTTAAAGTAGCACTATCTCCAAAATTAGCAACAGATCCAGCAGGAATAGTCCACTCATACTTAATAGCATGTGTATAATATGAAGTAGCCACACCTGATAAAGTACCTCTAGTAACTGTAGGTGTTACTTCTGTTCTGTTAGCAGGATATAATAAAAATCCTCTGTCAAGTTCACCCCATGCCACATTGCTGTTTATGTTAGATCCATTGAAGAATAACCATACTGTAGCATCATCAGGGTTTTGCTCAAGAACTGTAGCAGTAACAGTTAAAGGACTCTGATTGCTTAAGAAAGTTGAATATCCTTCTCCAACAGTTCCATTAAATGTACCATTTTCCCAAGTAGTATTCCCATCAGATATATTTAATTCTAATAAAGTTGGAGCCTTTCCATCAACAAACACAGTTAATTGTGATTCATTAGTGCCAGCGATACTTGCTTCAGAGTTTGACACATTTACAATGAATATACTTCTGTCTTCAATATTAGAAGCTGCAGTTACATTAAATCTAATTAATAATGTATTGTTCCCATTACCCACCAAAGCTGAGAAGTCAGTATCATTATAACAATTTACACTGGTCGCTGAAAGATTTCTACAACTCCAATTAGCTGAAAGTGAATCTGTTGAAGTTCCATCAGTAATTAATGTAACATTATTGAAAATTGTAGCATTAGAGGCACCGCCATCATCACTGTCTCCAAGACTACAATCAAGTCCAAGTGCTTGATTTGTACATGCACTCTCAAATACGTCAGTAACAGAAATCCATCCCAAGAAAGTAAAATTAGCATCCCATGTAACAGTAATATTTGTAATATTATTTAAACCAGAACTATCAGAAACACCTGCACGAACAGTTAAATTAACAATTTCACTTCCACCACCGATACTTGCATTATCAATGCTTATTGCATCTCCATATAAAGTAATATTTGCAGACCTCAACATATCAGATGGAGAATCACTTGAATCTACTATAGCATTTGTAACGACCAAACCAACAAGAAGAAGAAAACCAAATAAAACAGATACACCCACTTTTTTATCCATTATATACACACCCCTTTGATTTATTTTAGATAAATGCAATTGATATCAACCTCGTTTAATTATCGATATAGAAACACACCCTCTATATAAAGCTTTCGGGCAACCGACATTTTAACATCTTTTAAGTATGACCTTTGATAAAATTAAAAAAAGGCGTACATGAAATCTATTAAATATAAAGTACAGATGAGCGCTAGAATAAAATAAAATATTTTTTTATTTTTAATAAATCTAGCAAAACCAGATGAAAAAAACAGAATAAGGAGGGGATTTGCTAAAAGAAAATATCTTCCATGTACAATATTTCCTGTACAAGAAAAAGTTTTGAAAAAAGAAAATACGCTGCACACCGTATTGAATCCAAAAATTAGGGTTAATATTCCAATAATCCATATATACTGCAGATCTTTTTTCCACATCAGAGGGTTAAAAAAACCAAAAACACTAACTATCAATACAAATAAACTTGCAAGTCCCGCTAAAGGAAAAATAAAAGGGATCCTTCCATATACCCCCCCGAAATAAGAGGTTAAAACATGAAGTAAAACAAAAGCGTTTCTTGTAACTGGCTCAAAAAGTCCGGCCCAGATAAACTCGCCAAATAAGATATAATTCCTGGCCAAAACAAAGGCACCGATAAAGCTCCCAATCAATAGTGAAATTATAAGTAGTCTAGCTTCGTTAAATTCCCGCCCATGTATAATATAGGCAATGTAAATGAGTAGCGCCACGAGCAGGGTTATTCCAATTAAATTCGATAAAAGAGATACTCCCAGAATGATTCCAAAAGCTAATGCCATGAATAAGCTATTCTTTTCATTAAATAATGCAAATAGATAAAGGCTTAACATAGCCATAGCATAAAAAAATGCATGATTATGTATGGCCAATCCCATATAAAGATTAATTGGCAGGAAAACAGAAAGCGCAATAGCCGAGATAGTGAAACGATTTTTTTTGTACATCCCTGCAGAAATTTTTTTAGTAAAAAAATAAAAGAATATATTGGCTATAAGGGTAAAGAGCAAGGAGAGTATATGCAGGTTTAGAAGTGGGTTAAGAGAAAATTTCTTTGAAAGGATTAAAACTCCAGCAGCGATATAATAATATAATGGGCTATGTAAAACAGGTTTCGTCTTTCCATATAGGGAATCGCCAGATTCTCCTCCGTCTTCATATCCAAGCACATAATCAGGAAAATCCCCGTGAGAAGCTACATATTTGATAATATTATGATGCCAGTAAAAATCAGGCATTAAAGGCTCAATGCGAAGTAAACATTCGTCAGAATCAAGGTCGCAAAAAGACAGATTAACTAGCAAAATCAGAGGGATAGTAAATGCAAGGATTATTATAATATAGGCAAAAAAATCTTCTTTCATTTTGACTTATCCAATTTGTATAAGTAAACCCCACTTATATTCTTTATAAGTTCAGGCTCAAACTCAGAAAATCCATACAATATTTCCTCCCTATCACCGCTTCTTGGAGTGATCATTAAATAAGAAACATTAAATTTCTTGGCCTGATCAATATGGATTGTTTTAGCTTCTTCAGAGTAATCATTCAAGTTCATTGAGATAATCCTCGGATAAGGGTTATTAACAATCCTTCTATCGAAAAAAAATCTTGAAATGGAAAAAGAGTCGGACATCATTACATCATCTTTATGCGTATTTCTCTTTATCCACAAACTCATTTCATAGATATCTTTGTCATTGAATCCAAGGATGTTTCTTTGCTCAGGAGTCGGATACTCGTCAAAAAAATTTATTATCCTCGCAGAAGAAAATAAAAATGTAAAGATTAACATTGCTACAACAGCATGTTTAATATGTCTATTATCTTTATCAACCAAACTTTTCATAGAGTAAGCAGCTATTATTAAAAGTGATGGAACAAAATATATTAGGTACCTTTCCCCTATTAAATATCCTGGACCTATTGAAAGTATAATAAAAAAATAAAATATTACAAAAAAAGTTAATACAAATTTAGAAAATCTATCAATGAAAATTAATGATAAAAATAGTAATGCAAATATTATTGGGGTAATAATTTGAGGGAAAAGGACAATTACCCTTCCAACACCGTAAAGGCGTTCATAAACTAATTCTCCAATCGGTCTGCTCAAATATTTTTCAAGGCTTGGCGGATTTGGCTCATAATAGCTAACCCTATGATCAACATATTTCATGTAGGTGCTTGTAGAGTAAAACGGAGATCCAAAATTCTTATATGTTTGGATTCCAACTGGGAGAATCACAAAAAGGAAAATTATAAGTGAAATCAATGCATAACTTATTTTTATATTTTTTCTTCTGATGAAAATAATAATCATCAAACCTATTAACAATAAAAATCCGAAATACCTTGTTATAGTCGCTATCCCCAAGCTCAATCCAAGTAAAATCCAATAAATTAATTTTCCATGGTAAAAGGATTTATATGCAAAAAATATGAATAGCAATACAAAAAAAGTAAATAAATTCTCAATCATGATAAGTCCGGAATGAAAAATATGAAATGGATTAATTGCAATTAGAAACATTGCAATTAATCCAATTTTATTATCATAAATTTTACTTCCAATATAATAAGTTAAAATTACCGTTAGTAAAGAGATGATAAATGCAAATAACCTTATTACAAAAATGCTTTCACCAAAAATATAAAATAATGCCCCTATAAGATATGCAAAAAACGGCGGCCAAAAAGAATGCAAATGAGGAACCTCATTATGTGCCCATAAATCCCAGACAACGTATTCTACAGGCCCTTCTCCTAAGTAAACATTTCTCCCAAGTTCATAATAAGCTGCTTCATCACCATATAATGGCTCAGCATTAAAACCATTAGAATTAACACCGACATAATGTTGCATTGAATAAACTCTCAGTGCGACTGCAATCATTAGGACTATCAAAAAAAGTGCAATCTTCATCCTATATCTCATCGATAGGATCTAGGAAAAAACATTTTTAAGAGTATTGAAAATCAGTACATTGAGTTTGCTACTGACTTAGCCAATACCCTGTCAATTGGAAACTGATAAAGGTTATATCTAAATCTTAATTTTGCAAATGGCTGGTAAAGATCAAATAATAATCTTAGATATCTTCTGGAAATCTTATATTTTATGTTTTTATTGGCAAAAAATGAAGTGAATGCAATATTCTTTATTATTTTTATTTGTTTTTCATTCAACCAGGGATAATTATTGTAGGCGTTATCAAAATCAATTGTGCACCAATCTTCTAATTTTTTAGGTTCTTCAAGTCCATATTGTTTTGCAATCTCCCAAAGGCCAACACCAGGATAAGCAGCATAAACAAAAAATGGGGTGTACGCATTTTTATTGTCCTTTACTAGTTGCAGTGCCAGCCTTACAGAATCCATCATTTCATCTTTAGTTTCAGAGGGATAGCCAAGAATGAATGTATATTTGGCATTGAAATTATATCTCCCCATTTTCTTATTCACTTCTCTGACTTGTTGTGAAGTAATGCCCTTTCTAATCATCTTCAGAATCCTGTCATTCCCAGATTCTATACCTGAATCAATGTTAACACAGCCCGATCTACTCAAGTCCTTTAGAAAATTATCATCAAGTATTTGGAGAGTATCTACTCTTATCCCAAGCAACCCGAATTTGATGTCTATCTTCTCTTAAATAATTCTGTGAATAATGTCTTTGAATCTTTTCAAGTTTGTAGCAAAATTATCATCTTGGAAATAAATGTTCTTAACACCAAATTTTTCAACAACATCTTTAATCATATTTATTGTTCTTTCTACAGAATAAGCTCTCCAAGTATTTCCATAAAGTTTTGTATCATAGCAGAAATTGCATTTAAAGGGGCATCCTCTGCTTGTCATAAGGGTTATTGAGGGTTCTCCTTTCTCAATGTCCAATCCATAATATTTTTTTAGATCTATTAAATCATAAGGAGTATCTGGAAGAGTATCTAAATCTTTTATTAATCCTCGAGGGGGGTTTTTATGTATCTTATCTTCTGAATCTTTGTAAGCAATTCCGAGCACATCTTTTAATGGTTTGTTTTTCTCAATGGTCTTTATTAGATCAATGAAAGTCAAATCTCCCTCATCAATAACAACAATGTCGATGCTTTCATTTTCAAGAGTTTGCTCAGGTAAAAATGTCGGATGCAATCCCCCCCATATGATAGGAACTGATTTGTCTATTTGCTTAACAAATTGAGAAAGTTCCAAAGCATATTTTATTTGAGGACCAGTCATAGAAGTTGTAGCAACAAGTAAAGGTCCATTTTCAACATGTTTTCTAACAACGGATCTCCAATCTCTTTCCAATCTGAGATCTAATATTTTTATATTGTATCCTTCTTTTTTAGGTATAGCCGCGAGAGTTAAAAGCCCATCAGGGGGTCTGATTCCTAAGGTTTCCCAGCTACCTGCTTTTGGTTGTATTAGTAGTATTTCTCTATTCATATTCTCTCTGAATAGTATACATAAAGTTTCACTAAAGTATTTAAGGGTTATGGGAAGTAAATCAGTAGAGTGCTTAAGAAAATAAAAAGCAGCAACGAAACAAAAAGTTTCTTGTCTTTGTATATTTTCTCAGGATGTCTTGCAATAATGGACCCATTTCGAATAAGCCAGGTATATCTTAATATCACATACACAAATAGTGGAACTAGATAGATTAGGTTCTGGCTATGTTGCGAGAAAAATGTAAAAATGCTAAATGTGATAATAAAAACGGTTGTGCTTATATCCATAAGTGAGTTTAATGTTTTTGAGTCATATTCATTAAGAACTTTTCTGTGATTAGAAGCACCATCTTTGAGAAAAATTATCTCGCTATACCTTTTTCCAACAGTAAGGAACAATGTGAAAAAGAACACGCATATTATTACCCAAGGACTGATTTCAGCATTCATCAGAATAGAACCGCTAATTGTCCTCAATACAAAGTTTATTCCAATAATTATAATGTCTGCAAACAATTCGTTTTTAAGATAAACAGAATAAATCAATGTCAAAAAGAATAGCATGATCACAATATAAAAAAAGATAATATTGAGAGAGAAAGAGACGTACAATGCTCCAAATAATAACAACATTGCAATTATAGAAGCACGCCAGCTGGAAATTATTCCGGAAGCTATTGGCCTGTGCATCTTTTCAGGGTTTTTTCTGTCTTTTTGGTAATCAATTGCATCATTGAAAATATAATTAACAGATGAAATCAATACTAAAGAGATAAAGCCAAGAATTAATGGAGACCATAATTCTGCAGTCAGTAGATTCTTTGAAAAGACAATTGGTAGAAAAATTAAAAGATTTTTATACCATTGATGGGGTCTGCATAATCTAATCCCTTCATATATGAATTTTAAAAATCTGTTCATGAAAATGCCCTCACGATCTTTAGTAGCTTCTGTTTTGGAACTGATTTGTGTGTGTTTCCATATTTCAAATTTTTATAATTCTTTAGATACCAGTCATATGCTTCCTTGAGACAATCAAAATTACTCTTTTCCGGCTTCCACCCAAGCATATTTTTTGCTTTAGTTACATCAAAAGCATAATTCTTGTCGATAGTCATATAATGCCAGTAGACAAAAGGTGACAATTTTAATACATCAAGAACCCACAATCCGGATTTTATCACTGAAGATGGGAAGCCAACAACTTTTGCACCGCTCCCGGCATAATCTGCTAATGCAGTCAAATCTTCTCTTAATGTTCTGTACTGCTCAGCTCCTATATTGAAAACTTCATTGTAATTTTTTTTAGCAGCCAGAACGCAAGCATCTGCAAGATCAGAAGGGCTTATAAATTGATAATAGTTTTTGCCAGAACCAATCAAGTAAATGTTTTTTCCACGGCGCATCCAATCAAACATAACTCCAACAATCCCAAGTCTTCCCTCGCCGACAATTGTTCTGGGTCTGATAATTGTTATACTAATACCTTTCTTTATATATTCCATGCACATTTCCTCAGCCTGATATTTTGTCGATGCATATTCACCAAAAGGCCTTAATTCAGAATCTTCTTTCAACGGAAATTCCCTGGGGATTCCATAAACTGAGCTGCTGGAAATATGTATAACCTTTTTTACTCTATTAATCAAACACGCCTCAAGAAGATTCCTTGTACCAACAACATTAACTTTGTGAAAAAGATCTCCTGCACGTGATATTGGGACAAGTGCAACAGAATGGTAGACTAGGTCAATATTTTTGCAGGCGTTCATAATTTCTTGTTTGTTTGTTATGTCGCCACTGATAAACTTTACATAGTTTTTAATTTTTTCAGAAGGGGTATTAATATCAAATATAACTATCTCATTATTTTCTTTAAGAATTCTTTCAGCAAGATGTTCTCCAAAGAATCCAGAACCCCCGGTGATTAAAACCTTTTTCATAAAATAATTTGAATATCAATTATATTAAATTATTCTCCATCGCCCATTTCAAAGATTCTCTCATCCCTTCTTCTAATCCCCCATGTTTAGGTTTCCATCCGAGCTCATTTTTGGCTTTCTCTATACTGACTGCAATATCTCTTGTCATCTCTCCACCGACGTGGAAATTAATCTCATATATTCCAAATTTTCCTAAGGTTTTGTCAACTAATTCTAAAACGATAGATACTGAAGCAGGTATTTTTCTAAATTCTAAATTATCCACTTCGAATATTTTTGCCATGGTCCGATAGATTTCTATTGTAGTGTATGGCCTTTCATCCGTTATCCAGTAGGTCTGACCTATTGCATTATTATTTTTTTCAGCAAGAATCAAAGCATCAACAAGGTCATACACATAAGTCATGCTTCTAAGATTCTTTCCATCTCCAAACAGTAGAGGCTTTCCAGATTTTATCATTTTAGCTAATTTTATCATCCTGTCTGGCAGTTTAGGGCCGTAGAACCAGCATGGGCGGATTATTACTGTCTTAATTAATCTTTTATTTTGAAATTCCTTAACAACTTGCTCAGCCTGCCATTTGCTTTTGCCGTAATCTGTATAAGGATTTTCAGTATCCCCCTCTCGCATTAGATTTCCATTTACTTTGTTAACTCCTGCTGCAGCATTACTACTAATATAGATAAATTTCTCCACTCCTGCAGATACAGATTTTTCAAGTAAATTTTTAGTGCCGTCTCGATTTATCTTATAGAAATCTCTCGCACGAAATAATTTTGGATGAATAATCCCCGCGCAATGAAAAACAGTACAAACATCTGTGAAATAATCATCTTTTATAGAAGAAGGAACAGCAATATCCCCTTCTACAATCTCAACACCTAAGTTCTGCAAATGTAATAATGATGCTCCTTTAAGCACCAGACATCGAACCTTCCTTTTATTTTTTTTTAGTGCCTCAACTAATGCAGAGCCAAGCCAACCAGGAGTGCCAGTAACAAATACAACGTCTCGCATTTTACCAATAGAGAAACCTTTATATGCACTTTATAAATATTATGAAGGCATAATGGGGATAATGAATAAACAAATTCTCATGAAATTAATCGCGGATATATCCGCTTTAGGGGGGCTACCATTCTATTGTTTTTTGATAATTCTAATGTTTATCTTTAAGATGTATATTCTGAGCCTTAAACTTTTTTTGCTTCTTATTGTCGGAATGCTTTTAGGAACACTAATCAAGATAATCTATTCAAAATCAAGACCGGCGAAGACAAAAAATGAGACTTCTTTAAAAGGATTTAATAAAATCCTCATGAAAACAGACAGGCATGCATTTCCAAGTGTCCATACTTTAAGAATAACAATGATATCATTATCTATGATTGGAATTTTTTCAGATTTATATACGATTTTATTTTTTACAATTCTAGTAATCTTAGTAGGGTCATCAAGGATATTGCTCAAACAGCATGACATTTGGGATGTTCTAGGAGGAATTTTCTTTGGAGTGTTAAGTTATATTACGGTAACTCTTCTGTACAGGTTTTTATAATTTTAATAGACAAACATTTTCCTTTTTAATTACCATGTCATATTGGCAATCAGATAAAATCCTGCATGCATCAGACAAAGCCACTATCTGTCTTATTTCTAAATCTATAAGATTATTGGTAATCTCTTCACAGCTTTTGTTTTCTACAATTTTCGTGTCTTCAACATTTTCATACAATTTCTGCTGAACACTGAACTCTCCCCAGCCATCAGGCGTAGTTATATTGTAATAATGGGTAGCATATGCAAGCAAGGATCTTGTAGATACGAGTCTTTCCCCTGCAGAAACAATCAGCACCCTATCATTTACATTTTCAAACATAGAAATAATTTCATATTCAGTATCACCATAGTCAAATCCATTAACTGGATACAAAAAGTGTATTAATAACACAAGTAATGGAATAAGATATAAACTAAAATTAACTAATTTATATACATTATTTTGAAAGCGAGTCGCCAGAATAAAAAATATTGTTAAGAAAGTAAAAAATAAGTTATAAGAGTTGGGCCATATCTTATCCAAGATTGGTATAAACGAAACTAATCTTGTCGCATAAAGAAAACAAAGAATCAAGCTAGGTAAGAAAAATATCAGATCACGTCGATTTCTATTTCTTCCATTCCAAAAAAATAAGAAGCTAATAAAAAATAATATTGAAATTATTGTTCCAAAAGAAATGAAATTTGCTACAGTTATCCCTCGAATATATTGTAATGCTGTTCCCTCATCATTGAGAAAGGGTATAAGCCAGAATAAGGAAAGCAATAAAGCAACAATCATCAAGATGCTTAAAATAAGTCTTTGTTTCCAGCTAATTAAAAAAAATAATCCAAGTACAAGAAAAGAAAAGAAAACAACTATTGAAGATTGCTGCAGCATTAAGATGCTGAATAATAGAAAGAACAAGAAAAAGAACTTTTTATTTAACTCTCTATTTTTATAAATTAAAACAAATGCAGGAATGAATAATGTAAAGGCAAGTAGTTCAGGAAGCCTTCCCAAGTTAAAAAAACTTGAAAACGCCGAAGGGGAGAGATAAAACAGTAAGAAAAAAGCTATTGATTTTATTAAAGAAATTCTGAATTCTTTTCCTAACATGATAAAGAATATTAGGCTTAATAGATAAGAAAGGAACATAGAAATAAAAGTTGAAATTTCAATACTTTCTGTCAGCCAATATAATGGTAGCGTAAAAAAAAACCAGCCAGGAGCATAATGCTGCAGCACATAAAATCCATTATACCAGTTAGGAGCAAAACTATGATAACCATATTTTATCAATAATGCTAATCTTCCCATATAGCTTGTGCCGTCCATGAAATCATTTAATGGAAAATACGACACTAGAGAACTTATTTTTATAAAATTTATCAGGAATATGATTCCTAAAAAGACAGTCAAAAAATAAAATACTTTGTTTTCAAGTTGCTTCATTATATAATGGTATAAAGGAAAGCTTAAAAGCCTTTTTTAACGAGATTACGATTATGAAGTGGATTAAGAAGTTAATGATTTGGTATCTTGTTTTTGTCCTGGCTAAATTCGTTTTATCTTATACAATCCCATACCCGACTGCCTTTTCAGATAGTTATATTTATGCAAAAATGGCTAGAAGTATTTTTTATGATCTCAATCTGCAAGTTGGAGGAAAAGCAGCCTTTTTTCCGCCATTATATTCGTTAGCATTAGCCCCGGCTTACCTCTTCAAAAGCATGAATATCATTTATCCAGTAATGAAACTAATTAATGCACTAATCTCTTCTTTGATTCTATTCCCTTCATGGCTTATTACCAAAGAATTCACCTCAAAAAAGAAAGCCGTGTATGCTGCAGTCTTAGTCTCAATATTGCCTAGCAATTTTTCTTTTTCAGGATATATCATGGCAGAGAATATTTTTTATCCTTTATTCTTATTTTCAGTATATTTCATTTACAAATCATTCACGGATGAGAGAAAAATTTATCCGATAATTTCAGGGATATTTATAGGCTTGACTTTCTTGACAAAAACCTCTGCATTCATGCTGTTTATCGTAGTTGGCTTATTGTTCTTTTTCGCATCAAAAAAGAAAGCTCTTTCAATATTGGCAGTTGGACTTGGAGTTATCTTACCTTGGACTTTGAGGAATATGTTTTTGTTAGGATTTAACTTGAATGTATTCTTCAGAACTTATGATAACATAATTGAGGCTAACAACCTCTTTAGCTCGACAGGAATTTTGTCATTTTTGATATGGATTATTCTTTATCTAGGATTTTTGGTTCTTGCCTCAGGAATTTTGTTTTCATTGGCAAGTATAAGTTTTATTAAGGTAAAAACCGATAATAAAAAACAAAAGGTATTATCTTTGATATTTCTATTTTCAGTGGCAACAACTTTGTTCGTCCTGGCAAAATATAATGTAACCACAATATTTTATAAAACCTCGTTTGGTTGGCTAACTGGCAGACCAATTGGAAGATATCTAGATGTTTTGCTTCCGTTGATTCTAATCACTGGTTTTTTAGGCTTAAGCAATAAAAAACTTTACAATCTACCCATCTTTTTCAGCTCAATTATTCTGGCAGCATCATCTCAACTAATCTTTTTCCCGCTATTCCCAGTAAATAATATGTCGCTTACATGGCTGGGCATAATAACATATGAATCTAAATCGATAATTTTGTTCTCTATTTTATTTTTTATTTTGCCGTTTATTGTAAATTTCTTCTATAAAAGAATTAAATTAAATAGTCTGCTGAAAGTATTTATTTTATTCTTCTTATTGGTCGGGATGACAAATTACACAGTTGATTATGTTAACTCAAAAACTTATTGGTACAATGAAGATCATATAATTTTGGGAGCATGGCTTAGCAAGAATTTCCCAGCAAATACAAACATAATATTCGATGAGAGAGATTGCATAGATCCAATTACAAAGTTCAATCAGGCATTATGTTCTCCACAATTTATCCCGATGGCTTTTTGGATGAATCAAAATATTGCCATAGGAAATGTTTTAAATCCACCAGAGAATATTGATTTAATTGTTTCAAATCATGAGCTTGATTATGAATTAATCCAGTCAAGAAATAAAATAAATATCTATAAAATACAGAAATGAACATTGTAATTACACTGCCAGCTTACAACGAAGAGAAGGACATTGGGAATGTCTTGAAAGAGATAAAAGAAGTCATGGACTCGACAAGATATAAATATAAAATTCTTGTAGTCAATGATGGGAGTAAAGATAATACAGCCAAGATAGCAAGAGAAAATGGTTCTATTGTTGTTTCAAACTCAAGAAATCTAGGCTTGGCTGAAACATTTAAGAGAGAAATGGAAGAATGCACGAAGTTTAAGGCAGATATCATAATCCATACAGATGCAGATGGGCAATATCCTGCGCATTATATCCCAGAAATGATTAAAAAAGTTGAGGAGGGGTATAATCTTGTTCTTGGAGCGAGATTCGGAAGAGGCAATTATCAAGGATCATTAATGAAAAGAGTTGGTAACATAGCATTTGCAAAAGTTTTCTCAGGATTATTAAAAACAAAAATAACAGATACCACCACGGGGTTCAGAGCTTTCACATCAGAAGTTGCAAAGCTTCCGTTGATAAACACTTTTACATATACTCAAGAACAGTTGATAAGAGCAGGCAAGGCAAAGATGAAGGTAGCAGAAATTCCGATAAGCACAAGAAAAACAAGGGAGAGCAGATTGTTCAAAAATTCATTCGATTATGCGATAAAAGCATGGATAAATATCTTCAGGATTTACAGAGACTTTGAACCTCTTAGGTTCTTTGGAGTCTTCGGTAGCATATTTATCTTTGTTGGCATGTTAAACAGCCTCTTTCTAGCTTATACATTTATAGCAACTGGAAGAGTTGGACATATTCCCTTGACGATAGTAACTGCGTTATTATACATAGTCGGAGTTCAGATTATCCTCTTTGGATTTCTGGCAGACATGAAAAAATGATCTCTAAAAATTTTATTCAAAGAATTATTTTGGCAGCAGCGATATTAACAATACTAACATACACTTTAGGTATAAGGAAACTGTTTGAAACCTTATTATCCGCAAATCTGTTATGGGTAGTCCCTACGATTTTGTTGTGGATTTTACTATTTCTATTAGGAGCGTATAACTTGAAGATATTATTAAATGCACTGGGCGTAAAAATGCCACTGCTCAAATTATTTAGGTACAACTTGATGAGTTGGGCATCAGGATTAATTTTACCGGGAAAAATTGGAGAATTCATTTTGATAAAATTTCTTAAAAAAGACAATGTTGAATATGGACTGAGCTCTGTTCTCTACCTTATTGATAAAGCAATCACTTTGATCTTTCTTATAGTAGCTTCAACAATTGGAGCAATATTCTTGTTTGACACAGATTATTTAACTCTCCCGCTAATGGTCCTCTCTTTTCTTCTATTTATATTTATAGTTGCAATGATCAGTGAAAAAGTGAAAGCGATAATAAAAAAATATATTTTAAGAAAATATTCAACAATGTTCAGCGGATTTTCATCAAACCTTTTGAAACTTATCAAGCACAAAAAATCAGCGATCCTATTTAATCTTACTATAACAATATTGAAAGCAATGATCTCATCAGTGGCAGTCTCATTTTTATTTTTATCTTTCGGGCAGCAAGTTAATTTTCTTCATATACTCGTGATTGATTCAATGATAACAATTTTGACATTCATACCGATAACACCAAATGGGCTCGGAATAAAAGAATCTTCTGCAGCATTATTTTATACATTTATTGGGTTAGACCCAGTAATAACAGCAAGCGCGTATATCTTAGGAACTATTGTAGTAAACCTTATAGTTTTTTTTACATTTTTAGCATTAAGGGTTAGAATTTAAAGGGGGAATAATAAATAAACTTTATAAAGTATTGTTAACGATAGTTAATTAGGTGATAAGATGAAAGGGGCACTTATAAGTAATCTGAAGATGTTTTATACTATTAAGGCTGAAAAAACGTTTTGTAATTATAAACCGATTCAAGTTAATATAGAGCCTACAAACATTTGTAATCTTCATTGCTCATTCTGTCCAAGAGATGATCTTCAAAGGCCGAAAGGATACATGGATATTGAGATCTTCAAAAAAATTATAGATACAAATCATAGATTCCTGAAAGAAAGCGAAATTCATCTTTATGTATTTGGAGAGTCAACTTTGCATCCAAAAATAGGGGAAATGATTAGGCATCTGAAGGAATATGGGTTAGTAGTCCAGCTCAATACTAATGCTACCATATTGAATGAAGAAAGAAGCAAGATATTGATAGAATCTGGTTTGGATAAATTATATTTTAGCATTGATGATGAAACAGATAAAACTCAGCAATCCTATGAAACTTTTATGAGAGTTAGAGGGGACAGAGAAACTCCTCAAGCGATTGCAGGTGTCTTGGAAGATACTAAAGAGGACATTAAACCTTATTCCAATGCAGATAAAATTTATTGGTCGCCAAAGCACAATTTTGCAGGTGGGATTAATTTGGATACAATGCCAGATTTACGCAATTCAGGATTAAAAAAAAGAGGTTGCTATTTTCCGTTTTATATGCTTGTAGTTGACTGGCAGGGGAAAGTTACTGTTTGTTGTAAAGATTATAATTTTAGGTTGACAATTGGCAATGCTGTTACTGAAACATTAGACGCAATATGGAATGGTAAAAGAATTCAAAGCTTAAGGAAAACCTTTTTTAATGGGAATGAGCCAGACATATGCACTGGGTGCAGTGATTTATATATACCAAAATTTGGCATTAAAAATTTAATGAGGCAAATCGTAAAATGACAAGGATATTATTTTTGCAGGATGTTCCCTATGATTATATCGGGGTAATGCAGATGTCTGCTAATTTGAAGAAGGCAGGTCATGAATGCGATGCTCTAATCTGGGAAAAAGAAAAAGACTTCTGGACAGAGTTTAAAGAAATTAATCCTGAAGTGGTATGTTTTTCAGTAATAAGTGGTTGGCATAAAACATCTTTGCAAAAAGCAAAAGAAATTAAAGAAAGATATCCAGAAGTAGTAATTGTATTTGGCGGAACACATCCAACTTATTTTCCAGAAGTTTTGAATGAGGAACCAGTAGATGTAATCTGCAGAGGAGAAGGGGATATATCCATAGTTGAGTTAATTAATAATTTAGAGAAAGGAAAAGATATAACTAAAATCAAAGATTTGTGGGTTAAAAAAGATGGGAAGATATATAAAAATGAATTAAGAGATTTAGTCGAAGATTTAGATTCTTTACCTTTTATGGATAGGGAAATTTACTATAAGAGGTATAAATTTCTAAGAGACATACCTACAAAAAGATTTATGACTGGACGTGGTTGTGTTGCTAATTGTACATTTTGTTATAATCCGACAATAAAGAAAATGTATAAAGGTAAAGGGCAATTTGTAAGAAAAAGAAGCCCTCAGAGCATGATAGATGAAATAAAAATGGTCAAAGAAAAGTATCCATTAAAAAATGTTCGATTCTCAGATGATACTTTTGCGACTCATTCAGAATGGGTTCTTGAATTTATGGAAATGTACAAAAGAGAAATTAATCTTCCATTCAGTATCTTAGCAAGAGGAAATGAGCTGTTATCCGAAGATGTTTTAAAAGCTCTAAAAGAAGGAGGGTGTGATAACATTGCGTGGGGCATAGAGTCCGGAGATGAAGAATATAGAAAAAAGGTTTTACATAAATTCTTAAATGATGATCAGATAAGGGAGGCCGGAAAATTGTTAAAAAAATATAAAATCAAATTTTCAACATATAATATGTTTGGCATGCCTGGTGAAACTTTAGAGCAGGCCTGGAACACTATTAAAATCAATGCACAGATAAAACCAGATTATCCATTTAGTACTGTGTTTCAGCCATATCCAGCAACAGAACTAAAGGAATATGCTCAAAAAACAGGCGTTTTAGACGAAAGTTTTGATGTAAATAACATAGGAATGATGCATGATGGTAGTTATAATCCTATAAAATTAAAAAATAAAAATGAAATAATAAATCTACAAAACTTCTTTTGGGTTTTAGTAAGATTTCCGAAATCTAAATATCTTATTCAACCATTGATTGGGATGAAACCAAATAAACTTTTCAATTATGTAGAAAAATTTTCTTCTGGATGGGTTAAGTTTAATCTTTTCGGAGCAGACATAAGGCACAGTTTAATTCTAGCTTTAGGACTAAGAAAAAAACTTTGAGAATTAGGTGTTAACCAATTTTATATCATTGTCAACCATCATCTTTACAAGTTCATTAAATGATACCTTTGGCTTCCATTTAAGGATTTTTCTTGCTTTTGATGAGTCTCCCAATAATTCATGAACTTCTGCAGGTCTATAGAATTTAGGGTGCTGAACTACAAAGGCTTTATTCTTCTGTTTTTTAAACCATTCAATTTTTTTATCTGCTACTTTTTCAGAAAGGTTGTGTAAATCAATCAGCTCATATTTTATTCCTGCATGTTTAAATGCCAAATCAATGAATTCTTTTACAGAATGGTTTTCGCCAGTAGATATAACAAAGTCATCTGGTTTTTCTTGTTGCAACATCAGCCACATAGCCTCAACATAGTCTCCAGCAAATCCCCAATCCCTTTTTGCATCTAAATTTCCAAGTACTAAAATATTCGTTTTACCTTGTTTTATTTTCGCTATTGTAGACGAGATTTTTCTTGTTACAAATTCAAACCCCCTTCTTGGAGACTCATGATTAAAGGCAATTCCAGAACAGGCAAATAGGTTATAGCTCTCACGATAGTTTCTTGTCAAGTCAAAACCAGTAACTTTGCTTACACCATATGGACTTCTAGGATAAAATTTTGTATTCTCTATTTGTGGGACTTCCTGAACTTTTCCAAACATCTCAGAGCTTCCAGCAAAATAAAGCTTGCAGTTCGGATGTTTTTGTTTTATTGCAGATAAGATATGCAGAACCCCATTTATATTAATATTAAAAGTTGAATGGGCATCTTCAAATGATTCTTTTACAAAGCTTTGTGCAGCTAAGTGATAGCATTCATCTGGTTTAACCTTATCAAAAATATCAAGAATGCTTGCATAGTTCTCAATAGAGCCGGAATGCAAGATTATCCTGTCATTTATGTGGTTGATCCTCCTCAATCTCTGCTCAGGATCTTCTAATGCTGTTCTTCTAACTATTCCGTGAACTTCATATTCTTTTTTTAATAAGAATTCAGCAAGATAGCTCCCATCTTGGCCTGTTATTCCCGTAATTAGTGCCTTTTTCATCTCAAAATTCCTTCTCATAATCTTTAGTTACAATCTTTGGTACAGGTAAGGGCAATATAAACTTTCCTCCATTCTGCAAAAACTCTCTTTCCCTTTCTCCAAATTCCTTAAAAAAATGCCAAGGTAAAACTAAGAGGTATTCTGGTTTGGCCTTCCTAACTTCCTGCTCAGAAATAATTGGTATCCAGCTTCCAATTGTTTTTTTACCATATTTCATTGGATTTCTTTCAGCAACTGCGATAATATGTGAGTTATTAAGGTCATAATATTGAAGCAGGGTATTACCTTTTGTAGATGCGCCATAGGCATACAATTTCCCTCCGTTTTTGTTCACATCTCTAATAAGTCTCAATGTTCTTTTCTTAAATCCTTCCACTCGTTTAGCAAACTCTTCATAGACTTTTTTAGAGGCAAGTCCAAATGATTTTTCATATTCTCTTAACTCTTTCATTCTATTATTTTCATTTTCAAAATTTTTAACATCTCCATTCTTGTGTTTGATATAAGCCCTAAAACTACCGCCGTTAATATCATTTAGATCAACATCAAAGATAACAAAGTCATGCCTGCAGAGCAAATTTTCCAGAGAAAGGAGAGAGTAATAGCAGACATGTTCATGGCATATATTATCAAATGCATTCTGCTCTAACATAGAAGGCAAATAACTCATCTGGATTATCCACATCCCATCATCATGCAAGCATTGCTTGATATCACTAACAAATTTATTGGGGTTATCTAAATCATAAAACATGGCAATGCTTGTGATAATCTTCGCTTTATCTTCAGGGAATTCCTTATGAAATGTTTCTGAACTAAAATAATCAACAATTATTTTTGTTGTTCCAATTTTTGAGAACTTTTCCATATTTTTTGCAGGATCGATTCCAACAAGCCTTATCAATTTTTTAGAATAGCTTCTCAAAAGTGTTCCATCATTGCATCCAATGTCTAGAACAATATCATTTTTATTAAATTCAACAATTTTTTCAATTTTTTCAACAATGTCTTTTAACGCATCAGTCATAGTTTTATTTATACCAGACATATACCAATACTGTTTATACATAATATCCGGATTTGTTGTGTGTTTTAGTTGTAATAATCCACATCCTCCAAAGTTATTATCACAAAGAACTAACTCAAGTGGAATCTTTACGTTAGATTTGTCAATCTTTTCGACAAAATTAGAAACATACTGCTTTCCCAGAGACAAGATTGGAATTAATAACTTTGATCCGCAAACCCTGCAGGAATCAATCTCTTTTTGAATCCAATCACTTCCCATACTTTTAAAAAAAGGAGGGTAAACTCTTAAATAATTATCGTTTCACTTAAACCCAAGAAATGCATATTTCATATAAGACCAGACAAATTTCCAACCAACTCTAAATAAATTCATTGTGCTTTGTCCATGTTTTCTAGGATATTCATGTGCAGCAACTTCTTTAATTCTATAGCCCCTCTTAAGCATTTTCATCACGGTTTCTTGATCTAAATCAAAATCATTTGTTTTTAGGTTTATATCCTTTAATGTTTTTGCTCGAGCAGCCCGAAAACCGTTTTCAATATCGGTAAATTGCTGGTTCCATCTAATGTTAACCGCCAGCACGATTAGGTCTGTTGCAATTCCCCTGAATGCATGCGAGATTTTTCCTGAAAGTTCATCACTTCCGCCCTTTCTTCTAGAGCCAATAACCAAATCTGCTTCTCCATCAAGAATTGGTTTCACAAGTTTTGGTATATCATTGAAATCATGAGAACAATCACAATCCATTTTTACAACAATGTCATCATCAGAAGTATGATTTATACCGCATTTTATTGCATCACCTATTCCTCTTCCATTGTCATAGATGACTTCAGCACCAAAATCTCTTGCAATGTCCGCAGTTCTATCGCTGCTTTTTTTAGCAACAATAACAATGACTTTATTACTATGTTTTTTCGCCCCATTAACAATTTCACCAACGTTTTTTTCTTCATTATAAGCAGGAATAATCGTAGTAATATCCATAAACTCAAAATCAAAAATTAATCTTATAAGTCTTTGGGTTAACTCTAATATTCATGAAAACTTTAGTTACTGGAGCCACAGGATTTGTAGGAAATTATTTAATTGAAGAATTATTAAAACATAATTATAAGGTCACTTGTCTTGTAAGAAAAGAAATTAAACTCAATAATCAGGATAAGGTAAATCTTGTTATTAGCGACATAACAAATAAAAGGGGTGTTGATGAAGCTGTGAAAGGAAAAGATATAGTTTTCCATTTGGTCGGCATAGGCAATATTAGTGCATTATCAAGAAATAGTTATGAGAAATTTAGAGAAATAAACGTAGAAGGTACAAGAAATGTACTGGATGCATGTGAGAAATATAAAGTTAAGAAAATAGTCTATTTGAGTAGCACAGCAGCAATGGGGCTAATCAAAAAGCCGATTATCAATGAAAATGATATTTGCAATCCAAAAACACCCTATCAAAAAAGCAAGTATGAATCAGAACAATTGATAAAAGAATATATTCAGAGGTATAATCTTCCAGTTATAATTCTTAGGCCAACCATGATATATGGTCCAAGAATGAAGCACGGTCAGATTCTAAAGATCTATAAAATAATGAAAAGAGGTTTTTTCCCTTTCGTAGATGGGGGCAATGCAACTATCCCGGCAGTACATGTGAAAGATGTAGTAAATGCAATCGTGGCTGCAGCTAAAAATGGTAGAGTTGGTGAAACATATATCCTTGCTGGTGATGATAATAAAAATTTAAGAGAAATAGTTAGCATAATCCAAATAAAAGGAAATCTGAAAGTTGTCAAAATAAATCTGCCCAAGTCGTTTTTGAAGATACCGGTTTTTATTTTACAAAATCTAAGTCTAATAATAAATATTAATCCACCAATGACTTTACAAAGATTAAACTCGTTTACTTTTAATAGGGTATTTGACATTTCAAAGGCTAAGAAAGAATTAAAATGGGAGCCAAAAATTGGTATTGAGCAAGGACTTGAAGAGACAGTCAATTATTTTATGGAAAATGAGAAACAACACAAGGTTAATAAATCTTGATAATCAAAATATTTGCATGAATATTCTAAAGGATAAAGAGCTTATTCCAAAATTAGTAACGTTTAAGCTAGCTAAGAAAAGGTTAATTCAGGCACCAAAACCAGTAACATTGACATTTTCTATAACAAGTGCATGCCAATCACTATGTAAGACTTGCAATATTGGACTTGTGTATCAAAAGAATCCATCAATGGCAAAAGATGATCTAACATTAGAAGAAATAGAAAAAATGTTCAAAAATATAGGCCATGTTTATTTCTTTAACATCAGCGGAGGTGAGCCGTTTTTACGAAAGGAGATTGTAGAGATAGTTCAACTTGCTTGCAAACATATGAATCCAAGAGTTATTCATACCCCTACAAATGCTTTAACGCCTAAACTTATAGAAAAAAAAACAGGAGAAATATTGAGATGGATGAAAGAAAATGGATTTGAAAACGTTCCTTTTACAATTAAGCCTTCTTATGACGGTGTTGGAAAAGATCATGATGAAGTTAGAGGTGTAAAAGGAAATTTTGAAAAACTAATGGAAACTTACAATCTTCTCAAAAATTTACAAAAGACATATCCAAACCTCAAGTTGGGTTTGGGCACGGTCATTTCAAATTATAACATTGATAAAGTAAAAGAGATAGTTGATTTTGCTTACACTTTGGAGCCGGATACTTATATCAATGAGGTTGCAGAAAATAGAACAGAGATGTGGAATGAAAAGGATAATATAACTCCGTCAGCAGAAAAATATCGTCAGGCTATAGAATACTTTGCTGAAAAAACAAGAAATGATATGAAAAAAAAGAAAGGTATCTCTCGAGCAATGTATGCTTTTAGGCTGGTATATTATGATCTTGTCGTAGATATTTTGAAGAGAAAAACACAAGTAATTCAATGTTATGGAGGGATTACAAATGTGCATATAAATGCTAGGGGCGAGATATGGCCATGCTGTGTTCTCGGATATAGTAAGCCAATGGGGAATCTACGAGATTACAATTTCGATTTCAAAAAAGTATGGCACTCTCAACAAGCAAAAGACGTAAGGAAGTTTGTTCACGAAAAAAAGTGTGCATGTCCACTTGCGAATCAATCATATTCAAATATTATGTTGCATACACCCTCATTATTTAGAGTCCTAAGACACACATTTTTCTAACACTCCAATATAATTCTTCCAAGAGAATTTATCCTGGCTTTTCTTAATGTTTTTAACAAACTTTTTTTCTTTATTTTCCAAATAGAATTTAATAATTGCCCCTGCTAGGGCTTCAGGACTCTCTTTTTTTACGATAAAACCAGTCTTATTATCTTCTATGTCATCAGAAAAACCGACATTGGTGCAGATTACCGGCTTCATCAATCCAAAAGTAGTTTGCAGAACAGCACTGCTTGTACCAGAGACATAAGGCATAATTGCAACATCACAGGCAGAATAGTACATCCCAACATCTTCATCAGGAACATACTTATTTATCATCTTGATATTATTCTCCAAGCCCAATGATTTTATTTCCTCAAGGTATTTATTTTCAGAATCTCCGAAAAATTCTCCAACGACAAGAAGTTTTACATCAAACTTTCTTAAGACTTCTGGCATTGCACGAATTAAATAAATCAGACCTTTGCTAGGCCTTATCAATCCAAAAAATAAAATAATCCTTTTATCTTTTAGTCCGATTTTTTTCTTAGCCTCATTTTTCCCTATATTTTTTATATTAAAAGCATTATAAGTTGGGAGGGGAGTCACATTTACAATGGGATTCATTATTAAGGATTCCACCCTTTTTTTCTCCTCGGAGGAGTGGGTTATAAAAACATGTGATTTTTTGAAATAAATCTTAGTTAAAATCTCATCAAATAAAATTCTTTCATGCGGAAATACATTATGACATATAGTAACTATCCTTATTTTTGTAAATCTTCTGACAAAAAAAGCTATAGATGAAAAGGCAATTGAAAAAAAAGGGCTCCACCAATTTATTATAAGTAGTTCTGGATTATACCTTTTTATCCTCCAAAAAACCTTAAACCAGGTTAATGGATTTAAACTATCAATTAGACTATCAGCATTACTTCTTATCTTGCTATCAAAATCTTTTTGAAATTTTCCTGGATATAAAAAATTAGGAAACATTCTCTTGAAAGAAATCAAATCTACCTCATAACCCTCAGATAAAAGTTCCTTTGACAACAAACTATTAAACTGGGATATTCCCCCTCTGTACGGATAAGCAGGACCTATAATTGAAACCCTCATATTTAAAAATCTGAATACAAGTTTTAAAAATATATCTAAAATACTAATAAATGCTTTCTAAAATTTCTCTTAGATTATCTTCATCAAGATGTCTAGGGTTATTCTTTACCCTTTCAGGATTAAATCCCCGTTTTATAATAACTTCTATTCCCTCTTTATTTATCCCAAGATCAATCAGTTTAGTTTCAAGCCCAATATTCTTCATCAGATCATATAGAATATCTCTTGCTTCAATAACATCTTTTCCGCCGATTAAAGCAGTAATCTCTTCTAAAGCTGATTTAAGATAATCCTCGCCTCTTTGATCAACACATTCCTGCTTAGAATAATAGTTGTATACAAGCATTTCTCCCAATGTTAGTCCAACTGCATGTCCATGATGGATATGAAAGTAAGAAGTAATTGGATATGAAATAGAATGGCATGCGGTAGTCTTTGTGATATTTATTGCTTTTCCAGAAAGATTAGCAGCTCTCATAACTTTTTCTTTTAATTCTGGATCCGGATTTCCTACCGATTTTTCCAAATTATCTATTAAAAGAGAAATAGACTGCTTTGCAAATTCTTTAGACTCTTTTGTGGAATTAATATTCCAGTAAGATTCTATTGCTTGCCCTAAAGCATCCATTCCAGTCGCTGCAGCAATTTTTTTTGGGATATTCATTGTAAAAGTAGGATCGCAAATGGAGTAATCAGGCAAGGTTATCTCTGGCAAGCCTTCTGATTGTTTTTCTTTGCCAATATAATAGACAATATAATAGGTAGCCTCGCTTCCGGTTCCAGAGGTGGTTGGTACTGCAACTAATGGTGTTTTTGAAGAACATTTATTGAAGTTAAACAGCTTAATTGCTTTGGCAACATCTATTACACTTCCCCCTCCAACTGCAATAATTAGTTCATAATCTTCCTTCTTAAATAGCTCAAAACCTCTCATTATATCAACCAGTCTAGGATTTGAAGAAAATTGATTAAACCTGTTAATTTCATAATGATGGAGCAACATATCTAAACAATTTTTAACACCACTATGTTCATAAGAATCTCTGCCAGTAACTAGAAATATTCTTTTAGTGTCTAATTCAGAGGCAATTCCTGCAATTTTGTTAATGCTTCCATATCCGAAGAATTCTTTCTGTTTCATTCTTGTAAAAACTTCATAAACTTCTTTTTATTTTCTAAAGGGGAATCCGTTGGCCTGCTCAATTCTTTCCTAGAAAAAGCATTAATTCTAATCTCTAAAAGTGCAGGTCCGCTACAGGATTTTAAAGACACAGTTCTATTTTTAATCTCATTTTCATCTACAGCTTTCAACACAGTTTTATATCCGCAAGCTTTAGCAATAGAGCAGAAGTCAATATTGAATCCTGCGGTTGGCTGTCCACCTACAGATTCATGTGCACCATTGTTTAAAATAATATGTTTGAAATTTTTAATGTTTTTAGAGCCTATAATTGCTAAAGATCCCATGTGCATTATGGCTGCTCCATCTCCATCTAAACAGTATATCTGTCTATTTGGTTTAGATAATGCAATTCCCAAGGCAATCTGCGAACAATGTCCCATAGATCCAACAATTAAAAAATCTCGATTATGGCCTTGCTTTATTTTCTCTCTATATTCAAACAATTCTCTAGAAATCTTACCAGTAGTAGAAACGACGACATCGCCAAGATTCAAATTATCTACAATGATTTGAATCGCCTTTTCTCTCGATAAAATATAAAGGGATTTTATTTTATTTTTGGACCCATATGGCTCAAATAAATCTTTACGAATAACAAGTGCACATGGTGTATTTTTTTCCTTTATCTTATTAACTATATTTTCTACTGATTTCTCAGCATCATTGATAGAATCCGGAAGTATTTCATACTGTATGCCAAGAACATTCAACAAATCAATGGTAATCTTTCCCTGTTTAACATGTTGCGGCTCATCTTTTATCCCTGGTTCTCCCCTCCATCCAATTAATAGTAACATGGGGATGCTATAAACTTCAGGATCAGCAAGTGAGACTAAAGGATTAACCGCGTTTCCCTCTCCAGAATTCTGCATATATGCAACTCCAATGTTTCCAGTTGCAAGATGATAACCAGTAACTAATGCAATTGCTCCACCTTCATTTGCAGTAATGATATGGTTTTCAGATTTAGCATGATCATTAATATAAGAGCAAAAATCTTTTAAGAAAGAGTCTGGAACACCTGTAAAAAATTCTAGTCCCTGTTTCTTAAATACATTGAATAGTTTTTCGCATGAAATCATATAAAAATAAAGAACAAAAAAGATTAAAAGCCTAATGGAAGATTCATCTTTTATAGGTCCAGGTTCTATCCATCAATCTATTTGCAGTTTTTATGTTGTCTAGTTGACTAGGATCATAGTGTTCATTTGCAGGGTTTAAGTCCACAAATTCCGTTCTTGCATGCAACATCCTTTTATTTGCAAATACTACTTGTTGTCCAGGCTCTAATCTGGCTCTAAATTGTAAATCAGACTGTTCAAATAAACTATTTATATACTGTATAGCCTTTTCCTGTTTATACGTCAAAGGCGTTCTAGCAAATTTATGCCCTTCTCTAATGTAATGATCTAAAAAACGTAATCTTATTCCTTCTTTATCCATAGACAAGATGGGTGCTTGAAAATATTCTCTTCCTTCAGCATTTTTAACACCCCTACAATGGAAGTAAAAATTATCAGATAATACTCCAATTAAATCGGAAGCGTTTTCAAGAAGATTATTATATATAGATTCTCCGGTTACCAAAATATTTTCTCCGCCTACCCAAGCATCATTAACACAGCGTAGACACAAATAATCCGGGTCATCAATGATCTGTGGACCATCTGTATGTGGAGAATTTCCTTCTCTAGTTACATGGTATCTAGCACCAGTTTTCATACTTAGAGTATCTGATTGATTATATATCTCTATCAAACGACTCCCCCTATCATCCTGCTCTTTACATTTACCAAAGGTGTTATCCACTAACCAAGATGCAACTCGGCTTTGATGAATTGTCAAGCCTTCCCAATCTGGGAAAACAACGAATCCCGTTCCAGTATCTACTTGGGGTCTTACAGATTCTATTTCCGAAACAAGATTAGATAATTCATTAGGGTTATAGTCAACAGATTCAATCTCTTCTCTGCCTAAAACTTTTTTTGTAACGCTCATATCTAAATAGTCTCTTATTTCATCTTGAGTTTCTTTTGAAAAAACATGCACTATATGACTGAAGTCACTATTTCTATTCCAGGATCGTTTATTCTCAACTTTTTCAGTTGGAAAACTTTGAGGGATATTTTGCATTTTTAAGCCTCCTTAATTTTTAATATCAAAAACCACAAGTAATTTAAATTGAAAGTACAAATTTTTGTATCTATGTTAAAAGAAAATATTCATTGTCAAATGCTAGAGCTTGAATATTTCCTAGGTAGAAGATGGACTATCCCCATATTATTGGAATTTAAAAATAACAACCTTACTTTTAATCAGCTTAAAAAAAGAACAGACAAAATTATAAACTCTTCTTTGCTATCTTTAACTATAAAAGAACTTATTAAATTTAGCATAATTCAAAGAATTAATTCAGGAAAAATCTATTATCGGTTTACAGATAAAGGACAAGAGTTAGTAAATATTCTACTTCAAATTAAAGAATGGGGAAGGAACAATGGTTTTAATATGAAAGAGCAATGTATTAAATCCAGTTGCATGGAATGTGATTATTTTTTAAAAAAAGAATAATTTTCTACAGCAATTCTTTTGGCTTCCTCATAATCCTCTTTGTAATTAAGATTAATCCATCTGCTTCTGCCAATTTTTTTATAATAAAGTGGAGAAGAACTTGTTCCTAAGAATTCATCCATCACTATTTCATAATTGAATTTATTTCCTCTAACACTAAAAAAGCCTTCCATATAATCGCAAAATTCAGTCATAAAATTAGAGCTCAGTTTGCTCAATCCAAGAAACTCTCCTTGAATATTCGCTGTTTTATTAGGACCTATTCCAGAAACAAGATTATCCATTCCAGTAACAACAAATTCATCTCCAGTTAGAACTTTATAATGATCGTCAACAAGCACTACATTATCCAAACTTTCTTTAATCAACATTTCAAGAATTGAACGGTCATAGAAGACATCTGCATGAATAAGTAGGATGTCTTTCTCTAGAAATAATTCTTTTCCTAAGAGGACGCTATAACTATGTCCGGTTGTCTCGTACAAATCATTTTCAATGTAATTAATTTTAACGCCTTTATGATCATGGCCTATATTCTCTTTAAATAAATCTTTTAAGAAGCCAACTACTAGGCACGCTTCTTTAATCCCGAATTCAGCTAAATAATCCAAATGATAATCAATAAGTCTTTTTTTATTGATCTCTAAAAAAGATTTTGGCTTATCTATTGTTAATTCTTTAAGCCTTTTGCTGCATCCTGCTGCGAGAATAAAACCAACAATTTCTTTAGACATATTTTCGTAACCAAGTTCTTAGCATCAATCTTTTCTTATCAAGATCTTCATAATCTACAAAGTCGGTTCTTCCATGGACAACTCGATGGTTATTCAAAAACTGCATATCTCCAGATCCCATCTCTGCAGTAACAATAAGGTTTTCATCCTCTAATAACCTATCAACAGCTTCAAGTGCCTTTCTTTCAATATCAGAAAGGGGAACTGAAATTCTTTCATGTCCTGATCGGATGTAATTTCCTAGATATCTAAAATGTAATCCCTTACTATCATATCTAAATACTGGCTCAAATGTTGTCGGGCTTTCTCCAAGTTTTTCATGTCCTCTTTTATCGAAATGAAATGGCTGATATAACCTCTTAAGAAGTTCAGAGTTTTCCTTCAAAAGCCGATTATGTAAACTATACGCGCTGATAAATTTGCTCTCCCCCCCTGCTTTTGCAGGATGCAAACATAACAATCCTAAATAATCTGGAATATCTTTATATTGCGGGCTATCTGTATGCAATGCTCCACCTTGTCTAGTTTCATGATACCTCCCACCAGTCTCCATAGTTTTGCCTTTATCAAATACATCAACCACCGTCTCTCCAGAAATATTCTGCACAATGGGGTTCCCTAAAAGTCTAGCAGTAGAGAGGTATATCTCTCTCTGTATCTCTCTGTTAAAATGACTCATCCCTTTAATAATCCCAAAGCCATATCCATTTTCTAAGACGTTTTCACGGAATTTTTTAACATTTTCAGGTAACCCAGAAATTCCAGGTTTAAATAAATTATAGATTCCATCAGAGTTTAAAGAAAATGTTTCTCTTGTCCAAGCTAATTTTTCATCATCAACTATTTCATTCAAAAATCTAGCCACGTTATTTTCCTCCGGGTATTAGTGTTAATATTTCATTTATAGGTAAACATAATTTTTCAGCTTCAAAAGATCTTCCATTTTTTAAAATTGTTTCAGCAGTTTTTAGCATAGGGGGATATGCACTTCTCAATAAGTGATTTGCATAAATTACAATATTAACACCAATGTCTATTAATTCTTGCTCTGTAATCTGATTGTAGGTTGTAGGCACGACAATTAAAGGAACTTTTTTATCAAAATGTCGGTAAGCCTTGCAAAAAGTTACAATTTCATCAGGGCTTTTCTCCTTGCTATGTATCATAATTCCATCAGCACCAGCCTGAATATAAGCATAAGCTCTTTCCAATGCATTATCAATTCCCTTTCTTAAAATAAGACTTTCAATTCTTGCAATGATCATAAATTCTTCTGTAACTTGGGATCTTTTTCCTGCAGAGATTTTATTAGAAAAATTTTCTATACTATCCTGTGTTTGGTTAGCATCCGCTCCAAATAATGAATTTCTTTTTAGGCCTATTTTGTCCTCGATAATAACTGCAGATACACCGAGTCTTTCAAGTGTTTTAACAGCATAGGAAAAATGCTCAGCCATTCCTCCAGTGTCTCCATCGACGATTATAGGTTTGGTTGTAACATCACATATCTGGTCAATTGTCTGGTTTCTTGAAGTAAAATCAACGTATTCTATGTCTGGCTTGCCTTTAGAAATGGAGTCGGTCAAGCTGCTTATCCACATACCGTCGAATTCCCGAATCTCTCCATCTAAATCCACTCTAGTTTTTTCAACAATTCTTCCGGTTAATCCATTATGGACTTCAAGGAGTCTGACAATAGGTTTCAACTTGATTAATCTTCTCAATTTTTTTAATCGAACATCTGGGGTTGTTCCAAGCTCAAGCAATTCATTTACTAATGCTGTAGAAGAGATATCCTTTGTATATTCTGGCTCAATTAATTCTCCACCAACCTCCTTCAAGACTTCAATTACTTTTTCTCTTGTACTCTTCTGAATGCCTTCTCTCCAGTCAGTTCCATGAACAACGTAATCTGGTTTCAGCTGTCGTATAATTCTAATATAATCATTAAGGCCGTCTTGCGGAATAACTTTACTAACACCTTTAATGTTCTCAATAATTTTTTTTCTCTGATCATAATTTAATAATGGAGGACGTTTATAGCTAACAATTCCCTCATCGGTCATTAATCCTACAGTAACATCTCCTAGCTTTCTAGCAGTTTCTATAATATTGATATGTCCATGATGAAATACATCTCCGCTCATCCCAACAAACACTTTTTTCATTTTAGTAAAAACTCAAAATAACTTTATTAAGGTATCTATAAATAAAAAGGCTTTTAAATTAAATTTCAAGTTTGAAACTAATGTCAGAATCAGAGATAAACAATCCTCTTAAAACTATCCTAAAAGGGACAAAAATAATAGCATTTGGAATAATCTTCTCGAAAATATTTGGTTATATCTATAGGATAATCGCTGCAAGAGCAGGAATCTATGAATATGGTTTGTTATCCATTGGAATAGCAATATTGGGTCTACTAACCTCTGTTTCATTAATAGGTTTAGGAGATGGATTGTTGAGGTACGTCTCTTTTTACAAGGGAAAAGAAGATTATGCAAGAATAAAAAGTATGCTAGGATTTTCAGTGAAGATAGTTTCCATAATAAGTATTTTCCTTTCAATAATAGTATTTATTTTTTCAAAGTGGCTAGCAATAAATCTTTTTCACGATCAAGAATTAAATATAATTATAAAATTATTTGCTGTGATAATTCCATTTAATTCACTAAGGGAAATATTTTTTAAAATAGTCAGGGCACTTCAAAAAGTTGAATATGAAGTCTATTCCAAACATATAATAGAAAATGTAACAAAAGTTAGTCTCTCGTTTATCTTTACCTTTTTAGGTTATAGGTTATTTGGATTAACAGTCGCTTATATAATTTCAATTTTTCTAAGTTTTATAGCTGCTTTTTATTTCTTAAATTCAAAGGTATTAAAACAAAAGGACGAAGAGATAGTTTCATTATCCCTCAATAAAGAACTGCTGGTTTACTCCCTGCCGTTGCTTTTCAGCACATTGATATTTTCAGTGATCCTATGGACAGATACACTAATGTTAGGTTATTTTACATCTCCACAAGAAACAGGATTATACAATGCTGCTTTACCAACCTCGGGGCTTATGTTTATGGTTCCCCTGATAATGCTCACTTTATTTATTCCAGTATTAACAGAGATATATTCTCAATCTAAAAATGAAGTTTTTAAATCCATCTATATCATAATAACTAAATGGATCTTCTCTATAAACATCATCTTATTGAGTTTTTTCTGTCTATTTTCTAGCCAAGTGCTCTCAATATTGTTTGGCAGGGCATATGTCGAAGCGTCGGCTTCATTAATAATTTTATCGCTCGGTTATTTTGTAGGATATGCCATGAGCAGTACTCAAGATATCCTTATGATCCACAAGAAGACTAAGACCATATTTCTGAATTCAATGATCATGATGATTATCAATCTAATATTAAATATCTATTTGATTCCAATATATGGAATAAATGGTGCAGCACTTGCTACAGCCACTGCTTTTATAACCCGCTCTATTTTGTTGATGATAGAGGTTAAATATTATCTAGGTATAACCCCTTTCAATGCAAAGTATATAAAGGTTTTTTCTTCAATAGTTATTGCAACCGTATCAGTGTATTATCTTAGAAAGTATCTGTTATTGCTTCCAAATATTATTGCCGCACCATTTGGTTTTTTGGCATTGGTAACTATCTACATCTTATTACTTATAATAACAAAGGCATTTGAACGAGAGGACATTATGGTTATTAAACTTATACAAGAAAAGTCGGGGATAAATTTTACGAAGATGAATCGTATTCTAAAAAAACTATAATCAAGACCCACAGATTTTTTTTATTTCTCTCTCTAAGACCTTATCAGACTTAGCCCAATATTTTAAATCTTTTTCAAAATGTCTTTTATATCTTATTAGTTTTTTATTAAGAATTTTTAATGAAGATCTACCGGGACCTCCACCAAACCTAGAATTCATTACAATCCTTTCCATTTCAAAATTATCAAATGAAAGGTTTTTGTTTGATTCATTTAATATTCTTTTAGCAGCATCTTTAAAGGGTTCTTTGTTTTCAATTGATTCTTTAACAATTTTTCCAACAAGATAATGGGCAGATCTGAATGACATTCCATGTTGCCTTACAAGCTCATTAGCAGTTTCAGTTGCAAAAGTATACCCATCAAGTGATTTTCTTAACATATTTTCTTTATTAGGAGTTGCATTCTCTACCATATTTGTCATCAAGATTATTGCTGCAATACTTTCTTCTAAAGGTTTCCAGATACTTTTAACGCCCTCAGTACCAACAGAAATGGAGTTAGTGTAAGGCTTGCATTGCATTGCATTTGAAGAAGAGATGAACTGTCCCAAAGCAAAACCGGATTTACCTTGGATGTTTTCAAGGATAAAGATATTCCTTTTGTTAGGCATCATAGAACTAGACCCAACAAGTTTATCTGGAAATGATAGAAAATTAAACTCTGAAGTGGTCCATAGTAAATAATCTGTTGCTAATCTGCTTATCGTGATTCCTGCAATTGACGTCGCTGATAGTAATCTCAATACAAGATCCCTGGAAGCCACAGCATCCACAGAATTTTCCACTTCATAAAAGAAGCCAAGCAATTTTGCAGTTAATTTAGAGTCTATAGGAAAAGAAGTCCCGCCAACCGCGCCAGCTCCGAGGGGGCAATATTGCAATCCCTTGCTACTGGCTATTATGTTCTCTATATCTCGGTCTATTGCACTAGCGATTCCAGCAAGGTAATGTCCATAAGTTATTGGAACTGCTGCCTGAAAGTGAGTATATGCCGGCATGATTACATCTTTAAACTGGTTTGATTTTTCAATCAAAATTTTTTGTAATTCTAATAAATTCATCATGATAGAATTATAATGTCCTCTCAGCCTTAATTTCAATATCGTTGCATTAAGATCATTTCTTGACCTTGCGGTTTGCAATACCCCCCCTATATCCTCGCCAAGCTTCTCGATTAAATAATCTTCATAGAGAAGGTATATTCCCCTATGTGGAGTCTTGCCTCTTAATGGTCCAAATTCATTTTCTCTTAGATTATTTATTTCATTTAGCAGCAATTTCACTTTGTTTTTATCCACTATTTTTTCCTTAGTTAGCATAACTAAATGAGCCCTATCAACTTGAGTGGAATACACCATTTCACCATCAATTAACTCATCAAGATTATCTCCATATAATATCCCCACAATCTTTGGATCTAATCCTTTCGTAATTCTTCCTGTGTCTTTCATTTTACAATAACCCTCAAATTTTTAATAGCAGAATTTGCTGCACTAATGGTCTCTGACTTATTTTTTGAATAAGAGATTATATGCCCAATCCTATCCCTAAAGTCACCATTGACTGAAATTTCATTGCCTTCATTCTTATATATACAAGTCTCAACTATGTTTTTGTTTTTAAGGTTATCTAAGCCTTCAACTTTAGAGAATAAGCCCTTGCGTGGAGAGAGTATGAATCTGATTGACGAATAATCCTTTCTTGTAGATTCCAAATTTACTCTTTCTCCAGAGGTAAGTTTAATCGTTTCATTAATTAAGTTTACACCAAAAGCATAGTCAACAAGTTTAGGGATAAACCCTCCTGCAAGTCTAGGATTGATCTCAACAATTTTTGCTTCGCCAAAAACGAACTTTACTTCGACGTGTCCAGGTCCACAGTCAAGCCCAACAGCATCCAGGGCATCCAATGTAGTTTTATTGATTTTTTTTGTTTTATCTCTATCTATATCTGCAGGAAAATCATGGCCTATCTCAACAAAGTTCGGCAAAGATCCAACATATTTTTTAGTAATCCCGATAATTTTTCCTCCAAAAGTTTCAACAGAGTATTCCTCACCGTCTAAAAATTCCTCGACAAGAACTTTTTGTGGTACAGGCATTCCTCTTTCATTTGTTTTTTGCTTAAGGAGATGCTTAGTATGTTCTGCTACCTCATTAATATTTATGCAGAGTTTGACTCCGACGCTTCCAGTACCCATAACTGGTTTTACAATAACAGGGTACCCAATGCTTTTACTTGCAGCGGCAGATTCTTTTTCAGATTCACAGACATAAAATTTTGGGATTCCGATATTATTTTCTTGTAAAATAATTCTCTGAAGGCTTTTGTCCCTGCAATTTTTAATTGCATCAGGATTAACCCCAGGCAAATTTAATTTTTTAGAAATAATCGCCGCCATTTCAATAAAGTATTCTGAGCTGGAAAGAACACCTGCAACATTTTTTAATTTCTTACAAGTGTTGAGTAAATCTGTTTCATTTTGAGTATTGACCTTTATAAACTCTAAGTTATCTTCTTTAGCATAATGGTACCTAGAAATGTCTCCAGCTAACAACACTGGATTGAATCCTTTATCTTTAGCAGCTTGAGCGAATATTCTTCCAGTTCCAGAAGTGTTGCTTTCAATAAAAACAAAATAGGGTTTCATGTTCCTTTATGTTTGCCAACGACATTCTCATAATCTCTTCTATTCCAGCCAATACAAGACCATTGAGCTTTCGCATCTATCGGATTTTTTACTTCAATGGGGTTATTAGGAAGTTTGTCAAGTTTTACATTATTTTCTTCAAGCCATCTATCATTGTATATTGTGTCTTGATACCTATATCCTTCATCTGGAAAGATACATACAACGATTTTACAAGGATTTTTTTCTGCCCACCATTTTGCAACCATATATGCAGCGCCACTTGTTCCTCCCATAAATAAAGCATGTTTTCTATGCAGCATTCTAGTAGCCAAGAAAGCCTCAGCAGCGCTTACCCAATGAACCTCATTAAAAACAGTATGATCGACATTATCAGGCCATAAACTATTTCCAAGACCTCGCAACAATCTTTTCTGATCAGGTTGTCCAAAAATTACGCTTCCCAAGGTATCAACTCCGACAACATGCAGATCTGGGAACAATTGTCTTAAATATTTACTGGTACCGCAGACAGATCCACCAGAACCGACAGTGCCGACTAAACAATCTATATGTCCTACTGATTCAGTTAATATTTCAGCAAACTTTGAATATCCTGCAGGATTGTTTGTGTTTTCATATTGGCTAGGGCAAAAGCTTCCAGAATTTTTTTTTAAAATCTCCACTAATTTATCAAGCCTGGATCGCTGATAACCACCGATATCGGCAGGTTTTTGAACAATCTCAACAACAGCGCCTAAATCTTCGATTCTTCTTTTTAAAGCATCATCGACAACAGGATCAGTTACCATAATAAATTTGTAACTTTTTAGAGAACATAGCATAGCTAAAGCCAGGCCGAATGTTCCGGATGTAGTTTCAGCAACCAAAGATCCAGGTTTCAAAATGCCTTCCCTTTCAGCTCTCTCTAATATAAACCTCGCAGGCATTAATTTCATCAGGAAGAAGGCACTGCCATACAGGTTATCATCCAATTTAATTATTTTTGGCAGCTCTACAAAATCAATAATATTATCGTAAGCTAATCTGTTTTTCATAAGCCTGCCTCCAGATGTAATTTATCTGTTCTGAATCTCCACACATTATCATAGCCAATGTCTTTTAATAAAGAAAGGCTCCTATGAATTTTTTGCTCTTTATCAACGTCATTAGAATCAAATATAATCCCTACAACTATGCCACTATGCGAGGCTTGCAAGCCGGCAGCATTAACTTTTCGAACAATATTTTTTATACTATCAAAATTTTTGGTAGGCAAAAATCTTTGATTAATCTCTGTACTTGCAATTGAAACTCTTCCGATAAGCTTAGGGTTCTGTTCATAAATGGCCCTTCTCATCAAACCTACCAAAGGTCTAAGCATTTCAATTTCCTGCCAGGAATATTCTGCAGGAGGGAAAGCTAAAGTGTCAACTCCTTCTCCATCTGGATCGGAATTAAAGCCAAGAACCTCCATTGGAGGGAAATTGCCACCAAGGTCTTCAAATACTTTTCCATCTCTATGTCCGAAGAGAACAGCTCTCTCACCGAATATTATAGCATCAGTTGCTATTTCAGCCTTGACAGCGATGCTTGCAATTGTAACAGGAGATAACACAACACCAAGGGAATTTGCAACAGACAAAATAGAAGCATTTACATCACTAGTGGAAGAGCCAAGACCTAGTCTCAAAGGGGTATTGCTTTTAATCATTAATCTACCTCCTATGTCCTCAACACCCAAAGATTTTAAGGTTAATTCCGCAGCTTTTTTAGATTTTATTTTCCATTCAGGATCAACAACAATTTTAGAAGAATTTTTTTTAGGGAAAAAACTAGCTTGTGATCCAAAGATGTGGCATGGTAAAGTAACTGATCCCCTGAATAATTTTCCTGCGTCTTCAAACATTCCTTGCAGGATCTCGCCATGGTGAGCAATCGCAGTTCCCCTCCCTTCTTTCAACTCAAGGTTTTTTATGCTATTGCAGATAATACTATCTACCATCTTTTATTCTTCATTAGCAAATCTTAAATAACTAACGGCTAAGTTTATTCCATGTCTCCAACAATAAAAGAGCTAAGAGAGATCTGTCAGAAACCTTCAGAAATGCACGATTTTGGTACTTTAAGGGGAAAAGTTCTTCAATATATATAACGCGATTACTTATAAACACACAAATAACCCCCAATCAAGTAACGCTCTCTTTATTATTTTTTAATGTATTAGTAGCTTTTTTCTTTGCAATGAATAATTATCTATTTTCAATCCTTGCAATAGTCCCATTCGAGTTGATGATCGTTATTGATCAAGTAGATGGAGAATTGGCAAGATATAAAAAAGCTACTTCACTAGATGGTTTGTTTTTGGACTCTTTATCAGAAGTAATCATTATGCCACTGGTATTTGCCGGAGTCACAATTGGAGTAATGCAAAATCACTTTGATATACTGGTTTTAATTTTTGGAATCTCTGCTATATTCTTCAGTTTCTATAATGGAATAATCCAGTACCTAAAACATGAGGTAATATTTTCTAAACTTGTAGAATGTGCACAAGGAAAATCACCGCACATATCAATAGATAAATCCGTTCCAATACCCAATGAAAAACATACACAATATAAAAAATCATTTTTAAGAAATTTATTCAGATTAATTTTTACAGTAATACAAGGTGCTAATTCAAGATATCTCTTCTTGATAGCAGCAATCTTCAGCTCACTGGATATAATCCTGATTATCTATGGTGCAATTTTGCCTATATTGACAGCAATAATTATGTATAGAGAAGTTAAAGCCGGTATAAAGCCATGGAGTTTTCTGTTCAAGCCTTATTTCAAGTAGGTCCGTAAATTTTATGCCATCTCCCGAATGTTAGTAATGCAATAAAGAAAGCAGTATTATGATCCTCTTTTCCATTAATATGCAGCTTAAACATTTTATTAATATTTTCAACATCAAATATCTTTGGGTTAATTGCTTTTGGATCATTGATTATGTTGTACATCTTCTCTCTAAATTTTTTATTATATCTTATTAACTCGGCAAAGTTAGACTCTTTTCTTTGTTTTGGATTAATCTTATTTAAAATCTTATACATAATTTTGTGAGCCAATTTTCTTGAAAGCACAATTCCATGTTCTAGTGATTTTGGCAGCAATGGGGAAAACCCGGTTTTAGCATCAGGAACTTCTCCAACGTCTTTGTTTAATTTTATCAGAGTTTTTTTCCAAATTCTGTCATTGATTCTTGCTTCTGGCGGCATTCTAAGATAGACATCAAGTAATAATGGGTCTATAGTTACAAGCATCTCATCGACAAAAGGCCTTATACAAGATACATTCAAGAATGAAGGATATCTATAAAGTGAGTCGATCCAGAAATGATCCACTCTGTCATATAAATTTTTAATGCCATTTTCCCTAGATTCCAGGACTTTTGTAAAGTTTTCCTTCAAATTATTATTGACATTGTTTTTATCTTTAAATAGTTGAGCTGGATTTAAGCCTTGCAGTCCATAATTCGCTTCTTTAATTAGCTTATCAAGGAAATTATTTTCAGCCCATGTGTAATCAATACTTCTGATTGAAACATTTCTTCCTAAAAATGATCTCCTCTCCATGGGGACAAACAATCCCCTAAAAAGAATGTCAAAAGAAAACCCATGCAGTAACACATTGCAATCTTTTTTAATCTCCTCAAAATATCCTATCCATGGAGCATGGATAAAAGGATGCATGCCATCACCAATACGGATAGAAACATCAGCCAAATTAGCAAAATGATTCTTATCAATTTGAAAGAAAACATGTTTTGACTTCTTTATTTTTGCAGTCATATCCCCAAAAGTAAATTCATTATTTTTATAAGTGCCATAAGTAAAACAAGTAACATTTTTATCTGCCCCAGCAAGTATAGCTCTAGCATCCAGCCCTCCGCCTAGAAGGATTCCAAACTTATAGTCTCTTTTATTCAATCTAATATTTATAGCCTTTTTTAAGGCACTTGCTAACTCATCAGCCCAGTAATCTTCATCATGTTCTTCTGAGGTAAAATCCATCTTCCAATAGCATTTTGTTTTTATTTTATAACTTTTAATCTTCATAATTGTAGCTGGCAAGGAAATCTTAATATTCTTATAGAAAGTGTTATCGCCGAAGACCCTTTGAAAAGTGAAAAATTCATGAATTGAATCTATATTTAAATGCCTTTCAAATTCACCATCTTGCAATATGCTTGACATCTGTGTACCAAAAATAAATTTCTTATCGTTAATGTAATAAAAAAAGGGATACCAGCCAAGTTTATCAGTAACAAAGATAAGTTCTTTATTTTTTAAATCGTATAGAGTAATCAAAAAGCTTCCATTTAATTTTTCGAAGGTATCATCACCATATTCTTCATAGAGATGTAAGCAAAACTCAGCACTATTATTTTTTAGCTTAAACTTATGGCCTTTTTTAATGAGGTCATTTTTTTCATTTTCATAATCAAATACCTCTCCTTCCATCACAATAAAAATAGATTTATCCTCGTTGAATATAGGTTGTTTTTCAGAGTCAATAATTCCATGATGTACTCTTGAAATGGATATCTCTCTGCTTCCATAAATATCTGACAATTCTTTGTTAGTATATCTCAAGGAATCTATCATTTTATTCAACAAGGTTTTATCTTTGATTCCAAGATATCCAGTAATTCCTACCATGTTTTAAAAGCTAAAATGAAAGTTTTTAAAATTAATCATTCCAGAAGCAAGTTATACCATATCTTAGACAAATTAGTTACGTTATATTCTTTTATACTTTCTTTCCCATTTTTTCTAAATGTCTCTCTCAATTTTTTGGTTTCTATTAGCTCAACAATCTTATTTCTTAATGAATCATTATCTTTCTGTGGTATTAAAAATCCATTTACTCCCTCTTTTATTATTTCTCTCGGGCCGATGCAATCAGTAGATACAACTGGTAAGCCACAACTCATAGCCTCAACTAATGAAATGCCAAACCATTCTTCCCATCTGCTATTAGTTGCAGAATAGCTATTCAGAACAAAAATTGTCGCTTTATTATACAACTCAACTAATTCTTCTCGAGTTTTAGTTCCTAGGTATTTTATATTTTCCCCTTTTATCTTATCCTTAAGAGGACCATCACCGACGAACCAGAATTCAATCTCTTTCAATCTTGAAGCAACTTCTAGTATTCCAAAAATCCCTTTCTCTTCTATCAATCTTCCTACAAACAAAACCACTTTTTTCTCCCTTTTGTAATTTTTATCTTTAAATATCTCTGGATCAATGCACTGGGGTTTATAGTATCCTCTAGCTCCAAGTTTTTTAACCTCATCAACTCCAAAATGTGTTACTGTAGGCACTTTCAGGTCTTTCAAAAAAATTTTCCAGAAAAATCTGCCGAATAGTCCGGGATTGTTGATGTATTTATCCTTATCATTCCAGTAAGGCCAAGAGTTATAATAAATTAAATTTTTCCCAAGCAATTTCAATAATAAAAAATAATAAACTTTCTTTCCATATGGGCCTGTAGAGACAATAATATTTTTGCAAAACAGGATTCTGATTGGTGCAAAAAATATCTTTATTAGTTCTTTAATAGAAATTTTTCCCTTGATAAATGACATCATAGAAGAAAATAACCGAGAATTTATTAATTCTAATTCAATTTTTTTATTTTTATCTAAAAGATTAAGACCTTTAAGATAGTTAAGATTAGGATCTTCAGCATAAACGATAACTTTCATAAAAAAATAATTTAAAAAAATAATTATAAACTTATCTAATCCTTATAACCGATTCTAGGATACAAAGCCCTCATCAATCTCTTCCCATTTTTTAACAAGTGATATTCAATTGGATAACCAAATTTTCTATTTTTCCACCTGTATTCTACAATTTTTCCAATTAACTGGGCTCCAGGCTTAGCAATCTTTCCAAGCATTCCATAGTTCTTGAATTTCTTATAGATATGCCCAGTTAAGAAAGGTAGAAATAATTCTTCAAGCTGGTCAACTTTCTGGATATAACCTTTTGGAATCCAAGGAACATTTATTTTATCGAATGTAAAATCCCCCCATTCCTCTAAACTCTTAGGATCTTTGAATCCAAGTTTCAATGCATTCTGATACAATGGAGAGCCAGGATAAGGAGTATACATAGACAAGTAAAAACTATGACCCTTTTCAATGGATATTATTTTATCTAAAATATTTACAAGGGCATCAAACTCTCGCTTTACAATATCCTTGCTTGTCCTTCCATTATTTGGAATTAATGGCATCCCTATAATGAATGAGAAGTAAACCTTGAACCCGTACTTCTTGCACCTCTTGGCCATATTGATTGTGTTTTCAACAGTGGAATCTTTTTTAATCAAGTCCAAAATTTCTTGGTCACCTGATTCAGCTCCATTCAAGAAACTATAGAAATGAACTTTTTCCATCAATTCAACTGTCTCTTCTTTTAACCTCAAGAACTGGTCACTTCTGATATTCAAGCTGCCCCATTTAATCTTTATCCCTCTTTCAATCAAGCCTCTGCAAATATCTTGAATCCTTCTTTCATTTATGAAAAAATTAGTATCTGTGCAGACAACGCAGTTAATTTTATACTTATTAACCAAAAATTGTATATCATTCAAAACTCTTTCAGCACTATGTAGGGTGGTTCTCCTTTTGTAAACATCTGGGTCAGCGCAGAACTCACACCTGTAAGGGCAGCCTTGGCTTGAAAAATAATCTATAACTCTAGTATCCATCTCAGCAACGCTTCTTATTAATTTCTCTTCTGGAATTAATTCATAAGGCATTCTTGGAAAATTATCTAAAGGCTCTAATTCTCTCTGAGGATTGTGAATAGCTTTTCCTTCTTTATTTTTGAAGCTAACCCCCATTATTCCATCTATCGGTTTTCCTTCGTATAAAGCATGCACTAATTCATGAAAAATAGCCTGTGATTGTCCTTTTGTTACAATATCAATGTAAGGGCTTTCTAATGTCTGTCCAGGCAAGATGCTTGGATGCCATCCGCCCCAAATAATCGGAACTCTTGGATTTCTTTCCTTTACTTTCTTGCAGATTGCTAATCCATCTTTTATCTGATTGCCAGTCATCATTCCCATTCCTATACATAGACAGTCATCACTCAATCTTAAAATCTGATCTGTAACATCTTTATAAGAATGATTTATAACTTGTATTTCAAAGCCCTCATCATGCAACTTGGCTGAAATGCTCAACAATGCAAGAGAAATATCAATTTGTTTTTCTCCAATTTTAGGAACAGGATTGTAAAGAATTATTCTTTTGCTTTTATTAACAGGCATAATTGTACCCCTTTCCTGTTGCTGTTCCATTAAAATTTCCATTAATTCGCCCCAATAGACTATGAATAATCTTGTAACAATAGTTAACAATGGTTTATTTATATATCTTTCTAATAATACTGAATCTTTACAGTTCCTTTTAAGATTTTTGTTTGGCATGCAAGCCTTTCTTTAGGATCATCATTTCCAAGAACTTTTTTTTCCTTGTCATTTTTCCTTGATAAATTATTTTCTCCTTCCAAGATTACAATTCTGCAGCAGCCGCACTCGCCATCTTTGCAGCCAAAAGGCACTCCCATATATTCGCATTTATCTCTTAGTAATTCCCCTGCTTCAAATTCCTTTTCCTCTCCTCCGAATC
>JACPIN010000021.1 GCA_016188065.1 Candidatus Woesearchaeota archaeon | reverse complement strand
TTTGCCAGAAGCAAATTTCTTAACATACTTTTCCATTAAATAACTATCGTCGTTTGGCTCATACATATAAGTAGGATTTAACAATGATCTTTTAATCTTTATTAAATGGCAAGAGCAAGACAATAATTACTCATGCATAGAAACAACAACTTTTTATATTCTAAAGTATAGAAATATTTTAATGTTAAAAAGAGGGATACATCTATATGGCTAAATCTATTACAATTATTTCCGATATTTTGAAAAGTTTAAAACAGCTTAATGAAGAAGCTGAAATAGTTGATAAAGAAGCAGAAAGGGTTATAAATGAAAATAAAAGATTATTACTCCTCCTTTGATAATCCATTTTCTAAATCTTTAATCTTTTCTTTATAGTTCGAAATGACCTTTCTAAGTTTTACAATTACTTTATTGGATTTTTCCAGAGATTCTTTAGTCTCATTTTCATATCTTCTTTTTGTTTCTAATATAAATTTTTGTAAAGATGCAGTTGTCATAACTACAAGAGCAAATATTCCAATTATTAATCTCAATTTTGTTGTATCCTCTTTAAAATAGGTTGTAAGCCCTATTAAGATAGCTTGCTCAAAAGCAAATGAAATTATGAATAGCACACTAAAAAATCCTTCATTTGTTTTTATGAAATCCCTTGTTTTATTTGTTCTTTTATCTATAAAATCTAAGATTTCACACCACCAAAAAATATTAATAAGGATTGATAATAAGATTACATCAATTATTACAAAAATAATCCACCAGTACATCATAGGTAAATAATAATTTTTAATATAAAATGATTTGTTCTCTACAGAATACAAAAGTTTTATTGATAATTTATCTATATAAAATTAAATAATAATTTATCTATATAAAATTAAATAATAATTTATCATCGATTTCAAAAATTTTATCTCTTAAAACTATCCAAATGCAGAAAATATTCTTTCACTCTGTCAACGATCCCCTTCAAGTAAAAATTCTCAATCTTCTGCTCAAATAAATGCAGTAGTTTTTCATTTTCAGAAATCCTATACGCATCTCCATTTTTCTCGACAAGAAACAAATCTTTAAGTCTTTTCAGCTGCCTTCTAATATTAGATTCGGCAATCCCTTTCATGTTTAAGTTCGATTTTTTTCTATACTCAACAACTTTAGCTTTTATTTCTTCAGCAGCAATCTCACCTTCTTCCAATAAGGCATGCAATACATCAACAATAATATCTCTGGAATCGCCAGGCTGCAGCAATCCCAAGCTCAAGCAAATCTTTTTAACAAGCTCCCTTTTAGGCATGTTGTAAGGCTTTTCATATTTTCTCAGGGTTATTTCAGCTATAGGAGCGCTTCTGGCGACATTACTCTTCCCCATTTGATTTCCTCAAAACCAGCCTTTCAGAGACAAACTCATCTCTTTTCCTTAGAAATTCTATCCTATTATCGTTATAAAGCTCCTTATTCCCCGCTAGAAATTCCTTCTCAAGATCCTTGATGAACTTTACTAAATCGTGCATTCAAAAATAGCAACACTCAAAATATATAAACTTATTCACGAGTTTTTTGCCATTGAATTTCTTATTTCATCTGCAATAGATTGAGTTTCTTTGATCGATGCTCTTATAATTTTTACATGTTCTTTGTATTTCCAAACAAGCAACTTCATTTTTTTAATGTCTTTCTTTATAGCATGTTTTTCACGAAGCGATTTTCCTTTTAATTCTTCTTTCAGCAAAGATATCGCATTTGTTAAAGTATCAACATCTCTAGAAATGATATCCACATCAAAAAGTTCTCCTAAGTAATATCCGGGTTTATGTCCTTCTATTGCTGCCTCGATCATTTGTATTATCCTGGCTTCCACTTCCTCTGGGTCAAATAAATATCTAAGCTGCACTTTACTGAAGTGATATTGTCTGGCTAAAAGATCATTAATAGAGCCTATGGAATTATCCAAGTCAGCTACCTCTTGTTTTATCACATTTAATTTAGAATTTTTGCGAATCTTATTTTTTAAGTACTCTATCATAGTATTTTTAAAACCACGAACAGACGCGCCTTCTGGCAAGGACACCTTAGATTTTATGGTGCTTCCAAGAAATTTTTTCCCAAGATTATACTGCAAAAAATGTTGAAATTCGTGAATTAAAATTGTTCTAAATCTTCCTTGTCCATCAAAATACTTGCACAAAAGTCGCCTATCTAAAAATAGTTTGTTCTCCAATTTAGGAAATTCAATTATTCCTCGACCGCTAGCAGTATCCGGCAAGGTGTTCTCTAACATAGTTTTAGCAAATATAACTATCTCTCCACGATTAGGAAGGTATGCAGCAGGGACACTGCTCCAACGAGTGACTTTATACTCGTCATCAACAAAAATTCTTACAGTTAAATCTGGGATCGGAGTATCCTTTGGCCAATCATATTTAGCCAACATCAGGTTTTTAATAAATACAAAAGACTTGGGGAATAGTTTAGAAAATTTTTCTTCAAATTGGTACTTTATTGGCATATGATTAATAAATAAATTATAATATATAAAATTACTTATAAACCAAACATCATTAATGTTTTATACAAAACCTTATATAAATCATATTTTTCCTAAGCAAAGATGTCAACTCTAATTGCGTGTCTGTCAACAGGAAAAGGAACATGGGGCCACGTCTCCCGTTTGATCGCAGAAAATTCATGGAATAAAATATTTCTAATAACAAATGATTTCGGAAAAGAAAATTTCACAGCAAACAACAACACAGAGCTCATTATTATCAATCAAAAGCAGGGGATAAAAGAGCTCGCAAAGGAAATAGAATCAAAGCTGAAAAACAAAATAAAGGATCCAGAAGTAGCATTAAATCTTGTCTCCGGAACAGGAAAAGAGCACACAGCAATCCTATCAGCAGTATTAAAACTGGGTTTAGGAATAAGGTTAGTTGCTTTAACTCAGCAAGGCATGGAAGAGATATAAAAATAAACTCGATTACATAAAAATCAAAAATAAAAGTAAATATAGTACAGGAACCACAGCAAACACCATGTACTCTGTTTTTCTGTGAATCCTCTCCACTAATTCAGCTTGTTTTCTCTCCTGCATCTCAATCATATACACATTAATTATAAAAGTCGACAATAAAATTGCATAAGTCAGTATCATAAACTTGTCTGCAAATGTTAAGTATCCAACAGGCGGAATCTGGTTGCTTATAGAGATGTGAAACATCACGCTTGCCACTAATCCAGAGCCAGCCATTCCTAGTCTAGTAGTTATCTTGTCAGGATCCAAGACAAAGCTGAATAGTACAACAAGCAGAATAAAAAACACAGGCATGAAGGTTTTCATAAATGAGTTCAGGGCAATCCTCGATATAGGGATAGCAAAAACATACTGGCTGTAAGTCTCGTCATACACATTATATCTATGCTCTTTCTCTTCAGCCCTCCATCCGTCAATATTCCACCCAGCAAATGCAATGCTCTCGTCAACGCCAGACACTTCTTTATCAGCAGTATACCTTAGCTCATCAATTGTCTTTGACTTATCTTCAATTATTATCTGCATCTCCTGAGTGTCAAAAGGAAATTCTTTCAGATTGACAGGGCTGTTCAAGTTCGCCTGTATCCTGTAAAATTTCTCATCTTTATCATCAATAATCTTGTCAACACTGCCAGCCCTTCCGTTCATGAACTCGAAATCGCCAATATCATCGCCAATATCACAGTCATCGCATTTCATAGATAAATAAAAATCAGTTGTAAATGCCCCTGTTGCAACATCAAACTTTCCAAGATTAAGTACATAAACACCAACGTTTACATCGCTGGCTTCTGCAAGAACTACAGGCAGCAAAATCATTGCCAGCAGCAAAATCAAAAGTTTTCTCATATCAAATCTATTTAAAAGCAACAGTTTAAAAGTTTTCTTCTGGGCAACAATAATGTTTATATTTCTCAAAAACATTTTAATTCCATGTCTTTATTCGGGAAATACTCGCAAGAAGAATCAATCTTCAAAAATGAAATCGCCTTAGACCCAAATTTCACCCCCCGTGGTCCGATTGAATTCAGGGAAAATGAAAACAAGTATATAGCAAATTGCATCAAGCCTCTGCTTCAGAGAAGAAATGGAAAAAACCTGATAATATTCGGGCAGCAGGGAGTTGGCAAAACATTGGCATGCATTAAAGTCAAGGAAGAATTGGAAGAAACAGAAGATGAAGTTTCAGTTTTCTACATAAACTTGTGGAAAAAGAATACTTCTCATAAAATAATCCTGGAATTATGCGAACAGATAGATTACAAGTTTACACAGAACAAGTCTTCAGATGAATTGCTGCAGATAATAGAGCAGAAAATAAATCAAAACTCAGCAGTCTTCATATTCGACGAGGCAGACAAGGCAGAATCCATAGAGTTATTATATTCAATTATAGAAGATATTTACAGAAAAACAATAATACTGATTACAAATGATAAGAACTGGATTTACAAACTAGACCCAAGGCTTAAATCAAGATTAATGCCGGATTCTTTAGAATTTAGGCCATACAGCCAGCAAGAGATAAAACAAATCCTGAAATCAAGAATGCAATTAGCTTTTCATACTGGCGCGGTTTCAGAAGATTCAATAGATGAAATTGCAAAAAAATCTTTTCAAACAAGCGACATTAGAACTGCATTATTCCTATTGAGGGAAGCAGCATTGCTAGCAGAGTCAGAATCGCTAAAAAAAATCAGCAAGGCTCATACCCAAAAAGCAATAGAAAAGCTAAGCGAGTTTAAAAGGCCGGCGCAGCTAGACAAAGACGAAGAGGAAATACTATCAATAGTGAATCAAAACAATGACAAGACAACAGCAGAGATATTTGATATCTACAAAACAAAGTCAAATAGCGACAAAAGCAAAAGAACATTCTTGCGAAAAATAAACAACCTAGAAAAGGCAAACATGATCAAGCTGGAAGAGGTTCAAGGCATCCAAGGAAGGTCTTATAAAATAACAAAGTTAAGTGATTTTTAATTTGCTTTAAATCATTTAAACAATACACAATCAGCAATCAGAAATTTTCTATTTCATTTATCTCATCCAGTTTACGAGTATCTAAGCTACAATGAATTTCTCCTGTTGATTTTTTATTAAATAAGATTCCTCTCCTAAATAAATCTCTTATGGCTTCATCAACAACTTTCTCTCCTCTCAAATGTTTAGGGACGCAATTTTTCAAATGTATTGTCTCTGTATGGGCCCCGCCATATTTTTTCTTATTTTTTAGCATCCTGATCATCTTTTTTTGTATATTTCTCATCTCGATAATATCGATTTTAACCATGCTCTAATCAAAGTATAACTTATTAATAAAAGTATCTTACATTTAAGCAATATATATATTACAAAAAAGAAATGTTTAAATATTAACAAAAATAACCAATTAATATGAAGTTCCAAGACGAAACTACATTGTTTAGGGAAATATTTGGAGATACGCCAAAAATAAGGGTCCTTGAATATCTGTTAGAAGGCAGGGAATTAGACCATTCCATAGGTGACATAGCAGAAGGGGCAGGAATAAACAGAGTTACATTGTTTAGAATGTGGAACAATCTAGAAAAATCAAAAATAATTGTTCACACAAGAGATATAGGAAATGCCAAGTTATACAAACTCAATATAAGCAACTACTATGTTATTATACTCATTGAGCTATTTGACAAAATAATAAATACTGATTTTAAAAAAGAAAAAATTGAAAAGAAAATTATTGCATAATAGAAGGTTTTTCTAAACTTATTTATTTGAAAATAATTCAAGTATCCTATACCAATTTGGCTCTATTGCTGATTTATATGACCATTTGACTTTATCATCATCAACTTCGCCAATAGCTGATCTCCCCAAGATCTCTTCTATATCATCTCTAGCGATTTTAATTTCTTGTTTCATAAGATTTGGCATCTCCGCTAATATTGCTTTCTCAATCACTGCAAATCCCCACAAATCTCCGGAAGATGCTCCAGAAGTTACAGTATTTCTTTTTGAAGTATTGGCATTCTTCCTCGCTACTTGATAATTGATGATATTTCTAGAATCAGATTTAAATTCTTCTCTTCTACTAGATGTCTTTTTAGGAATCGGTTTTTCAGAAATAGTTTTAGCAGTTGGTAATTCAGCTGGTCGACGAGTTAAATCTGGTTTTGTTTTGCACAAATAATCAACAACTTTCTGTATGTTCTTCTCATCAACATAATACCCCTTTGAACCGTCAACTTTTCTTAATAAATCACCTCTCAAAGATATACTAACATTGTTTAAAATTACATATTTAGAAGGTAATATTTTTCCATTTTTATCAAGATATTCAGGTCTAATAACTGCTTTGTAAATATCAGCAGCTGCTATTTTCCATTCTAAAGAATCCCCAGGCTTATCTTCAGGATTCAAGTCATTCTTTGGCAGAAGTGCTTTTTGATTTTCTTTCCCAGCAGCCCTTACTAAATTATCCTCTAATTTCTTATCAGGCAATTCTGCAAAGACCTTATCCGCATTAACAATATAAGTTAGTTCATTAGATGCAACTCTACTAAAAAATTCCCATATCCTTTCTCGCTGTTCCTCACTATAATAAGGAGCCATTATCCCGTACAATGCTGCATAAAAACGCGGGCGCACATTCAATGCAACTAAAGAAGAAAGTGATTTCTTAATTCCGGATCTTATTTCTTCAAATTTAGCTTTGGCGTGTAAATCAGGATCTTCATAAACGCTTTTAATCATTTCATATACACTATGCTCCAACAAATCAGCTTGATTTTCCATAACCTCTTCAAGCTTCATTATAGGTTTTGATTTATAATCCACTGTCATTTAAAGTAAGAGAAATCAACAAAGCTTTTAAAGAAATCGTTCCAATTCCGTATAAGGATGTCAAGAGAAAATAATGGGGTATCTTTAGATAAGATAAAAAAATGTTTGGCAACACTTGATAATAAAGTTCTAATACATTTCGATAATTCTCCAGATTTTTTAACTGCATTCTCGGCATGGAAAATATATCCAGATTTTATAACTCCAACTGAAAGAATTCTTCTAAGCAGCCTGAATGGCGATCAGCTGGCTTATTTTACTAATTATATTCCAATGATGGCATATGGATTTGACTTTGAAAGAATAGATAGAATTGCACAAAGTTTTTTCCAGTCCGAAAAAAGGAAATTAGAATACGCTCTAAATTCGAATCATACCAAACAACTTAAAAATGGCGAAGAGTCTTTAGTTGAAGAAATAGCATTTATTACAAGACAGCAATATTCAAATTCTAAAGATGTTTTTACAAGCGCATTTAATTCCATACATAAAGAATCAAAAAAAAACATACTCGATACATATCTGGAAAACCTTGTCAGAGCATATTCAAATCTTTCAGAACTAAAAAAAAGATATAGCGAAACAAAAAAAGTAGACGAATATCCTGAAGACAATCCGGCATTTAACAAGATTATCCAAATTTACACAACTACAAAAGACCCTTCTCTGCTTAATGTCATAATTCCAAAATATAAAGGATTTATCTGGAAATTACTAACTGATATTCTTAAAAAAGTTCCCATGGAAAACAAGATCTTAGAGAAAAATGATTATTACATGGCAGGCATAACCGGATTTATAGAAGCACTGGGGAAATTTGATCCTTCAATTGGTGTGAGAGTAACATCATGGACAGCTCCAAGAATCATAGGCGCAATTTTTGATGAGTTAAGAAACTTTGATATCTTAAGCAGAGAAGAAAGGCATAAACTTACACAATATAACAAAACGAAAGATGAATCAGAAGCAGCTGAAATTTTCGGAATCTCCCAACCAGAATTAAGGCAGATATCCTCCCTCGCATTCATACAAGAAATATCATTAGATTCCATATTGCTTAATGATAGAGATGACAAGCCCTTAACTTTAGGAGATAGTATAGAAGTTATTAATGCTGTGGATGACTACAGATCATTAACACCAATAGATAATCTATATTATAAAGAAAGGTCAGAAAAGATTGTGGAAGCAGTTAGAAAGCTCAGCGGAGATGAAAGAAAAGTGTTTAGGGCATATTGTTTTCAAAACATGACTATTAAACAGATAGGTCATTCGGGAATTCTGGGCAGAACATTATCCGAATCAAGAGTGTTTCAAATATATGCAGATGCTATCAATAAGATAATAAGCCACATTGGCAGGAATAATTCTGAGTTAAGTGATTTTGTTAATAATTGCCTTAGAAGTAAAATACCGCAATAATTATTAATTTTTAAAGTATATTTTCCAATATATATTTTCCATTCAACTGACATATCTGCCACATACCCTCGCACCAGATATAAACAAGAGATGCTTCTAAAGAATATAAGCCAGGGAGGTGCCAAAATGAGATGGTTAAAAAGAACATATCTAACATGGCATGAATATGCCGCCAGAGATCGGGAAGCGCAGCTTCTCGATTTTATTTCTTCAACAACGCAAAAATCTGTAGAGAATTATTGGAAAAAGGAGGTGAAAAAATGGCTCTAGACCCTCGGACAATCGGAGACCTGCTGAGCAGGCAGTTGATGAAGCTTCCAACAAAAATGGCGCAGATATCAAAGAAAAAATGCATATATTGCGGAGGTTAAAAATGAACATCTACTCAAAAAAATATATAGAAAAAGCTTTGGATAATGACGATATAGAAGCAGGAGATGCAGGATTCATGCTCGGCTACTTAGATGAGAATTAGATAAGGCTATAAAATTAGATAAAGAATAATCAAAATGGCAAATAGTCTTATAGGTATAATAATCGAAGAAAGTCTTGAAAATAAGTCTCTATCACAATAAACTTTAAAAAGGATAAGCCCATAATACAAATATGGTAAATCTTCAAGGTTATTACGATAATTTATTTAGAAATCTTCTAGATAAAGAGTTTAATAGGGATCTTGAGCAGTTAGTTGGGATTGTACCAGTACCTACCGGGCAAAGAACCCCCGGACAAGAGACCATTTTAAATATTATGAAACAAAAATATGCGCCAAATAAGGCTTGCCCAAGCCAGCTGTTTAGCAGAGTTTCTAAGGACTTTCAAGAGAAGTATTTAACCATACACGAAAAAATTTGCTCTTTATTGTATCCAGCCGAAAGCTTATAAACCAAAAATTCTTTTTTTATTTTATGAGGCTCTTCGCATTCACAGACACTCACGGAAATAAAAAAATAATCTCTTCTTTGATAAAAAAAATTCAAAATTCAAAACCAGATATAGTAATCTGCGCTGGAGATTTGACAAATTTTGGAAGGGCTTTGAAAAAGCTGTTGAACATGTTCGAAAAAACAAATCTTCCTTTGCTGATAATTCCAGGAAATCATGAAACTAGTCCACAATTAACAGAAGCATGCAAAAAAACAAAATTCGCAATTAACATCCACAGAAAAATATACCAGTTTAATGATTACTTATTTTTTGGCTACGGTCTTGGGGGTTTTGGTAAAGAAAGCCTTGAGATGGAAAAGTTAATGCCAAAAATAAAAGCTCTTGCAAAAAATAAAATGCTGATTATAATCACACATCAGCCTCCTTATAAGACAAAACTCGACAAACTTCCATCAGGTCATGCAGGAAACAAATCAATTAGAAAATTTATTGCTGAGCTTAAGCCTGTGCTGAGCATTTGTGGTCATCTGCATGAAAACGAAAGCAAAGTAGACAAAATAAAATCAACAGTGATCATCAACCCGGGAAATAAGGGGAAAGTTATTGAGATTTAAATGCATCATTTGTGTTATAAAGTGCTCTTAAAACGCTTAGTTTTATATTATATCTTTCTCTGACATCATCAGAAATATGCTTAAGGTCAGAAATCGGATTTAGATCAATGTATCTATCCTTAATGTATCCAGAGAAGGCAAAAAGCCTGCGCTCTAAATCGCCGTCCATGACAATTTTCCTATGTAAATTTATTTCATCCTTTATTGAATGAATCTCCCTAAGTTTTCTCAAATCTTTATCAATCACTCCTTCTTCGTATGCAAAATGGCTCTTATCCATATGGTAATGAAAAGTTCTGCTGGCTAAATACTTTAACAGAGTATATCCGCTAGCAATGGCTACTATCTCGTTAAGCATCTTTCCATCTCAAATCTAAATTATTTTTTCTCATTTTCAAATCCTGAGCTGTATATCACCCATGCTAAATTGCTGATTCCAGAACTCATCTTTTTCAGCCTTTCTAGTATTCTTGCAAACCCGCTTACAGGATACTTATCATAAAGCTTGTTGCATCTCTCCACAAATCCATCCTTCCAGAAGTCGACTTCAAATGCCAGTTCAACATCTTTTGTATAATAGGCCTTCATCACATTAAGGTAAGCGTTTTCTACATCGGACAAGAGTAGCATCAGGGATTTTTTTAATTTATCATCAAGATCGTGAGAGCCCAAAAATCTGGAAACCCTTTTTACCTCATCGCCAATGTCCTCTAAATTAACGCTGAGAATCCTTATCAGCATCAGCTCGCTGCTTTTCACATTCAGCAGCTTTGCAATATTAGGGTCTTCAATAGCGCCGTTGACTGCCCTCATCAAAAGAAAGCTGAATCTGTTGACGTCAAAATCCCTCTGGTAGACAGAATCCGAGCAGTTTTCATAGACGCACTTTCTCATGTCGCCCATCATCCCTCTTATTATGATGTCCATTCTCCTAATATTTTCTGAAACAGAAACATCCCCCATGTTCAAGAAATCTTTTGCAACAATTTTCTTATCATCCTCCTCGATAATCTCCAAGGCGACAAAGCTGTGTAAAATTCTTCTGATCTCGCTCATAATCTTGTTGAGATTTTTTCCGATGATTTTTATCGTGTCATAATTATTAATGTATGCTGCAAGAATCTCCCTGCTAACCCTCTCAATTTGCTTATCATCGGCAGAAATAATTATGCTCTTGAGGTGTTTTTTTATTTTTAAATCATTTGAAATAACAAGGTCGCCGTTGATGCCTTCACGCACATACAAAAAATCTCCCTTAACTAGTTTGTTTTTTTTGAGCCAATAGCTCGGCATAGAAAGCACATGAGAGTTGCTCCCGAATCTTATCAGCCTCCTTTGCTCCATAGGATATACAGTATATCCTATAGCTATATATACTTAACCACTGCAACAAAATTTCAGAGGTGATATTTAATGGAAGGTGACGATTTCCTTGAGGAAGAATTGTCGGAAGAAGAAGAGATTGAGCAGGCGTTAGATGATGAAGAGATTGATGCTGGAGAGGCAGGGTTTCTAAAGGGATATTTTGGCGAAGAGGAAGATTAAAACAGCCCTGTAAAAATGCCAAATACAAAGCTGGCTAATTTGCCAAAAAATGGAGCAAGTGAGATAACAATAAGCATCAGGCAAAATAAGCTGGCAGAGATCCATATCTTTTTTGCTATGTTTTCTTTTTTAAACACTTTCAAGCAAAGAAGGTAGAACATTTTCCCTCCGTCAAGAGGCCCCATTGGCAGCAGGTTAAATAATCCAACACCAAGATTGGCAGCAAAGATCCAGAAGAACAACAAAGCTGTCCAGGAAATAAATTTTCCAAAGAAGCCAGATTTATTATCGATGTATTGTCTCTCAGGGCTGAAACTCAATCCAAGATATCCTTTTCCATTATTCTCCCCGGCTTCAAGATTATACACTCTCTTGTCAGTCTCAAGTTGTAAAGTATCCCCGGGTTTAATTCCAGATAAAAATTCGATAAAGTCCTCGATGTTTCTCACATCTACATTATTAATTGATAGTATCTTCTCATCAGTGCCAATCCCGGCATTAGATGCAGGGCTTCCTTCATTAATGCCCCTTATAACTACCCCTTCGCTTATAGTTATCGACGACACTATTGGTGCCATTACAAGGATAAACAGCATGAAAAAAACACCGGCAGTAATCAAATTAGAAGCGCTTCCAGCGCCAAGAACACCAAGCTGCTCTCTGCTTTTCTTGCTCGCAAGCTCTTTTTCATCAGGCTCAACAAACGCAGCAGGAATCACGGGAAGTAAAAACGAAAACACGGCAAATCCGCTTGACTTTACTTTTATATCATGCAGCCTTGCAATCAAGCCGTGGCTGAACTCGTGCACACCTGCAAGAATAAATATCGCAATTATCCAATGAAAAAAACTAAGCTCTGGCAGGCCAGGAACCGTTCTCACGCCTGGAAAAAGCGGAGCAACCGGAGGAGGGGCGCCGGCAAATAAAAAGTTATATGTCCCATTAACAAGTAATATTAAAATAGTTGCCATTCCGGCAAATCCTGCAGCAATGCTGAAATAAGCAAAGGCACTTACAAGTTTAGAGTGTTTCTTTGCAATCTTGTCCATTAAAAGAAGGCCAATTTTAGTCCTGTACAAGATCATGTAAACAAATGGAAATAGAATTTTTTCAATTTTGACGCTCTTTTTGTTAAACAGCATAATACCAAGGAGAACTAATCCAAACCCGAACAGCAGCATCAAATCATAATTGACTATAATTTATCACCTCTTGCTCTTTACCATTCTAAAACTTTTCCCGCCGCACCTCCTGCAGCTAATCTTCTTCAGCATGACGCTCCTCATATCCCCTTTTCTTTTAGTTTTGCACCTCTTGCATACAAAAACACCATGAAATAATCTCGCAGTTGCTTCTGGAAACCTAACCATTTTATTTAATCTCCTTCAAAACCCTCTCATCTAAAACCATCCAATAAAGGATTTTTGCTCCGCTTTCAATCTTCCCTTCCAATTCTTCAGGAATCTTCAAGTCAAATGTCTCAAAATTTTCCTCATCCATTACATTTGCAATATCTCCATGAACAGACAGAACTTGGGCGCTTTTCTTCTCGATAACAGGGCTGTCAATTTTATCATGCCCTGGCAAGACAATAACTTTCTTCTCTCCTCTTATGAGCCCGACAGCTTCTACTCTGCATTTTGCATGCCCGTGTTTCCCGGGCTTAGAAATATCCATCTTGTTTACCCTGCAGGCAATCCCGTCGATAACAACGTATCTTCCAGGTTTCAAGCTGGTAATCTGGACTTGTTTAATTTCCGTCATTATTCCTCTAAAAATAAAATTTGTCTAATTTGTTTATAAACTATTTGGTTTTGAAGCAGGCATGGCAAGTTATAAAAACCTTTCCTACAAATTTTTATGGCATGAGTGAAGAAATAAAGGAACACGATTTCATAGAGATAGAATACACAGCAATAATAGAAGGCACAAATCAAACATTCGACACGACCGATGAGAAAACAGCAAAGTCGGCAAATATCTATAATAAAAATCAGAAATACAAGCCAGTTACAATCTGCATCGGTGAAAATCAAATCCTAAAAGGCCTTGATGAGTCATTGAAAGGAAAGCAGTTAAAAGAATATAAAATCACACTGCAGCCGGAAAATGCATTCGGCAAAAAAAATCCGAAGCTTCTTCAGTTGGTTTCGCAGTCCTCTTTTAGGAAGCAGAATATCACTCCATATCCGGGACTGCAGATAAATCTTGACGGAATTATGGGGACAGTAAGAACAGTAACCCCTGGAAGAGTAATTGTAGATTTCAATCATCCATTGGCAGGAAAAGCAGTAATCTACAAAGTAAAAATAATAAAGAAAGTGACAGATGAAAAGGAAAAGCTTGATTCTCTTCTCTCATTCTACCTCAAGGAATTCAAGGCAGAAATAAAGCAGGATGAGGCAGTTATCTCAGCAAGCATGAACATTCCAAAAGAACTCCAAGACATCATAAAAGAAAAAATAGTGGGTTTAATGCCTGCAATAAAGAAAGTAACAATCGAAAAAGAATAATCTTTATATAGAACACCCTTCTGTCAGTTTATATGGATATCAATTTCAGAGACTCAAAGGAAGAATTCTCAGAAAGGTCAAGGTCAAATGCGGAGATTGATAGGGAATTAGAAGAATTATTGTCAAAGCACAGGGCTAAAATAAAAGTTGTTGGGGTTGGCGGAGGCGGAAATAATACAATAAACAGGGTCACAGAAATAGGAATCGCAGGCGCAGAGACAATTGCAGTTAACACAGACGCTCAAGATCTTCTTTATACGAATTCAGATGTAAAAATCCTGATAGGAAAAGAGACAACAGGAGGACTAGGTGCAGGCTCAATCCCGAAAATAGGAGAGGAATCAGCAAAAGAAAATGAGCAGGAGATAAAAAAAAGGCTGCAGGGGTCAGATATGATTTTTATTACTTGCGGGCTAGGTGGTGGAACTGGAACAGGAGCAGCCCCCGTAGTAGCAGAGATAGCAAAAAAATTAGGTGCATTGACAGTAGGGATAGTCACAATCCCATTCGCAATGGAAGGCCAAAGAAGAATTGAAAATGCAATGATGGGCCTGGAAAAAATGGAAAAAACTGTAGACACATTAATAGTAATTCCAAATGATAAGCTATTAGAGTTAGCTCCTGATTTGCCGTTGCAAACCTCTTTCAAGGTAGCTGATGAAATTTTAACAAATGCTGTAAAAGGCATAGCAGAGTTAGTCACAAAAGCAGGCCTGGTAAATCTTGATTTCGCAGATATAAAAGCAGTGATGAGCGACGGCGGAGTAGCATTAATAGGTGTAGGAGAAAGCGATACAGAGAACAGGGCAATAGAGGCAGTTGAAAAAGCAATCTCAAATCCATTATTAGATGTAGATATTAGCGGTGCAACAGGTGCATTGATTAACGTATCTGGCGGTCAGGACTTAACATTAAGCGAAGCAAAGAAAGTTGTGGAGACAGTATCCTCAAGATTAGATGAAGACGCTAGAATTATCTGGGGGGCGCAGATATCGGATGATTTGGAAAACACATTGCGCACTATGTTAATTGTAACTGGGGTTTCATCGCCTCAAATACTCGGTCATAAGACCGCGCCATCAGCGCCAAAAAGAGTAAAGAGTGAACTTGGAGAAGAGCTGGGAATAGAGTTCTTTGATTAATTTCAAAAAAATTTCTTAGTTTTTCTTTGGACACGATTTCTTTTTTCTAAAAAGAAAGTGTGAGAGGAAAGGCAAATGGAAAACGCAGTTGTCCATCAGCGAGCATAGTGAGCGGTTAAATTTATAAACCCAATTTCTACAAATTTCTTGATGGAAGAGTTTCAGCAAAATCCAACTCTGTTAACGCGCTTAAAATCTTTCATTTTAGAATCTATGCGTGTTTTCAGGATAACGAAGAAGCCGACAATGACTGAGTTTAAAGCAGTAGTGAAAGTTTCAGCAATAGGGATCGCTTTGATAGGAATAATTGGCTTCATCATCCAAATCCTCTGGAGATTAGCATCATGACGCAAATTTTTGCATTAAGGACAACAGCAAACAGAGAAGACCAAGTAGTAGATTTCATAGCCAGCAACATAAAAAAGCACGGATTGAAAGTGTATGCAATTGTCCGCCCTCATGGAATGCGCAGCTATGTATTTCTCGAGGCTGAAACAAAGCAGGATGCCCAAGAAGCATTCGAAGGTGTTCCATACGCAAAATCACTGCTTGATTCTCCTGTCGATTACAAGGAAATTGAGCCAATGCTGGAGCAGGCAAAAGCCCAGGTAAATATACAAAAAGGAGACATTGTAGAGATAATCTCGGGCCCATTTAAAAGGGAAAATGCAAAAGTAACAAGAATAGACGAGCAGAAGAATGAAGTCGTCGTGGAATTATTAGAAGCTGCAGTTCCAATTCCAATCACAGTTAAGCTCGACGCTGTTAAAGTTATTAGAAGGGACAAGTTAGAAGAAGAGAGAAGATAAAATGGGTAAAGAAACTATAGATCTAATGATAGAAGGGGGGCAGGCAAAAGCAGGCCCTGCAATAGCCCAGCCTCTCGCTCCTCTTGGAATGAACATACAGGAAGTAATTAAAAAGATCAACGAAAAAACCTCTTCTTTTAACGGGATGAAAGTCCCTGTGAAAGTTACCGTCGACACAGAAGACAAGTCTTTTGATCTAAAAGTGGGAACTCCTCCAATCTCAGAATTAATCAAAAAAGAAGCTGGAATTGAAAAGGGCTCAGGAACACCAAACATAAACAAGGTCGGAAACTTAGCAGTTGAGCAGATAATTAAGCTGACAAAGATGAAGCAGGATTCTTTATTATTCAACAATTTCAAGGCAGCTGTAAAGACAGTTGCAGGCTCGTGCAACTCGCTCGGAGTCTTAATAGAGGGAAAAACCTCCTCGGAAATAAACAAAGACATAGATACAGGGAATTATGATTCATTAATCAATAATCAAGTCGCTCAAGTTTCTCCTGATAAGCTCAAAATTCTAACGCAGCAGTTAACAGAAATCCAGGAAAGAATCAAGAAAGAAATAGAGAAAGCAGAAGCAGAGAAGAAAGCAGAAGAAGCAAAAGCAAAGAAATTAGTAGCAGAAGCAGAAGCTGTGGTAAAAGAAGGAGCTGAAGAGAAGAAAGAAGAAGTCAAAGCTGAAGAAAAGGGAGAAGTAAAAGAGGAAAAGAAAATTAAAGAAGAGCCCAAAGCAAAAGAAGTGAAGAAAAAATAATAGTAGCTTCTAATTTTTATAGTTAGCTAAACAAATAATTTTATAAACGAAATTAAACAATTCAACTATTGAGGGGCTGTGGGCTAATTTGGCTATGCTTCGAGGTTTGGGACCTCGCGATCTCGGAAGTTACTTTTAACTAAGTAACTGAGAAATTCAAATCCGGGCAGCCCCAATCATTTTAAGATATTCAGCAGACCATTCATTTTCCTTGGATTACTAAAACCAAATAAATCCCTATACAATTCAAGACTTACTCTATGAATCCTACATAAAAACAAATCTTTTCTAGTGCTATCTCTCTTTCTTATTGTAAGCTTATATTGAATATCAAATTTACTTAAAATATCCTCAAAATTGAGTATAAGTGGTTTAGAAGTAACACCAAGAGAGAGGTTATAATTTTCAACAAACCCATCTGTATCCATAAGTCCACGAATAAATCCTTTCAAAAAATCTTCGCTATAATCATTAATTCCTCTCAATAATCTGACAGAATAAGTTTTAATTCCTTCCCATGTGATATACTCCCTTAGGAGATTATAAAATTCTTTAGAATAGATTCTAATCTCTATTGAGCTTAATCTTCCTTGATTTTTTCTACATAAAACTCTAGTATTTAGATTCATATTTTTAAGAAGTTTCACTAAATACCTCGAATAAGGGCGATCATCTTCATAAGAAAGATAATATCTTATCACATACCTTCTACTTCTTCCATTTCTATCGTAATAAAAATTCCCATCTCCAACAAATGAACCAATCAACTCTCCTAATTGGAAATCCTTCAGAGTTATCTCCATTTTCTTAAATTGTTTCGGCTTAAATTTTCTAACATGATAATAGATAGTAGTTATTCCAATACCTAAGATCTTAGAGACCTGTCTAAGGCTTTTACCTTTCAAAGTAAATTCCTTAATCCCGTCTTTCTCTTCCTGAGAAAGTCTTTTGTATTTATTTCTGTTCATATGTGCAATAATAAACTTAATATTTATATAGTTTTTGGTCGTATGTACAATTATGGTCAGAAGAGCAGATGAAAACAAAATCAAAAAAATAATGGACGTGCTGAAAAAACATCCAGAAGGAACATATATCTCTCAAATTAGTAGAGAAACAAATCTTGCTAAAACGACAGTAAGTTATTTAATTAATACTAAATTAAAAGATAAAATAAAAGAGATTATATCTGGAGATAAAGGACTTTTCAAAATAGTTAAACTTAAAAACTAAATCTCAAGAAGCTAAAGAATGGGAGATCCGACAAAAAGATTAGGGCCGAGATACGGAAGAACAATAAGGGTAAAATTAGCAAAAGTAGAAAAAAAACAAAAATCTTTTTATACCTGCCCTAGCTGTAGTAAGAAGGCAGTAAAGAGGGTTGCAGTTGGCATATGGCAGTGCAGAAAATGCAACACAAAAATTGCTGGAAAAGCATACGAGTTGTAAAATGGTAGCCTATAAATGTTTTCACTGTAGTAAAACCGTAAAGCAGGACTATATTAAAAAAAGAGTTCGCTGTCCTTATTGCGGCTCAAAAATATTATACAAGCCAAGGATTATTTCTTCGACAGTGAAGGCAATATGAAGCAGATGCAGAAAGAAACAGAGAAAAAAATAGCCCAGTTGCAATTAATAGAGCAGAATCTCCAGAACACATTGCTGCAAAAGCAGCGCTTCCAGTCAGAATTATTTGAAATTGAAAATGCATTGAAAGAAATTGAAAATGCAGAGGAAGTTTACAAAATAGTCGGGAATATAATGCTCTCGAAAAAAAAGGAAGATTTAAAAAAAGAGCTAGCCTCAAAAAAAGGAATAACAGATATAAGAATTAAGAACCTAGAAAAAGAAGAATCAAAAATTAGGGAAAAAGCAAACGCCTTGCAGAAAGAAGTTATCGGCGAAATTGAAGAAAATGACAGACGTTAAAAAAGAGGTTCTGGAAATCCTAAACACTATTAATGGTGACAGCACTGTTCCTAAAAATGTCAAGCAGAAAATACAGGAAGTTGGAACAATTCTAAAGGATAATTCAGAAGATAGGGCATTGCAGATAAACAAAGTGTTGCAGGAAATTGACGACATGGTGGAAGAAAATAACATCCCGGATTACACAAGAACACAATTATGGAATATTGCCAGTCTGCTGGAAACGATAGTTTAGCCTATAGAAATGTTTATATATCTCTTAGTGTATTTTTAGACAAGAGGCAAAAAAATGGGTGCATTTGGAAAACTCAGGGAAAAGCTTTTTGGCGAAAGAAATGATGACTTTCTTGATGAGTCTCCTGAAGACTATGTTGAGATAAACACCCCAGAATCAAGCTCAAGATCAAAGATAATCATAAAGCCATTTGTTATGCATGACTTCCAGGACATCAAGCATCCAATAGATGCATTGAGAGATGGTTATACAATAGCATTGGTGAATATAAGGCCATTAAAGGACAAAGACATAGTTGAATTAAAAAGGGCAATCAACAAGCTAAAGAAGACATGTGATGCTGTTGAAGGCGATATAGCAGGGTTCGGTGAAGATTGGATCGTGGTAGCCCCTAAGTTTGCAGAAGTCCATAGGCAGCCATCAGCTCCTCGATTACCTTCTAGGCAAGGATTTGGATCAACAAGCCTAAGTGACATCTAAAATCTTTCGCAAGAGCAATATTTATAAATTCTTTCTATAGAAAGTCATTTACATGTCAGAATTAAAAAATGAAGTTTGCCCTTTCTGCAAGGAAAAAACATTGACTTTGAGGGAAGAGACTTACAATGTGCCGCATTTCGGAAAATGTTTCTTGATGTCAATGAGCTGCTCAAGCTGCAGCTACAACAGCTCAGATGTCGAAGCGGAAGAGCAAAAGCCTCCAACAAGGCAGACATTCACATTGGAGAACAAAAAAGATCTAAACGTTCGCGTTATAAAATCATCAGAGGCAACTGTAAAAATTCCGCAGTTAAAGATGGAAGTCACTCCAGGAGTTGCATCTTCAGGCTACATATCAAACATCGAGGGCGTTTTATTAAGATTCAAAAAAATAATAGAAAAAGAAAGAGACAGCACCGACGATCCAGAAGTAAAAAAGCATGCCAAAAATCTGCTCAAAAAATTATGGAAGGCAGAACTAGGTGAATTCCCATTAAAAATAATTATGGAAGACCAGTCAGGAAACTCAGCAATAATTTCAGATAAAACGGAAGTACAAAAGTTAAAGTAAGCAATAACTATTTAAATTTTAGTTCTCTCTACAAAAATATGAAGCTCAAGATTAAAGAAGACAAACCAGATTATGAATATCAAATTTATGTAGATAAAAAATTAGTTTGGCATGGTCTCAATCCAAAGGAAAAATATGAAGAAATAGTTAAAAAAAACCAAGGCAGAAAAGTTTCAATAGGATGGAGATTAAAAGAGGGGATTCTAATTGCCTTCATTTAAATATCAAGAAGGAAAGAGTTTATTGTTTGAAACTATAAAACGGCCATTGATAGAATTAGAAATATATTCAGAAAAATCAGGTAAGTGGATTGCTATTAGTGATGTTTTGGCAGATACAGGGGCAGACATTTGTCTACTTCCAAGATTCATAGGGGATCTATTAGTGGGAAAAGTAACAACTGGGACATATAAAGAAATTAGAGGGATAGTGCCAAATACATTCCTAAATGGTTACATACATAAGTTAAAAATAAAAATAGCAAATTATGAATTTATCGCACCGGTTTTTATAGCAGACTCAGATAATGTTACTCCAATATTAGGTAGAAATGAATCGTTAGATTTGTTTAAAGCCTGCTTTGATGGAGAAATCACAAACATTGAAGAAAAATAATTCAAGCAAACCCAATTAATCCTTTCTCTAATAATTCTTCCCAGCTTCTCCTGCCGACGACAACGCTCGCCTCTCTTGAATTTATTATAGGTTTATCATACCTTCCATAGTCCTCAATAGAAATTCGGGGGCATGCCGTATCAATAAATGCATCAACATCATAAAAATTCATGAGCCCGGGAGAGAATTCACCCACAACGATTATCATCGCCTCTTTGCCTAACTTTTCTAAATCATTTTTCAGTCTCTCGGCAATCTTCAGGTTATACTGCCCAATTTTATTATCAACAACAATCCCTATTTTATTAGCTCTTTTAACTTTATCAATAGCAACCGCCCTCTGTCTTACTACTTTGTTTCTTTCGTCGTTCATGAGCTCTAGATTATTAGACTGCTCATTAAGTAAATACACGTTTTTATCAACGCACATTAAAGCAGCTCCAAGAGAATGAAATTTATTTCCTATTACAAGAAAGCCATCAACTTCATTTTCAATGGTTTTCAAGGAATTATATTCGCATCCAACAACATGGCCGTCATAAGCTGCAAATCCTTTTTTCTTAGGAATAAAAACTTTCTTACCAATGCTCTCAAGATATTTTTTAATATTTTCAAATTGCTTAACATACTGGACACTTCCAACAAGGCCTATCTTTTCAATGTCTATTTTTCCAATATTTTCTCTAAGCAGGCTGGCAGCGTCTAATTTAGAATGCAATTCAACATACAGGACAGGAAAATCAGCTCTAACAAACTGGGCATGCCCAAAATGGATTAACAAATCAGCATTTATTTTTTTAGCTTGGTCAACAGCTAAGTCACATCCTCCCCAGCAGCTTGATCCAGAAATAACAATCTCTGCATTGCAATTTCTCCCTATCGAGTCTAAAATCCCAAAAGCTTCTTTTTTCATTCCCTCAGGTAATTGTATCAAAACTTTCTTTGCATTTCTCCCTCTAATCTCAGTCATTACTCTGCTTTCTTCAAAATCATATTCCATAAAAGAACATTCAAAAAACAGCTTTAAAAACTTATCATATCAAAAATATTATAAATCCCGTATTCATTAGCAATTCATGCAAACCAAGGCAGAAAAGATAATGAGCATTGCACAGCAGCGTGGTTTCTTCTTTCCCTCAGGAGAGATATATTCAGTCAAGGGGGGATTCTGGACTTATGGACATCTTGGCACATTAATGAAACAAAGATGGGAAAACATTTGGAGGAAAAAATTCTTAGGGCTTAATACAAACTATCATGAAATCGAAGACGTTAATATCCTAGCAAAAGAAGTTTTCGAGTCATCTGGTCATCTAAAAAATTTTAACGACCCTTTAGTCGAATGTATCAAATGTCATTTCAGATTTAGAGCAGACCAATATATAGAAGATGAATCTGGAGTAGAAACTGAAGCATTGACAACAGCAGAATTAGACAGTTTAATTAAAAAATATAAGTTAAAATGCCCTGAATGCGGAGGAGAGCTTGGAGAGACAAGGCTTTTCAACATGATGTTCGAATTAAAAGTCGGAGCAACTGGAAAAGAAATAATGCATCTCCGTCCAGAAACAGCTCAATCCCCATATCTCGCATTTAAGCGGGAGTTTGCTGCATTGCGTGAAAAGCTTCCAATGGGATTAGCAGTTATTGGAAAAGCATTCAGGAATGAAATAAGTCCAAGGCAAGGATTCTTTAGATTAAGGGAGTTTACTCAAGCTGAGCTGCAGATATTTTTTGATCCGGATAAAATGGATGAATGCCAAGATTGGAATAAAATAAAAAACTACAAGCTCAGAACGTTTCTAGTTCAAGACAGGAAATCAAACAAAGTCATAGAAAGAACTCCAGAACAGCTGCACAAGAAGAATATAACTCGTTTCTATCTTTATCATTTAGTGCAAATACAAAAATTCTATCTTGAAGATTTAAAAATTCCAAAAGAAAGATTTCGTTTCAGGGAATTATCCGAAAAAGAGAGGGCATTCTACAATCAAGTTCATTTCGATATAGAAGTAAATTTAGAAACATTTGAAAAATTCGTAGAGCTCGGGGGGCTTCATTTCCGCGGGTCACATGATCTTGGAGGACATCAAACAGGATCGAAGACAAAATTAGAAGTATGCATCGAAAATAAAAGGTTTATTCCAAATATCTTAGAGATTTCATTTGGTGTTGACAGAAATATCTGGGCTTTGTTGGACGTTTTTTTCAAAGAAGAGAAAGAAAGGAATTTATTTACATTTCCGTATAAACTTAGTCCAGTTGATGTAGCTATTTTCCCTCTAGTGAGAAAAGACAAGCTTCCTGAAATAGCTAAAAAGATTTTTGACGGCCTAAAAGACGATTTTAGGTGTTTTTACGATGAAACAGGTAGCATAGGAAAAATGTACAGAAGGATGGATGAGATTGGCTGCAGCATTATGATAACAGTAGACCATGATTCATTAAAGAAAAAAGATGTAACAATCAGAAATAGAAACACTATGAAGCAGAAGAGAGTTAAAATAAAGGATCTAAAAGAAAAAATTTCAAAGTTATTAAATGAAGAAATAAAATTTGAGCAGATAGGAAAAACAGTAAAATAATTTAAGTGCTCCTCAGAAACTTACTTAAACTCTAAAAATAAATTTTAACAAAAACTTTATAAAGAAAAAGTTACTACCACTAGTAATAATCTAAAAAAGAGGTGATAATTTAAATGGTAACTGTAAAACAAATAGCAAATAAAATAAGAAGCTTAAAAAGGCAGACGACAAGATTAGAAAAGAGAAAGAAAAGAATGGCTAAAATGTCTGTAGGCAAAAGCTCAAAAAGAAGGAGAAGATAATTTCTCCTTAAATTTTTCTTTCCGATATGTTTTTAAAAAACTAATTTCTACAATAGAATTAAGGGCCTGTAGTAAAATGGCATTATGCAAGGCTGGCAGTCTTGAGGTCCGAGTTCAATTCTCGGCAGGTCCAGAAAATAGAATGAAAAACACTAAAAAATCACATCAACGCGTAAAAAAGAGATACAATCAAAGTCTACTTGTTAAATATTTTGAGTTAGGGAGATTTATTAGCTTCTGGAAACAAGATAAGAAAGCAAGAAAATACGGAGCAAAAAAATTAAATTTGAAACGAGGGGGCTATGTATTAAACCTGGCTTGTGGACCTGGTTTTGATTTCGATTATATAATCCCTTCAATAGGATCAAAAGGGAAAATTACGGCTATTGATTATTCTAAGGAAATGCTAAAACTTGCTAAAAAAAGAGCTGGAAAAAATGGATGGAAAAATATAAAGTTCATAGAGGGAGATGCTGCTAAAATTTCTTATAAGAATACATTCGATGCTGCAATGGTAACTCTAGGGTTAACAGTCATCCCTAATTGGAAAAAAGCTTTGGAAAAAATGGTAAATTCAGTCAAGCCAAATGGAAGAGTCGTTATTATCGATGGAAAATTATTAAATGGTCCATTAAAGATATTTAATTTCTGGGTAAAATTTATTTCTTGTCTAGCAGCCGCACAATCTGAAAGGGACATAATAACTGAAGCTAAAAAATATCTGAAAAATGTAGAAATAAAAGAATTTCTCTTTGGAGGTTTATTCGTACTTTCGGGAACAAAATGATAAAAGCAATAATATTCGACGTGGACAACACATTAATAGAGACAGGGGAGATATCAACAAGAGCTTACATAGAGACTGCAAAACTGTTGAATTTAAGAGAAATCAAGGCTGAGAATATCAGAAAACTTTATGGAATCCCCTCGCATATAATAATAAAAAAGCTATGGCCAAAGGCAAATGTAAAGAAGTTTCAGAAAATAAAGCATAAAAAAATTTTATCCAAAAAAATAAAACAAATTCCAGGAGCAAGGGAAGTTGTTGTGCAACTCAGCAAAAAGTACAAGTTAGGATTGCTCAGCTCAAAAACAAGAGCATTAATGTACCCACATCTAAAGCAAATAGGATTATCCACAAAATATTTCAAATTTATTTATTCTTCAGATAATGTTAAGCATCACAAGCCAGATCCTCGCGTTTTTATTAAAGCATTAAAAAAGCTAAACCTAAAAAGGAATGAAATCTTGTACGTTGGAGATTCAATCTATGATTGCATTGCAGCAAAGAAGGCAAAATTAAATTTCATCGCAGTATTAACTGGAGTTTATAAAAAAAACGATTTTAAGAAGCTTGGAATAAAAAGTGATAATGTTTTAAAATCAGTTAAATCTTTGCAGCAATGGTTGGATAAAAATGGCTGATTGTATATTCTGCAAAATAGCAAAAAAAGAAATTCCATCGGATATAGTTTATGAAGATAAATATACTCTGGGTTTCCTCGATATAAAACCGGTTTCACTAGGACACACATTAGTTATTCCAAAGACACATGCGGAAACATTGGACAAGTTAAATGAAAACACCCTAGGATCATTGATCGCGGCAGTCCAAAAGATATCAAAAGCAATCAACAAAATTTCAGAAGGTTATAACGTCATACAAAACAATAAAGAAGTCGCAGGCCAAGTAGTTCACCATGCTCATTTCCACATAGTCCCAAGAAAAAGCGGAGATGGAATCCACTGGGAAAGGCCAAATCCAAAATTCTCAGAGAAACAATTAAGAGAGATTGTAGATAAGATCAAGCAGAATTTAACAAACTAAAATGGTTAGAAAAGATATCAAACATAAAATAAATGGACCTGTAAGAATAGTTGCCTATACTTCTAGGCAGACAATTATGACTCTTGAAAATCGGCAAGGGAGAAAAAGAGAATACACATTAAAAATTCCGATGTCTCCAGGAAAAAACCAGCTATTGGAAGAAATTGTAAATGCAGTGGAGCAGAAGAAAGATGTAAGGTTCAAAGGAGATTATACAGAAAAGCCAACTTCTTATTTTGCCTATATCTTGGCTGGTTTGAACCTGTTTTTGTTCATAAGCCCTGCAAGTACTCTAAGTTTATTTAAAAAATACAGGTATGAAGGAGAAGTGTTCATTGGCAGGAAAAAATCATTTTATAAATTAAGTGCAAGGGCAGAAGATAATTATAATCCTGGATGTCCAAAATTAGAAATAGAAAAAGCTTACAGATAAACGCAACTCTTTTAAAACAAGTCTTCTGAAATTCTTTCTAAGGCGCTTTAGCTCAGTCCGGTAAGAGTGGCGGTCTCATGATCCGCAGGTCCGGGGTTCAAATCCCCGAAGCGCCATTCCAAAATAAACGTTCTAAAACGAAAATAATTAAATACAAGTATCAATTCATAATTTAATGCATCTGCAAGAAATCTACATTGATCTTAAAAAGAAAATATCTGGCCAAAAAGATAGCCTAATCCTGGTAAGGAAAGAAACAGAGGAAATAAATTCAAGTAGCCTCCCTCCAAAAAAATATTTCGATCCGGAAGATATAGGAAGGAGAGTAACGTTAGAGATAGGAGTAATGTTTTCCAGTCCAAAATTCGACGAAGAGAGGGATAGGATTATAATTCCAACAATAAGGCATCTAAGAAAGAGAGAAGGATATGATTGGGAGCTAAAAAAAGGAAACATTTCAATATACTGGTTTGAAGCCTTTGAATATCAAGAGAAAATCCATCATAGGGAACTGCCGCTTATAGAACCAAAAGATATTCAAACAGCTTTGTGGTTTTACTTGGGAGACGAAATTAAAAAATATTTTCACAGAGATAGAGATACAGAGTATATGGGTGCATTAAGGCTACTGGAAATAAAGATTCCAAGAGATTTAATGTTAAGATATGAAACACAAACAATGAGGTAATTCTTTACTTTCTCTCCTTAAGATGATTGAGGTGTTTATTTTTTTCTTCATTGAATCTTTGGATGCTGAATCCGCATCTGTCTATCATCATGGATGCATATTTTCCACCGAGGAAGTGGGGCATTATAACGTAAGTTGCTCCTTCACTGTACAGCAGTTTAGCTTTATCTACTTGGTTTGAAACAACTATCACTAACGCCCTTTTATTTTTCTTCTTAACCTCTTTAATAAGTAACAAGTTAGTCTCAAAATCCGGAACTGTAGAAACAATCATCTTAACCATTTTAAAATTAAGCTGCTCTAAAAACTCTAAATCATCCGCGTCACCATACTCGCAATCTATTTTTTCTTTGTGCATCCTTGAAATAGTTAAAGGATTATAGTCGACAACTAGAAATCTTTTGTGCATTTTTATAAAACTCTTCACAAGATCATACCCCATTCTGTTGTAGCCAAAGAGAATGATATCATAATTCTTCTTGCCTTTTTCTTTCTTGATTCTCTTCTTCTCAAAAATGCTTAGATATGAGGAGAGTGGAGCATAGATTCTCTCAGAGTATAATATGAAATAAGTCGAGCCCATGATAGTTACTAAGCCAATAACGGTAATAAGGGAAAGAACATCTTGAGGCAAGTGGCCAACTTTTATGCCCAGTGCAATCAAAATAAGCGAAAACTCGCTAATCTGGGCAACGGTCAATCCAGAAAAGAATCCAACTTTCTTTGGATATCCTAGAAACCCCATCAGTACCATGACGATTAATGGATTACCTATAAGGATAAACAGAGAGAATACAATTGCTGGCAAAATAAAGCCAGCATTGTTTTTGAAAACCAGCTGGGAACCAAGCAGGATAAAAAAGAGGATTATAAAAAAATCTCTTAAAGGCTTCATCTTTGAGCTGATCTCATTGCTATAGGGAGAGAGTGATAGTGTAATTCCGGCAAGTAATGCCCCGATTTCCAGCGTCAGTCCAATTATATGAAACAAACTCGCCAGACCAAGCCCCCATCCAACAGAAAACATGAAAAGCAATTCCTGGGATTTTGCAAAAAAGAATCCTAATTTGGGTAAAAGATACAAGCTAATCAAAACCAACAGGAAGATTATCAAGCCACCCTTAATTAAAATAAACATTATTGAGTTCAAAGCCTGATTTGGTTCTGAAAAAGATGAAACAAGTATCAGTATAAGGACAGCAATTAAGTCTTGTACTAGCAGGAAGCCGATCGAGATTTTTCCATATAATTTTTCAAGATCCCCCTTATCAGACAGCAATTTCATTATAATGATGGTGCTGCTAAAAGTTAAAGCAACAGCAATATACAGAGAAGTGATGGTTTCAAATCCGAGAAGCCTTGCAATAAAGAAGCCGATAATAGAAGTAAAAACAACCTGCCCTATTCCGGTTATCAGTGATGCTTTGCCAACTTCTTTTATTACTTTGGGATTTAAGCTCAGGCCGACGATGAACAGCAGAAAGGCAACTCCAATTTGCGAAAAAACAGAAAGCAATTCCTGCGATCTTATCAGATTCAAAAAAAACGGGCTTACTAAAATGCCCGCAAGCAGGTATCCGATGATTAATGGCTGTTTTAAAACTCTCATCAGGGCTGCAACAACAGTAGCAACTGAAAGGATTATACTTAACTCAATAAAGACATTAGCAGCCAAAATTTCACCTCTTGGTTTTATGAAACAAAATTTCTATTTAAATCTTTTCAAAAAAATAAATAAAAGAAAAACCTATTTCTTAACAAGTTTAATCTCGATAAAGGAAACGCGAATGTTTTTCCCTTCCTTGTTTTGAAATTCCTCGCTCCCAATCTCTATCCCATTAGGCGCAAGATCAATCTGCCCTTCTAAAAATCTCTTCCTGGCTACCTCGACAACGTCAATAGCCCTAGAAGCAAATCTTCCTCTAGCCTTAACTACAACCTCATTCGCATTTTGTGTAGTAAACTGCATGACAACACCTGTGACATAATTCATAAAGGGCTTGTTACCTATAAACACCACATGATCCTTAAGTCTCTCTCTCCTGCCAGATTCAGGTCCTTCTTTCTCTTCCCCCATTTTCTGTGCCTCCTGTTATAGTTACTCACATCTAACAATAGATGAGCATTCATTTTCCAGTTTCTTGTTGTCTAACTAATCTAGTCAAGTATCCTGCAATAATGTTCCTCAATTTCTTAGAATAAATCTCACTAACACCCATCAGTAGAACCTTATTCTCAGAAAAATCTTTCTTGAAAGTATTAGGGTGCTGATGCATGAACTTCAAGGCAGCCCTCTTCACTAATTGAGTTTTAATTCTCCCCATGAAATCAAAATTTGAAAAAAGGTTTATAAACTTTGCCATCACAAATGCATTGTTGCATGACTATTAATTTGATACAACCTATTGTAGTCGGTAGTACACCAAATCACAATATGTAACTAGTTATGCAACACAGCACATCACAAAATTATTTTTAAAAACAGACATCATGAAAAATAATAAAACTGAATTTTTGATATGATAAATAAAGACTATATACTCGAAGCTAGAAGATTAAACAATTTTAATCTCGAAACTTATTTTGGATTTGTTCCCGTCGATTACAGAGAAAGTAAAGAATTTAAGACAAGTTATAATAAATTAGTAGAAATTACAAGACAACATATTAGTCAAAAGCGATTTAAAATTTCAAAAGGTGATGGAAATATCTGGGTAGTTCATCCTTCCTGTGAAGAAATAGATAATGGTAAAAGACCAAAACAAGTACAAAGATTATTAGATTATATTAAAAAAAACCGTGATGGATACAAAACTATACTAATAAGTGATGCAATTGACTACATAATAAATGATTGTAATTTTGTTGAGGAGGGGCTATTTGATGGAGTTATTTTAACTGAAAACAATCAAGGAAAACCTTTAGAATTATCAGACTTAAATCAATTTAAAGATGGAAAAGAAAATTTAGTTGGTGGATGTTATGTAGGAATGTGTTTAGATGTTTTCGTTGAGATAATAGAAGAAGTGGTTCCAGATAAAAAAGTTAGGGTTATTAAAAGATGGTCGTACGACCCAAAGTGTTTAACATTAGGAAAAAGAGTTTGTAAGATATTTTATTCCTTAGCACCGCAACATCAAAATAAAGAAAATATCTTTCTGCCTAGAGGAACATTAGGATAAAAAAATTAAACATAGACTAGATTAAACTGCAACATGATTCATCCACCGAGAGAAACAAGAGAATAGATCATTTCAAATAACAACTAGAAGAAGATTTAATAAGTATGATTAAGCAGCCTCAAAAACATAGATCATTCTATCCAAAAACCTGCCTTTTGAAATTATAGGCAATTTTATTTTCTTATCTGCAATAAACATCTCAAATCCCGTCCCCTTTATTACCCTCTCAACATTAATATCTCTGCATCCATTTTTATACTTCAGCCTCGGCAAAACTATCGCAACTTTACCTTTTTTCTTCATAACCTGCCTCAATTCTAGAAAGAAATTCAAATAGAGGTTTTCCAGTCTTTTAACAGCATCATCAACTTTTTCCCTGCTAGGCATTTTCTTATAATAAGGGCCCAGATCAGGCTCAGTTGCAACAGCATGAATTTCATCTCTCTTGAAATACGCCGTTAATTTCCCGCTGTCGCCTTTAATGACTTTAAAATTATTTTTTAAATTATATCTCCCTCTCAGCCAGTTCAGATTTTCTTTGCTGGCTTCAATGCTTTCACTATCGATGTCAACACCATAAACGTCAATTCCGGAGATCATAGCCTCCTGCAAGATAGTTCCAACGCCGCAAAAAGGATCAAGCAAATTATGTTTTGCAAAGCTCAAATTCACTAAAATCCTGGCAAGCCTTAAGCTGACTTGATGCAGCAGTATCTGTCTGGGTCTAGTTTCATCCCTTTCCTTATAGTCTTTTGGATTGAAAACTGCTATCGTTCTCGCACAATATTTTCCATATACAACGAACTCAGTTAAGCCCTTCGCAAATATCTCGCTAGGCATAAACACCTTGTCCCTGGGTTTTCTAAAAAGTGCCTTAACTCTTTCTTTCTTAAACTCGCTTTCCAGAAAATTTCTTAGCTTAGTTTCATTTCCAGAATAGACGCTAATCCCATAGTTCAATTTATTTTCTCTGCCACTATATTTATATTCAGCAAACACCTCTGCAATTTTCACAGTTCCGCCTAGTCTTTTAATCAGCAACTCAAAATCCATGTCCTCAAGTAAAAAAATAGCAATTTCATTTTTCCATTCAACTAATTTAAAATTAATATCATGGCTCTGAAAATAACTCGCAGCTTCCAAAAAGCTTAATTCTGGTTCTCTTCCAAAAACAAAAATATATTCTCTCATTTTAATAAGGATCTAACCCAATTCTGTTGACAAAAACCCTTCCATTTCCCTTTCTCAGTTCACCGACAACAAAAGCATTTCCAAAAATTTCCATTAATTTTCCGGCATTTTTCGTTCCAACAATTAATCTTGATCCCATATGATAAGTTTCAAACATCTCTTTATCAGAAAATCCTGCTTTATCTTGAACATATCTAAATATTTCAGGAATGCTTCTCAATTCAATTATAGCATCTAAATTCTCGGGTAAAATTCTTTCAATATTTTTATATCCTCCACCGGTAATATGGGCGAAAAACCAAGAATCATCCCTAGCCATTAATATTTGAGGGGTATAAATCCTGCAAGGTGCAATGAACTCATTTCTAAATGGAATATCGTGAAGGAAAGTAAACCCATTGCTTCCCAAGCTTCCTTTATTATCTGGAATAGCGCACAGCAGCAAACCTTTCTCTAATGAAGTTCTTCTATCAATAAAAAAATTATGTCTCTTAATATCCTCTTCTTTTCCATATACATAACCGTCCCAGATAACGCTCCCTTCTTTTAATTGGTAAGGTAATATAGCAGTCTCGCCACCCATCAAAGTAACATTATAAGCATTAAGAACGCAGCTCAAAGAGCTAATCATCCTATTTTTTAAACCCTCATTCATTTTCCCCATTAAAATAGTATCCCAAAAATGGCTTGGTCTAATATATTCGCAAGAAAGGTCATCAAGGTTCATGGCAACTAAATTTCTAGCAGAGTCATGTAAGTTTCCATGCTTCAAATCGAAAACAATCTTACTGCCGGTGCCATCGCAAGAGTGCCCGACAACTCCCTCTTTTTCATAATGATATTGTCCAAAAATCCCTTCTGGTTTTAAATCACTCATAAAAAACAAAGATTATTCAATCTTTTTATATCTTTTTAAATATCACCCCTTTGAATTCAGTTCCAAGTAATTCCCTTGCTTTCTTTGTCAATTCGCCAGTGCCCAAAAATATTAAAGGAATCTTCCCTGCTTCATGCATAGCAAGGCTCAAATCAGCTTCATTAATTTTTCCTTTATCCTTATATTTCAAGAAAAAGATCCCCTTCCCAACTTCAGTATTAACCCCAGCAACATAATTTATCTCCTTGTTTTTTCGAATAATTTTCTGGTCCATAATATCAATTTTATTGTCAACAAAGAACCTGCCGAGTATATCACGATTTTCATCATCAGTCTCAATGCTTTTTTCTTCAGATTTTTCTTGTCTTATTTTCTCTTCTTTAACAATCATAGGCTTTTCAGTTTCAAGTTTGGTTTTAATCTCGATTTTATCCTTAATTTTTACATCCCGTTTATCTTCTTGTTCGTAAATTTCTTTCAGTTTTTTCTGCTCTTCCTTCCCATTTTTGATGTCCTCAGCTTTGGCTTCTTTTTCAGATATCTTATCTTCTTCCTTGCTTTCAAATTTATTTGAGAAATTGCTCTCTAAATATTTGCCAATCAACTCGTTAACTTCTTTGTCATCTGCTAAATACCATTTCCAGAACAAATCAGTTTCATTATTCACAGTTACCTTAATAGGTGCAGCAAAATCCTTCATCTGCCTCAACCCAAATCTCTTCAAATTATCAAGATCCCGGTCTCTCAAAATCTTTTCTTTCTTCAAAAGCTCAGCAGTATCCTTATCTTTCCCATTCAAATATTTCATAAGATCCTGAAGTTTATTCTCCTGCCCTTGAACATAATAAAAAGGGCTTCCGCCGGATTTAACGCTCGTAAGCACTAAAGATTTATTATCAACAAGCTCAGACAAAATAGCAGAAGCAAAAGTAATATTCAAGTCAAGCTTTTTAGCAAGAGTAACAGGCAGAAGGGGACCATAAGCCTTCACAATCCCGACAGCTCTTTCCTTCTTAGAAACCAGACTCTCAGCCATAAAAATAAAAAAGGCGGAAGAGTTTATAAAAATTTATAGCTTTGAGATATTATACAACAGCAATATAACCCTACAAGATAGGAACATTCAAAGATATGTAGGGTTACATATATTAAGCAGGATATTCAAAAGTAAAAAAATGATAAACTAGAAAGATTCATTATTGAGAAATATAACACATTAAATAGTTTTCCATCATAAAAATAGTTTTACAAAAAGTTTAACCAAAAGTTTTATATATTTATTTAAATAAATTATAATGAGCCATGAAGATAATAATAGACATAGAATCTCATGCATTTTTCAGAATGTTAGAAAGGGGACAAAAATTCGGGCTGGATTATTATGATACAAAAGAAAGGACATTTAGCACTGTTAGGCTGGGAAGATTAGCAAAAAGAAAGCACCTGTCAGCAAACTATGTGACATTTAACCAGTACTTCAAAGATAATTTATCATTTTATGTCATATGCAAAGAAAAGATATTTGAAAATTATAAAAAGTATTTAATTAAAACCGTAATTATTGAAAGTGGTAGGGAATAAGATGGTAAATGAAAGATTGTGTATAAGCTGCAATATGCCAATGAGAAAGACCTATATAGAGTATAACGGAATTAAGTTCGAAGCTAGGCAATGTCCAAAATGTAAAGAAAAAATATTTACAGAGGATTTAGCAATGAAAGCAATTTCTAAAATAGAATCCAGAGAGCTGGAATTAGAGTACATAAAACATCCGATAAAGATAGGACATAGCTGGGGAATGACGTTTCCAAAAGACTTAACAAAAACTTTCAGCCTGAACAATCCAAAAACAAAATTAAAAGTGCATCCTAATTTAGAGAAGAAAAAGATTGAAATAAGTTTATAAAAATTTATAGCTTCAAGATATTAAAAAAAGTTACCAAACCATCTAACAACTCTATTAAATAAAGAACCTTTTCTCAAACACCCCTCTCCTTTACAATAAAGGCTTAAGTCTATATTTAAGGCATTTTCACCATTAGGATTGTAAATTTGTATCTCCTTTCCTTCTTTAAAATAAGGAAGGGTAAGGATAACTTTACTAATAGGCTGCGATACTAATTCCTTTGTTGGCTTGGTCAATTTCTTAGGAAAAACAATCTGTTTGCCATTTTCATCAAACCATTCTCTTGGAGGAGCAATGCCTTCAAAATCGAATCTATCAATATATAATGTATTGCCATCAATAGAAACAACCCTCAAAATAAATGGCCCATCCAAAAAATCTCTCTCCTTAAAAACATTTGATAAATAAATTTTATCCAAAATTATGCTAGAATCATCATGCAAAGTTAAGCTCACTATATAAACAGGTAAGGACCCTTTAGCTAAAACAGAAACAGCAAAAAATACAAACAGAAGACATAATATAATCCTTGTTTTAATCATTACTTTCCGCCTCCTCCCGTCTCATTTGTAGCAGCAGTAGGTATAACAGGTCTTGTTTCCGTTGTGGATCCTTCAAAATTACCTTTGCACTTAGCAAATACTCCTCCATTCTTTTCTGTCACTTCTCTACAAACCTCTCCATCATCGCAACTTTCCTTTCGAACAACCTTCCATTCATCTATTTCTCCGCTACAACCACCGCAACATTTCTCTTTTGTTACAGCTGTTTCAACAATATATTCACGATCATTCATACATTTACTTCTATATAAATCAGGACACTCAGGAGTAAAATGGCATTGCTCCTCTATGTTACCATCGCAATTATAATCAGTCTTAGCACAGCTCTCGCTTAACCTATTTTCCACATCTATAAATGGAACAACAGGTTTTCCTGGATGGACTGCATAATCGTTAATACCGCAATCTAATTTTCTTGGACTTCCATCTTCATCTATATCCTCATCAGTTTTGGCTGCCTTACAAACAACCTCTGCACAAGGAGGCAAAGCACTCTCATCGAGATCATATTCTTTAGATGGACAACTACCACAAATATTACTAAAACAATATTTAGGAAGCTCACTGCAAGAGTTAGGGCTACAACAATCAAAAAACCAGTTGACTCTCATTTGTTCAACAAGATTGAAATCACCACCATAGATCATCATAATTGGCCCGGTGTGGTTCATTTTATAACCTCCTTGTTCAATATTATAATCAGAGTCTCCTTCACAAATCTGAACACAATCCCTACTACCTAAATGTGTCTTAGAATACTCCTCGCATTTTTTTAAAGTTTCAAATGTATTCGGATATGGTGTAGGAGTGGTATATCTCTTATTTTCACAATAAGCATCACCTAAACCTATGGGATTATGTCCCAATTCATGAGCAAGAACCTTCTCAACTTCTGAACCAAAAACATAAATATTATCTGGAGGAACACTAAGATGAATAGCAGAATTGCTTCTAAAGTCCCTTTTACTAAAAACAACTCCAACATCTTCTTTACAACTTCGACTATAAAATAAAGAATTAAAAAGATCATTACATCTTAAATAGGTATCCCTATTCACGTAAGTTTCACAGTTATTTTTCTCAAGATATTCTGAAACATAGAAATCAAATTTATCTTTATAACTATTATAAATTTCATGTTTCTTAAACATTTTACTAGTGATGTTTGTCACCCTATTCTTAAAACTATCAAAGTCTTCGTAGTTGTCAGCATAAAAAGCTACTTTAACTGCATTTTTCTCTGGTTTAACACCTATTGCATCATTGATAGCCTGGCATTTTGGGAGATCTAACACTTCAAAATCAAACCATTCACTTACAGCCGCTACACCATCTTTATTAGTTAAAGAAATCTTCATAGAATATTTTCCTGATTTGGAAATAGTATCTCTTTCAATAACTAAGCTACATACATAAACTGAAGAAAAAAGATTCTCTTTGTTACAATAAATGTCATTGCTTAGTTTTTTTAAATGGCCTTGCTCATCCCTAAGTACCGCAATCCCTTTTTCATTATTTAACTTATCTGGCTCTATAACTTCAAATCTAAGAAAAATATCCGAAGCGAATTCATTAATAAAATAATTATTTCTGAACGTAAAGTTTTTAAAAACAGGCCCAGGACTTATTCTTTCACACTGACCATCCTCCCTGCAAGCAAGTCCTCCCAAACAGCCACATTTCTGACAGTTAGGAACCATTGTAAGATTCTGGCACATCATAGGGGTAGAAAATAATGAACAATCGTTTTCAAAAAGACCTTTTTCTATACAGGATTTGCATTGATCACTTGCAAAACAACCGATGTCATTGCAATCGACTAATTTATTTCCATTATTATCAATATGATCAGAACAAATCTCAATTGGAGATTTCGTCCATTCAAAAATGTTTTTAAAAAGTTGTTTTGAAAAATCTAAAGGAATCCTTCTGTCAAAATTTAAACTGCTGATCAAGACCTTAGATCCACCAAACATATCTGCATAGACTAAAGAACCGAAATAATCAGCTCTTAAGACTTCCCCAGAGTATAACTCCTCCTTGCTTAAATTATCATATTGTTCCCTACTCAAGTCAAAAGGACCTACACCAAATGCAACAATTTCCAAGCCTTCACCTTTACTAAATTCAAGCAGATATAGTCCCCTAACAAGGTCAATTTGCCCACCAGGAATAATAGAAAATATCTTTCCCCTATTATCAGAAAAACTTACATCAGGTAAAAAAGATAATTTTTTCCAATCCTCATTTGACATAGGCAATGCTCTTTCAAAAAAGATAAAAAGGTTACCTCCATGTTCTAAATACAAAGCAAATTTTTTTAGCTCTTGTTCATCAAATAGATCTTTTTCTGAAACAATCCAAAAGATATTTTTATATTTGTAGAAATCATTAAGTTGTGGGAAATGTTCACTGTCATCTTTTATGATTTCTCCGCGTCTATTCACTACTAACGTAGAACTCCCTAAAATTCCACCATAAAAGTCATATTCCACACCCAAAGAATCAAAAGTTTTTATCAATGGATTATTTATTCTAAGGCGATAATACATCTCAGTTTCAAAAAAGTCTTCAATTGTGATGGTAAAATCCTCTAATTGTATTTTCCTCCCGATTTCCAAATTATCAAAAGATTTATTGTCTATAGAGAGATTATATTTTCTTTCTGACAAATCAATCTCATTTAAAGTCACTGGTACGCCTAAAATAAAAGCTGTACTGTCCTTCTTTAAGAAGTTAAATGTTTCATGCTCAGAACCAAGGTCTATCAGTAAATTTTCGTCTTCACCACATTTATCCCAATCCTCAGCAAAAATAAAAAAATCCTCCACATCTATTTTCTTGTTTCCATCCAAGTCAAATTTCTCATTATCTTTATTCACTTCTTTCTGAAAATTATCTACAAACAAGAAAAAATCTTCAAGATTAACACATCCATTATCATCAAAATCACCTCTCAAAGCTAAAACAGAACTGCTTAACAAAACAAACAAAATAATCCAAACGCCTCTTTTAAGCATAGCAAAATAAAACACAAACAGATATTTAAATCATACTGAAACACTTATATTCATCTTGCTGAAATTGACAATAGGCTTAATAATCTCTTTAGGCTTTTCTTTTCTCACTAATTTTACTAGTCCAACATTGCTTAATATTTCAATATCGTTTGCAACAGCCCTCCATTTTCTATCTGTCATCTTTGCTAATTCATAAATGCTTTCAGGATGCTTTACCCTTATTGAATGCATAAGTTTTATCCTTTGCGGAGTCAAAATACTTCTCAATGTTTCAATGTCTTCAAAAGCAACTCTTCTTATCTTTTTAAACGGCTTTCCTTCAGAAGCATTCCTTAAAACATTAGCAATTTCTTTTATGCTTTCATCAAAAGGTTTAACTTCAATATGTATACTATCTACTTCCAATTTATTTCCGTTATTCATTTTCCTTCTCCTCATATTTTCCAAATAGTTCTTTTACTTCATTTCTAAACTTCTCAAGCAATTTTCATAGCCTTCAAATTCTATTTCCTCTTCCTTATCTTCGAAATGTCTGTGGTGTCCTTTCCCTCTTTCATTATCATATCCAAAAACTCTTTTTCCATAACGGATATAAGCAAATGAATATTTCACTCCATTTGGAAAATCCTCACTTACAGGAAATTTCCAAGCTTTAATTTCAATAAAATCATTCTTAGACAATACTCTTTTTTCATAAACTATAAGTTCAGTCATTAAATTTCACTATAGTACATCAAATATATTATAGTACATCATAACGATTATATAAACCTTACGGCTTCACCCAGCTTGAATTCCAGTAGCTTACGTCGCCTTCATCGTCGACAACCGCAAGCAATAATGTTTTCCTAGTGCTATGTGCAACTCTATTCTTGGCAGAAAACTCGTACAAAGTCAAAGTCTCAGTCTCATGTAAAGGGTAAACAATCCACTTAGCATGATCATCACCAGGTTTAATTCCTTTGTCATAAACCCTAAAGTCAGCTCCAAATTTCAAGGCAGTTTTAACAATATATCCTCTCTGCCTCAAATCTCTAAAAACGCAGTATCTAATCCAGAAATTCTTCTCAAGCTTCTCGCATATCTTTCTAAACACATCTATCTTGATATTCTTTCCCTTGGCATCTTTAAGCATGGCTCTTTTTCTTTCAAGCAAGTGCAGAGCCTCAACTAAAGAATATTGTATTTTATCCTCGACATATTCTCCATACCTGCTTTTATTATATAGATCGACAGCCTCGTCAGATTTATCAGCCAGGACTCTTTCCTTAGAAAAAACAGCCTTGAATTTCTTTATGCTAGTCTCTTCATCCTTAATCTCTCCAGTCTTCTTTTGCTTCTTACTCATAAAATAATTTCATGAAAAGGTATTTAAAACCCTTTCGGCAACATATAGTTCATGATAACTATAACTTTCCTAGGGACATCTGCAATGATTCCTACAAAAGAAAGAAACCATAGTTCTATTCTAATTAGTTACAAGGATCAAGGGATATTAATAGATTGCGGCGAAGGAACCCAGCGCCAGTTAAGAATAGCAGGAATAAAACCAGGCAAGATTACAAAATTACTAATCACACACTGGCATGGCGATCACACTCTAGGAATCCCGGGATTAATACAGAATTTAGCAGCTCACAATTATAAAAGCACATTGGAAATCTACGGCCCAAAAGGCTCAAAGAAATATCTGAAAAGTTTATTATCTGGAATTGTTATGCAGGAAAGAATAAAGTATGAGGTAAAAGAATTATCATCTGGAATTTTTTATAAAAACAGTTTCACATTGGAAGCAGCTCAGTTAAATCATATCATTCCTTGCTTGGCATACTCATTCAAAGAAAAGGACAGGAGAAAAATTAATTTGAATTATCTGAAAAAATTTGATTTAACACAGCATCCGCTATTAGGAGACTTGCAGAAGGGGAAAAACATAGTCTACAAAGGGAAAAAAATCCTGGCAAGCAAAGCAACAAATGTAATTCCCGGGAAAAAAATTACAATAATCATGGACACAGCACCAGCAAATAGCGCAGTTAAGATAGCAAAAAATTCAGACATATTGATAGCAGAATCTACATGGAGCAAAGACCTTGAAAAGTTCGTGATGAAAAGAAAGCATCTCACGGCAGAGATAGCAGCAAAGATGGCAAAGCAGGCAAATGCAAAGAAATTAATCTTAACACATTTCTCACAGCGCTATAATGATATTGACCAATTGGAGATGGAAGCAAAAAAGGTTTTCAAGAACACGATTCTGGCAGAGGATTTCATGCAAATAAATGTTTAATCCTGAATATATTTTTTATTTTTCTTCAAAGCCTCTTCGCACTTCCCTAATTCATATCCAATATAGGCAGCATGATCTAATGAACTCACCAATTTTTTATTTATTATACCCTTAAACATGTCAATTGCGCTTTTCCCTCTTAAGATCAAAGTCATCTCATTGTCATCATTCACTAATCCTGCATAAATCCATTCATCTTCAACTTCAAATAAGAAATAGCCATTAGGATCAAGGTCAAGATAATCTTTCCACTCTTCAACGTCGATAATCTTCTTGGTCTTAATGATAATCGGCTCGCTGCCGCACTTCTCATAATTAGGATTTCCCTCTATCCTTCCTCTTTTAATCGCGTCAGAAATCTTTCCCATTTTAAAAGTAATTAAGACTGAACAGTTTTTTCTATAGTAAAGTCTTTGACACCGCATCCCAGTGGATCAGCAATTTTTGCAGCCAGTTTCCTGCATTCATCTAAGCATAAGCCCTCAGCAACTATTTTTTCATGCTCAACACCCAGAATAGAAAAATTAGATGTTGTTTCAGTATTTGTTTTGAGCTCATCTTCTCTAACAACTACATAATGCCCTCCAATTTCTTCAGCATATGATCTAACTCTTCTCATCCAAGGGTTTTCTCCGCATTTGTTTCCGGCCTGAACAACAAACAGGGCATCATAATTAATATAGATCCCATTGCGAACTTCCTCTCTCGTCAGAAAGCAGTAGTTTTCTTCCATCTTAAAAAATTCAATCAAAAAATCTGTTATGATATCTTTTTTCGGCTAAATGAATTAACAACTCAACACATTCCCTTTCAATAGGGTCTTTAATTCTTTCTAATTCCACATATGCATTTCTCAATTCTCCTTCAAGTTCAGAATATGGAACACCCAAAATTGTTGGTTCTCTTTCATCTTTATAATTTCCTTCCATCTTATCCCCTTCCAACTTTCTTCTTTACTTTCTCATCCAATTTTAATTTCTTTAGCAATTCCTTGTATCTGTTTCTGATTGTAACTTCAGTGACGCCTGCAACGTCGGCAACCTCTCTCTGCGTCCTTTTTTCATTGTTCATTAAAGCAGCGACATACAAAGAAGCAGCAGCAATTCCAGTAGGGCCCCTTCCAGAAGTCAGCTCAGAATTCTGCGCTTTCTCAAGTATTTCAACAGCTCTCGATTGAGTCTCAGCATTTAATTTAAGAGCAGACGCAAATCTAGCTAAATAGTCAACAGGATTGCTTGGCAAAATCCTAATCCCTAATTCTCTTGTAACAAATCTATAAGTTCTTCCAATCTCTTTTTTATCTATGCCAGACGCCTCGCTTAATTCATCCAAGGTTCTAGGAACTTCGTGTCTCCTGCATGCAGCATACAAAGCGCCAGCAACAACACTTTCCATGCTTCTTCCTCTTACTAGCCCTCTCTGCACAGCAAGAGTGTAAATTCTAGCGGATTCCTCTTCAACAGCTTTAGGCAGTTTTAAATAACTAGAAACTCTTTTCAACTCGGCAAGAGCTAATTTCAAATTTCTTTCAATAGCGGTAGAAATCCGGTATTGCCACTTTCTTAACCTGAAAAATCTATTTCTCTCTTTTCCGCCTAATTGATAAATATCACTTTTCTTCCCAACATCAGTACCAAGGCCCCTATCAAATTTTGTATAGGTCATAGGCCCGCCAGTTCTTCTTCTAGAAGTGGCTTGCTCATGGTCAAACTCTCTCCATTCCTGGCCAAAGTCCACCATCTTTTCTTCAATTACTAGACCGCAATCTCTGCAATGAACTTCCCCCCTCTCTTTGTCAAGAACAAGATTAATGCCCCCACATTCAGGACATTTTTTAACATAGCTTATAGCCATATACAAACCCCCTATTCAAACATAACAAACTTTATAAACACAGAGAAAAAGTGGTATATAAACATTGCTATTCCTGCAAATTTTAATTCACTACAATTAGATGATAATTATCTGATCAAAACTGCATTTATTTGCCCTTCTTGCCCAGGTCTGTTAACAACTTTAGCATCGCCTATCTCGGTTTTAATGACAGCACCCTTAGTCAAAACATTCCTTCTGACAAAATGCCTGTTGGCACTATTTCCGATAACGCTTAAAATCTTGACCTTCTTGTGTTTGCTGCCGTCAAAGATATTAGCTTCATCAGCCACAACTAAACTTCTTTTAATGTTCCCGCCAGCACCCCTATAGAGATTAACTTTCTTCTTCCCTATTGAAGTATAAAGCGGATCCCTTCCAAGCTCTCTCAACTTTTTCTTTCTGATTGCCTTGTATCTCCCGCCGCTAGCCTTCCTTCTTGATCTGAGTTGGCTCTTCATAAAATAAAACACAAAAAGAGATGCTTATAAAACTTATGGTGGCGCTGGCGCTGATGGACAACGAAGTTTTCCATTTGCCTTTCCTCTCACACTTTCTTTTTAGGAAAAAGAAATCGTGTCCAAAGGAAAAAAACATTTTATAGATTTATTTGATAATATTTAATATTTATTGAGATTTAAAGATGATTGCCGTGATTTGATTTATATATTAGTTGATTTTTACTTGTGTAATAAATATAAAAGATCTGCCATGGTTTGATAGGTCAGGGGAGTTGGCTAAGAAATGAAGGAATTTGATTACTATATTTTTATTGATTTTTCAGAGAACTTAATTGGTTATAACATTATTCATAAGGGAAAAATAAAAGAGTTGTTATCTAAAACAAAAAAATTCAGGCATTATCGGGAAGCAAGAAATAAAAGTTTGTATATAAAAAACGTCAGAAATACCTTCAAAAAAGAAAAACTTCAGCAATATTTTATAAAAGGAAAAATAAGAAATATAAGAGATAACATAAGTATATTTATGGATGTTGGCGAGTTCATTAAAAAGCATTCTAACTGCATTATTCTCTTATCTATTGATGATAAACAATATTCCGCCTTTGGGAAATTTATTGAGATTATAGATGGAGATAATATCAAAGTCTTAAAAGAAAGTCAATTAAAGAGGAGAACTGTTGAGTATTCACTAAGCTTAGTATTAGATAATTGGCTAAATATTAATAGGTTAAAGAAATGAAAGCAGAAAATTTAAAAGGTTGTAATAATAGGGTAAGGGCGTCCATCTATCCTACTAACCGCATCATCCTTACGGAGCACGGGATTCGTCAGGTCGCTTTTCCCTATTGCAATTTATATAATAAAAGGACCTATAAAAATTTATCGGTTTTCTGCGCTGGTATGGCTCTGTAGGGTAATGCCAGGCTTCCTATTAATTCTAAGAATAATAAAATAATAAGTTTTAATCGCTTTGTTGTCCATTTAGGATATATTTTTAAATCCTGCTTAACGCAAGAGATTAGCAAGTTTTAAATACACTCTTATTACGAGAGAATCAGGAGGGAATTACATGGAGACAAGCTCAAGGCCGCTAGACACATTAAACAAAGCCCGAGATAAAAAAGTCATAGTTGAATTGAAAAACGGAAAGCAAATCAGAGGGATATTAAGGGCATTTGACATTCATATTAACGTAACATTAGACGGAGCAGAAGAATATCAGGATAGTGAGTTGAAAAGAAAATTAGGCCCCGCATTTATCCGCGGGGACACAATAATTCTGATTTCTCCTTCAGAGTAAATAAAATGAAAGAATTTTTCAATCCAAACAAAGAAAAACTAATCATGTTTGTAATCTTATTCGGACTAAGCCTTATAAAAAACTTTAGTATTTTAAGTTTAGGACAATGTTATGACTGTCCCGATAAGTATGGATTTCCAATTCCGTTTTATAATGCAGGAGGAAATTTCGGACCAGCCGGAGCATATGTAGATTCGGGTTTTTCATTTAGTTTTATGATTTTAAACATTATAATGGTTTATATCATTACTTGTATTATCATAAAAATCTATAACAAGGTTAGAAGATGACAAAGGGCACCCCCTCAATGGGGAAAAAATCCGGGAAGAAAACGCATATTAGATGCAGGCGATGCGGAAAGCACAGCTACCACATTAGGGAGAAGAGGTGCTCTTACTGCGGTTATGGAAAATCCTCAAGATTAAGAAAATATGCATGGCAGAAAAAGAAATAACTTTTTATAATTTTACTTCTACACTGTTTTAATGAAGTTTCTCGGCAAAAATACAATAAAACTGGACAAGGAATTAAATGAATTGGACAAATTTGTCTTAGACTTCATAAAAATTCTTAAAAAACACACAGATTATGTCATAATAAGCGGTTATGTCTCTCTTTTATTCGGAAGAGCGAGAGGAACAGAGGATATAGATGTTTTTATTGAGGAGGCTACCAAAGAAAGTTTCATAAAATTATATCAAGAGATAGAAGAAAAATATTGGTGCTTAAATAGTGACGAGGTAAATGAAATATACAGTTATCTGAAAGATGGGCTTCCAATAAGGGTTGCAATCAAAGATCAGGCAATTCCGAATTTCGAGATAAAATTTGCAAAAACACTATTAGCCAAAGAAGCATTTAAAGATTCAGTAATAGTAAAAACTACATTAGGAGAATTAAAAATATCTTCATTAGAAAGGCAAATCGCTTTCAAAAAATATTATCTAAAATCAGACAAAGATTTGGAAGACGCTAAACACATAGAAAAGTTATTTAAAGAAAACATAAATTATAATAAAGTAAAAGAATATAGAATAACGATAGAAAATGCAAAAACTAAAAACAGATAAGGATAACAAGCAGGAAAGGATGAATTTTGTAGAATACTGGGCAGACTTCGTAAAAAACAATCCTGATGAAGTTTGGAGCAGGCAGCAAAAACTACTAATTGACAGCCAAATAAAAAATGCGAAAAGTTTCAAGATTTCAAGAAAAGACTATCTGGAAATAAAAAAGAAATAACTTTTTAAAACAGCTAATTCTATATATTTTTGTCCAAACTTTTTCTAAAAGTTTGAATGCGGGAGTGCCGGAGTGGCCAAACGGGTATGGCTTAGGTAAATCTCAAAGAAACCATATGGCTTAGTGCCTTCACAGGTTCGAATCCTGTCTCCCGCAATATTTAAAAAGACTGAAATCATTCATTATTAAAATGGTAAAAACAGATTATGACTGGTTTATTGAAACTGATTTAGATGAATATTCTGGTAAATGGATTGCTATAGAAAATAAAAAAGTTTTAGATAGTGATGTTAAAATAGGCACCTTATTGTATAAGATTAAAGATAAACACCCAAAATCTAGACCAATGTTTGCTAGGATTACAAATAAGCTGTTAAGATTACATTCTTAAGATGTCTTTAGTTTATAGATTCAGAAAATTTAAATTAGAAAATGGTACCTATATTAAAAGACCGCTAATTGATATTGTACTAAAGAAAGGAAATAAGTCTATGGAATTCTCTGTGATTCTTGATTCAGGAAGCGATATCACCACAGTACCTAAGGCGATTGCTGATTTTTTAGACTTAGAAATTGAAAATGAAGAAAGTGAGATGATTGGTTATAAAGGAATAGGAAAAATAAAAAATAGTAAAGTGACAATTATCTTTAAAGGTAAAGTACAGAGACTAGATGAAGTTCTACATGATGTTCCAATTGCTGTAATGCAGGATCCTGAAGAACAAGAGGTTGTTGTTGGAACAAGAGGAGTATTTGAGCATTTTAAAATCTTATTTAATGATAGTAAGAGCGTAAGCATTACAAGAATCATTTAATATTTATTATCAGCAGATTTCTTGGCAGGTTTCGAATCCTGTTCCCCGCAAATCGTTATCAAGAAAATTCTGAACCATGCAAAAATAAATACTAAAAATATACTTGCCAAAAAAGAAACAAAAAAATTATTAAACACTCCAAAAGCATAAGAGCCTAAAAATAAAATAACTGCAAGCAGCACAAAGGCAGGTACAAAAATATAAAGTTTCTTTATTGCAAAAACAAATCCCCTCATAATTGAACTGAAGTTTTTATCAAGCGCATAACAGCTAAAATTAATCCAAGCAGAATAGAAAAACAAAATTAAAATTATTGCAAAAACGCCATAGCTGAATCCATATTGATAAAGTAAGTAAAACACACCAGCAAAAGCAACAAACCAAATGAAAGTTAACAAGAAAAAATTAAGGAAATATCTTTTATTATAATCTTTAAACAGTGGTTTTCCATGTATCAAATTAACGCTCGCTTTCCATAAAATCCCATTAAATAAACCCGAGATAAAGAAGAGGATTATAAATGCAGCAATAACTATTTTGATAAGGTCATTTAATATATTGGAAAGAGAAAGAAGATTTTCATACAGATAATTCGCGCTCGCATTCTCATCGACAGTAAATTCCTGCTGGAAATTTCTTAGTTGATTAACGTCTTCAGCAACAGAAGTCACCGTTACTAAAGCAAGAATCATCAATAACAAAAAGAAAAGAAACTCAATTCCGAATAAGGCAAATATTTTCTTGTTCTTTAATATTTTCAGGCTTTCCAGAAATAATTTTAAAAAATTCAAATTCATAATCAAACACCAGGTATTTTAAGCTCTCCTCTCCATGCCTCTGCATGCTTCATAACAGAAGGTACATAATTTTGAGTTTCCTTCGGCAAGAAAGATTTGCACTCTTCAAAATTTTTAAGAGTAGTACATGCTCTGTCGACAAATCCAGGTCCGGCATTATAAGCAGCCAATGCTAATTTAACCTCATTATAGTTGTCAGTTTGAGACTTAAAATCTTTATATTTATCAATTTGAAATTTGAAATACAAAACTCCGATATAAACATTGTCCTGCCATATCCCCCGTTCCTTAGTTGCTTGTATCCCTTTTCCTCTTAAGTAAGAGTTAACATCACTCTGAGCGTCAGGCATAATCTGCATTAAACCGATTGCTCCTTTTGAAGACGGCTTGGTTTCTCTGTTTCCCTTTGATTCCTGGGTAATCATTCCTAATATTAAAGGTAATGCTGTAGCTGCTGAATCACCAAAAATCTCTTTCACAGTATTCCTAACATAATTAAATGTCTCTCCTCCGGGATAGCCCAGATTGGTTTTGGTTTGTTCAAAGATAGTACCAGTCGTAGGCTCTGTAGCATAAGGTCCGGGAGGAATAAGTGTAGGTACAGGAATAACTTTAGCAGGCTCAGTTGGAATAGGGATAATAGGGATCTTAACTTCTTTTGCTAAAGTACACCTTCCATTCTGGCAAACACTTCCAGTAGGGCATCCAACAAGTTGTGAAACGCATTGATTTTCCTTGCAAGAATACTCAACAAGTTTTCCATCAGCTACGCATTCATCAATTTTAATTTGAACGTTTCCGTTTCCAGAAATACAAGCTTGCTGTCTTGAGATATCATGCCCGCCAAAATCAGAACAACCGCTAAAAGCCGGATCATAAATAACAATCTTTTTTTCCCTTATTGAATTAATAGTTAATCCTCTTTCATCTCCACATAACGGATCGCTCAGAGCAGCACTTTTAACTAGACTAAATTTAATATTATACATACCACCATAAGGAACCTCTGCTCCTATTTTGGGAATACCCCACACAACAAACCGGGCATTATTGGCAACATCATGAGCATTAATTCTAACAATTTTATTGAAATTAACACCCTCACCAGTAATCTCTACTTTTATCTGCACCCCGTCGCTAGGCCTTGTTATAGTTACTAAACTAACCGGATTTACTTCAATCATATCTCCTAGTTGATATCGAGGAATAATTTCAGTCTTGCCAAGGAATTCAATGTCTTTATTGAACACTGCCCTGCAATCACTTCGAGCAAATTCGACACTAAGCGGCTTGTTACCAGGATCATCAGCAGATTTAGGATTTGTTCCTAAAGAATATTCTCTCAAATTACTCAAACCATCCATGTCTTCATCTTGAGCAGCATCTCTTGCATCATCGGGTTTAAATCCCATTTCTAATTCCCATTCATCCGGCATCCCATCCTTATCTGTATCTAACTCAACACCATATACTTTAAACTCGCCAAAAATAGTATCGTCTCCTCCCTTCCCAATTGGGAAACATCTCGGTTCAGGAAATTCATTAGGAATGCTAACACATGCCCTTGTATAATCAGTAGTGTCTAAAATCTGAACAAAGTCACTATGATAATCACCTGCTCTATTCAAATAACCGCTTTGTCTATCCAATCTCGGGCTTCTCTTTCCATCAAAAGATTCCAAATAAACTTCATATCTCAAATTATCCCTTCCAGCTAAAATCATCCAGTCAAGACTATACTCAAACATCCTTTCTCCTGTAGGCGTTTGGAATAAAGGTTTAGAATCCCAGTTTAATGAAATGCTTGTTTTTAATACAGGTCTGTTAAAATCAAATCTTGTAAATGCATCTATCTGTGGAAGTCTTTGATATATTGCAAGTGAACAAATTGTACTCTCTAATTGCAATTCATTATAACCCAAAACACCACCGCCAGCTGCCATTCCTAATTCAACCAAATCATCCTTAGCAAACCTCTTAGCATCATCTACAGAGTCTTTAACTTTTTCTTTTAGTCCTTGGGCTATTCTGGCATCTTCAGTCGCACCTCTAGTTTCTCCATCACCTAGAACCCCCCCTTTGTCAACGCTAAACGCTCTCTTTAATAAATCAGTTCCATGGAAAGAATCAAGCTCCTGTAAAACAAATTTGCAAATTCCATGATTCAATAACTGATCACATCTGGCAGTATAAGCCCCTCCAGTCTTAGCCTCAAGCAAACAAGTTCTCCAAGAATCGGCAATAGCTCTAATCTCATATAAATTAGTTAAAATTCCACTAATACAGCCACATCCAGCACTCAAGATTAAACTATCCTGAATATTTACAGTTTTGCTTCCTAATGTAATTTTTTGACTTGTTAGTTTGGGAATTGGAGTAGTTGTTATTCCTCCATCTTTTCCAGGATAATATTTAATATTCCCTTTCTCATCTTGCTCCCATACAGGTGTCTCTGGTTTTCCATCCTTATCCAAATCAACATATTCCTGAACTTGCTTCTGACCAGTTTCAATATTGGCAAACTTACACCAGTTCTTAGGACAGAGAGCAGCAGCACACATACTTCTCCCACTTATAACAAAGCTCTTCTCTTCAAAACCAAATCTCCTCAATCCTTCAGGGCCATACCAAATCAACTCGGCTAAATCACCAAAACCACCGGTAATAAATTTCAGAAACTTAGTAGCCAATACAGCAGCAATAGAATAACTGCACCACTTTAATGTAAATTGATAAATCTTAGTAAACTTATGAATCAAATCATCTGTAATCTTAATTGTCTTTTCAGCAAAATCAATGCCAGCAGCCAATGCAAACTCTGGAGGCTGAACAGCCAAAGTATCAATAGGAATAAAAAAATCTATTTCATCTTGTTCAGCAGGATACATTGGAAAACAGTCTCCTGTTTTACCATCTTTCTCACATTGGTTTATTGTTATTCTACAAGTTGTTTTAATTTCATCTATGCCTTTTATCCTTTCTGAAGCAAGGGCAATTGCACTCTTAGTTCTCACATCTTGATCAGATCTCTGTCTCACACTAAACTGAATCGCTCTCCCCTCATTTTGCGTATCATCCGCAGGAACAATTCTAGCATCAGAAATAAACCCCCCAGGAATTTCCCTATACTGCCCACTAGTTTTATCTATCCCAGTCCCAGAATCACAGCTTACACTAACATCTCTCAACTCAATCTTGCGATTAGAAAATACAGGATTTCTAATAAGGTTAATTATTTGATAAACCAAAACACCATTTCTAGTATCGGTAATCCAATTTACTTTTAATGTTTTAGGCGTTAATTCGCCTCTCGAAACACTCCAAAAATTTATCAATCTAGCAGTCTGGCTCGGACCACATCCGCTATTAGTAGAGCTACTTCCAACAGGCCTATCATTCAAAAAGGTACCAGGGCACAAATCACCATATGCATTATCATTGCATCCAAGTGAACTAAATCCACTTTGTCCCTGATGCTTTGCACTTCCTCTAGGCGCATCACATATCCCGTCACTATCGCTGTCATAAGCATTACCAAATTGAGGACTTCCAGTGCTTCCTTGAATCTGGGCTAAAGCAATAGATGCATGAAAGTTAACTCCTGCTATTAAAAGTACAATAAGCAAAGCAATTATTTTTAATCTCATTCAAACCTCAACTCCAGTTTATCTTGATTTAATTCGCTTAATGCTTTCATATCAAAGCCCTCAATATAGTCCTGATAATTTTTCGGAATACCATTAGACAAGGCAAAAATAATTATCTTGTCCTTCATCAAATCCTCCTCTGAGGTGTAAGCATTGAAATCTGCTCCACCTAGCAAAATATTTTCCAATTCCTGAGAGGGAATTTCTTGTTCTCCATATTTACCTTTAGGAATAACAACTTTATCATTCAAAACTAAATTTATCAAAATATTATATTCTTGCTCAGGCAACAACTCAATTTTCTCGATACCATCCCCTTCGAATACAACACCAATCTGATTTTTAATCATGCCATTCTCCAAAATATTAAACTGCACACTAGCTATCTCATTTTCATTTAACTCTCTTACACTAGTAATCCCATCGCTAAGATCAATAACTCTAAGCTCAATTTCTTTTTCTATAAAAGGTTTCATAACGCCAAATATTCTCGTGCTTTTAGAATTTAGAGTTGTTAATTCCTGAGTAAACTCTCCATAACCTTCCTTGCTTAATCTTATCTCACCATTGTAACACAAAGGAAATTTACTATTAAGTCTAACCTCTCCACTTTCCAATTTAGTATCTCCAATAACGCAGTTGTTTACACCGCAAACATACATAACTTGAACATCAGACAGCGGTTGTCTATTAGTTGCATCAATTGTAACAATGTTTATGTCTTCACTCAATCTCTGCCCTTTATTACAAAATTCACTTTCTATGTCAGCAAAACTGACACGAGAAACATCCCCTTCAATATCTCTCCCAGCATAATTATCTAAAATAAATACCTCAATAGGAAACCTAAATATAAACCCGTCATTTTCCAAATTAACCATTAACGGATATCTTAAAGTGTATCTAAAGTTATATGTTGTAGTACAGAATAAAGAAATAAACGGTAGTCCAATTTTCAAAGTATCTGGTTTCAGCACCCTTCCATTTCTTGGATAAATGTCTAAAAATAAAGGCCATTCTTTATTGTAGTTAAAATCTATCCCAACATCTAAATGTTCTGACGAAAAAACATCATCTACAAATAGGTTAACATAATCCTCCCCATAGTCAAGATTACCAGCACCTTCAACACGCAAAAATCTCATATTATCACTCAAAATTTCTTTTATATTCTCTTTCACATTTTCCATCAGCCAAGTTTTAGGATTACAGCTAAAATCTAATTTACCAATAGGGGGAATGCTAAGTCTACTATTTTCATCTTTAGAATGGCTTGCTATCAACTCCTTTGTTGCCAACTCAAAAGGAGCTCTTCCTATTTTGCCTTCTCTCATTTCCCTATTAACAATATCAACAGCAAGATCATATAACAAACTTAAATCAACAGGAATGCTTGCACTAATATAATCATCTAAAGAATAAACACTGTCTTTTATATTAACATCGATATCAGAATCTAAATTAACTAAAATCCCTCCGTCAGATATTTTAACATTCGTAGATATCTGTTCAGAACTAAATTCATAATCGCTAAAAGCATTGAAATCACATTCAACATTCGCCCTTCTATCTATATAGCTCTTTAACTGGGATTCCATCTGCCCTGGAGAGGGAACAACAACTTTATTTCCATAAACCCAGTAAGGAACTTTGCTTAAAGGATCTGGCTGTAAATACTCTCTCGAACTCAAAGAATTTGGAACATCAAGATACCCTCCCTGAAATCCTAAGAGTTCAACCCCGTCGCTAGCAATGTTCTCTATGCAATTATTTATGTAGCTCACAACTCCTTTCGCCTGCTCAGGAACAACGCTAACTCCAAAGAGTTGGCTCTCAACTCTCTGCCTAAAATTTTCATTCTGCAAGTAGCCAATAAAGAAGGCAGCGAATAGGATAACTATGCCAGCTATAATAAACAGCGTCATCTGCCCCCGTTTACCCCAAAAAATCATCTTTCTTTCACCTTCTTTTTAATCATCTCAATAATTTCGCTATTGATATCGTTTTTAATAGATTCTTTGAATTTTTCCCAAAGTTTCTCATCCTCAATAAGAAGAAGGTACTTTTTCATCAATTCATCAATTATTTCAAGATATATAAAGTTTTCTTAGTAAATTACTAACTAACTTACTAACTAAGTACAAATTTTAAGTTCAACTTTACCATTAGATCTTATAATAAACGGACTAGCGTTTATGCTGCTCTTACAAGTTCTACCAAGACTTATATCTGCTACATCTCCCCTATACACCGTAAGATTATAATTAATATTGTCTTCAAAAGCATAAAGCAAAGCTTCTCTTAACTTTCTCTCAACACTATCGCAATCTTTAGAAGCAGTTATACAGTCATCAACCAAGTCCTTCATCTGTTTTTTATCGTTTTCAATATGCACTTTCATCAACGCATTCAAGGCGCTATTCGCTCTCAAATTGCTTCTTATCAGTCTGCTCTCATTATCATCTTCAAAACCCTTTATTTTAACAAAAAATATCAATGCAAACACAAGCAACAAAACAACTATCACAAGTCCGATAATCTCAGCCTGACCTCGTTTCATAACTCCCCCCTAATCTTCAAAATTCCTATTTTATATTTTTTTGATTCAGGATAATATAATGAAACAGGAACAGAATAAATCCCTCCTTTTAAATCAGCTTTTCCATATACTGAAAATCTTCCTTGATCAGGATAATTCAAATTATTCACATCATTAACAGGAACATCGACCCAAATTCCATTGACAGTGCCAAATATATTACCATAATGTTCCTTGTTGCTTGCATAAACTCCAGAAAATGCAGAGAGTTTAGCAGCATCCAAGCATTCACTTTCAATCCCACCTCTGCTGCATCTAAATTCTGGCAAGCCAATAATCACGCTTAAAATGCTGTTATATTTTTGGTCTAACAAAGTCGTTCTATCTTCTTCTAGTTCTAAATAAGTAAACTTAAAATAAAGAATTAAGCTCAATAACAGTAAGACAATAAATACTATCAAAACCATTGTAGTAATTCCTATTTCTAATTGTCCTCTATGATTAATAGACACCTGCACACCCCGTAGATATTAAATTTTGATTTGCACTTCTAATCCTATTAACATAACCAAAGTCAAATGAATCAAAATCTTTTTCTAGCATGCCATTATTATCAATCTCATGAACTGCATTATTATAAGAAGCACCAAAATTAGGATTACAGCTTCTATCAGAAATAATCAAATTACTTACCTTCTTTGTATAAATATCATTCACAATCTTTAATCTATCAACAGCAATATCCTTAACACAGTCAAACTCTATTTTGCTTTCAGAAAAAATAGCACCAATCATCATTGCCTCGCCATAGAAAAAAGATTTTTCTTTGCCCTTGAAGCAAACATACCCTCTAACATCATCATCTGAGGGATTTTTATCATAATAAATCACCTTATCATATTCTTCATTATTCGAAGTCCTGAAATTGTATGAACAATCAAAACTTGAAGACGAACTCAAAGCCAAACTGGAATCACGTGCAAATTTAATATTAATATCTCCAGAAGCAGAAGGATTAACCCATTCAGGAAGCTCTAAATCAGAATCATAATCTAACAGATATCTTTTATCCCACAAATAAACAAAGTTAGCAACCCTGAAAGGGGCATTCCAACTAGCAGTAGCCACATTTATTTTGTCACTTTTAACATTCTTAGGAGCAAAAATTATCTTGCCCCACAAATTTTTTCCTTCTCTATCATTAATCATAAATTTTTGTCTTTTATTTATCTCATCGCATCTAAAATCCAATGTAGCTTCTCTGCCAAAATCTAGCACAGTACTAACTTGAGCAGTTTCATATCCAGAAAATAAGATATCAAGTTCTTCAGAAACAATTCTAGCAGTTACTTTTCCAAATAAATCAGTGTTCTGCACAGCAAAATAAATAAGAAAGGAAAATATCAAAACTCCGGCAACTATTGAAAACATCCAGTCAAAAGTAATTGCAATACCTTTTTTATTTAACCTCGATACCATCGCTAACACCTTTGTTTTCTAAATCCAAACTCAAAACACCATTAACAACTTCTTTGCATAAAACCTCAGTTTTAATCTTAATATTTAATTTAAATCTGTTATTCTCATATAAGTTTAAAGGACCGACAAAAACATAAGTCCCTTCGTCTAATATACCTAAAATATCTCTCATCAGTTTGCCATCTTCACCACCAACATGTGGTCGAGACAAATAATTAAAATTAATAGCCCCCTTTTTAGCGAAGCAGACCCATTCAATATTTCTTGGCAGCAAAAATCTCTCTTCTCCACTACTTCCTTTATCCAAAAAGTAATACTGACTTAATTTCTTATCTATATCATTAAACAATTTAACAATCAAGACTTCGTCTTTCAATCCTTCGCTCTTCTTTATCAGTTTAATTCCAAAAAATAAAATAGCAGCCGCAACAATTAAAACAAAAAGCCATACAAAAATTTCCTGAGTCTGTCCTCTTTTCATCTTTTAATGTCTTCCAAATCGAACAACAATAAATTCTTTTCCTTTATCTTCTCTTTAAAGCTTTTAGCAATAATGCAATAATGCTCCTCTTTTTTCCTATTCCATTTCACATATTTAGCTTTTTCCTTCAGCCCGTTTAAAACTTTAAGAGCATCCACCCTTTCTTTCCATTTGCATTCAGCATAAAAAACTTTACCCTCATTATTATTTAAAGCAACAATATCAATCTCCTTGTCTTTATGCCACCACTTTCCAATTTTATCGAATTTGAAAATATTTTTCCGGATAAAAAAATCCATTGAAATTTTTTCAAAAACAAGCCCCAAATAAGAGCTATAATCCTTTCTAATAAAATTGACATCAAAAATTCCTTCTTCTAATGAGCTTAGATTTGGATAGAAATAGCGAAACCAAAAATTAAGAAAATTATCGCATAAGTAATATCTTCCATTTCTTGATTTTACATTCTCTGTAATTGAAACTTTTCTCTCTACAAATCCAACGTCTATGAGGTTCCTTAAATAAGGGCTGATATCTGTCCTCTCAACCTTAATAAAATTCTTCATTTCATTGAGTTTGTTGCATCCATTGGAAATAGCCTCTAAGATTAATTTATAAGTTCCTGCATCCTCAAATTCATATTTCATTAAAAAATCAACTTCGTCTCTTAAGAAGCTTCTTTCTTTAACAATCTCTTCTTTAATCCACGACCAAAATTCTTTTTCTATCCTTACAAGATAAAACGGAATGCCGTCAGCAAACCCATAGATATCAACTAATTCATTTATGTCTTTATCTGGAAAAAATTTATTCAATTCAAAAAAAGAAACGGGTTTGAGATTAATAGAACCAGTTCTTCTGCCATACAACGGGCTTTGATAGCTTAAAACTTTGGAACTTATAATTGAAACTGATGAGCCAAGTAAGATTAATTTTAATTTAGAGCTTTTAAAGATAGTATCTACAATGGATTGGAATAAATGTAATATATTTTTATCTTCTTTTATCAGATTCTGGAATTCATCAATAATAATGACCTCTGCTTTGTCTTTAAGATGCTCAAATAAAATCTCCCAGTCCTTTTTCAATTTTGATATATTATGGTCGTATTTTAAACAGCTATTGTAAAATCTTTCCAAATTTTTCTCTCCAGTTGCTAGATAATAAACTCTTCTTCTATGTTTGGTAGCATTTAAAACCAACTCCGTTTTCCCGATCCTTCTCCTTCCATAAAGAATAAGAAACTCAAATCTATTAGAATCCAAAACCTCTTTTATTTCTTTAAGCTCTTTGTCCCTATCCTTAAACTGTATAATCATGATTATACTAATAATAATTATACTATTTAAATCTTCCTATGATAAATTTGTGACATTAGTCTAACCATTGATTAGCTGGTTTGTTAATACAAAAAGAGTTAATAGACTTGCAAAGTTCTCTCTATGGATGAATTATAATTGTCTGCATCTGATTATTCCACAAGTCCTTGCATCTAAAGTAATAAGTTCCGCTCAAAGTAACAATATGTTTCCTTTTATTTTGGTCGCTTCCGACTTTCTGCCAATTAACATTGTCTGTAGAAGCTTCGCACTCAGCAGCCTCGCTAACAGTAATAAACTTGCTGCTTCCCTTTGTTATAATCAGTTGCTCAACAGGCACAATTAAATCCTCTTGCACATCAATGTTTAAAGTAGTGGATGCAATTTGGTTAGCTCTATCAACACAACTTACTGTAGCAGTATAATTTCCATTAGGAACATTAGGAACAATTGCAAGATGTGCATATCTGCCTCCAGCAATCTGCTGCTTGGTTAAGATTCCACCGCCAATAATCCCTTGATAATTACAGTTAACGCTAGCCCCATTATCCAATCCGCCATTGGTCTCAATTGCAATCGCAACATTCTTGCTTCCATAAACTCCTTCAGGAGATTTTCTGACAATGCTAATCTGCTGGCTTGCAGGAATCTCTACTTTAAATGGAATAGTTTGTAATACAGTTATCCCTCCAAGATTATCCTTGCATTTAACATAGTAAGTATAATCTCCAATTCTATCCAAATTTATTTCATTGCGATAAACAGTAGATCCCAAAACAACATTAGTAGGATCAAAGTCTAATGTCTCTGGGAAGAGGGTTGCATCATATCCTTCCAATAAATTATTATTAGCTATATTAGTAAATCTGCATTCAGCATCTTGTCCATATTTGCCAGGTCCGCCGCTCAAAGTAACTGAAAGATTTACCCTTGTATCTGCTTGAATTCCACTTGGTCCTTTGCTGACAACACGCAAGGTTGAAGGTGCTAATTGTATCGGAGGAGCAGCTTGGCAATTGCTTCCAGATTCTGTATTATCCGCAGCATTTTGGCAGTCATTATCTTGCAAATCAAGACATCCATCCGCATCATTATCTATCCCATCACTGCATTGAGCTTTCTCAATTGGAATCTTAACTATAAACTGAATTTCAGCATCAGAATAAATCCTATCATTTTTATCATCGACGCATCTTACAAAATAACTATGGCTCCCATCGATTAAGTCAGATAGTAAAGCACCATGATTAACAGAAGATATACGCGTTGATTTAATCATCGAATTTCCCCCAGCAGCTTGAACAGTTTCAAGTTTATTGCTATATTTGCATGTAGCTCTCCCATTTTCAACCCCGCCAGTAGTATCTAAAATAATCATCGGATTTCTTGTATCAGTGTTAATTGCTTTAAAATTGGAGATACTTAGTTTAGGTAAATTTGGATCAACAGCAACGATTTTAATGTTAATCTCTTTTTGTTTAATATCAAATATATTTGAATTTACAGTATCAGTGCATTTAATAAAATAAGTAATTTTATCGCCGGCTTTCAACCCGCCTAGATTTACAGAATGCTTTGTATAGTCTAAAAGTGGCTGAACATTAGAAAATGAATTCCCTCTTCCAGCCCTTACTTCATCAACATTTGTCCCATATACACAGCTAGCTCTTCCATCTTTTTCAATTCTGCTTCCTCCAATTGTTTCCACATTAAGTGTTGGAGCTAAAGTATCAGTATTCTCTGCAGAAATGCTTCTGATAGTAAGTTTTGGCAACGCAGGAGGAGGAGTAACTGTACATTGATTATCATCGTCGCAAGTATTTGTTCCAGCTCCAACAACATTAATGCATCTTCCGTTTGCTCCACAAATTTTATGACTTGGACTTGTAGGAACATTTTGGCAGTTTTCAGGAATAGCGCATTTATTAGTTCCAGCACCACTTACTTGAACACATTCTCGATTAGTGTTGCATTCTGAATGATAAATTCCCTGAGAAGTTAGGAGATTCAAATTTATGTACCCAATTGTTTCTCCTTCTTTTTCACCTTTCTTGCATTTAAGATAGTATCCATAATCTCCACTACTAACACTTGCAGGTCCAGATACACCTAAAACAGTATACAAATTAACAATTGCACTTTGATAAGTAGTATCCCTTCCTATTCTTTGAAATTTAAATAACGTGTTGAAATCAGGAACATTTCCAAGAGGAAGATCACTTGCCTGATATCTCCCAAATTTAAACCAGTATCCGCATTCTTCTTTCGACAAAGTTTGATCTCCAGTTTTGATATCTAAGCCGAATTCAACTGGAAGTGAAGTAAATACTTTTCCAGGAGCAGGATTTATTATTGAAATCCTTATATCTCCGCTCTGTACTGGTTGAGATGGACAGTTAGGATCTATCTTAACACAAGCTAAACTACTATCCCGTTTACCATCACAATTATCATTTGTCTTACAAGAATCGCCTTGTTTAGCTCCAGAAGGCAGTAGAACTTTCTTCACGTTTATCACAGGAGATTCGATATTAGTATTAGCAGCTCTAAATACAAATTCAGGATCATCATTAATGCCTCCATTGTCTTCCAGCCATTTAACTCCCCATTCAGCAAATGCTGCTCCCTGATCGCCAAATACAATTTGGCTTGGGAAATCTAAAGTATTTATTTTTTCAAAAGATTTTCCTAATAATCCTCTATCATCCAATTCATAAAGTTCTAAATTGAAGCTCTGTCCTTGACAATTTTGTCCTTGTAAGGCAACATTTACTTTTGTATTTTCATTAACATTTCCGCTTAATTGATTTCTTCCAGTACTATCAACCCACATAGCTTTAGTTAACTTACACTGCCCAGTGGGTTGTCCTGTTCCGGTTCCAGGAGGCCGCGTTGGAGTTTTTGGAGTGCAATTCGGAATATCAACACAAATCCCAGTATTATCTATTTTACTCTCGTCTTCACTGCATCTCTTGCATTGGTCAATTAAGCACGGTCCTATATTACTTAATCTATCATTGCAATCTAAATTATCTGCAATTCTATCTTTATCTTTATCGCTTAAGCATAAAGGATCCGGATTTATCTCGCAATAGTCTGTACTAAACTTATCGCCGGTAGGACAACTTACCTCAGAGCAAAATCCATTAACACAGCTTTGTTTAACTTTATTTGGGTCACATAAATGCTTGCCAGATCCTATAACAGTAGCACAATATTTATCATTCGAACAAGAAGGGCATTGAGTTGGTGAAGTGCAAGCAACAGGCAAATTTTCTCGAATTTCAAAAGAAATTTCTAAAGAGTTTTGTATATTTTTATCGAGAGACCTGCAAACAACAGAAGAACTATGTTTTCCTAAAGTTAAATCCTTAAAAATAAACTGGTGCAATAAATTTCCAGAAGAGGTCATAGAAACTCCGCTCCTGTCATCAAAGACAGCAATGCTCTGCTTATCATATAACCTGCATTCAGCCCTTCCATTATCATACCCGCTAGTTTTCACTTTTAACATAGGATTTCTTTCTGCAATAAGATCAGAAGGAGATTCTTTAGTAATCACAAGTTGGGATTTTTCAAACTTAATCTTCAAATCTCCATTAGCAGTATTTTCAGGATCATTAAAATCAGCGCAATTAATAGTTAAAATATATTCTCCATTTTCAGTTAAGAAATTAATTCCCTGTTTATGCTCTTTTTTATTTTCAGACCCAGGAGTATCAGAAGCAAAAACTAAATTAGTCCCAGAAACACCCCCTCCAACTTTAGCATAATTATACTTACACAGGGCAGTACCGTCAATGCCTCCAAAAGTTGTAACATGCAAAACATCATTAATCCCATCAATTGTACTTCCATCTATAGGAGTTTTAATCTGTAAAGACAATTTACTCGCTCCAACAATAGTATATTTATAAGGAACAGGATTCACATTTCTCTTTTCACTAGAGTCTCTGCAACTAAAATAGAATTCATTATTTCCTTCTTTAATTCCTGTAAGAGGTACAGTGCATAATTTAAGAAACGGCTGCTCACCAAGATTAAAGGTAGTCTCATTTTCAGTAGGTATTCTGCAATTAACAGAAACCATCTGCTCGAATCCAACAATTTTATCACTATATCCACAACTCTCGACTCCGGTCAAATCAGAAACTTTAAATTTAACTCCTAGCTCGCCTTTTGCTCCTAATGGCAGGGTATATTTATCCTCTCCAAATTTATCAATGGGGTCAAAAGCAAGAATAACAGGAGGATCAATATCGCCAACACCATCAACTAAAGAAAACTTAAATACATAATCCCGACTCATTTCATTCCCATCAAAATCAGCACACCTTGCATACCAAGTGCAGCCACCATTATTGCATTGATCAATATTTTCAGGAGTCCATTGCTGATCAGGAGTTTGACCATTGTTAAAGTAAATCGGCCATAAATGATCCAAACCATTAGGCGCTTCAGTAAATAAATTTATGCCACTGTTTCTGGCATTGTTCAAAATTTTTCCATATGCTTCTTCTTCAGGCATATCTTCATAAACATCTCTAAAGAGATCTACTTCAAAAAGGTCTCTCTTATTAGGCGTTCTGCTAAATCTGCATTCAGCAACTCTATCTGTAGATAATATCAATACATATTGTTTGTTTAAAGCTAACTCTCCAAGGTCGCATCCATAAACAATGTTTGTAACAGCGCCTCCAGTAAATGTTTCTGGTGTCAAACCATCTGAACCTGAACCGACTGTGGAAATACCAGAACTTACAGAACTTGCTGAACCCTTAAATTGCCTAACATCTATTTTAGGTTTCATCGTCGCAATATCAATCACGCCACAAGAGATTATGTCTGGAGAGCTATAAACAGGTTTTCCTTTGGCAACACAGAATCCTTCTTTAGGATCTTTTAAACTTGGAACAAATCTACAATCTCTTCCAATAGCTCTGCATTGATACTCCGTACATTTACCAAAAATTTTTTTATTGCACACTTCGCAATCATAGCTATCTTTAGGAGGGTTATACAATCGACAGCTTCCACCAGCTAAAAACGCTCCTGTTATACAACCAACTCCCGCAACAACTGCATCATCTATACCTGCATAACTTAAAGCATTTGGCACAACCACCATGCTACTTGAGAAGATTATAATTAACAAAATCCATACTAAACGCAATTTTATTTTTTTATCCATATTAACTACCTTTTATATCTCCAGGATTTATAGGAGAGTAAGACAATGTTGCAGGATTAGTTCCATCCGGAGAATTTAACAAAGCCCATTTACCGTCAATAGTTTTCCCGTATAATTTGTCGCCATCCAATTTATACTCAACAACCGGAAGAGGCTGTCCGCTCTGAGCAACACCAACAACGTCAGCATCAAGTGAAGGAGCATCTCTCAAATTCCTCGGTCCGCGAAAAGTAGCAACAATTTGATTACCCGCTGCAGCTGCAGAAGTATATTGTGCTATCTGAGATGCCATGGAAGCACTGCCTTCCTTAACAACTAGAACAGTAGTCGTCTGAGCAGCACTCGTTCCTGCACTTACCCCTGAAGTGAAAACTCCAGTACCAGTAGGAGGACCAAAGGAAACAGTAGAACTACCAACACTCACAGGAATTCCTGTTCCTCCACCTGAAACAAAAGGACTTACTTGTCCAACACTACTAGCAGCAGAAACTCCAGATCCTTGTATACCTGTACCAACAGCTCCAACTGGCTGAGAAACATCAACAGCAATGCTACCTGCAACAGGTTGACTGGCAAAAATAGTCCCCCATCCGCCCCCAGAATGTAAACCAGCACTACCAGCGGTTAAATACATAATCTCAGCAATAGCAGCACCCGTTGCGCATCCTTTAAAGATCCCAAAAAATCCTCTTCCTTTATAACTACAATCCCCTCGTCTATGGCATTCATCTTTATCACATCGGTTAAAAAATCCCTCTCCGCATTTCCCACATATAGGCTCAGGAGCGATATCATTCACTGCTTTCTCACCATAAAAAATATTACCATATGGATATCTTGCTCTGCAACTAGTCGTAATTGCGTAATTATCAACTAATTTAGCTCGACTAAAATCTTTCTGATAATCAGCTAAAGCATTCTTAATAGGATCATTTCTAACCCCCCGAGTTCTAGAACCCGTACCGCTAACTCCTAATTTATTAATTAATAAGTTTAAATAATTCGCATTTTCCTTTGGATCATAAAGCTCTCCAAATAAAACCAAATCCGGAAATGTATCAGTTCTCCAAATAGATGCGTCTTTATCACAAGTAGCCAAATCTTCATCACTAGTACCTAAAAGATAATATCTGAATTCGTCATTTTGAAAACAAATCCCACTTTTAACCCTAAACTGATCACCTTCATCAACAACAATGTTTCCATCCTGACAGCTATAAACTGCATGCCTCTGTCCTGCAGAGTATTCAATTCTTAATTTCTTATAATTTTTACCAGACCAAGGATTATCCTTATCATCTAATGCCCCTTTAGGGTACAATTTCCAATTTCTCCCATCTTCAGTTCCATAAATTATACACCAGCTCTCTCCATTCTTTCTTTCAGTTTTCTCTACATTCTTAAATCCCCCTAGCATATCTTTTGTAATAATCTCTTCTTTGACAAGTGGCTCTTTCGTCCCAAGATTCATCTTTCTTACTATTGTAGAATCGCCAACTTTACAAGAAGTGCTTTTAGTCTTAACTCTTCCATCTTCAAGAACACATCTTTGATCGCTAGGAAGCTCATTTCCAGCATCTAATAGTCCGCAATTATTCCATTTTTCTATTCTCCTCCCATCAGAACTGCAAATCTCTCTCGTCTCTCCACATTTTCCGTTGCAAGCAGGAACATCTTTGCAAGTTCTTGAAACAAGATTACCTTTCATTTGAGTACACTCATTATTGGAAATCTGACTGCAAGAATTACCAACAACACAACAACCTTTGCTAACAATAGGAATATTGAACCTACTGCATCCATCTTTATCTAAAGTATTGTCAATTCTTCCATTCAAAGCCTGACATCGGGAAGCAGTCGTAAAGCTACATTTATTAACATTTGAGAATACACAGCTAACAAGCGAACACTGGTTAAAATTAGAGCTCCAATCAATTTTGTAGCAACTAGCAGCTCCGAGAGAGACTCCCCCTCCAGACACACAAGTATTAATCTCTTTGTTAGAACTGCAGTATCCATCGGCCTCCAAGCAGCAAACATTACTTTGCGAGAAAGATATATGAACATTAATTATTGAAAAAACAAATACAAATATCCAAAACAAAATCTTCTTATTCATGGTTTAGCAATCACAAATGTAAAAACCTCCCTTGCATCTCCTGTAACAAATCGATTTCCGCTTGGTTTAGGAAATTTATCCACCTCACCAACTTGAACAAACATCAACCCTCCACTATTTTCAACAACATTACAAATTAAATCAGGAGAACCAAAGCAGTAGCTGGAAATAGGCTCATTAGTTCCGGCATCAAATCCATTTAAGATATCTCTAACAACACCGTATATTTTTCCAAATTTATTTTCATAAATCACATTAAAATCCTTAACCTCAGTTTTGAAATTAGCTTTCTCAATAACAATGGGGTAGCTAACATCGACCTCAATAAGTTTGTCAGAGATATTAACTCTGACACCTATATCTCCTTTCTTTTCAACATTAAAATTATCTCTAAATCTTTCTAAGGTACAAACATTTTCTAAATTAGATTTGATCTTAATAGAGATTTCTCTTTCAATAGCAAGTAACGACGGTAGATTATTGCTTGGAACATTTAAAACATTGTAATCTGGATAATCTGGTTGAAGTTTACGGGCAGCAAAGTCAGGAATGTCTCTACCTCCGAATTCTCGTCTATTTTCCAAATTTTCCTTCAATTCATCTTTAACGCATCCCTCAACATATTCCTTAATTGGCTCTATTTGAGCAGTTGTTATCCTCTCGCCAATTTGCACATTCTCACGCATAAAGAACACAACAAGAACAGCAGCTATAACAATAACAATTCCAGCTATAATGAAAATAGTGCTCTGCCCTCTTTTTTCATCAAACATCATTTTCTTTTACCTTTTTCAACCTTTTCTCTAATAGCATCATTAATGAATTCTATCAAAGTTTTATTTTCCAGAACAGCAGCTAATTTAGCCTTCTTGTGCAGCTCATCCTCAACTTCTATGTTCACTCTTGTCATGAAATAACTTAACTAACTTAGCTTATTTAACTTATTTAGCTTAGCAATTTAATTTATATAACTTATTTCATAGAACTCAAACTAATATATAAAATTAACCCTGCAGAATCAGTCCAATTTTTTCATCAAATCTAATTTTAATTTCTTTAGTAATCTTAAATTTTGATATTCTGGAAAGAAATATTCGAATTCCTTTTTAGCCGTTCTAATTATTTTTGAAACCCTTCCCTTTGCATCAAATTTATATCTCTTTTCTATTTCTGACAAAAATTTTCTATCCAAATCCGATTTATGAATCATCGCAAGAATATCTATCCTATCCTTAAATCCTTTTATTGTTCCGCTCCTATTTTCTTCGGCCTTTAATTTCAAAATCAAAAAAGGCTCAGGCAAGATAACATTAAACCCATCAATTTTCTTAAACCACTTCTCAAAAAACACATCCTTGCAGGGAATTATTAAATCACAATAATTGGGAGTATAGATATCAATATCCACGTCATCTATCTTAGATTCGTATTTTTTCAGTTTTTGATTTAGAGAAATAAAAATCCCCTTATTAGCAAGAGATTTTTGAAAATTAAAAAAGTCTCCAAAATCAACATATATATCTATATCTTTTGATTTTACTGTTTTAGTATGAAACCAAGAAGCCCATCCGCCTATAATAATAAAATCTAATTCTTCCTTTATTTTATTTAATATATCATAACTCTTCTCAACTACAGTTTCATTCCACAATTCCATTTTAAGCCTCTACCTTAAAAATAGGATATTTATCCAGCATTTCTTTTATAAAATATTTACTAGCTATGCTTCCAAGATTATAAGTATCGACAAATATCTGAGGCAATGGTGCAATTTTATTTTTGCTATTCTTTATTAAATGATCATCATCCGTAAAAATAACAAACAAATTTTCTTTTCTTTTTTTAGCAGGTTTATCCTTAAGCCACATTCTAAATAATTTTTTTCCTTCAATAGGAACATAAATATAAACTTCATCATAATCAAATGGCATAGAATTCATTAATAATCTCCATGCAGAATAAGCCGTGAATATAAAAGGCAAAGACTTCTCTATTTCACCAATATTCATATCAATGCAATAACTCTCAGAAACCTCTTTCTTTATTCTTCTTTTAGATGCCCAGTCAAAAAGGATCTTAGAGCTATCTATTATTCTAAATCCTCTTCTCTGTATATCCACCGCTCCAATTTCTGCTAATCTTTTTATTATTTTATTGACGAAACCTAGCGAAAGAGCGCATTTTTTAGATAACTCAAGTTGTGTAAATCTTTCCCTTCTTTCAAGTGCCCCTATAAGGATTTCCCTATAGATCTTCTCATATTTCATATTTCACTTTAAAGAATATTTTATTTATAAATCTTTCGCTTTTTAGTGAAACATTTATAAATCAATGATTTTAATAGTTTTAATCAGGATTTATAATCTATCTAGCTAAGAAAACTCATTTCTATCAAAAATCATGCTTTCTCCATCCTGGATTGCCCCATTCAAAATCTCTCCAAATAAAACTACGTGATCTCCAGCATCAATTTTCTTAACCAGCTTGCATTCAACAGCACCGACGCAATTCTCTAGCACAGGGCTCCCATCTTCCATCTCTTTCACTTCAATGTCTTTAAAATTATTCAAGTTTTTGCCATCGGTGGATCCAAAGTGTCTCGCAATTTCTAAGTGTTCATTGCCAAGAATATTAACGCAAAAAACCTCTGCATCCAAAAGCTCTTCACAGCCTTTCCTGTTTTTTCCTATGCTTACCGTCAGTATATTTGGCTTAAAGCTGGCACGGTTAACCCATGCACTAGTCATCCCATAATGTTTCCCGTCTAAATTAAAAGTTATTACAAAAACCCCATTCCTTATCTTCCTAATTGCCTTCTCAATCTCATCCATTTTATTTTCGTGAATGTTTTCATAAAGGGTTCATTTTAATCTTCAGAAATTCTTGGAGCCAGGATAAAGCTCAAAGCTAATTTATCCAAAACATTGTATTCTAATTTTAACGGATAGTCAGTATTCCATCTAATTGCGACTTTATCGCTCAGCTTTCCGCCCTTTATCAGTTTTTTTAAGTACTCTATGCTATACTTGGCATTGATTTCGTCTTCAGTGCTGATCTCAGTATTCTCGCCTTTAGGAAATTCAACATGGGCATTGCTCAAATTCCCTTCCCCTTTGATTGTCATCCTTTCCTTGCTCAACCCGAGTGCAACGCTTTCAGCAACAATGCCAACATCCTCAACTGCATCCTCAAGCATCTTTGAATTCATTATCACATTAGATTTGAATTCCAGCTCAGGAATATGGTGCTCTTTCTCCTCTATGTCAATCAAGCTCAAATGAAATAATCTCTGAGAGTCCCCCTGCATTCCCACTCTTAATTTATTTCTTCTCTTGTCCAGCTCCAAAGTTAAAACATCATTCCCTTTTAGCCTTCTCAATATTTGATTTAGATTATCCAGGCTGACGCAAATAATCTCTTTATCATCGACTTGGTATTCAATAAAGGCGCTGCTCAATAATTTAAAAACTGCAAGAACGACGTTGGCAGGATCTGTAGCGGCAATCTCTAATTTCTCTTTGTCAATCTTGAATTGCACATCATTAACCAGGTCAGATAGTATACTGATCGGCTCTTTCAACAGTTTTGTCTCGGCTAATACCAGTTTCATAAATAATGTTTTAAATTGCTAATTTATAAAATTAAGTATCTTTAAAAATATAATTTAAAAAATCAGCCATATTGGAAGTAATGGTTCGATATATGGCCAATATAAAGGAGCGGCAACAACAAGCCCAGAAACAAGCAAAGTATGTGTCCAGTGCTCAGCCATTCCCCTAGCAGCTAATTGGCCATGAACAACTTTCGAGACAGCATGCATCTTCAAATTTAAAATCAATCCTATTGCAATTCTTCCTATCCAGACATTGCTTAAAAAAGGGATACTGCTGGAAGACAAGGTAGTGATGTCTAAAAACAGCTGCCAGTTAAAGACAGCAAACAACCCGATCATCATCAAGATTATAGAATGTACCCCATGCCCAATCCAGTGGCTTCCTCGAAAATTCAAGTCCCCATGGATAGCAAATAATTCATACAATCCGAGAATAACTCCAAGAACAACAACTGCATTCCAAACTACCATAAGAATATATATTTTAAACTTCTATATAAATATAACTGCTTTTAAACTATTAACTATCAAAAACTTTTTCAATACAGTAGCCAAGCTTTTTTACAATTTGCAGAATTTTTTCCTTGCTTATCACACTCGGATCGTAGACTGTCTCAAATTTTTTGGTTGGCACATCAAGTCCGGGGCAAGTAATCCCTTCCATGCTGCTAAAAATTTTCTCTAATTCTAAGTAAGAATTTTTGGAGATACTTTTCAAAATAATTTTTAAAGTTCTTAACTCAGGCTGTTTTTCATATCCAATCAATTTTCTAACAAACCCTTTCAAGTATAGTCTCTCCATTTATGATTACATTTAACGCATTTGTAAAATCTAGTTTCCCCCTCGTCAGCAGCTCTAGTCTGCAAGCTCCAATAGTATGCTTTTCCATGTCCGCATTTAGGGCACTCAATATCAACTTTGGGATTAACCTCAATATTGCTGTCAACAACCTCAATTCTTTCTTTGCTTTTAACCCCCTCTTTAAGAATTACTTTTTCTTTAGTCATTGGAAAGCTCTTCCCGCACCTGATGCAAACTAGTTTTTTCTTTCCAGATTTGTCAGGGACTAATAGCCCCCCATCGCTGCTGCAAAACTTCATATCACACCAATTCCCTTAAGCAATATATTGAACATGACTTTAACCCAGCCTAAGTAGGGTATCTTTAATAAAACTTTCCCATAAACCTGCTCTTTTGCAATTTTCTCCTCAAAGAAGAAAGTATCGGAATTATGGTCTCCTTTAGTTGTATAGTATCCATCCTTAATATCCACTACTCTATGTATAATTGGGGCATTGTTAACCTTATTATTGTACACTATCACATCACCAATCTCCACACTATCAGCTTTTTTCAGCACAAAGATGTCCCCTATGTTAAAGCCATTCTTCTGCGGAAATTCTTCAAACTCATCTTTTGTAATTCCTTTATTTTCATACCACTCGCCGCAGGCACCCCAGTAATTCTTTTCCGCATTTTTCCCGCATAAATTCTCTTCTCTGTTCATGCAATAATTTAAATTGCCCTGTCCTTTCAAATAGCAGTCAGCCCAGCAATTAGTAGCATCATGCTGCATGCTGCAGCTGACAACTGCAACAACAGGAAAGCTAGTCCCCAAAATCAAGCCAAGGATAGGATAAACAACGAATTTGATCAGAACTATCGCAATTAAAATATTCACCAAAAGGCTAGCAAAACTATCATCTTTCCAGATAAACCACCAAAGCTTTTTCCAGCTCATAAATAAAAAAATTATTTGGCCTTTTTAAATTTATCATCCAAGTCTTTTGCTTTTTTATTTAATCTTTCTATCGCTTTTCTTAAGCTATTTTTAGCATCACTTCCCTCAACAGTCAAAAAAGGGTTGCTGACAAGAGAATGATCAATGCTATAGCCGGCAATATCAACTTTATCGTCTTTCCAAAGCTCCTTGACAAGAGGATTGCACAATGTATGCCCCTCGCCTTTTATCTCGACTTTGACCTTATTTTTTTCCTCAATAAGAAATTGAACTTCCATCTCTCTGCCACAATTTACAGCACTTTTAAACCTTTCTGTCTATCTTAAAGAACCCAACTTTTACATAATGCTTTTCTTTCCTATGAAATCTCTGAGTTTTTCTCAAAACAAAATTAAAGGAAAATAAAAGCTCGACTCTGAAGCCATTGCAATATTTCTCCAGAAAATCATGGCTCTCAAGCTTGTGGAAGCTATAAATTTTATCGCTGATTTTCATTGCAGCATCTAAAAATACTCTGTCTGCGTGCTCTTCTTGAACTCCAAAAGGGGGGTTTTCAATCACGGCATCAACTTTCTTATCAAATTCAAAAACGTCTTTATTGACAAAGGCTCCATTTCTCAACTTCAAAGTTTCAAAATTTCTCTTAGCAAGATCAATTGCGTTTTTATCTTTCTCGACGAAGTAAACCCTTTCAGCCCCAAGCAGCAGGCAGCCTATCCCCAAAATCCCGTTGCCGCATCCAAGATCAGCAAGTATCTTTCCATTTATCCCATTATTCATGTGTAAAAACCATAACGCTTCAGCTGCTATTTCAGAATCGGTAGAATATTGCTCGAGATTCACAACAGGATTATCAAACTTGTCAAGATAAGAAAGTTTTTTAGCCAGTTCCTTTTTGCTTTTCATGAATCAAGTCTCCTAAAGTATAGGATTTGATTTCGTAATGCTTGATTTTTTCTTTTATAAGCTGTTGCTTTTCAGTCAAAACAATCCCAAAATATTTTTCTAGCTTCTTTACAATCTTAAAATCCGGCTCAATTTCCTTGTTTTCTAATTTCTGTATTAGGCTTACCTTTTCGTTTATGGTTTTCGCTAATTCTTCTTGAGTCAATCCTCTCTTCTCTCTTTCTTTTCTAACTATTTTATTAAAACTCTCTACAAGAATCTCTTCCTCGATCTCATTTACAGTCAATTTTTTAGTCTCGGGAAAATATTCAGTTTTCTTCTCAATAATTTTTCCGAATCTGCCGCATTTTTCGCATACATTAACTAAGCTCCCTTCTATTCTTACTTTAAACAATCCAGCTTCTCTCCCGCAAAGATCACAGCTGCCCATTCTTTATTAATTTAGAAAGCTCCTCAAGGTTCTGCAGTCCTTCTAGTTTCGTCTTTTCATTTATCAGAAGTGTAGGCGTCCTTGTGATGTCATAAGTTTCTTTAATTATATTTATCATGGAAATATCCAAGTCTATCGGCAAAGGAATCAGCATCAAATCTTTTCCGTATTTTTCTTTCAGGTCTTTTAGTATCTCTGCCTGTGTATCCTGCTCAGCCTCTGCATTGAATTCAGGATCATTTGCAAAGAAGTACACCAGGTTTACGTAATTGGCTTTGCACTTTTCTTTCAGAACGATGCTATTCAGCCAGAACTCAACTTTCAGCAAGGCATATTTCTTCTTCTCCAATTCAAGATCGCTAGTCAAGAAGCTTGCTCGGTCATATTCCTCTATCCTCAATCCTTCCTCATACACTTTATCAGCAAAATCTAAATTCGCCTTAATTGCAGAATCACAAAACCTAGGCTCCAGATTTTGATAATACAGAGTTTGCAGTTTGGCATCATTCCACTGCAAATCTATTCTCTGGAATTCTCTCTCAATGTTCCCAATCCGGTTTCTTTCAAGCGCAAATCCCAGCAGAACTCCTAGTAAAAACACAACTACAGTAAGCACCAGTGCCTTCCAAAATAAATCGCCAAATCTTGCCATGATTTTACCATTTAATATTGCCGGCTGCAAGCAGATATAGTGAGTGCAACAAAACAAGAGGATATAAAGTTAAGTAAAACACAAGATAAAATAAGATTGTAAAGCTTGCTTTGAATCCAATATTCGCCTTGTTCATCGTCTTTAATCCTATGTATGTGAAGATTAATGTAAAGGCAAACAGCAAGAAGATAAAAAATGTAAACACACTAGGAATTAAAAACAATCTTGGCATCTCAAAGATAGTATTCCCGTTTTGTATGGAAAATAGCCAGTACATAGATTTCTGCACAATTTCCTTTCCAGACACATAAACAAATACAAAAAAGCCAGTAATGCTCAGCACATGCGATATAAAAAATCTAGGCACAACAAAAAGGCCAAACATATTCAAGTTTCTTTTAAAAAAACTATCTCTGTACTTATGCACAGTCTGGAACCCGCCGACATTCCACCTCAGCCTCTGTCTCCACCATTTTCTTAAGTTGTCAGGAACATCAGTATAGACTTTCGCGCTGAGGCACATTCTGTTCTTATACTTGCTCTTTAAAATCTTCCAAGCTATTTCAATGTCCTCTGTTATATTATTTGTATCAAACCCGCCAACTTCATCAAGCAGTTTTTTCCTGTACATGCTCAAGCTTCCTGGAGTAACATAGACGCTGTCGACGAAGTCAAGTATCTTCCTGCCAAATGCGATCAAAAAATATTCAACAGCCTGCAGCTTTTCAATTAATTTCCCAGTGTTTTTAACAAAGCAGCTTGCAGTAACCGCTCCCGTCTCAGGATCGTCAAAATACCCGATCATTTTCTTAAAAGAATCTTTTTCAGGATAAGAATCAGCATCAATAATCGCAATTATCTCTCCATTAGCATTTTTTATCCCGAAATTAACCGTGTCAGATTTTCCAGAATTATAGCCTTTCTTGAAAAATCTTATCCCGTCAATCTTCATCGCAATTTCAGCAGTCCTGTCCTTGCTTCCATCGTCAACAACTATGATCTCAATCCTGTCATTAGGGTAGTCTATACTTTTCACCGCATTGACAGTGTTAAGTATGCTATCTTCTTTATTGTATGCAGGAATAACAACGCTAATATCGTATAACCTTTTGGCATCTCTTTCAAAGTATAAGTTGTGCCGGTTTCTAAAATAAATCAGCAAAACTAAAAAAACACTGTACATGCTCGCAAAAATAAAAAACAGGTAGACTCCAGTAATGAATTCCATTAAACACCTCTCAATTGAGAAAATACCTCCTATCTTTTAAATTTTTCCCAAATATATTTATACTGATGTAAGCAATGTATTCATATGATAGTAAGCTTCTTTGAGGAATTCCCGACTAAAGAAAATCTTGAAAAAATAAAATTAATCGATTTCAAGACAAAGTTATATGTGGTCTCTGGTTCATTGGCAGAATTCAAAAAGATATTGCCAGAGATAGAAAAGAAAAATATCAAAGAAATAATATACTGGCCGGTTCTGAAAAAAGAAGAAGGATATTGGTATTCGCCATTCTCAAAAAGATCAGCAATAATCAGGACGCTAAAAGAAATCCCGGATAAGCTGCCTGTAATGATAGATTTAGAGCTGCCAACGACTCAGAACTCAAACCTCTATTTTACACAACTTCACAACTTTCCAAAGAATAAGCTGCTGATAGAGCGATTCATCAGGCAGCATAATTCGGTTTACACTGCAGAATACTTTCCGATAAAGCGGACAATGAAATTCCTAGGATTGCACTACAATCCGATAAAGTACAAAAGCAAGATGATAAAAATGTTCTACACTTCAATGTGGCCATTCCCAAGAAG
>JACPIN010000019.1 GCA_016188065.1 Candidatus Woesearchaeota archaeon | reverse complement strand
TTGTCCTAGAGATTATTTTGAGATTTTTCTTAATCCAAGAAAAATCTATGAAGGATAGTAACTTGGGCTACATGCAAGTTCATTACGGCATGGACGGTTTAAGTCTATATGTCATGAAATTCAATAGCGATAGTTAGTAATAATGAAAAGCCTTGGGTAAGCTTTGAATGAAACACTAGAGTTATGGTGATAATTTGATGAATTTGCTACAGCTGTCGCGAGGTTCAATGCCGAATCGGATAGGGTCAACCTCAATTGCTACAGGAATCCGCAGAACTCGAAATCTCATAAAGACGAGACTCCTGCCCTCGGAATAACCCAAGCTCTAGGACTTTTCACAATGAAGACTTATAATAATTTATATTCAAAACTTTGCTCTATAGAGAATTTAAAATTAGCATTCAAAAAAGCAAGAAAAAATAAATCCTTTCTGCCATATGTTGTTAAGTTCGAAAAAGATTTAGAAAAAGAATTACAAAAGATAAATCAAGAGCTAAAATCCTTAACATACAAACCATTTCCATTAAAGAGATTTATTATCCGAGATCCAAAAACAAGAACAATCCATGCATCAGTATTTAGAGACAGGGTTGTTTATCATGCTTTAGTCAATATTTTAGAGCCGATTTTTGACCCTACATTTATCCACGATTCATATGCATCAAGAAAATACAAAGGAACTTTAAGAGCAGTTCAAAGGTTTGACGAGTTTAAAAGAAAAGTAAGCAAGAATGGAAAATTAATCGATAATCCTTGTAATAGAAATGACATTATAGGTTACGCATTGAAAGCAGATATCAAGCATTATTTTGAAACAGTAGATCATGAAGTCTTATTGAAAATTATTGAAAGAAGAATAAAAGACAAGAAAGCAATATGGCTAGTCAAGCAGATATTAAATAATTTTAACACGAAAAGAAAAGGGAAGGGAATGCCCTTAGGGAATCTAACATCTCAATTTTTCGCCAATGTTTACCTTAATGAGATAGACCAATTTGTCAAGAATAAATTAAGGGCAAAATATTACATCAGATATGTGGATGATTTTGTAATTCTGCATGATAATAAAGAAAAATTATTGGAGTATAAAGACAAAATCAGCAAATATTTAATGTATTTAAAATTAGAATTGCACCCAACCAAGTCAAATATCATTCCTTTAAGAAATGGAATTGCTTTTTTAGGTTACAGGGTATTTTATTATCACAAATTATTAAGAAAAAGCAACTTGAAGAAGTTTGAAAGGAATTTTAAAGAAAAATTAGAGTTCTGCGAAGGTGGGGGGGCGTTCGCCATTGATGATTTATACAATTGCTTACAAGGGTGGTTCGGCTATGCTATGTGGGCAGACACTTATAAATTGAGAAAAGAGACGATGAGAAAAGTAAGAAAAATTAAGGCGGTCGCAAGTTTTAAATAAGTATGTTCGATTTATATAAAGGGGAAAAATGAAAATCTCTTTACTATCAACATCCACATTCCCTGCAGATCAGGGGTTAAGGACTCTTTCAGCCTGTTTGAAGAGGGCAGGCCACGAAGTGAAAATGATTTTTTTAACGCTTCCAGAAAAAGACTACTCTTTAACTTATAAAAAATCAGTTCTTAATCAGCTGGATAAAGCAGTAGAAGGCTCTGGCCTAATTGGAATCACTGCAATGTCCTCAACCTCAACAAGGGCCAAGCAATTAATTGAGCATTACCAAAACAGAAAGATTCCAGTTGTCTGGGGCGGGGCAGCTCCGACTTTCTATCCGGAAAAGTGTTTTCAACATTGCAATATTGTTGCGGTAGGTGAAGCAGAAGAGGCTTTAATTGAGCTCGCAGAAAAATTAGAAAAAAACCATGATATAAACAGCATAAAGAATCTCTACATCAGAAAAAATGGCAAAGAGTTCAAAAATCCAGTTAGAACTCCAATTCAGAATCTAGATCAATTAGCACATCCCGATTACGATATCGATCAGCAATTAATCTTGGAAAAAGGAGAATTAGTCCAGTTCCAGCCAAGACATCTAGGAACAATAATTTATTTCCAGACAGAGAGGGGATGCCCGCAGGCATGTGCTTTCTGCACTAACAATATTCTTCGTGAATTATACAAGGGGAAATCAGATATTTTAAGGACGCATTCAGTTGATTATGTTATTGAAGAATTGAAAAGATTGCATGAAAAGTTTCCTCATGTTAATGCATTTGATTTGAGAGATGAAACATTCATTATCCGTGACATAAACTGGATTAGAGAGTTTTCAGAAAAATACATTGCATCAAAAATTGGAGTAAGACTAAAATGCTTGGCAGAGCCAGCCTCTATGTCAGGTGAGCATATATCAGAAGAGAAGATAAAATTGATGGTGGATGCAGGTTTAACAGACATTATTATTGGAATACAATCAGGCTCGGATAGATTAAATAAGGAAGTATACAACAGATTCATAACAAAAAATCAATTGCTAAAAGCAGCAAACACACTTAATAAGTTCAAGGATAAATTAACAGTTATGTACGACGTAATCTCTTGCAATCCCTATGAAAGCTCGGAAGATATTTTAGAAACAATAAGATTGGTATTGCAAATCCCCTCTCCTTTTTATCTCTCAGTAAATAATCTGATTTTCTTTGAAGGAACTCCTCTTTACAGAAGAGCGCTTCAAGATGGTTTTATAAAACAGGAAGCAGATTCAGCTGAAATGCTAAACTATTGGGATAGATGGCAGCATATTAAATTAAAGAGAAAGAATCCTTATCTAAATCTTTTACTAAATTTAATGAGAGGGCCAGCAACGAAAACTCGTTTTGGTCTGATGCCAAGGTCGCTTGTGGCTGCCTTGATAAAACCGCAAAGAGTTACATACCATCTCAAGCATGAGCTTCCGACAAAAACCGTTGGCTCTGTAGTTTCAACAATGGATTATTTCAGAGAGAACATAGCAAAGCCAATGTACAGATCAATGCCTGTTGAATTTAAGACATGGTATGATCAAGTTAGGTACAAAGCATAACTTGTTGGATCTTTTACATCACTCCAATAAAAACTCTTTTTCCTCAGCACACAATTCAGGCATTTTCCGCAATGCTCTAATTTATTTTTGCTTTCAACATAGCAGCTATAAGTTAATTCAAATGGAACTTTTAATTTCTCTCCAAGTCTAATTACCTCTGTCTTATCAAGTTCAATTAAAGGTGCAATAATCTTATATCCGCCGTCATGAGTCCCTTCTTCAGCCAGCTCATTTATTTTTTTTACAAATTCAGGAGATGTATCTTTCATATGCTCTCTCCCCTCGTTCTTAAGCCCGATGAGGATATCATATCTCTCTTTATTCTTTAAAAATTCAGCTTCGGCAAAAGCTAAAGCATTGACTAAGAATACAGAGTTTCTTGCAGGTATCCACCAATTAGTGATTTCTTTGCTAGAATCTTCCAAATCTTTCTCGCTAGTTTCTTTGTATTTTCCTCTTTTGTTTATAGAAGACCCGCTTATTCTTCCCAGCCATTTCAAATCTATCTTAATAAATTCTGCATTTAATTTATCAGCAATTTTCCTAGAGCAGAACTCCTCTTCTCTTAAACTCCTTTGGTTGTAATCAAAAAATAGAAACTTCATTTTTCCATATTCTCCTCTAACTTTGTAAGAAGTCACAACGCTATCCAACCCTCCAGAACACAGGATTATTGCATTTTTCATTTTAAATAACCCCCATCATAAAGAGATTTTATTATTTTTTTAGTTATATCTGAAAAATTATATTGTTCAATTCGATTAGCCCATCCAACATCATCTATTTCTGAAGAAGGGGTGTAATTACTAACTTTAGTATCGGCAAAATAAACTCTTGCTTGCAACAAATCCCCTTTATGAGGAGCAATCCCTTCAAATCGATTATAAAATCTAAAGTTCTCCAATTCCATTCCAGAAAGTTCTTCTCTAACCTCTCTACATAAACATTCAATGTCACTTTCTCCAGAATTTGGTTTACCTCCCGGGAGTATCCATGCTTGTTCCTTTCTAACAACCAAGACTTTTTCTTTTTTAATGATTGCAGCACAGATAGCTTCTCGCATTGTTTAATTCAGCATAAAAAACCTTATAAAACTCTCCAAAGCTATAACTTTTATGACTGTTGTCGCCCAATTAAAAAAAGGAGATAAATTCCTTTTAGATAGGGAAATATTTACTGTAGAAAATCTTGAATTTTCAAAAATAGGCAAGATGGGCAAGTCAAAATGCAGGTTGGAAACCCTAAATAAGAACAAGGAAAAGAAAGTGTTTATCCTCCAAACCGATCAGGAAATTGAATTACAATAACATTTAAAATTACATTTTTTATATAAATCAATATGAATTATATTATTATAACAAGCTACGGGGAAGTTAATGCTACGGAGAAAGCAGTTTCATCAATTTTAAAACAATTACCTAGAAATACAAAATTAATTGTTTCAGATCCATTTCCGGAAACTAAGTGGATGCTGGAAGAGAAGTTTCCAAAAGACAAAAGAATAGAATATTTTGAAGATCCAGATCAAGGAAAGTCTAAGGCTCTAAACTTATTATTTCAAAAGCTATGGTCTGAAGATAAAAACAGCATTTTGATTTTAACAGATGGGGATGTTTATGTTTCTGAAACTTCTATAGCTGAAATTCTAAAAAAATTTAAAGATCCTGAAGTCGGTTGTGTTTCTGGCAGGCCAGTATCAATTAATTCAAGAGGTGATAAATTTGGTTACTGGAGTCATTTCTTAGTAGACGTTGGAGCCCATGAAATTTCTAGAAAAAAAAGGTACGAGCAAGGAAAGTTTTTAGAAACTACAGGTTACCTGTTTGCATTTAGAAACGGGGTCGTAAAAGAAATTCCAATTGATGTAGCTGAAGATACAATTATCCCTTATTATTTTTACAAAAATGGATATAAAATTGCTTACGCTGAAAACGCAAAGGTCTATGTTAAATGGCCAACTCACTTTAAAGATTGGATGAAGCAGAAAAAAAGAGCTGCAGACTCGCATTCTAAATTAACAAAATACGCACCAGATTTTCCAAAAGTTAAATCTTTTTCGGGAGAGCTCATTGGAGGATTAACAAATCTGCATTACGTTTTCGCTTATCCTAAAAGCTTCAAGGAATTTATTTGGACTTTGGAATTATTTCCGGCAAGATTTTTCATGTGGATTTCTCTGCAAAAAGATTTGAGATTCAAAAAGAAAAAATACAAAGATGGCTGGAGGGAAAATCTAGAAGTTAAGTCAACTAGGACTTTAGATTAATCCAAATTTTTTCAAGAATTCTTTCAAACTTAAGATTTGAAAATTTTGTGCCTTAGATTTAAGGAAGTGTCTATTTTCTGTGATTAAGTACTTAGCCATTATACCCTCACAGAAAGAAGCTATAATTATATCTCCTTTTTTAAAGCCTTGATCTTTATATTTTTTAAATAATGAATAGTAAAGGCTACTCGGGTAAAATAAGATTTTATTTTCTTCGATTACTTTATAAAATTCTTTTCCAATATCGGTTTTAAGGTTTCTTAATACTTCTCTAACAATCAAATCAGTAGTGTATACTGAAATTTCTTTTTTTGAAAAAATTTTGCCAAGGAGTGGATTCTGCTCATTTAAGAATCTTATATATTCGTTACTATCAAGCACAATTATTAACTTGCCGACCTCTTGAACCATCTTTTATATTTTTCTTCCCACAATTTATCCCTGGTTTTTCTAATCTTCCTAACTAGCTCATCCCGACTTAGGTTGGAGGTATCTTCTCCCTTGCCAAGTTCTTCTTCAAATAATTTACCAAGGATTATTTTATTTTTTTTATCCTCTACAAGATTGCCGTCAAGCAAAATTTCATTCTTCAAACTTTCTCTAACAAGTTCAGAAAAATTACTATAAAGTCCTTCATCTACCAAAATTTTAGATCTATTAAGCAATTTCTTCGGCAGAGTTATATTTATTCTTTGAATCTCTGACATATACACACCCAATACACACTACTATTTAAAACTTTCTAATCTCTCTTTCAACCCTTCCAAACTCTCAACCATCTCAACAGAATTATGGCACATCACACAAATCCTAAAATCCTTATTCACAGTTTTCTTATCCTCAACTAAAGCAATCACCTGAACGTTTTTAGCATAAGCATATCCAATTTCCCAGGAAGTCCCGGAACTAATCCCCTTCCAATCAAATAAAGCAACAATAACATCGCACCAATCTACTTTATCCCTATTCTCCTTGAAAATCTTCTTAGAATCCCCCCCATCTTCAAAAATTCCTGCATCCCTGTGAGGCAGATAAGTTTCTCCAAATTCTTTACATAGTTTCTCAACCTCTTCTAGCTTAGCCCTGTCTTTTTCTTCTCTTAAGCATCCAGCAACATAGATTTTCATAATTTCTATTTAATAACTAAATTTAAAAACATAACTTCCGAGGTATAATGGGGTTAATATGAAATTTAATAGGGATTGTAAGTCCTTTCCTGGGATATATGCATGTGAGATCATGAAGTCAGAAGGTTATGAAGATTGTTCAGATTGCATATTTTATGAGCCAATAGAAAAAAAGATTTTAATCATACAATTAGGGGCAATGGGGGATGTAGTCAGAAGCACTTCAATATTATCTGCAATAAAGGAAAAATATGGAAAGAATATAAAGATTGCATGGCTAACATCTGAAGAATGTAAATTTTTTTTAGAAAATAGCCAGCATATTGATGAAATATTAGTTTATAGTCCAGAAATTTATTTAAGATTACAGCAAGAAAATTTTGATATCTTATTTAATTTGGAAATAGCCTCCCCGGCTACGTTGTTAGCAAATATTGTAAACTCAAAAGAGAAGTTTGGCTACTATTTTGATAAAGATGGTCATCCATCCGCATTCAATAAAGGTGCTGAAACTTATTTGCATGCAGCTTTTTCAGATCATTTGAATAGAAAGATTAGAAAATCCTATCAAGAAATGATTTTTGAAGCCTTAAATTTGGATTATAGGAAGCAGGATTATTCATTTAAGCCAAAAATAAATGAAAAATATCTTAATAATTTCCTTGAAAAAAATAATCTAAAAAAAGGAGATAAAATCTTAGGAATAAACATCGGTGCAGCTTCTAGATTCCCTTCAAAAACCTGGCATTTAGACAGAGTAAAAGAATTAGTAAATAAAATAAAAAATGATTATAAAATTGTATTGCTTGGTGGTCCCAATGAATTAACCAAGCAAGAAGAACTGAAGAAATTTGCAATCACAAATGATTTTAACAACACATTAGAAGAGTTCTGCTCGGTTTTGAGTATATGTGATATATTGATTACAGGAGACTCTCTGCATTTACACTTAGCAATCACAATGAAAAAACCAACAGTAGCTTTATTCTTCACAACCCCGCCATGGCAGATTGAATCTTACGCGTTCTTAAAAATTATAACCTCCAACTTATTGCATGATTATTATATGTCTGATCAATATCACGAAGATTTAACTAAAAGTATTTCACCAGAAGAGGTCATAGAATGCCTGAAGAGCATGTAGTAGTTGTAACCGGAATTGTAAAGCTCAAAGATAAAATTCTTTTATTAAAAAGAAATTCAAAAATGGAAATGCATCCGGATAAATGGTCACTTCCAGGAGGAAAAGTGATCTCAGGGGAGACTTTATTTCAAGCATTGCAAAGGGAGATCAAAGAAGAAACAAATTTGGAAATAAAAGAGGCAAAAAAATATATTTCAGATTATACATTTACACGCCCAAGTGGGAAAAATACAGTTGGTTTCTGTTTCCTTGTAGATGCAAAAAATAACAAGGTAAGGTTAAGCAAAGAATTCACAAATTTTACTTGGATAAATCCCGATGAAATAGGAAATTACGATATTATTCCTTATTTGAAAGAAGATGTAAGAAAAGCTTTTAGTCTTTAAAACCATAAATCTTTTTAAATTATACCTTTTCAGTTTATTCTATGGATTTATCTGAGTTTTCTAAAAAAAGAATTCTTGTTGTAGGGGACATTATGTTAGATAAGCATATTCATGGTACCGTATCAAGAATATCGCCAGAAGCTCCGGTTCCGATACTTAAAGCGGAAAAGGAAGCGTATATACCGGGAGCTGCAGCAAATGTCGCAAATAATATTTCAT
>JACPIN010000018.1 GCA_016188065.1 Candidatus Woesearchaeota archaeon | reverse complement strand
AATCACAAATTATTTAAACATAGTACATTTGCAAATATAGATAAGGTTATAATCTTTTTTCTCCTTATATAAGGATATGGCATTAGAACAATTAAAATCTCTAGAGCAGCATGTATTTGAAATCTCCTCAAGAAATCTGCCAGAGATCAAGTTTCAACGAAACATAATTAAAGTTCCAATAAGGTCTAGTACAATGATTACAGAAATTCCGATTACTGGATTAATCCTATATGCATTTTATGACAGTGGAGATAACTTACTAGACTCAAATACTGTGACAGGAAGAAAAGATGATTATGAAATATTAGTGCAGCAATGTAAAAAATACTTTCACCTCAGAGAGGAATCTCAACAAGATACTTAGCTTTGTGTTTAGGCATGTAAAACCAAAACGGCGCTAATACAGATTTTTCAACAACGTTAAATTTTTCATCAAGGAAATAAAGTTCTATTGAATATAAGACAAAGAAGCTGTGGATGATCCTCTTTTTATTATCGAGATGGAATAAGAGATTTCTTTTTCTCGAGAACATCAAGCCAAGAATGCTGCCAAGAAGTCCAACTTTTTTGACTGAGTATAATCTTCCATTAATCTTCAATTTCATGCTAGAAGACTGTGCTGTAGCGAGTTATAAAATTACCTTTTCCTACTTGCTTTTTTCTTTTGTTTTAGCCTCTGTTGTTTTGGCATAGAAGCAGGCTTGCTTTTCTTTATCTTGACAAGCTTTTTCTTTTCTGCAGCGAATTCCTTCTTCTCCTTTTCAAACATCTTTTTTTCCTCTGCTAGCTTTTTCTTTTCTTCGGAAGCTTTTAGCTCAATTGCTTTTGATTCCTGCTTCAGGCTTTCAGCATCTTTCTTTTTGTCGTCAATTTTTCTTAATTCTTCATTCAGCCTGCTTTCCCTTTCATTGATTTTTGCCTTTTCCCTTTCGAGCTTCTCGCTTTCAAACTGTATTTCGTCCTGCTTCTTTTTAAATTCTTTTTCTTGATCCCTTATTTTCTTCTCGATTTCATTTAATTCTTTATTTTTAGCATCTATATTTCTTCTCTCATTATCAAGGCGGATTTTGAATTCTTCAAGTTTGCTTTTCTCCTTTTCCAGATAATTCTTTTCCTTCTCAAGATCTCTGCTTTCTTTTTTTATTGCATCAACTTTTGGATTTATACTCTCCTCTTCTAGTTTCCCCCTGAAGATTTTAAGCTCACGGCGCATTTCAACTCTTTTGCTGAAGACAAAGCCTACCAAGAGCAAGATGAAGCTCACTAAGAATGCAAGCACTGATAAAGCAGCAACAAAAAAACCGATTATGAAAACAATCAAGAAAATTACTACCAATAAAAATACACCTGAAAGCTTGTTTTTGAGGAAATTTGTAATGTCTCTTTTTTTGGCGTTGAGTAAAATAATAAATGCCACAATCAAAATTACTAAAGATATTGCTTCAATCCAAAAATAACCCCCGCTAACCATTATCACTTTATCACTTTAAAATAAGAAAGGTATATAAAGTTTATTCTTGTTTTATTTCTTCATGCCAGATGAGTATCAAGGAAGGTCGTTAGAGGAATTAGCAAAGAGAGTAAAGCCGGTTCTTCATGACCTTTTCAAAGACAGGGAGATATTGTCTAGAAGAGAAATCTTAGGAAGTTTTTGTAATTATAAAGAATTAGGGGATTTAACTACAGGAGAATCAGTGTCTGTTCTGAATTATTTGATAAGTGATAGAGTGATTGTTTTATCTCAAGGAAGTTTCGCTGTTTCTCGATACAGACTTAACAAATCATAGTAATACAATTCTTTATTAAATTTTATTTTCCTTTCTTTCTTCTAAATCATCCTCGTCATCATCCTCAATTTCATCTTTGTCGTCGTCTTCATCATAAGATTCAATTTTCTTTCCTCTGCTTTCTTTTATCTCCTCGCGCACTTCTTTTATTCTTTCACTTCTTTCTTTAACTATTTCCCTTGCATTTTCCAATTTTTCTTTTCTTAATTCCTCGCTAACTTTCCTTTCTTTTAGTTTATCCCTTTCTTCCTTAAACTTATCATCTCCTCTTATCAGCACTGCTAATTTCAAAGATTCCAGAATTAATTTCTTAGCTTCTTCATAATTTCCTATCTTTAATTCATCCTCAGCCAAACCAAGCTTCTCTCTTGCTATCTGCAAATCTGCTTTCAATTTTTCAGCTTCAGTTGCATCCTTCTTATTCAAATACTCTTCGCTCTTTTCAATCTGCCTTTTAACATTCTCAATCCTTTCTCTCAGCGCCCTATCCAGTCCAATTTCTTTTTTCTCTTCTAATCTGGCTTTAATCTCTTCTTCATTAATCCCTTTTGCCTGCAATCTTGCTTTTAATTTATCCTCGCGGGCATCAATTCTCAACCTGATTTCTTTATTATCTGCCTTTAAACTCTCAACAAGCTGGTTAAGCAGCTGCCTTTGATTGTCACTCAACTCACCTTTTACCTGAATTCTGGCTTTGATATCTTCAATCTCAATCTCCTGCTCCTCAATGCTTGATACAATTTCAGATTGCAGCTCTACTTCTTCATCATTACCTTCTACATCCATCTCAACCTTTGCTTTTAGCCTTGCAATAATCTCTTTATGCTTTGCTTCTGCCTTGCCTGCAGCTTCTATCTTGTTTTTTTCAATCATTAATTTAACTTCTTTTAATCTTTCTTGCGCAAATTCAAGCTCTTTTCTTGCTTTAGCCTCGTCGCCAAATGTAAAAGCCAGCCTTATTCTTTTCATAGCATTTTCAAGACCGTAAAAATTGGAATCGGGTGTTATCCCTACATCATTTTCAAGTGCAGCATTTTCCGAAACTTCGACCTGTGCGGATGCCTTCATTATAAAAATTAAAAAGACCATGGCAAAGAATATTTTTTTCATAATAACACCTCTATAAAAACTAAATCACTTTAACTTTTAAATGTTTTGTATATCCTCCAGCAGGTTATAGATTTCTCTGTTTAAGTATAATCCCTCTTTCAACCTGTTATAATTTTCCCTAAAACTTCCTTGAATATTTCCCAAAATATATTTTTCAACCAGAATAAATGCGGGAATTCCCAAATTTACTGAAGTACATAATGCAGCTTTCTCAGCAATGTCGTCAAGTTTCATATAAAAAATAATCCTAATGCTATTGCAACAAATCCAAAGTATAATTTTTTATTCCATCTAAATATTTTTGATCCGTCAAAATTTCCTAAGGGAATCATGTTAAATAATGCAAGCCATACATTTATCCTGAAGCCGTAAAGAAAAATTATATTACTTCCAAAAATAAAATTTAATAAGATGAAGATTAAGGCTAGAGCAATATTTATTGCCGGACCAGCGATGCTTATCTTGCCATTCCTTTCTTTATTGACATAGCCAGAGATCATAACTGCACCAGGGGCAGCGAATACAAATCCAAGAAAGCTCATTGCAATTGCGAGAAGCAACATAGAATCAAAGCTTCTGAATTCTGCAAAACATCGGTAGTATTGAGCAACAACCTTATGACCTAACTCATGCAATAAAAAGCCTAAACCGACTGCAATAGCAGAGACTAAAACTGATTGTATAAAATTTAACTCGCTTTTTGAGAGAACAATGGCAAATGCGATTGTTATAGCGAGCCATGCTTTAGTAATGTCTGTGATTTCTTTTCTTGAAGTTGTTATCCTCATTGATTTGGTCCTGATTTAAGATTATATAAAAGTGACGATAATTAGCGCGAGCTGGATTTGAACCAGCGACCTTCGGGTTATGGGCCCGACGAACACTCCTAACTGTTCTATCGCGCTGACATTAAAAAAGAAATACTCTATTTTTAAGTGTTTTGATAACATTTATAAAACAAAATATTCTCGTTTCTCTCAAGCCGCGATCGCATAACCTGGTATTGCGCAGAAACTTTTGGGAAAAGTTTCATCAAAAAGTTACGTAGGATTGCTAAGGTATGTAAAAATCCTGTTTCCTTCGGGATATCTGGGTTCAAATCCCAGTCGCGGCGGATAGATTTTTTGAAAATTTTAAAAAAAGCAAATAAAAAAAAGAAAAAATTATCTTCTCCTTCTTGCAGTTTTTCTAGCAGTTGTTTTCTTTCTTGCAGAACTTGCTCTTCTTCTTGCAGCCATTAGCATATCACCTCTTTTTTTTGATTAAATTTAATTATATTGAGAACATTAATCATTTAAATAGCTTTTTATAATTTTATTTTTGAAAAGATCATTTGAAATTTTATCGACGGGAAAAATAAAAAAAGAAAAATGCAAATTTTATTAGAAAACCAGAATTTGATTCATCTTTTTCTCTTTTTTGCTGCCATGGCTATCACCTCTTTTTAATGTGTTATAAAAGCTTTTGATGTTTATATAGTTATCTTGCCTGTAAATCGCTGAGATTGCCCCTGATCTTTCTCAGATAATAAATCCCGATGATAAAAAATAAAATTGAAGCCCACTGCCATCCCGTCAAGCCAAGAATGACCGGATTTTCCCTGAAGAAATCTGTTGCAAACCTCATTAATCCGTATCCAGCAACAAAGCCCCAGAAGATTTCTCCACGCCGATAATTTCTCTTGCTCATAAATAACAGAAATAGGAAAATTAGCAGATGGCTAAATGCGGCATATAGCTGATAAGGGTGTCTGCATCCAGATGCCGTCGAGAAATTGATACACCAGCTTACATCGGTTATCCTGCCGACTAACTCCTGATTGACAAAATTAGTAAGCCTTCCAAGGATTAATGCAAAACTTACAGGAACAACAACAAAGTCTCCAATGTAAAAAATCTTTTTTTTCAAAACAATGTAACTGCCAATCAAACCTCCTAGAAACCCCCCAAAGAAACTCATCCCGCCATTCCATATCCTGAAAAACTCAAGAGGGTCTTTAAACAAAATGAAAAAGCCCTGGCTTATGATTCCGAAGAGCCTTGCTCCAATAAACATTCCAGCAGTTAAATACAGCATAAGCCTATCTAACTCGTTTTCGCCAAGCACTTTTTTTCTTTTTAGATAATAATACGTAAGCAAAACACCAAGAACATAGACTAAACCATAATACCTGATTTCCAGAAAACCAATTTTAAATAAAATAGGGTTGATATCGACACTAAACATATAAACAGGGGAGAATGGGAGTTTATAATTTTAACTTTTGATTGCAATCTAAAAGATTATTCTTCAATTTTCCATTCTGAGTTCCAAGCTACTTCCCAAATATGCCCGTCAGGATCTTGGAAATAACCTGCATAACCACCCCAAAATGTATCCCCAGCAGGTTTAATTATTGCCGCGCCGGCTTTTTTTGCTTGTGCCATGATGGCATCAACTTCTTTTTTGCTGTTTACATTATGGCCAATTGTAAATTCAGTCGGGCTTTTTGGCGTTTGTGGGATTTTTGAATCTCTGGATATACTTTTTCTCGGCCAGAGTGCAAGCTTCAGACCATTTTGCAAATTAAAGAATGCAACAGCCCCATATTCAAATTCTTTTCCTACAATGCCTTCAGTTTTTAATCCTAGACCATCGCGGTAGAATCTCATTGATTTTTCCAAATCGTCCACGCCTATTGTGATGAGGGTGATTCTTGGCTTCATTTTCATTAGATTTTATCCCCTAAAACCTATCCTTAAATTTCATTATATCTAAAACACTTTGTTTCGTGATCATTGACCATGCCAACTGCCTGCATAAACGCATAGCATATTGTAGAGCCAACAAACTTAAAACCTTTCTTTAGCAAGTCCCTGCTCATAGCATCGGATTCTTTTGTCGTCGTAGGAATTTCCTTAATTGATTTAAACTTATTTTTTATTGGCTTATTATTGACGAATCTCCAAATATAAGAATCAAATGAGCCAAATTCATTCTGGATTTCCAGAAATTTTCTTGCATTTTGAATCGCTGCTGCAATCTTCAAGCGGTTACGGACAATGCCTGAGTTTGCGAGGAGGCGACCCATGTTTTCATCACTATAGCGAGCAACTTTTGACGGATCAAAATAACTAAATGCCTTGCGGTAACCTTCACGCTTGTTGAGAATTATCTGCCAAGTGAGACCTGCCTGTGCGCCTTCGAGAATAAGAAACTCAAAAAGTTTTTTGTCATCATGAACTGGCACTCCCCACTCCATATCATGATATTTCCCCATTAATGCGCTATCATTTATCCAAGAACAGCGACTTTTGATTTTCATTTTTTAACCCCGATTATCATGCTGCCTTTTTTAGCTCCGCCTCTTGCCCTATGAGTTGTTCCTGCAGGAAACTCGACTCTGTCTCCAGGATTAAGTTTCTGTGTGCCTTTTTTGTCTGTTACAATTAATTTCCCTGTAAGAATTATATGAATTGTGTGCTCTTCATGAGTGTGCTCACCGAAGTCTTGAGGCAAAATCGGATAAACCCCAACATCTTTGAAGCCCTCTGCTTTCAATTTTTTAATCAAATCTTGCTCATTAATTTTTTTCATGTTTTCCAGATATTTTTACACTGTGCCTAATGCAGTGGAGTAGTAGATTATTGCATTGCTCGCCAACCTGCCGAGCTTAAAACACTTCTTTCCCGAGGGCTTTTTGCTCCAAACCTGCTTTTTTTGCACCATATGCCAATGTGACAAGAAACGCAAGCATGAATGCAAGCGCCGGCATACCCATATTCATAGTTGGATTCCAATTCATTTGATTAGGGATGACATGCCCTAAGATGTATGCAACTATCATCATAACTATCCCAAATCCAGAGGCTAGCCTCACTAAAACACCCAAGGCCATTGACAAGCCAATCATCAGCTCAAAAATACCTGCATACCAAACAAATGTCCCGAATGCAGCTGCCCCACCAGGCATACCCCACAATCCAAATAATTTCTGGATACTTAACATTACAAATAATATTCCTACACCTATACGAAAAATCACGTATAAGTTATCCCTATATTTTGTTTCTAGATAAGCCATAATTCCTCCTGATTGCAGATTATTCTAATTATCCTTCAGGCATTTTGCTTTCATCCATGTGAAATATTTCCCAGATATGCCCGTCAATGTCTTCAAAGGCTCTCCCATACATCCACCCATGATCCTGTGGGCCTCTTGGCTCCTTGCCTCCGCATTTTATAGCTTTTTTAATTAAGTCATCTACTTCTTTCCTGGTTTCTACTGACAAGGCCAATAAAACTTCTGTGTTTTTTTTAGCATCAGTAATTTCTTTTTTTGTAAATGTCTTGAAAAATTTTTCAACTAATAGCATCGCAAAGATGTTCTCACTTATTATCATGCAAGTTGCATTTTGATCAGTGAATTTTGGATTGAATTTAAACCCAAGCTTTGTAAAGAAGTTTATTGCCTTATTCAAGTCTTTTACTGCCAGGTTAACAAAGATTTGCTTTACCATAACCCTATAATGGATGTATACAGATATAAACCTTTTGAAACCATCTACTGGAATCTTAGTTACGAAATGTTTAATAATCCAGACATACATAAAAGTAAGCATGATAGAATCATTAGTATGCAAGTCTTGCAATAAGAGGGTTACGATAGGTGACTTAAAAGCAGATAAATCTGGCTCTGGGTGGGTTTGCCTAAACTGCTACAAAGGGCAGCATCCGGACGTATTTAAGCCCCAAAGGCCTGTGTCGGTAATGGCTCAAACAACTCAAAAGCTAAGGCAACAGCCAGAACAAGCCCAAGTTCAAAGGCCTCAAAAAGTGAAGCTTTATTGTGTTGACTGCGGCTATAAATTCTATAAAGAATTATTTAAAGGCCAGAAATATGATAGAAAATGCCCATACTGCAGCACTTATTCTGTTAGAGAGGAAAAGGATGCAGAGACTATATTAAGAGAAACAATCAAAGAAGCTCAATTTAAGTTCAACCCAAGGACGGATATTTTAGATAATTAAAATTTAAAATCCTCTTCTTACCCTTAATTTGTCCCGAATGTCTTCAAGCTTTTCTATTGCTCTTGAAACCTCGACTTCAAGCTGCCTTAAGACCTTTTCATCTCCACTAGAAATAGCAATGCCTGGATTATTTGCTTTTTTCTGCTTAGAGCCTACTCCTGACGGCTTGCCGTCATCTTTAGAAGCATCTCCAGCAACTAACTCCAAACCTGTGCCCCTTTTCAAGAAATCTTTAAAGCCCATGATTCACCTCTATCGTTTACAGAATAATTTTCTTATATATAAATTTAACTTAACTT
>JACPIN010000016.1 GCA_016188065.1 Candidatus Woesearchaeota archaeon | reverse complement strand
TTAAGTTGCAGAAGATAGCTCACACTAGCTTAGTCTTACTAGTGCGAAGCATTTCCGCACTAGATTTTTCTTTAGTTTGCAAAAAGAAATAGTTTGCTGTTAGCCACCAGTCAATAGACTGGATGGAAAGGTTTCATTCTAAACAGCTTCAACTCTAGGTAGGAGTCTAACAACATTAACCATCCTGGATATTGCAGTTTCGGATATATCCTCTAAAGAAACTCCAAGTTTTTCCTTTTCTCTTTCCTTTTTCCTCGAATCAATCAGAACAGGTGGCATCTGTGGATAGATATGATTTAAGAATTGTTCCGGAGTAACCCCGGATCCATCATCAAGCAATGCTTGATATAAATCTCTTTGAATCATAACCTTAGTAAAATGCCTATCTTCTTCTGACAATAGAAATTTTGCTCTATCTTGCACAGCATACCCTTCTAATGTAGATAATCTCCCAATAGCTCTTTTTTCTCCCATCCTATTAGCTAACATCAAAGATAAAGGTCCGGAGAATTCTCCAATTACTGCTCCTATTGCATAAGCAGGACGCTCAAAGTTAGGTACAAGTCCATATCCTAAAAGACCCCCAAGAAATATTCCACCAACGGCAAATCCAAGTATATTCGTCAGCTGAGGTGTTAAGAACTTAGAGGGTAATCCTTTGATTAAAGGCCTTTCAATATAAGCATTTGTCAAAATTTTCAAATCGTTGATAAAATCAGATTCAGATATGTCTCCTTCAGAGAACTTCATGATAAGGTGTCTATTATCATGGTACAAGGCAAGCATGCCATCAACCCTTGTCCCCCCTTCAGGAAAGTTAGGAACAAAATAATTTTCTCTACCATGAATAGACCAATTTCCTTTTTTTGTTGACAGTTCTCCTTGTGATACAAATCCTAAATTTTCAGACATGTTTCTCACATCATCAAAAAAATAATTTCTTTCCAGAATATCTCTCCTTAAATTACTCAAACCATAATAATCGACAGTATCCAAATCACTTAGAAATCCTCGATCAGGTAAATTATATTTTTCAGACGCAACGCTTCTCATAAAAGAGAGTAAGATGTAATAGTTTAAAATCTTTTCTAAGTCTCTAAAATTTATGGATATGCTTCTTTCAGCAGTTTCTCTTTTTTCTCAAATTTTTTCCTGACAGGCCCTAAGACAGAATTTAATTCTCTGCTCACCGCTTGTTTAAGATCCATGGGATGTAATTTCTTTTTAACAAAATCGTTCTCTAATTCTTTATAGGTTCCATAATTTATATCTCCGCCGAATTTCTTATTTCTTTCAATTTTCAACTTGTTTTTATATGGAAACAAAAAATATTCGCAAAATGCTAAAACACCATTATCCTTGACTTCGCCTTCTTTGCAATATGCGCTATTCACTTTTCTTGCAACTTCTTTCTCAGAATCGAGCAGATCAATCTTACTTTTTGGATTAGAGGCGCTCATCTTTCCTCCGGTTAATCCAGGCAACATCGGTGTAAATACACAAATTGGTTTTTTATGACCCAACTCAGGAAGTAATTCTCTAGAAAAGGCATATATCATTCTTTGGTCTACGCCAGAATAAGCCACATCAGCTTCTAAAGCAGGAATATCTTCTGTCTGCATTAAAGGATAAATAAAACCGCCTAACTTCGGTTCTTTCCCAAATCTAACAACTTCAGCAGCAGATCTCTTCACTCTAGATAATGTAGTTAAAGCACTCATTCTTAAAACATCCACAACATACTCCGAATTTGTTTGGAAGTCTTTCCCTCTAACAAAGATTAATTTAGAATAATCTACACCCAAAGCTTCAAACATAGCAACAATAGCTTCTTGATAATAAATTGCCCTAGCATCTAACAGACTCCAAGGCGTCTTCTGGTCATCTAAATGAGCATGCAAATCCGCAATTAGAATTTTAAATTTGAACCCTGCCTTTAAAAAATCAGATATCTTCAGAAGCGGGATAAGGTATCCTATATGAACCCTTCCAGTGGGAGCCGTTCCCCAATAAGCAGAAGGGCTCTTTTTTTCCTCTAATAACCTCATCAATTCTTCTCTTGTTATGATCTCCTGAGTATTACGCGATACAAGCTCAAACTTTTGCTTCACATTCATAAGCAAAAGAAGAGATCTCATCAATTTAAATTTATTGCTTGTTTCACCTGACACGCCTGCCATATACCCATAAAGCATTTATAAACAAAAACTAGAAAAATTCTATGAAAACTCTCAAATTAAAGGATGAAAGGGTATCTCTCAATCCAAAGGACCATAGAAGGTTTGAACATAAATTTATAGAGGTTAGAATATTCAAAGGAGATAAATCTATTTCATTCATAAAATACATAACCCAAAGTAGATTCTACATCCCTAAAAATCTAAGAGAGAAAATAAGTTTAAATAGGGGGGACACAATAAATATTGAAATAGAAGAAATTAAAAACAAAAGAAGGGAAAGACAAATAATCAAAAACGATAAATTTAATATTCTAAGTTTGATACCAGAAAAGACACGTTCAGGATATCCAATATTAGTTCTAGAAGAAAAAACAAATGGAAATGTTGGTATCTGAATTATGGTGGGCCAAAGGAAATTACAATCAGCAAAGAACTACCCTTGGATTTTTCAAAACTACTTGGATATTACCAAAGCGAAAGTAGAAAAAATAAAGTAAGAAAGAGAAAGGGGAGAGAGTTTACATTTACAAACACTTCATTTAAAATAATAAAAGATTTCACAAATCTGCTAAGACCATTTATAGATATTGGAAGATTAAATACTTATATCTATTCAAATAATGATCTCCCTAAACCGGAAATTGAAAAGGTTATAAAAGAATTAATTATTTTAGGTTTAAATAAAGACAAAATTAAAGTTTACAAACATATAATCGTAAGAAAATACTCAATCATGTTAAGAATGGAAAATACTCTTTTTTCAGATATTATTGATAACATATTAGAGAAAACAAAGGAATACATAATGAATGAAGAAGATAAGTACAATGAAAAATTACGGGTCTTATTTTTAAGGGGATTATTCAATGGGGACGGAACGTTTTTTTCAATCAGAGACAAGCATGGAAGCAATCATTCGTGGATTAAATTTTTTGAAAGAGACCTCCCATACGTAAGAGAATACAAAAAGATGTTAGACCAAATAGGATTTGTTGGAAGAGTAAGAAAAGACAAAAACAAAAATTTGTATGTACTAACAGTTTATCTCAATTGGATTAGTTTATTAAAAATATTTGAATTAGAACTATTAAAAGATAAAAAGAACCATCACCAAAGACTGTTAGAGACCATAGAAAATCATCGTTGGTATAAATCTCATAAGCATTTTACAAAACTCAGCCAAAAATTTAATGGACAGAACATTAGAGAATTAATGCCAAAAGAGATCTGCTACAGTTGGGTTAGAAAAAGGATTGGAGATGGAACAGTAAAGAGAATTCGTATAGGAAATTATCAAATAATGAAAGAAGGAATCTATATAAAAAATATGTTAGAAAAATTAGGGAAGGAACGCCAACATCTTTAAATATAAAATTATCTCTTCTAAATAATGCAGGATAAAGTTTTGTTCAAAGTTTCCCTGATCATTTCAGTCATGGGCACATTTTTAGTTCTTCTAATATTAGAATATTCAGAAGTCAAATTAACAGAGATAAACTCTCTCGGCAAAAACCAGCTTGAAACAAGAGTCAAAGTACAGGGAGCAATAGTCTCAATAAAAGAAACTCCAGGTCTTTACATCCTAACAATAAAGGATACATCAGCAACAATTCCATTAGTAATTTTCAAAGAAGACACATTGGCATTGGAAAAAAATACGCAAGTAGAAGTCATTGGAAAATTAACCGAGTACAAAAAAGAGTTAGAGATTATCGTCGAGAAAATAAAAATATGATAATAGAGATAATTATTGCAGTATTGATCGGGGTAGTCGGAGGGATATTCAGCGGGCTCACTCCAGGAATACACACAAATTTATTAGTCACCTTGCTCTTTTCAATATCACCCTTCCTGCTAGCATTCACCTCCCCCTTAATAATCTCTGCACTAATAGTTTCAATGGCGATAACGCACACTTTCTTAAATGTTCTTCCAGCAGTTTATCTCGGTGCTCCAGATAGTGAAGGAAAAGTATTGTCGGTTCTTCCAGGGCACAGAATGTTGCTGCAGGGGAAAGGTTATGAGGCAGTTACATTAACGGTATTAGGAAGTTTTCTTGCAATAATCATGGGAATAGCATTAACACCTTTATTGCTGAAATTTCTTCCAGCCCTTTATTCATCAATTAAAAATTACATAGGCTATCTTCTAGTCATAATCTCAATTTACATGATATTTAGAGAAAGAAAAAAGTTTTGGGCATTTTTCATTTTCATGTTGGCAGGAATTTTCGGCATTGGTGTTTTAAATCTCAATATGAAAGAGCCCCTTTTCCCATTGCTGAGCAGCCTCTTCGGGGTAGCCGGCTTATTGATCAGCTTAAAAGACAATGTAAAGATCCCTCAGCAATTAATTACTAAAATAGAAATACCAAAAATAGAAGTTGTAAAAGCAATGAGCAGTGCAGGCATCGTCGGAACTTTTGTAAGTTTAATGCCGGGATTAGGTCCAGCACAGGCAGCAATTATCGGAAGTCAAATCATCAAGTTAACAGATAAAGGTTTTTTAATCCTCGTCGGTTCTCTAGAAACACTGGGCATGGTAACAAGTTTCATCGCAATAACCTCAATTAACAAAGCAAGAAATGGTGCCGTTGTTGTTATCAGCAGATTAATGGAGACCATAACTCAAAAAGATCTAATTATATTTTTAGCTGTCGCTTTGGCATCAGGATTAATTGCAGTCTTTCTCAGCTTAAGGCTCGCAAAAATATTCTCCTCATTAATCACAAAGATAAATTACCAAAAGCTTTGCATCGCAATAATAATTCTAATAATTGTAATGGGTTTCTGGCTGTCTTCCTACATTGGTCTTTTTGTATTAATCATAGGAAGTTTCATTGGAATGCTTCCTTCTTTAGTCGGAATAGGAAAAAATCATCTGATGGGTTGCTTGCTGCTTCCGGTAATTCTATTTTTCTTATTATGATAAATATATTGATAAACATATCTCAGAAGATAAAAATCATTATAAAGTAAAAAATAAGGGAAAAAATCATGCATCGAGATTTTAAAAGTTATAAAGATATTACAGAAAGAAGAAAAATCATAGGATTGTATGCTTCTCAAGGAAGATTAGAAGTAGAATTAATCAAACCCTATGAAACAATACCCGAAATCGCGCCATTAAGAGGATTTAAAATCTTGTTCTATGAGTATCCGTTTAGCTGCTAAGAGTTTGCCTTAGCATGCTATAGGTATTAAGTCCTCTCAAATTCCATGTGGATAGTACAGACATAATTGTCTCTTTAATCCTTATTCCTTTCTCATTCC
>JACPIN010000015.1 GCA_016188065.1 Candidatus Woesearchaeota archaeon | reverse complement strand
TTGATGAGCGTACAACAAGGCTGCTAGGCGAGGGTCCTGAAAATCTAGAGGAATTAATGATGAAAAAATTGCATTACAAGGTGGAATTAGTAAGAAAAAATTTTTCTGTTTTTTCGCAATTTAAATTTATTCGTTCAACAGAACTTGTTTATGTTGCATACAAAAAAGGTATTTTAAGAGTGCAAGGACCAAAAGTTTTGGAAGCGGCATTATATGCAACAAAATTCAAGGGCTCTTCAGCATCATTTGATGAAATTAATGTTTTGAAAAAATTATGATGATACAAAGCAAGTAATTTTTTATCGGTATCATTATAAAAAATAATAATCTGTCCAAAGTTTATATAATATGGAGAGTTTTGGAAAAGCTATAAAATTTAATTGTTTCGTTCGTTAATCAAAATTACAAATAAAAATAGTGAGGTTAGATAGTTGATAATATTATCGATAAAACATAAAATAAAGATAATAAAATAGGCAATTTCTCGTATTAATTAAGTCTGTCAAGAAGAGGAGTTATTCAAAGATGGTATGAGAATTCTTTATGAAAAATAGTTTAAAGCCAACGGCTTTAAAGATTGATTGAAAAATTAGTCGTCTTACGACAGACTAATTTTTCTGATAAACGAATGTTAGTAACTATTGAAAGGAGGAAAAAGATAAGATGAATTATATTGGAATGGATATACACAAGCAGTTTACGGTTGCAGTTGTAAAAGATGAGCAAGGAAACAAACTTAATGAAGATAAATTCGATAATAGCGAATACAATTTTGGAAACTTCATGCAACAATATAAGCCAGAAGAAACAAAAATTGTTATTGAAAGCACTGGAGTTTGGGAATATATTTATGAAATACTCGAAGCTAAAAAGTACGAAGTGAAACTTGCAAATCCATCGAGAACAAGAGCAATTGCAGAAGCAAGAATAAAAACAGATAGCGTTGATGCTGAAACTCTTGCAGATTTGCTGAGGGCAAATCTTATTGCAGAGAGCTACATCCCTCCAAAAGAAATCAGAAAATTGAGAGAGGTAACAAGAGAAAGAAGAACATTTGTAAAACAAACAACACAAATAAAGAACCGAATTCATGCAATTTTGATAAAAAGAGGCATTGAACTTGGTTATGCAACTTTATGTGAGAGCGCAATATTGTGGATAAGAGCAAAATTTCCAGAAGATAAAATAATCTTGCATTATATTGACTTGTTGGAGTATCATAAGAAAAAGTTAGAGGAAATTGATAAAACAATTGCAGAAAAGTCTTATGCAGATAAAAATGCGAAATTGTTAATGACGATTCCTGGAATTGGCACAACAAGATCATTGGATATTGTTGCTGAAATTGGAGAAATAGATAGATTCTCATCGGCGAATCATTTAAGCAGCTATGCTGGCTTAGTGCCAAGCATAAGACAATCTGGGAATACATTGCACTTTGGCAGATTGATAAAACAAGCTAGCAAGACTCTCAAGTATATTCTGATTGAAACAAGTTGGAGTCTTGTAAGAACAAAAAGGAGTAATCAGCTTCAGGAATTTTATAAGAAACTCGCTAAGAAAAAAGGAAAACAAAAAGCAATCTGCGCAACCGCAAGAAAACTTTGTTGCACCGTTTATGCAATCTTAAGAAAACAGGAAGAATTCAGATACTCATAATCCTATGACGATAGGAAAGGGAGACTCTGTTAGAGAACTTGACATTAAATGTCGTTTCAAAGATTAGAGCTCCCTCACCAAATAAAACATACCACGACTTATCATAGTGTGGCATAGACCACGAATAGGAGTATGTCGTATGTTTTACAAAAACAGAAGGCTTAAATAATAGATAAACCTTATGTTTTAGAATTCTCATAGGAGTCCTCAATAGCTTACTATAAAAAACTATTAAAATTTGTTAAGTTTATCAAATACATGCTAATTGAAATTATAATCGCTCTTTTTGCCGGAATTCTAGCAGGAACATTCACTGGTCTCTGACCTGCCTACACCTCGACGGAAACAGCTAATCCTTTATGTCAATGCCCCAGGTGGTTACCGAATATATAAATCGGAGAAAACTAAAATGTATATGTCAAAAAACAAAGATAAGGTATTTATCAACACTCAAATAAGAGAAGATGGTAAAAAGGTTAACATTTTTGACAAGGTAAACAGAATAAGATCTGATCTTAAATCACTCTTGCCTGAAATTGAAGATGATAAAATTATCCATATGTTCTCTCACGCCAGAAATTTCTTTTATGGTAAGTTGCACTATGGAAGACGCAATGTTCCAGAAAACAGACTAAGAAAAAGAGAACTCACACCCGCTGAAACCATTCTTCTTGATTACATGATGAAAAATAAGCTTAATCCTTCAACTACTTATCGTTGGATGATTGCATGCAGAGTTCCAGCAGATATTAAAGAAAAGCTTGCTAAAGGCCAGGTATCAATCATGAAGGCTATGCAAATATCCGCAAACAGAAAGAGAGTAAGAGAAAGCAATACCGGTTTAATGATGATTGAAGAAATAAATAACATCGTAAGGAGCTTATAATGGGAAATAAAAACAAACTTCCAGACATCTTAACAAAAGAAGAATTAATTAAATTATTTGAGGCCATGATTCGGCCTAAGTGTGTAATAGCATGTTTCGTAGCCCTGGTGTGTGGCTTAAGGGTTCGTGAAGTTTGCAGTCTTCAAATCTCTGATATTAATCTTGAAAGGAGAATTTTAAAAATTAGAGATAGTAAAAATCCAAACAGAAAAAAACAAGGCAATTACGGAAAAGACAGAATCGTGCCTATTCCTGAAGTTGCTATCTCTCCAATAAAGAAATGGATAGAGATAGTAGAAGGAGGAAAATGGTTTTTACCTTCTGCCAAATCTCCAGATCTTAGATTAAGAACTAAAACCCTTCACATCTGGTTTTCTGAGGCCAGGGAAAGAGCAAAATTAGACGAAGTAGACTATATTGTAAAATACAAAAAGAAAACACAACATAGAGAAGACACTGCAATATACAAATTCAGGTTCCATCATTTAAGACACTTTTATGCAACATACATCTATGAGAAAACAAGAGATCTCTATGCTGTTGCAAATCTTCTTGGCCATAACCAGGTAACAACCACTCAGATTTATGCAAAAGTTTCAGACAAGCAAATGAAAGAAACAATTGACTTTGCATTCAATACTCCGATTAAAACGCAGATATTTGAAAAAAACCCTCTCGCGGCAGTAAATTATGCAATCCCTGAAATCGCAAAAAGAGAAAAAACCCCACTTGAAATCCTAGAGGATAGATTTGCAAGAGGCGAGCTTTCTGATATTGAATATCAAAATAAGATCAGGTTAATGAGACTGGCCAAAGATCATCTCAAAGATAAGAAAGAAGACAAAATGGGAGTTCAGATAAGGGAAGAAAAGATAAGCCAATAGTT
>JACPIN010000017.1 GCA_016188065.1 Candidatus Woesearchaeota archaeon | reverse complement strand
GCCAGATATTCTCTAATCTCCCTATAATAATCTCCCATTAATATCTTAGTGTACGCTGTTTTTATAAGCTTTATGATGTATATGCTCGCTTATATTTTCTTCTGTATTTTCCAAATTTATCTTCTGGCGAGAATTTTGCAGGCTTTGGCGTTATTGTTTTGCTACTACATTTCTGGCAACTTTCTTTTAATGTATATGTGTTGCAGTTCTGGCATTTAAGAATTTCTCTTGTCATTCCTCTCTATCTTGAATATTCCCCTTTCTTTTATTGTCTTTAATCCGATTGATTCTATTTCTGATAAATGCCTCTCTGCTGTCTTATAGTCATCTGCAATTAATGTCAACCTATATCTTGGCGCTCCGAGGTAGGTTATTTTTGCGCCATTTATTTGTATTTTTTTTAGTAATTCTTTGATAAAGTTTATCCCATCCGGCATAGGCGAGGAGAGGGTTATTGTTGCTGATATGTTAACCTCTCTTTTTTTTATTTTATCCTGGATTAGCTCAAGAAAGATTTTTTCTCCATTTTCCAGATTAAATTGGGAGAGGATTTTCGGATCTTCTATTATTGATTCATAGCCGCCGTATAATGATCCATATTTTTCTATTAGCTTAATCCCTATGTTGTTATGGATCTCTTCTAAATGCTTTCCCAATCTTTTTGCCAGCAGCTCGAGAATTTTTTCTGCATTCTGCTCCTGCTTGTAGCTTGTATTCTTGTTTATCCTTTGGGACTGAGTAACTCTCCTTAGTGAGAGATCAATCTGATTTCTTTCCCTATTTATTTTTAAGACCCTGCAGACAATTTTCTTTCCCTCTTCCACAAAATCGCGGATGTTTCTGACTCTCCCAGGGGAGATTTCTGAGATATGAATCAATCCTTCTTTTTCTTTATACTCATCGAGAGAAACAAATATCCCATGCGGCAGGATTTTCTTTACTGTGCAAAGCACAATTTCATTCTCTTCCGGAATACCTTGTTTTTTATAGAACATAGTTTTTATTTTGAGAAATCGAATTTATAAAACTATTCTAAGACCTCTAGAATTTGAGTTTTTATTCTTCCTTTTCCGCCTGTCGGCTCTGCCAAAACTGTATTGCATACCAGGCATGTCACCTTTGATGATAATTTGCCGAAGACTATCTGCTCATTTTTGCAACCAGAGCACCTTATTTTAATGAATTTACTTGACGGCTCCTGAATTTTTTTCATTTTACACAATCTCCAATTTCTTTGTTCTAATCCCTGCAGATGTCATGCTGGATTTACTGCAAACGCTGCAGGTATATTTGAAGTATGTCTTTTTTGACGTCTTCGCGCCAGTCATCTTTGGCTTAGTTGGCTTTGAGCCCCATCTTCCCTTGTTGCCTGTTCCAACTCCTCTTCCTCGCTTCATTGCCCTTTGAATTGAGCCACGTTTCAATGAGCCTCGCTTTGTTCCTGTTTTTAGCTGGGCAACTTTTTGAGTTGTGTGCTTTCTGCAACTAGGACAGAATCTTTTGATTGTTTTAGGGATTTTCATGTTGAATTCTTTCTGCACGTTTTTTGCTGATGAGTATCTGCGCGGTTTTTTCAGGCAGGTTTGCTACATCCTCTTTTATGAAAGGGCCGTATATGTTGCTGTCTGTCCCAACAAACCTCGGCACTGAATGTATGAACCTTACCAATACTGCATTGCTGTTATTACTTTCCGAATTTTCATTTTTTAAGACTTTCGCTTCTTCTTTTTTCTTGCCAATTGAAAACTGCTTCAATGTTGAAAGGATAGACTCGTAAAGGGCTTCTTCGCTATCGAGAAGATTCTTGGCTTTGACTAATGCATCTGTCCTCGAATTTAATAATGCCAAGTCTAATATTTTTCTTTTTCTTCTTTCTATGATCTCTGTTGAGAGCTGCTTTATTGTCCTCAGCTGCTTTTCTGTCTTTATTATTTCTTCAGGAAAAGAACTTTTTTCTTTTTGCGACTTCAATATGATCTCTTTTTCTTCCAGATATGAGGATAATTGGCTGAAGAATTCTGGCTCTATCTTCTGCAAATCCTGGCGGGTTTTTTCCTTTATCAGTATTTCATACAATGCTTCGTGAGTTATAATTGAAGACATGAACTTTTTAAAGCGTAAATGATTAAATAAATTTATATAGCGCGATGGTTGTTTTATAATAATGCAGATCAAGAGAAGCCAGAAGATTTTGATCTTGATATTCCTCGTTGTGCTATTTGCCAGAATCTATTTTGCCTTTCAGACACCATATCTTGATAACTCTGGAAACTTGGTGAAGAGATATACTGAAAACATAATTAATACTGGAAAGCCAATGTTTTATGATTCCTTGAGCTATAACGGAAGAGAGGTGCTGTATTCTCCCTTGTGGCATTATATCCTGGCTGTTACAAGCTTGGTTTTTGGCAGTGCTGCCTTTAAATTAATTCCCCTAATCTTTTCCTCATTTTTAGTATTTGTTGTGTACCTTCTCAGCAAGAGGATTGTTGACAATGACGAGCTTGCACTCTTCATTTCATTAATGAGTGGATTCATCCCCATGGTTTTCCTTGATACTTTAATCAGCGCCTCGATTTACAGCCTTGTTGTGCCTGTCATGTTCTACCTGATATATTTATTTATGGACATTGACGAGAAAAAAGTTACAGCCTTTGTTGCATTTTCTTTTGTTTTAAGCTTATTGCACCCTGTTTCAATCTTGCTATCTCTTGGACTGCTTGCTTATTATATTTTGAGCTCGAGTGAAAACCTAAGCATCGGGAATTTGAAGGAAGAAGCTATGATATTTAATTTTGTTTCTACCTTCCTTATCCAATTTATTATTTATAAAAAAGCATTTTTAGAATATGGGATTAGTGTTATATGGCACAATGTTCCAAGCCAGATCCTCCAGGATTATTTTGATTTCGACCTTCTTGGGATGATGTACAGGATTGGCGCGCTGACCTTGATTTTTGGCCTTGTTGGAATTATTTGGGGAATAGCCAGGAAAAAAGATAAAGTGCTGCTATTGAGCGGGTTCTCACTTGCAACTTTAATACTGCTCTGGCTCAGATTGCTAGAGCCAAGAATTGGAATGCTATTTTTAAGCGTGGCACTTGTCATTTCGAGTACATACACATTAAATTTATTCTTGAACTATCTGGGGAAGACAAAGCTTCCCCATTACAAGACTGGATTTATACTGATTGTTCTTGGACTCATTCTTGTTAGCTTGGCTGTTCCTAGTTTTGTATATGCCTCCAAGCATGTGAAGGAAGATGTGCCGAGTGCCTATGATGTTCTTGTATTAGAATGGATCAAAGAAAATTCCCTGCCAGATACGACGATTGCAGCCCCTCTTGGAAAAGGAAACATGATTAGTGGAATAGCCGGAAAACGGACTGTGCTTGACGATAATTTTTTACTGGCCCCAGAAACATCTGAGAGATATAGTGACATTGTGAGATTATATGGAACTAAATCCGAGGTTGAAGCCCTGGAGATAATTGCCAAGTATAATATAGACTATATTTTTATACCCATTGAGACTGAGCTTGAATATGGAAAAATAAAATGGATCGACGATGAGAACTGTTTCAAAGGAATATTTTTCGGAACACCCAAGGTATATCAGGTTATTTGCTGAGTTTGGAGTTGTAATCCTGGCTTTAGTATTTTTGCTGCTGCCTGAGATTTTGCGAGACAACAGCCTTCCAATTGGAGATGCTTCTTATTATCACCTTTCAAATGCCGGTAGCTTGAGCGGTGTTGGACCGGGATGGAATTTTCTTCTTAAATATTTTCATATTGATGCCATTCTTTTAGTCTTAGGAATACTCAGCTTGATCTTTTTTTACATGAATTTAAAAAAACTTAATGTTGAAGAGAGGCTTGTTGCCCTGGGATTTTTTATTATCTCTCCAGCTTTTGCATATCTATTCAACGTAGGGGAGAGATTCGGAGCCGGGTTTCTATTCAGCCTGGTTTTTTTCTATCTCACATTTAAAAATAAATATATTCCAGCTACGGCTATCTTGGCTTTAATTTTCCTGTTTGATTACATGATTGGATTATTCTCGCTGTTTATTTTCATCCTATATCTTTTATACCTTAAAGGCGCCAGAAAAGTGTTTTATTTCTTGATCGGGCTTTTTATTTTGTTTACGCTGATAGCTGGAGATTTTAATGACGGGATCATTTCTGATTTAGGAGCCAGAACAGGGAGCAGCATCTTCGCCTTGTTTTTCGCTTTGCTTTGCTTCTTATTTTTCTGGAGCAGCAAGAAATTTTTATACTTGTATGGAATTGCCAGCTTGCTTTTTCTCTTCTCGTTAAAAGTTGATTTTGGGATTTTCTATTTTAGCCTATTTCTAAGCCTGCTGATGAGTGTCTGCTTTTTTGAATTACTTCGAATAAAATGGGAGAGCAAACTTGCAAGGGACTTTATACTTTTAATAATCATTTGCGGCCTTTTATTCTCCGGATTGAGCTATGTAAACCGGATTAGCAAGTCAAAACCAGATGATAATATTTTTAATGCACTAAGCCGGCTCCCTGAAGATTCTGTGGTTTTTTCAGATATTGAGTATGGCAACTGGATTCAATATAGCGGCAAGAAAGCTGTCTGGCACAGCATGATGAGTAAGAAAGAACTGAGTACTCTAAGAAAAGATTTTTCTGTACTGCTTGAGTCTGAAGACCATGCTGAAACTATTAACCTCCTTGAAAGATACAAAGTGGATTACATTTTAGTTGACCAAGAGTTAAGAGAGAAATGGCAAGAGTCTGGGCTGCTTTATCTTTTGAGATACAATAGCGAGGATTTTAGATTTTTATTTGATGAAAATGGTGTTGAGGTTTGGAGGTTCTTTAGATGAGTGTTAGTGTAATAATTCCGGCGTATAATGAAGAGAGGTATCTTGCTAAAACGCTTGAGGAAATCAAGAAACAGAATTTTAAAGATTATGAATTGATTGTTGTATGCAATGGGTGCACTGATAAAAGCTTTGATGTTGCTAAAAAATTTACAGACAATGTTTTCCAGCTTAAAGAGAATAATGTATCTAAAGCAAGAAACCTCGGGGCGGATAATGCAAGCCATGGCAAATTAATTTTTCTTGATGCTGATGTATTAATCACGGAGGGAGTGCTCGAGAGGATTGATAATGAGCTGGATAATGGAAGATTTTTTGGAACTGCCAAGGGGAAGGGAAAGGGGATGAAAAATATTTTCTATCTAGGATTCAAGAATTTAGTGAATAAGTATATGCCCTGGAGCCATGGGATTGTTTATTGCGACAAGAAAAGCTTTCTTGAAACCGGAGGATTTGATGAAAATTTGAAACATGGAGAATTGAGAGAATTTTTTAGAAATGCAAAAGGAAGATACAAGAGAATAAATGCATATGTCGAGCCGAGCGACAGAAGGATTAGGAAGTGGGGGCTACTGAAGGCGAGTTCTTATTGGCTGTTCAGGAAAGATAAAGAAGAATACAAGGCTGTTAGATAAATTTAAGAGAATTATTTATATTAAATGATTTATGAAAAATGCTGTGCTTACTGCAATGGTGCGAAGAATAATACTCTTTTTAATTGCGGTCCAGGTTATTTCAATATTGTTTCTTTCGTTAAATAACGAGATTTATACTTGGGATGAAACAAGCTATATTATTAATGGAATACAATTATCCAAAGAAAATCTTAATCCTGTTTTGGAGAAATATATTGCATTTGAGCGACATCCGTTATTAAGTTGGATAATTGCGGGGGCAATTAATATAGGACTGCCAGTATGGTCTTACAACCTTATTTCTTTTTTTTCATTAATTTTGCTGTTATTGCTTACTTATAGAATTGGCAAAGAGTTTTTCAATAAAGATGTAGGTCTTATTGCAGCCTTTCTTCTAACTACCATTCCAACTGTCATAATTCTTTCTGCCAAGGTCCTTACTGATATACCAAGCACTTTCCTCTTTTCTTTTTCTTTTTACCTTTATTATAATGGGCTGAAAAAACCAATGAATTTTCTTTGGGGCGGACTAGTTGGTGGGCTATCAGTTATAATGAAAGATATGAATTTATTATTAATTCCAATATTATTGGTATTTTTGATCATCTTTTGGAAAAAAATCAACAAGAAGTATTTCTTAATTTCAGCATTTGTTGCCCTTGTTGCAATGTTACCTTATTTTATTGATAATTATCTACGATGGGGAAATCCCTTATATAGAATAATAACTCATATCAATATGGTAAATGCAGGGATAGGGTATCAAAGTTTGTCAATTTTAGATTATCCAGTTGCATGGATTATCTTTCTGCCCTTCCTGGTTGGATTACCTATTTTTTTATTATTTGTTAAATATGTATACAAAAGAAAGAGTTTATGGCATATCAATTCAAGGTTAAATTTTCTTCTTATTTGGTTTTTTACCCCTTTATTTATCTTTGTTTTAAAACAAAAGATAAGTCCAAGATTAATAGGAATATTCTTAATTCCTATATTAGTGATGGGAAGTAATCAACTATTAATGCAGAAAAGATGGAAATTTTGGTTAATAATGTGCTTAGTTATGAACGGATTATTTATTAGTTCTTTTATCATTTACAATCAGATTACTCTTAAACCAGCTCATGATGAATTATTTGCGTTTATCCAGGAGATAGTCCCCGAAGATAAGGTAGTTTATACTAATGCCAGTCCTCCTTCTATTCTTGCATGGTATTCTAATAGAATTTTTGATTTTGAGCTTAATCCCGATATAAATAATGCAGTAAAATACTATCTTTTTGATAAAACCTATGAGAAATATACTCAACGAACTAGTTTAAATTCAGAACATTATAATCTTTTATTTGAAAATAATAGATATACACTTTATGAGAAAATCTATTAGATAATTAATGAAATTATGTTTAGATAAATTTTGAAATAATTCTAATGTAATTTTTATTTAGCCCTCCTAATCTGAATATTATTACCTCTTTGATATTATTCTGTTCCACTATTTCTAAATCTGCTTCTAATTTTTCTGGTGAAAGTATTGGCTCATTTCCAGATACTCCTGTTGCGATTGTTCCGAATGCAGGTATAAACCTTTCTTTGTACTCTTCTTCATATTCTCTAATCTTATTTTCCAAAAAACTTCTTGGGAATGGCCACATTGAAGTGTAGAACATTTTTATCATCTTGCTTTTGTACTTTATCGGATTGTAGTGCAATCCTAGGAATTTCATTGTCCGCTTTATCGGAAAGTATTCTGCAGTGTAAACCGAATTATGCTGC
>JACPIN010000014.1 GCA_016188065.1 Candidatus Woesearchaeota archaeon | reverse complement strand
TGTTGCTGTGTCTCCTGTATTAAATAGATAAACGTCTGAAATATTTCCTGAATCTAAAGTGTTAGCTAAAGTTAAGGTCTGTATGTAAGCTGTTCTGTAATAATTCTCAGCTGAGCCGAGATCAAAAGATAAATTTCCATACGGTATTAATGCATTTGTATAGAGTGTGTCTGTCAAGTTTAATCTTGCTTGAGATATATTACCGACTATGCTCTGGAATTTCTGCCTTTCCAATCCATTGAAGTCAAGCTCTGTTCCATTTATTGTTAGCTCCATATAATAAGTTGTTCCGTAGGTTAGATTTAGCTCATAGCCAGAAGTTTCATCTCCTAATATAATATCCACCTTCCCATTGCTAACATTATTTTCAAAGCCGCCGCTTGAGTTGTAGATTAGATTTCCTCCTGTTGCTGCATCGTAGATTTCCACTGTTATGTTGACATTGTCTACGTCTATTCCGGATTCTTTCACATCCAAAGTCAAGCCGAGCAAGTCGATTTCTGCCGCCAGTGCGATGTATGAAGTGGCAAATACAGCTATCATTACAAAAATAAGTTTAAGATAATTATTCATGCTGCACCTCTTCTTAGCTCTAACTTATCAAGCAGAGCTAATGCTTCTTTGTCGAATTTAGAGAAGGCAAACCACTTTTTGCCTAAATCTTTCAGCGAAGCTCCGAAATGATAAACTTCCCTGTTATCTATGATCATAAACCTGTCGTGAGATCTTTTGAATTCTTTAACTTCAATAAGGGGATACTGAGAATTGTATTTCTTTAAATCCATGGATAATTGCTTTGATATTTCTTTAGTAAAGATTGTAACATTCACATTTTCCTTTCTCTTAGTAAATAGTGCTAAAACCGAATCGTCTATATAATTGTCTATTAGAATAATTGAAGCATTGGCAGCTCTTATTATGTCTGAAAAAAACTTATGCGCATCAAAGATCTGACCGTCAAAAAATATTCCTTTTTCTGGACTGATGCCTTTGCTTTGTATTATATCAAATATCTGGTCAAATTTGTCATCGTGCTTTAAAAGCTTTTGTTCAGTTCTGTCTATCCTTTGGAATAATTGTGCATTAGTTAATAAAAACTTTCTCATAGCAACAAAAGCCCTCATAATCTGGATATTTACCTCAATCGCTTTTTTACTCTTTAATACACCAGAAAGTGTTGCTACACCTTGTTCTGTAAAAACATAAGGCATTGTAGATGAAAATCTAAGTGGTTTAAGGTGGTCACATTTTGTGACCAGCTCATTTTTTTCATCTTTAGTAAGCTGAAACATAAAATCAGTTGGAAAACGTTCAATATTCCTCTTGACAGCCTGGTTCAATGCTTTTGTTGGAACACCATAAAGGATAGCCAAATCTGTATCAACAATGACCTGGATTCCCCCGATATTATGAATTTTATCCTTGATTGATTCTGTTGAAATCACTTTATTCATCTCTTTAGCCTCAAATAAAATGCCTCTGAGGTATCACATTTTGTGATACCTTTTTCACATCTGAAGTGCCGATTTGGAACCTCAAATTATTATCACCTGGTATCGCATTTTGCGATAGCAAATAACCAATTTCCTTATCATTTAATTGGAGCATGAAATCTGGCGGGAATCTTTTTTTGTTTCTATTTACTGCTTGCTTCAAAACCCTTGTTTCAATGCTATAAAGCCCAGCTAAATCCCTGTCAAACATTATCTGCAATTCACGAATAGTGTAAATCTTTCTTTTGATCTCTTCCTGATTAAAGACTGCCAATCTTTTATTCATTTTTTAATCCCACTATTTTTCTTTGCAAGACCACTGCTTGAATTGTAAATCAAATTGCCTGCAGCTGCTGCGTCGTAGATTTCCACTGTGATGTTGACATTGTCTACGTCTATTCCGGATTCTTTCACATCGAGAGTTAAGCCGAGCAAGTCGATTTCTGCCGCTGCTACTTTTTCTGAAGCAGCTAACCCCAGGATTATAAAAGCGAGCATAACTGCTATATTTTTTGAAAATAATTTGACTTTTATATAGGAAGAGACAGATATTCCAATCTTTTTTGCTTCGGATTCTGTTCTGGATTTTTCTTCTGGTGTAAGATAAACGTGCACCATCTCCCTCTTTTTTGATTTAGGCATTGGAAAGATTTTTAAACCTCCAACTAATTATCTTAGTATGAAAAATCCAAAAATTATGACAACTGGTGAATTGATTGAACTTGCCGATGAAATTAAAAAAGGCATGACTATGAGGGTTATGAGAGATATTGATAAATTGGAAAGGACTTCTATAAAAATTAGCAAAATGAAAAATAAAAGCACCATAACTAAAAAAGAAGCAATTATGATTGCTGATTGGATAAAGAGCGGAATGTCTATCGAAGTCTTGAATGATCTCAAAGAGCTTAAATCCGCTAGGTTTAGACCTCTGAGGGCAGCTTGATTTGAATTGTTTTAATTCCATATCTTTTTAAGACTTCTCCTATTTCTTTTTCTTTATTTTTCAGGTGTTTTCTGTTGAATGTGATTAGATTATCTACATTAAACAAACTAGAGATTATGACTAACACAACATCTTCTTCTTTTACACCGATACTAATTAATTCATTTAATATTTTGTAATACTCTATATTTATTTCTTCAGTCTTTTCTAATAAATTTCTTGCAGTTATGATTTCTGACGAGTATTTTTCATAAAATTCCCTTATTTCTTCTGCTAGTTTTCTGTAATCCCATTTTGATAGGTGATCTAGTAGGATGTATGGAGAAATCATCTCAAATTCATTCGCTTTTATCCTTTCTATTAATTTTGCCCCGTCCTTTTTGTCCCAGAAAGCCAATGTCACTACATCCAAATCTATGATGACCTTTTTTGATTTAGGCATGGTATTTCTTCTTATAGAGTATTGTTAGAATATCTTTTCAATATTTAAATATATCTATTTATATATCTTTACGTTATTTATTAAGTACCTTTAAAGTATTGTTACAATATTATAAATATAACTTGGTAATCTTCAATTTGATATTTCTTTAAGGTATTGAACAAAAGCTTCATGTGAATGTAGCTCGTAGTTATCATTATTTGCTATAGCTTCCAATAACTCTCTTAAAATATCGTATAATTTGATACTATTTTTCTTGATGATTCTTTAGTTATTTCACTTTTTTCAAAGAATTTAAGATTAAACTCTGCTGTTTTTATTATAGACTTGATTAATTGATTATCTTTTGTTATTCTTTTCACAATTTTTCTTTTAATGTATTCTTCAAATCTCATCTGAACAACTCCCAAAATCCTCTTAATATAATTCCGTTAACTAGATTATTGAGCAATTCTTTGTTCCCTACTTTCATCTTTTCTATTCTCTCCCTTGAAAACAAGAACAAGCTTACTTTATGATGCAAAATTTTCTCAAATCTATTTAGATCAGGCATATCTTTAATCTGAGTAATTATTGCAATGTCTATATCGCTTCTTTCTATATCTTCACCCTTCCTAAACGACCCAAAGAGAATTATTGCTTCAAGGTGATTTAGCTTATCCTCTAAATAATCAAATTCTTCTGACTTTGTATTTGCCCTGAATAGGCTATGATCCCTTTCTTTTCTTAGAGTACAAGCCCTTTTTTTTGAGATTATTCAGATGATTTGATATCGTAGTCGGGGACATCTTAGTTAATCTGGCCAGCTCACTGACATGGAATTCTTTTACCGTGTCTTCCAAAAAGATCTTTATTATTTTGTCCGTCTTTCTTTATAGTTGTCCATCTTTCTGGACGATTGTCCATTTAAATTGACAATTGTCTATTTATATCTCCCTCCTTCAAATTATTTGTGTCGTTAACTATATCTTCACTGTAGATTTTCACTACGATGTTAATCTTATCTACATCTATCCCGATTCTTTCACGTCGAGAGTCAAGCCTAATAAATCGATTTCTGCCGCTGCTATTGAATATGAAAATAATAAAATCAAAGTGATTGTAACTATCGGCTTTAATTTACTCATCTGCCACCTCTTCGAAAATTTTATAAACTTGAACTTGGTTAATCTTGTCTGGTGTTAAGATGGCTGAATTTATAATTAAAATTCCTGATGAAGTCAAGGAAGATTTAGAAGAATCTAATATAGACTGGCCTAAGTTGGTTAGAAAATTTCTAACAGCAAAATTATTTGAAATACAACTTTCTAAATCAATAGCATTACAGAGAGCTGTATTCGAATCTCTTACTAATAAGAGCAAACTTTCTGGGGTTGATGCAATGGAATTAGCAGATAAAATAAATACAGGCATGCTCAATGAGCTTAAATCTGAGTTTCCTGAATTGTAAATGAAACTTGTTATTGATGCTAATGAGCTATTCTCTGCGATAATGTCTAAAGGCGTTGGAAGACAAACCAAGAAGCTTGATATATTATTCTCTGAGAAAATTAAATTATTTGCTCCTTCTTTGTTATTTCGCGAACTTGAGAAAAATGAAACCGAAATTAAATCAAAGTCTGGATTTTCCGATACTGATTTTAATATCTTTGTCGGAATTATTAAATTGAGGATTAAATCTGTTTCTGTTTCTGAGTTTTCTAAATTCCTATCTAAAGCCAAAAAAATTTCTCCGCATGAAAAAGATATACCATACTTTGCTGTTGCGCTTTCTTTGAATTGTCCTATTTGGTCTGGAGAGAAAAGATTAAAGAGACAATTTAAAGTTAAAATATTTAATACTCCTGAACTTCTTGAAGAATTTGAATCGTTAAAGTAATCCTCTTTATTGGCACCTTTAAACTTCAGATTTAACCCTTCTCCTTCCTGCAGAATGAAGTTTAGCTCTTTTTTATCCATACTTGAACCCCTTTATTTTAGCCATATTTTTTATGCAAATATTTTGAGAGTTGTAAATCAGATTTCCTCCTGTTGCTGCGTCGTAGATTTCTACTGTGATGCTAACATTATCTACATCTATTCCGGATTCTTTCACGTCGAGGGTCAAGCCGAGCAAGCCTGTTTTTTTTTGCTAATATTGCATGAGCATTATCAAAAATGCTATTGAAAGTAAAATCAGATTAGCGGTTTTCATGCTGCACCCCTTGCTTCTTCGAAGCCTATGTACCAGCGATTTTGTTTTGGGACAAATTTGAAAACTATATTGTGCTTTTTTTTCATATCCAATGCGAAAAGCAGAGGCATAGGGATTGTTGTTTCATAGCTGCTTCCTCTCTTGTAGATTTTTCTCTTTAATTCCATCCAGTTAAGCCTCGAAAAAATGATTTGAATTGAAAATGAATTGAAATTTGCGTGAGAATAAAAGCCCCTGAAGGGGGATCCAGGGACTGAGGTGTGTTTTTGATGCCTAGCAAACTGATTCTCACGGTGTCAAAATATGGCATATTGATTACTTATCTATAAACTTATTTATATACTTTTCTATATTATTATTTTAATACTGTTTTTATACCTTATTAATATATTATGATTTATATTATTTTTAATACTTTAAATAATACTTATATTCACTGCATTTTGTATGGAAGAATTTATATATATGTATGTTCATATGAATACTATGGCAAAGACGATAATGATTTCTAATGATGTGTATGAAAGATTAAAGAACATAAAGGAGAGAGAGGATAAGAGCTTTAGCGAAGTTGTTATTGAATGTTTGGATAGCCATAAAAAAACAGGAAAGGATCTTATGAAGTGCTTTGGTATACTTAAGGATGACAAGGAGTATGATAAGATTATGAAAGATACAAGGAAGAGATGGGCTGAATGGACCAAAAAATATGCTTAGATACAGACATTTGCATTGAGATAATAAAAGGGAGAGAGATAGGGGTTGTTAGGAGAATTATAGATAAGCAGGTTTTTATTTCTGCAATATCGGCATTTGAATTATATCTGCGAAATACTAACTTAGACGCAATTGATTTTTTTATGAATCAGATAGAGATATTAAGTTTTGACGGAAATGTGGCAAGGCTAGCTAGCAGTATTGATAAGGAACTAAAAATATCTGGAAATATTTTGGATCTGAAAGATTTATTCATAGCAGCGACGTGTATGGCTTATAATTGTAAACTATTGACCTTGAACAGAAGACATTTTGAAAGAATTAAAGGATTAGAATTGCTTGATGTTAAATGAAATATAAATTTTTAGAGCATACTGCAGATGTTATGTTTGAAGCTTATGGAAGAGATCTGGATGAGGTATTTGCTAATGCTGCCCTTGCTGTTTTTGAAGTGCAGTGCGATTTGAAAAAAGTTGGAAGCGAAATAAAAAATAAAATAAAATTGAAAAATGAAAATGCTGAGGATTTACTGCTCGCCTTTCTTGAAGAACTGGTTTATCTGAAGGATGCTAAGTATTTATTATTTAGTAAATTCAAAGTTGCTGTAAAAAAGAGAAATGGATTTGAGTTAGAGGCGGTTGCTTTTGGCGAGAAAATTAATCCTGAGAAGCACGGGTTGAAAACTGATGTTAAAGCGATAACACTTCACGAGTTTTTTTTGAAGAAAATTAAAAATGGGTGGAAATGCAGAGTGCTGCTGGATATTTGAATACTATTTACTATCCCTTCACATTTCCAATTGGCTTTAGCAGAACTATTCTTTTAGAAATTCCTGCTTTTTCTACTGAGTCTCCAACTGCAGTTAAATCTTTGTAGGCAAATCCTGCTTCTTCCGCCAGCCCTGACATTGAAACTCCCCTGACATAGATCCCTTTTTTTTCCATGTCTTTCTGAAGCTTTTCTCCTCTAATTGCGCTCTTTGCTTTCGTTCTTGACATTGTTCTTCCTGCCCCATGTATTGTTGTTCCGAATGTTTCTTCTTCTGCCTTTCTTGTTCCCATCATTAAATATGAGCCGGTTTCCATGCTGCCTCCGATGATTATCGGCGAGCCCGTCTCTTCATATTTGCTAGTTAGCCTTTCGTAACCAGGACCGACGGATGTTGTCGCTCCCTTTAGATGGACTAAAACTTTTTTCATTTTTCCTTCGAGCTTTATTTTATGCTCTCTTGCTAAATTGTGAGTGCAATCGTAGATTAGATGCATGCCTAATTTTTCTGGATCTTTTTTGAAAACTTGCTTGAATGCCTCTCTAATTCTATGCATTATTACCTGCCTGTTTGCATATGCCATGTTGCCTGAGCACTTCATTGCAGAATAATAATCTTGAGCTTCTTTTGTCTGGAATGGAGCACATGATAATTCCCTATCAGAGACTTTTATGTTGTGCTCTTTCATTATTCTTTCAAACACTTTAAGATAGTCCGTTGCATTTTGATGCCCAAATCCCCTGCTTCCACAATGCGTTGTTATTATAACTTGATCTTTATCGATTATTCCAAATTTCTTTGCGGTTTTTTCATCGTAGATATTTTCTGCGCGGGCTATTTGAATCTCAAGATAATGATTTCCAGAACCTAATGTTCCTAGCTGGCTAATCCCCCTGCTTATAGCTCTTTCTGAAACTTTTTCTGGGTTTGCGCCTTTTAATGTTCCATAATCTTCTGTTCCTTCTAGATCTTCCTCCCAGCCATATCCCCTTTCTACACACCATTTAGAGCCTGAACACATTACTTCATTGAATTCTGATCTGGTTAGCTTGACAAATCCTTTACAGCCAACTCCTGCCGGAACCAACTTGAATAGGGTATCTGTCAGTTCTTTTATCTTTGGCTGAACTTCTTTCTGCGTTAGATTTGTTACTATGCTGCGCATTCCACAATTGTGTGAAACTATACAATTTGCAATGAAATTGTGATTTTTGTCATCCATCGTTAGATCATAAACATCTCCCCTGTAATCTAACTTGACAATCTCCTCTACTTCATCAGATATAAATTCAGAATCTTTTATTCTAGATTTTTCAGAAAATTCTGCGAAGGTCGGGAAACTATCTTCAGATATTTGTGTGATAAGCATTATTTCGCCATTATTCTCCTTAATAGAAATACTTTTACCTGAAGCTATTGTTTTTCTTTTAAGTGTTTTTTGCTTATATTTTAGATAAGCTAAAGCTAGCATTGAGCTTTCTTTCCTATCTTTGCAATACTCATAACCAACTTTGCTCCAAAGATTAATCAGATTTTCAGGCTTTGCAGATATTCTAAGAGCTAGCTTATGTGTTTGTGCACTATCAACGTTTACAACCACTTTTTGTTTGTAAACTTTGTTAATATTGACTCCGAATTCCAATAAGAGATTCGTAATTTCTAACATGAAATTCAAGTTCTCTCTTTCTAGGGAATCTATTTTATTTTGACTAAAACTGGGTTCTGTAAATGTGCAAGGTTCTCCTTTTCTCTGGCAGGGCCTATTTAATTCTGCTCCGAATAAGCCTGCTAAATAGAGCCTTTTAATCCAAAGGGGGGCTTTTTTAATCCAGATCGGAACATTAACAATAATTTTTGACTTATTTCCTTTTGGTACACCGAGCGCGTGCAATAGCACAGCAAGAGATTGTGAGTTGAGATATAACTGATTAGATGTTCCATATATCTTTCTTTCATCTCCATTAATTTCCTTTAATTTGCTAGTATACTCTTTAGTTGTAATATGGTTTGCAATATACCCCAGTTTGGCAATGTCGTTTCTGACCTCTCCTAAATCTTGTAGTTTGCCGATAACTCTCATCGACCAGATATCGCTCTTTCTTTTTTTGGAATAATAAGTTCCTATCCAACCATCCCCTGTCAAAAAACCAACTAATTTAGCCAGAATTGGGAGTTTTTCAGAATTAAATTTTAAGGGCAATAGTCTTTTCTGTTTTAGTTCTTTGATTAATTTCTTCCTGTTTCCAATTAAAGTTATTATATCTTTACTATCTAAGATTACTTTCTTTGTAGGTTTTTTATATTCGACACCGACAAATGGATGAGTGATAATCCCATTTTTCTTTCTCAAATTGCCTGCCTCTTCGAATCCGTTGTTTGTTAACAGTGGGTGGTCTTCTGAAACAGTTATTTCCTCCCCGTATTTTGTCTTTATCTTTAGAATATTATTATCGGCTTTTTTTTTTAGCAATAAAACTGCAGGAGAACTCTCTTTTTTTCTATTTTTTAGGCTAATAAAAGAAATCTTTTCTTTAGAAAGATCTTCTCTTAGATCTTTTATTTTTCTATAGTAACCATAATCCATTAAAATTTTTGTTTTAGGGCTAACGCAATTAATATCGAAACCAATTCCGCCTGGAGAGATAACCCCTTCTTCAATATCGAATGCTGCAACTCCGCCGATTGGAAAACCGTAGCCCCAATGACCATCAGCATGGCATATTGAATACTTAACTATGCCTGGAAGTGTCGCCACATTTGTTACCTGGTTGAAAACCCCCGGGTCCATTGCTTTTAACAGAGATTCTGTTGCTATAATTCTTGCTGGAACATTCATGCCCTGCTTGTAAGAAGTTGGAATCTCCCAAGTTACTTCATTTATTTTTTTTATGTCTTTTGGAACTTCACTCATTTTATCACATGAATTTTTATTATTGGATTATTTAAAAGAATTTGCTTTATGCAGCCTTATCCTATTTTTATTTTCTTGACAGCTCAGAATACAAAGTCAGCAATCTTGGATATGCTACCTTCTTTTCTTCTGGTTTTAAATTATTATAGTGGCTGTTAATCTGATTGTAGACTTTAATTGCTTCTTCTGTCTTGTTTTTGCTTAAATAAGAAAATGCCTCGTCTAATTTTCTTTCTACTAACAACAAATCATAAATAACTCCCGTGCTGCCTTTTTCATTTTTAATTTCTAAAATTTCTTTTTCTTTTTTTCTCTGGAGATGGCTGTAGACTCCGTCCAATGACTTATGGAATTTTTTTGCCCCTTCTACATCTTCCCTATTTACTGACTCCTTTGTTTTCTTCATGAAGTTATGTATACTTGTGTGGATGATTTTTTCCTTGATATCATTGAAATGATTATATACGCTGTCCCTGACTTCCGGGCTTAAATGAATCTCCTTGAATATGGATATTGCCTGCTTGTAGTTATGATGGGCCCTTTCATGGCTCTTCTTTTGCAAATGCACTTCCGCCTGACGAATATGGCTGAACATTTTTCCTATGAGGTTTTTATTATGCGCTTTATTTTTTATCTCTGTTCTTATCGATGTGAATTTTGGCTTTTTAGCTAGTATGAAGTCTATAACAGATTCTCTCTTTTTGAAAACCTGCTGCTTTGGCTTCTCTACATTTACACTGGCAGTTTCTTGCTGCTTAGGCTTGAAACTTTCTTCTGCTTCAACTAGAGGGTAGAACTTTTTGGATTCTTTCTTCCTGAAGAGACTAGATATTACAGACTTAATTGAAACTTTTTCTTGCGTGGCAGGCTTGATTTTGTGCTCTGCTATTTTTTGGTAGAGGTCTTCTTTCTTGCCATATACCTTTTCTTTTTCTGCCTGCGGAAGATTAAGGAAATTTGCGTCTATGTTCTTGTAAAGCTTTTCAGCCTTCTTTAGCTGGCCTGTGTAAACTGCACTAAATGCCTTCTCCATCGAATCTATTATTGCTGTAGATGTAATTTCGCTTTTTATCTTAAGCAGAACCGGAAGCGCGATTTTTTGAGATGCCCTGTTTAAAGAGCGGTATAGATACAATGCCCTCTTGTAGTATTCCTTTGCTTCTTCTTTCTTATTTCTTCTCAGCTCAATCTCTGCTTTGTTAATCAAGTAATTGATTTGATCGAGCTTTGCATCTTCTCTTTTCGGAGCAAATGACTCCCTTATTTTTGAATTCAACTTTTTTATGAACGGGGATAATGGGTCAAGCTTCGACGCCGAGGAGAATAAATAGTCCCTGGCAGATGCGATATTATTTTTCAACTTGTTCAAGAAAAGCGATGGGTGCTGTGATTTTGATTTCCTTATCTTTTTGTAAAGCTTATTTATCTTTTTTTGTATCTCTCTTGATTTTTCTGTGTTTCCTTTTTTCAGCGCTTCTTCTTCCAGCTGCATCAGGATTTTTATTTCCTGCTCTGGAGAAAGCTTTTTCCTTTCAAGCCTTGAAGCAAGAGATCTTAAGACTGTGTCTTCTAATTTATTTTTGAGCTCTATCCTGTGCTCTTTTCTTTCCCGCCTTGCTTTCTCTATTTCTTCTCTAGTCTTAAACAGCCCGAGATGATCGTGCAAGAATGCCTTTAGTTTTCTTTTTTCCTCTGCTCTTGCTATTTCATGCTTTTTCTTTGCTCTTTCTTTTTTTGATATTTCCCTTTCTAATTTTTCTTTTTTCTCCCTTTCAACTTCTTCCCTTGTCCTGTATAACCCAAAATGGGCGTGCAGAAATTTTTTTATAGAATCTTTTCTTAATTCCACCTGTTTTTTAGACAGCTCTTTTTGTTTTTGTTTTACTTTTTCTTTTCTTTTTTGCTGCTCCAGCTTCTTCTGCTCTTTCCTTTTTTTCTCTTCTGCTCTTTTTCTGAAATTTAATTCCCTTTCACGCTCTTTCTCTTCCAGAGTCTTGAACAATCCTAATTTGTCATGCAGATATTTTCTGATTTCTGCCTTCTCCCTTTTTAGAGATTCCTTTCTTTTTGCCCTGGCTAATTCTTTCTCTCTTGCCTTTCTTGCATGCTCCAATAATTTCAAATGCTTTTTTCTCTTCTTCTCTTCAAGTTTCCTTAGCTTTTTGCCCTGCCTGGTTTTTCTTTTTTGCTGCCTTTCTTTTTCTTTCCTATCATACTCTTCTTCATTTTCTCTCTGCTTTTCCCTTAATCTTCTCAGCCTTCTCTCTTTTTCCCTTTCAACTTCTTCCCTTGTCCTGTATAATCTCAATGAATGCAAGAAGGATAGCACTGCCTGTTTTCTTGCTTCTCTCTTCCTATCCTTTCTCTGCTTCTTCAGCCTGTCTTCCCTCTTGAGAATCAATTCCTCCTCATGTTTTTCTTCAGGCGTCTTATATATCCTCAAGAAGTGCATGAAATTTAGTATAGATCTTTTGAGCTGCCTTTTTTTGGCTCTTTTTATCCTCTCTTTTTCAAGCTTCTCCTTCCTTTTCCCCTCTAATTCTTTTTCTAGGTCTTTAACAGTTTTGAACAATCCTAATTTATCATGCAAGAAATCCCGGAATGCCTTTGCCCTTTCCAGCCTTCTTTTTCTTTTTTCTTCCTGTTTTCTTTGCTTTTCTTTAACTTTGCGCTGAGCCTCGAGCCATTTGAGATGCTCTTTTTCCTGTTTTGCTTTTAGCTTCAACAACTTTTTCTTTCTCTTCTCTTCTTCCCTTTTTCTTTTTTCTTCTTCTTTCTTGTGCTGATTTTCTTTTAATTTTTGCAGCTTTTTCCTGTATTTTATTTTTCTTGCGAGTTCTTTTTCTGCAAGTGTCCTGATTATCCCCAGCTTGTGCAGGATATTTTTGGATTTTTTCTCCAGATCAATTTTTTCCTTTATTTTTGATGCTGAGAGTTCTTTTCCGCTAGGAGTAAAGGAATCTAGAATGTATTTTATCTCGCTTATCGGGAATTTTTTCCTTAATATTTCATGCTCTTTTTTTGCTGAGATTTTTTCTTCTTCACTTGCTGCATTCGCCATCAACAACTGGGCCTGCTTTATTATTTTCATTAATTCTGCTTTTTTTATCCCGTCTCCGCTGAATCTTATGTCTGATATTTCTTTTGAGAATTTACAGAGCTTGTCCTTCAATCCTTCAGTTAATGCCTTTTCAAACTGCTCTTTTTTTATTTCTGAATACGAGAATTGATATTCATCAGGAGTCACTTCATTGAAGAAATTCTTTATTACTGCAAATGCCGAGTCAATCGAGTCCTTTACCGGCTGCTTGTCCAGCTTGTTTGCTATCTCTGACAGCTCCCTCTTTTCTTCTATCAACTTGTTGCGCACACTTGGCTGCGGCTTGCTTTTCTTGAAATGCTTTTTTAATTTCTCCCGGTTATTCTTTATGTAAAATATCCCGAATATAAGCAGAGTTATAATTATCAGCATCAATGGAATGAACAAGAAAATTGAAAGCCCTTCTTCCTGCTCCTCTGCTGGAACCTCTTCGGGCTGTATTGTTATTGCAATCTTTGGCTTTAGCGTCGGAAGATTGTCTTCTGTCAATGTCTGCAAATCCAGATCTAAGCTTGTTCCCTTTCCTACTGACACTCTTATGTTATTGTCTATTTTTGTGACTTCAATTCTTGGTGATGGAATCTTACTAGACTCCAAATCGTCTAATATTTTTTCAAATAAATGATATGAAGGCAGGTCTTCAAACTGCTGCTTCAATCTCACTGGAGCTCTTTGCTGCGTTATTATCTCCCTGTAATTCTGCAGGCTTGTAAGCGTCGCTTCTAACTTATATATATCTGTCAACGAGAATATTATCTCTCTCGTTCCTGTCCAGTCTTTGAATGCGGTAAGATATGCAATACCTGCATCCTGATCTATCCTCACAGATATTTCCGGAGGAGCCAGATAAACGTATCTCGAATTCGGATCTCTCTTTACAGGGAAGTATTGGTCTAAATTTAACTGCTCTGTTTTTCCCTCTCCCCAAGAATGAAATGAGATCTTTAAAGTTGGAGTTTCGATTTCCTTTACTTTTTCAAACTTCGAAACTATCTGGCTTTGCGCACTTATGCTTTGGGCTATTAAAATGAGAATTGAAACTAATGCAAGATTTTTTATCAGCATGTTTTTATCCATTTTTCTTAACCTTGTCAAGCAGCCTGTTTATCAGCTTGTCAAAATCCTCCCCCATTTTTCCGAATGCCTGCAGCCTTTCTTTTGTCTTTTTTGAGACCCTTATTGTCCCAATGTCCTGCTGCAAGCTTACCCAGTTGATATCTATCCCTTTGTAGCTTTTTGGAAGCGAACTTATTTCTTCAAACCTGAATTTCGCAAAGGGCTCTTCTTCGTTTTCCCGAAAAACCAGAATCAATGCTTTTGGGTGATGCTTGAGCTGCTGGTACTGCGTGCTGTAGAAGATTATCTGCGCCCCATACAATCTCCTGGCTTCAAATTTCTTACCGTCGCTGGCCGTGAAAGCAGGCGATGCATTCTGCCGTATAGAAATGTCTTCTTTTTTATAGCCCTGATTCAATAACCACTGGAATGCTTTTTCCTGAGTTTTGTTCATCTTTTGTGCCTGATACATTGGTAGTACTTAGGTAGTACCTATGTAGACTATTACTATACTTGTGTATTACTTAGCTATTAGTAATGTATAGTCAGGTAGGATATTGGTATACCTAGGTATATTAAGGTTATCTTATCTCTTCAAAGTAGTTATATAAATTTATATATTTAGCAAGGGTTTTTTTAGGCATGAAGGTAAGCAGCAGCGAGTTAAGCAAGATTAAGAAAGATTTAGACATCATTAGAGGAGAGATTTCTAGAACCGTCGTAGGCCAGTCAGATGTTGTTAACAGCCTGCTGAGAGCTATATTAGCCAAAGGCCATGTTTTACTTGAGGGCGTTCCTGGAATAGCTAAGACTTTGATTATGCGCTCCCTTGCGCATGTCACTACCAGCGACTACAAGAGAGTACAATTTACTGCAGATTTATTGCCAACGGATATAACAGGGATAACTGCTTATGACAAGAACAAAGGATTCTATGTTGTCAAAGGCCCTGTTTTTACAAACTTTTTGCTTGCTGATGAGATCAATAGGGCTCCTGCAAAGGTTCAGAGCTCGCTGCTTGAGGCCATGCAGGAAAAGCAAGTGACTATTGGAACTAAGACTTTTAACATTGAAGAGCCTTTTTTCGTCCTTGCAACTCAAAATCCTATAGAGAGTGTTGCGATTTTTCCCCTGCCTGAGGCTCAGATGGATCGATTTTTATTTAAGCTATATATAAATTACCCAAAAATAGAGGATGAACAGGGGATTTTGCAGAAAAATATTACTATAAATGCTTTCAGTGACTTTAAGATAAGATCTGTTATCTCCTCTAAAGAAATTATCAAAATGCAGAACCTTGTCAAGAGCATATATCTAAGCCCAGAGATTGAAAAATACATTGTCAGGATAGTTGATGCGACTAGATTTCCGGATAAATATAAATTAAAAAATGCGAAGTATATTGCATGGGGAGGAAGCCCAAGAGCCAGCATCGGATTGTACATATCTTCAAAGGCAGATGCATTACTTGAAGGGAAGAATTATGTAACGCCCAAGAATGTCAAAAATGTTGTGCATGATGTTTTGAGACACAGGATAATTTTGAATTATGAAGGGCAGGCTGAAAATATTAAAACCGACGATATAGTTTCCGAGGTATTGCTTAAAGTCCCTACTCCTTAAGATGAAAAAATTAAAGCTCGATATTAAAGATTTGGCTAATAGGCTGGATCTCAGCACCAGGAAGATGTTTATGTCAAATTTATCTGGAAATTACCAAACGGCATTTAAAGGATCCGGACTGGAATTTTATGGCTTTAGAAAATACGACACTAGTGATGATGCGAGCAAGATTGACTGGAAGGCGAGCAGCAGGGCTAATGATCTTTTAGTCAGGGAATACGTCGAGGAGAGAAGCTTGAATGTTTTCTTCTTGGTTGATGCAAGCAGCACTATGCTTTTTGGAACTAGGGAGAAGATAAAGGCCCAGTATGCTGCCGAGCTTGTGGCCAGCTTGAGCTTCGCGATAGTTCATTCTTCAGATGCTGTTGGGCTTGGGATGTTCAATAAAAGCGTTGTTAGGAATTTTCTTCCTGCCAGCGGTGAAAAACAGTATTACAACATCTTGAGCAACCTTGTAGATTTAAACCTTTATGGAAACGGCTTTGATCTTGCAAAGCCATTGAGGTATTATACCGGGGTTTTGCCAAGGGGAAGCTTGTTCTTCATTGTTTCTGATTTTATTGGATTAAAGGGGGATGAATGGGTCAAGAATCTGGGGATTGCATGCAGAAAATTTGATGTGGTAGGGATTATGATTCGCGATGTCAGAGACAGGCAGCTTCCCGATGACTACAGCGAGATTGTGCTGGAGAGCCCCGAGGACGACAGGAAAAAAATTGTAAATCCTGCTGCAATTAAACAAGCATATGAAAGCTATGTTAAAAGAGAAGAAGAAAGGATTTCTGAAATCTTTTCTGAGTGCGGAGGAGGAGAATTTCTGCAGCTGACAACAGAGATGGATTTTGTCAAGCCAATTGTTAAAATGTTCAAAAGGAGAGTGCTAAAATACCGCTGATTAGTTTTGAGGATCCCGAATTTTTGAGTTTTTTTATAGCTTTGCCTCTGCTGATTATAATCCATTTTATCAGCTTGAAATATACTAAGAGAAAGGCGTTGAAGTTTGCAAATTTCAGCGTCATTGAAAAGATTACCGGGAAAAAAATAGTGAGCAAGAACTGGACGCTGCTTTTTATGAGACTGATTGTTGTCAGCTGCTTGATACTGAGCGCATCCGGAATAACTTACTGGTATAATGCAAGAGGGAGTGATTTTAATTATGGATTATTGATTGATGCAAGCGCAAGCATGACTGCAAATGACTTCAAGCCTAGCAGAATTGATGCTGCAAAGGAATCTGCGCTGAGGTTTGTAGACTCTATTGGGGCTGGAACTAAAATTGGCGTTATTACGTTTACAGGAACAAGCTTTGTAAAGCAGAGATTAACCGACGATATTGGCGAAGTTAAAGACGTTATAGAAAATATTAATATTGAGGGCGTTGGCGGGACTGCAATCGGCGATGCGCTTGTGACCGGGAGCAATTTATTTTTTTCCGGGAAAGAAGGAGGGAATGTTTTGGTTTTGCTTACCGACGGGCAGAGCAATGTCGGGCTTGAAATTAATGATGCAATCCCATTTCTGCTTGAAAATAAAATTCTTGCTCATACCATCGGCATTGGAACGAAGGAAGGTGGCAGCTTTGTTGGCGACGCTGTTACCAGGCTAGACGAGGAATCCCTGAAATTTATTGCTGATGAAACCGGAGGAAAATATTACAGCGCTGCAAATGAGGACGAATTAAAAAAAGCTTTTTCAGAAATTGCACAGCTGAGGATGAAAAGAGTTGGCAAGAATTTGACGGTAATGCTGCTTTTAATTGGTGTTGGCCTGCTGCTTGTTGAATGGGGGCTAATGAATTCAAAATATAGAAGCTTACCTTAATTCAACAATATTTTTTTCGGATTTCTCCAGAATTTCTCCGGACTCTGCTGAGATTTTTGAGTTTATCACTTTCAAAGAAGGCGTTGGGATAGTGATATTCCATACAGGAATTGAATTCTCTGTCTGGATTATAATAATCATTGACCCTTCCTGCCTGCTTCTAGATAGCTCTATGGCTTTTGTAATATCTACTTTTATTTTGTTTTTGTTAAGAACTGGGAATTCCTGATTTTTCCCATCCATGACTTTTTTCTTTACATTGCTGTCTGGCGTAAATGAGGTTATTAATTTAGTCCTTTTTGAATAGAAATTTATCTGCCATTCTTGTATGTATACTGAATTCGTCAGATATGCCTCGGTGTTCTTTTTCTGATAGTCCTGAAATATTTTTGAACTTTCAATTCTAGATAATGCCTGCAGAAAACCTAACATCTTTCCCTTATTTTTCTTGCTGTTTCTTCGATAAATTTCTGCACATCTACACCGAAGCTCACTTTACCATCTTGCCTTACTGCCAGGGATTTTTCTTTAATTTCTTTTTCCCCGATGGTAACTATAATTGGAATTTTCATCAGCTGCGCATCCCTTATTTTTTTCCCGATTGACTCACTCCTGCTGTCCAGTTCAACCCTTATTTTACCTCCCTCCAATGCATTTTTTATGCTTTCGGCGAATTTAATGCAGTTGTCATTAACTGTAACTATTTTTACCTGCACTGGGGCAAGCCATAATGGAAGGTGTCCTGCGTATTGCTCCAATAAAATTCCCATAAATCTTTCGATGGCACCGAAGATTGCCCTGTGGATCATTACAGGCACATGTTTTTTCCCGTCTTCTCCTTCGTAAGTCAGCTCAAACCTTCCCGGGAGCTGGAAGTCAAGCTGGATCGTAGTGAGCTGATGGAATCTTCCTAAAGAGTCTTTGAAATCAAAATCTATTTTTGGCCCGTAGAATGCCCCTTCACCTTTCTTTATGCTGAACTTTATTTTTTTATCACTTAAAACTTTCTTAAGAATTTTCTCTGCCTTGTTCCATAGCTTTATGTTGCCCATATATTTTTCCGGGCGAGTTGAAAGATTTGCAACGTATTCAAAATTGAATATTTTTTTGTAAACGTAATTCGTGAACTCAATCAATCTTGACACTTCTGATTCGATCTGCTCTTCTTCCAGGAAAATATGCGCATCATCCTGGGAGAGTTTCCTTACCCTTGTTAATCCAACGAGGGCACCTTTCAATTCATTCCTGTGCAATGGTGCAAAGTCGGCGATACGCAAAGGCAAGTCACGATAACTTTTCAGAGAATCCTTGTAGATCAGGCAGTGAGAAGGGCAGTTCATCGGCTTGAGCGCAAACTCCCTGTTGTCTACTTTTAAAATAAACATGTTTTCTTTGAAATGCTGCCAGTGCCCTGATGTCTCCCATAAGGATTTGTCGTATATTAAGGGTGTTATTACTTCTTTGTATCCCTCCTTTAGGTATTCTTCCCTCAGAAAATTTAGGAGCTCATTATATATTACTGCACCTTTGTGGTGGAAAAAAGGAGACCCTGGAGACTCTTTTTGAAAGCTGAAGAGGTCTAACTGCGTTCCGAGCTTGATGTGATTTCTCAACTCTGCCTGCCTTAACATCTCGAGATAATCGGCTAATTCTTTTTTTGTCTTGAATGCTGTTCCGTAAATGCGAGTAAGCATCTTATTTTTTGAGTTACCTTTCCAATAAGCCCCTGCTAATTTTATCAGCTTAAATGCCCCTATCTCTTTTGCTGATTTTACATGCGGGCCCTTGCACAAATCTGAGAATCCTCCTGAGTTGTAGAGAGAGATTTTTCCTTTTAATTCTCCCAACAATTCCAGCTTGTATTTTTCATTCTTCAGCAATTTTTCTGCTTCATGCTTTGTCACATATTTTTTTGAAAACTTGACATTTTGCGAAATTAGCTTTTCCATCTCTTTTTCTATTTTTCCGAATTCTTCCTCTTTTATGCTGAGCTTATCAAAGTCGTAGTAGAAGCCTTCTTCTGTTGCAGGACCTATGCCCAGCAATGCTTCCGGATAAATCTTTTTTACGGCTGCTGCGAGCATATGCGATGCCGAGTGGCGAATCTTTTCTAATTGCTTGTCCATCTGGCATTAATTTATGAAGAGAATATTTAAAAGTAGCGATTTTTATTTTTTATATGGAGAGATAGTTTCACAAATTATTTAAACTAGCACTACTTTATTTTTGCTATGATAAAGAGGTTGACGCTTGCATTTATATTGTTTTTTGGGATTGCAGGGATTGCTAATGCTGAAATTTATCTAGAGAGCCTTGAAAATGAAAGGTATAATCTAGGCGAGGTTGTCCTATTAAAGGGCTATGCACAAGAACAGGAGAGATTTGGTGGAGATCTTGAAATCAAATCTTTCTGCGGGAATGAAAGCAAGGTAATTTTGTATTCAGTTTTGGATCTTGATCCTGGAGAAAAGCACCAGTTCTCACAAGAGTTTCCTGTCAATAAAGGTGTGAGCGGTGTGAGCGGAGGCTGCTATTTTACTGTCTCTTTGAAGGGTGAAGGAATTTCTGAGGAAAAAAGGTCTGTTGATTTTACAATTACAAATCAGCTGAGAGTTGATGGCGACATTGACATTATAACGCAAAGGCCTGGAGGCGATGTAATTGTAAGCGGGACTATCAGAAAGACGAATGGCTTGAGAGTTGATGATGGTAGCGTTGCATTAACACTGAACGGAAAAGTTTACGGCAGCGGCCTGAGCAATGGCGCGTTTAGCTATAGGATTTCTCTGCCTGTAGATATTTCATCCGGAGAGCAGACTGTAATAATAAAAGCAAGAGACTTGAATGGCAATGAGGGCGACGGCGAGGTCAAATTCAGAGTAATTTCTGTTGCTGAGGATTTATCTATAAGCACTGACAAAGACGCTTATCAACCCGGGGAAAACCTGATTGCAACAGTTTCCTTGATTGATCAGAGCGGGAAAAATATTGAGGGAAGCAGCACTGTACAGCTTGTCGATCCTCAAGGTAATGATGCTTTAACTAAAGTTGTTGAGAATGGCGCCGGATTTGAGATTTTTCTTGATGAATTGACCCTGCCAGGGACGTGGATTTTAAGGGCAGAAGGGAAAGGCTTCGAGGCAAGCAAAAAATTCTACGTTGAAGAGGTTAAGGACAAAGAAATAAAAGTTGAAGAGAATAAAGTTTTCATAAGAAATACCGGCAATGTTGTTTATGATGATCCGATACAGATTGATTTGCTTTCAGGCGACGGTGAGGAGTTTAGGATAATTAAGGATACTCCACTGAAACCAAACCAGACAATTGTTGTCGACCTTAATGATGAAGTGCCTCGAGGTGATTATGATGTTAAAGTCGGGGGGAGCTTAATAACTGGCAATGTTGTGCTGCAAGGCAGCGGTATAGAAAACTTAAAGCAGAATTCTCTTGCTGGCTATTTTGCATTAGTCTTTGTATTCTTGTTTTTGATGCTCGTGGTCATTACTAAAGGAAGGAGAAGATTCAGCAATAGGAAGGCTGCAGGAGAGACTGGACAGAGAACTTTATATAATAAACATGCCGATAGAGAGGACAAAGAGGCAGCCGAAAAAGCTGTGATGAGAAATAGGGAAATTGCCAGGAAAAAAGAAGAAAGGGAGAGAAAAGAGGGTGGCAGACCACTTCTGAGGGCAAGCAAGGAAGATGTGGACCATATGCTGAATCGAATTAAGAAGGAAGTTCCTGTTGATTCAGACAAGAGAAAGAGCAGCGGAAACCCGTTTAATATTTTTGATTGAATATTCATATCATTTGATTTGCTTTAATAAATTGGAAATAGAAAATGACAAAGAAATGCTGCGTTTGCGGCGCTGAAATTGAAGAGAACAGTGAGAATGCTATAATCGACATGCCCTTTGCCGGCGGCGCTGTTAGTTTTTGCAGCGAAGAGTGCAAGGAGGAATCGGAAGTATGAGTTATGCGGACGTAGAAATTGGATTAATGTATTTCAATATAGGATTCAGGGCTGCTAGTTCTATGAGTGAACTTGATAGGATAAGGAATGGAGGAAAAGCTAATTCTTTATTAATATCTGATGCATATAGGTTAGTAAGAGATTTTCAAGAATATCATGATGGAAATGTTGTAGATTTGAAAAGAGATGAAGCATTTTATCATCTTGTTTTTGATGAAGGAATTGGTATTGAAGACATTAAAAAAACTCTAGGAACTTTAGAGGATGCTATTGACGGAAAAGGTGTTGGCATAAATTCGCTTGATGCCGTTATAAGATTTTTTAATAACCTTAGTGAGAGATGCTTAAATTTAACTCATCAAACTCCTGCAATGTAGATTATATCTTTTTCTTCTTCTATAATCTTCCGGACTTTAAAATGTTTTTTTATTAATTTGCTTATTTTTTTTCTTTTCTTTGATTTCTTCAAGAAGCTTAAAATAAATTTGTCCTTTCCAACCCTCTTTATTTCTTTCAAGCCTTTTTCTATGTCATCAAAGTTCTGGATTGCTGTTATTGAAACTACAACATCGAAGAAATGGCTTTTGAAAGGAATTTTTTCTGCTGAAGCTTTTTTGTAAATTATTTTATCTTTTAATCTTGCTTTCTTCAGTAAGTTTTCTGCCGGATCAATCCCATATTTTTTGCATTTCCAAGGCGATGTCGTCAAACCGGTTCCACAACCGACGTCTAATAATCTGTCAGACTTAGAAATCTCGAGATATCTTTTTATTATGTTCACCTTTTTCAGCTGCTCTTCCTTATGTAGTTCTTCGTAGCCCTTTGAGATTGAGTTATAATAGTTCATTGCCTTATCCTCTGCAATAGATTACAAGCATTACATACTTCAGACGATGCAGGCTCGCTGCATATCTTGCATGAATTAATTTTCTGATTCTTGTATTTTTCTTTTAACAGCGGGAGCACTTCTAAGAAAGATGCTACGATTGAATGCTTTGTTCCCGGATACTTCTGCTCTAAGCTGTTAAGCATATCTCTCACTACAAACCTGTTCGATTCTGTGCAATAAGTACATTCATTGAATTCGTCCATTAGCCCGTTTATAAACGCGTAAGTTGCCACTTCCTTTTCTGTCAAAAAATAAAAAGGCTTTATTCTAGGAACAAATCTCTTGTCTCTTTTTACTCCTGTTATCGGCCCTAATCTTGCTGACAAAGCAATATTGTGACGGAATTGATTCATCATAATTGATTGGGCTTCATCATCTAAATTGTGGCCTGTTGCTAACTTGTTAGCTTTTAATTCACGCGATTTTTTATTTAGCAGATACCTTCGAAGAACTCCACACATGCTGCAAGCAATCGTGTCAGGGAACTGCTTTTTAATTTTGTCTAAAGTCTTTCCTGTCACTTCGCTGTATGACGTGATATGCAATTTTATGTTGTTTTTTTCGCAAAATTCTCTTGCTGTTTTTATTGTCTTGTCTCTGTAGCCTTTTATTCCTTCGTCAACTAGCAATGCTGAAAGTTTGAAATCTAATTTTTTTGAAGCAATTTTGTTTAACAAATAAAGGAGTGATAAACTGTCTTTTCCTCCCGATAGCGCAGAGATTATATTCTCCTTGTGGTTTATGAGATTATATTTTCTGATTGTGTTCAGGACTTTTCTTTCAAAGTATTTGATGAAGCATGACTTGCATAATTTTATATTGCTATTTGGCAATTGTATTACTGGATTTGATTTACATCTTTTGCATGGCATTTATCCACCTGAAATAACTGGAAGAATTTTTATCTTGTCATTTTCTGATAATACTGCATCTTCTGTAATAAGCTCATTATTTCTTGCTATTATAACCGTCGTTGGATTTATATTCAGCTTTTTTAATATATCTTTGACATTTAATTCATTTACTTTAATCATCTTATCTTCCCTTTCTAAATACACTGCTGGCATAACTTATTTTAAGGATAATTATTTTTAAGGCTTTTGAAATATTCAGCTGTTTTTTTCAATCCTTCATCTATATTTGTTTTCGGCTCCCAATCAAGCATATCTCTTGCCTTTGTAATGTCTGCCAATGTGTTTCTCGGCTCTATTACTGAGGCTATGTGTATTGGTCTTACTCTTGATTTAAGCAGTGTAATTAATTTTTCAGTGATTTGATTAACGGAGTGTTTTTTCCCTGTTCCGATATTAAATACTTCTCCAAATATTTTCTTATTATTTGAAGAGGCCGCTGCTAGATTTGCTGCAACTACGTCGTTGACATAACTAAAATCGCGCGTCTGATTTCCGTCTCCACGTATTGTTGGCTGCGAATCTTTAGTTATCATGCTTATGAATTTTGGAATTAGAATTGCATAATCTCCAGAAGAATCTTGCTTTGGCCCATAGACATTAAAATAACGCAAGCTGATTGTCTTCAATCCGTAGAGTTCATGAAACAATTTGCAATAATGCTCTATTACCAGTTTATGCAGGGCATAAGGCGACATCGGATTTGGTTTCATCGTTTCTTTCAGCGGAAGTGTTTTTTGATCTCCGTAGACTGATGATGATGAGGAAAAGATAAAACGCTTAACTCCCGCATCTGAGCAGAGTTTTAAAAGATTGAATGAGCCATTAATATTTGTTTCGTGACTTTCTATCGGATTATGGATTGAAAATTGAACTCGAGGAAGTGCAGCCAGGTGAAAGACTGTATCTATCTCCTTTAATATTGGCTTGATGTTATTTGTTATGGCCTCTTTATGAAAAATTATCTTATCTTTAACTCCTGCAAGATTCTCCTCTTTTCCTGCTTCTAAATTATCTACAACAATAACTTCATGACGCTGCCTTACTAACTCTTCTGTAAGATTGCTTCCTATGAACCCTGCTCCTCCTGTTACTAAAACTTTCATTTTAATAGCCTATATATTTTGTATATGCAGATCTTGCCTGTTTATCATTCGGTGCTTTTATCAATACTCTTCCGTCGCTGAAAATTGTGAGGTCTTTGAATATAAGGCAGTAGTCATTTAAAATTACCTTGTCAATTTTTTCCAGCTTACCTGCAACCTCCTTTAGTTTCAGCTTTGGACCTTGAATCTGGTATGAATTTGTGCCGCATAGCTTTATGGCATCATTAGTTTTTTTACCATTTATATATGAGAAGCGGGAGTTGCATGTCGGGCAGCCGATTTGCTTCTTCACTTTTATCTTTTCTATTTTATTTTTCCATACATCGAAATATAACAATTCCTTTGTTGTTGGCTTGTTAATTATATATTTTATCGCTTCAGTTGCCTGTATTGAAGATGCTAGCGGGGCTATTGTGTTTATTATGCCTGAAACGTCGCATGAATCCAGCGGCTGATTTATCTCATTAAAGATGCATGTAAGGCACGGTGTTTTTTCCGGCATTATACTGAACAACATGCCAGTACTCTCGATTATTGCAGTATAAATCCAAGGAATTTTTTCTTTAAAGCAGAATTCGTTTAATAAAAAGCGGGTTTGCATATTGTCTGTACAGTCCAGAGCCATCGCTGGCCTGACATAATCTTCGATATTCTTATTATTTATATCTTTGAAAAATGCCCTTATTTTGGTGTTGGAATTTATCTTTTCCAGGCGGGCCTTTGCTACCAATGCTTTTGGCTGGTTAATGTCTTCTTCTGTGAATAGAGACTGCCGCTGGAGATTTGATTCTTCTACAATATCCCTGTCTATCAGTGTTAATGAGCCTATGCCTGCCCTCGTTAATAACTCGGCAGATTTAGAACCTATTGCCCCCAAACCTAGAATAGTGACATTTGTTCCATTTATTTTTTCCTGACCTTCAACACCTATTTTTTCAAAAACTATCTGCCTTGAGTACCTCATTTTTTGGATTAAGTAGAAATATTTTTTAAACCTATCTTATGACAAATCTCCTATGCAAAAGTTTCAACTCAGGAAAGTAAGGATTTTTCTTAGAGAATATTGCAAGAACTCTGAAAATTCAAGTTTGCTGATGCGTAAAAGTACCTATCAAAAATTTTTGAAAAATTACGGCTTAGATGATAACAGCATTGCAGCTGCACTGCTGTACGATATTGACGACGGGAAAAAACTCGGCGATGCGGTTTCTGAATTAATATCCGGGCTGAGAAAATTTGACGAACTTGCTTTGAAAGCCAGCAATAAGAATAGAGAAGAGAAGACTAGAAAGATGCTGATCGCGACTACACCGGACTTGAGGGTGCTGATTGTCAAACTGCTTGAGAAATTACATGCCATGAGAAATTTTTCCAATATCGATGGCGCTGAACAAAATAAAATCAGCAGGGAGGCACTTGAGATTTATGCACCCATCGCTTACAGGCTCGGACTTAGTGATGTAAAATGGGAGCTTGAGGATCTTTCCTTCAAACACTTAATGTCTGAGGAATATTACAGAATAAAATGGGGGGTTCAAGCTAAAAGAAAATTTAGAGAGAAAATTGTCCGCGATTTGAAGAGGAAACTTGAAAATGCCCTTAGGAAAAATAGGATAGAGGGAGAGGTATTTGGCAGGCCTAAACACTTCTATAGCATTTACAGAAAGATGGTCAATAAGAAAAAGAAGTTTGAGGATATTCACGACTTGATAGGGCTTAGGGTCATTGTTGAAGACAGCGATAGCTGTTATGCTGCGCTTGGCATTGTGAATAATTTATGGGAAACCCTTCCCGAGAGATTCAAGGATTTTATTGTTGCGCCTAAAGATAATCTGTATCAAAGTTTGCATGCGGGATTTACTTATGATAATATGCCTGTTGAGGTTCAAATCAGGACTAGAAGAATGAATGACATTGCAGAGGAGGGAATTGCTGCACATTGGAAGTATAAAGGATTGAAAGATGTTAAATTTAATAAGCAACTGAGCTGGCTGAGGCAAATTTTATCTTTTGCTAATGAAAGCGACAAAGAATTTTTGTATAAATTAAAACTGGATATTTTTGGCGACAAGATTTTTTGCTTTACACCTAAAGGGGACATCATTGAATTGGATGACGGCAGCTCTGTAGTTGATTTTGCCTATGCTGTTCACAGTGACGTCGGCAATGCCTGCACCGGGGCAAAAGTTAATGGCAGGTTTGTTGGTGTGAGGCATGTCTTGAAAAACGGGGATGATGTCGAAATATTAACGTCTAAGAGCCACAAACCTAGCAGAGACTGGCTGAGCTTTGTAAAAACGAGTAAGGCCTTGGAGAAGATAAGGAATACCTTGCAGATAAGACAGGGCGCCTATAATAGGACTACTGCAGAAGGCAATAATAAGAGTTTTATTACTGCCGACGGCAATTTTAATATTGAGGTTGCCAAATGCTGCAGCCCGATACCAATGGATACGATTATCGGATCTTTGAGCAGCTTCAGGAATGTGGTAGTGCACTCTGAAAAATGCAGGAATGCCGCGTCTATTAAAAATATTGTTAATGTCTATTGGATTGAGGGCTTTAGAGGCATAGTGAGCGTCATAATTTTTGCCGATGACAGGCTAGGATTATTTGCCGAGATATTGAACAGCGTTGCAAGCTTGGGAATAAATGTCAAGTCTGCCAAGGCCCATTCCATTGGGAGCGATATAGCTGAGTGTGTGCTGAATATTGAATTCGACTCGCTGAAAAGCGTTAAGGACGTAGTTGATAGGGTGAGCAAAATCAATAGTGTTAGGAGAGTAAGGATTGAATAAACTTAAATATTCATAAATCTATGAAATAATTATGAATAAAGTAACTGAAATCAGTGAAGAAAAACTGAATGAGTATCTTGAAACTACCCAGGCTGCGTTAGAGAAAGCCAAGAATTCTCATGAAAGTGTTAGCCTAGATACGCTGAAAAAAGCCAGGGAAGATTTTATTGACATGGTGGAAAGATATCTTGAGGATGCTAAATATTTTAATGAGAAAGGCGATAGGGTTAAGGCTTTTGCAGCCCTGAACTATGCCCACGGCTTTTTGGATGCTGGTGCAAGACTTGGGATATTTGATGTGCACGATAATAAATTATTTGCCGCTGACTGAAGAATGAAAATGAAAATTGGTGACATTATTTTTTGGATTTTTATCTTTACATTAATTGGAATTGGACTTTATGCTCTCTTTAGAGGTGTTTAGATGAAATTAAAAGCAGAGGATATTGTATTCTTTATTGTAATTGGATTAGCCCTCTTTGTATTGTTATGGCTGTTGCATGGCTCTCCTACACTTGATAGTGCATTAGTTTCTATAGGGGCGTTTATTATAACTTCTGAAGTTTTGCTTTGGAGAAAGTATTTTGAGATTGATAAAAATGTTTCAATTGGGTTTATGAAAGTTAAAACTGATTTGGATAAAATTAAGGAAAAACTTGATGATATTGAAAGCCTATTAAAAAATAAAAAATGAAAAAAATTGTGATATCTCTCGGAGGGAGCTTGATTAATCCAGGTAAAATTAATTATAAATTCTTGCGGGGGTTTAAAGCTACAATTAGAAAATTTTTTAGATACAAAATAGTGATTGTTACTGGCGGCGGGAAAATTGCCAGAGATTATATTGAAGCTTTGAGTGACAAGAACGAAAAAATAAGATCTTTAATTGGGATAAAGGCTACTAAATTGAATGCTATGCTTGTCAGTAATTTTTTGGACAATGAGATTGTTGTTCCAGATTCATTAAATGATGTTAAAAAATTATTGAAAAGAAGGAACCTTGTTGTTTGCGGAGCTCTTGGCTATAGAGACAAGATGACTTCTGACGGCACTGCTGCGGATGTTGCAAGATCTTTGAAAGCTGACTTATTGATTAATATGACAAATGTCAAAGGACTTTATGATAAAGACCCTGGAAAGTTTAAGAATGCTAAACTTATTTCTGAGATTGGATTTTCTAACTTTTTGAAGATAGTTAACAAGATTAAGTACAAGCCTGGGCAACATTTTGTGCTTGATCAAGTTGCTGCTGGGATAATTGCAAAGCATAAAATTAAAACAGTAATATTGAAAGGGCATGATGAATTAGATAGATGTTTAAATCAGAAGAAGTTTATAGGTACTGTTATCTGTTGATTTCAAAAATGATTCCGTGCCTTATTGCTTCTTCTTCTTTATAAAGAATATCGCATAAAACTCCTTCATTTTTACTTAACTTGTATTCATCATATTTGTTGTAACTTAGATTAATTAATCTTGTTTCTGTTCTTTTTCCAATTTCATATAACAGCAGACTATGTTTTTGCACTTCCAATGCTTCAATACATTTTGATAGATCACTTTTGCATACTTCTCTATCGCTGACTGCTTTTTCTATTTCCTGCTTTAAATCCAAGATTAAACTTTTTGGATTCTCTTCATCTAATCTGCTTAGAATCTCTTCCTGCTTTCTGGCTATGTAGCCTGCCTCGTACACTTTAGATAATGTGTCTTTTCTGCCTTTGAAGAATCCTTTTGTTTGTAATTCTTTTCTTGCATTATATGAGCCTAAGTATACAGATAAGCCGATTAAACAATGCCTGTCCCCTTCTTCTTTAATCAAGCTTTTTAATTTGGTTATATAGCTTTGATTGTGCGATTTTGATAGTTCCATTATCGTATGAATATTATGTTTGTTGTTTATTTAAACATTTATAAACTCAAAAACAATTGATGGCAAATAGATGATTTATTTTCCGAATCTTCTCTCTCTATTCATATAATCTTCTATACATTGAATGAAGTGTTCTTTTGTGAACTCGGGCCATAAAACATCTGGAAGAAACTGAATCTCAGCATAAGTTCCCTGCCACAATAGGAATCCCGACAATCTTCTTTCACTTGTTCTTATTATCAAATCCGGCTCTGATTCTAAATAAATATTTTTTTTAAAAACTTCTTCGTTTATTTCCTCTATGTTTAGTTTTCCTTGTTTTACCTGCTCTGCAATTTTCTTGGTCGCGTCTATTATTTCAGCCCTGCCTCCGTATGCCATAGCAAAGTTTACGATGAAATTGGAATAGTCTTTAGTAGCGTCCGTTAATTCATGCATTGCTTTTTGTACAACCACCGGGAACATGTGAATTCTACCGATAAAGTTGATTCGTATTTTATTTTCATGTAATTTTTTATCTTCTTTTGCTTCTTTAAATGCTTCTTCAAACAGTTTCATAAGATAGTTAAACTCTTCTTTAGGCCTGCTAAAATTCTCAATGGAAAAAGTATATAGCGTAATTTCTTTTATTTTAAACTCTTTGCACCATTCAAATAATTTTTTTATTTTTTTATAACCCCATTCGTGTCCCATAAAAGGCTTTAGCATTAATCTTCTGGCAAAACGCCTGTTTCCGTCAAGTATAATCCCTATGTGTCTGGGAATTCTGCTTTCTTCCATTAGAATCTCACTTTTATTTGAGATAGAAAATTATTTAAAAACCTTTCTGTGAAATATTTACATGATAGATTTTGTTTTGGATAGGGAGCTTGTTAACTTAGGGAAGAGATTTGGATTTGAGAAAATTTATTTTGTTGACTTGATTGAGGCTAAAGATGCGAATGAACTTAAGAGAAAAACTTCTAAAAACGATGGTTTAGTTGCTGTCAGGGCGAATAAGCCCTTGCTGAGGGGTATTTTTGAGAGCAAGAAAGTTGACATCGTTGTTGGCTTGGAATGTATAGAGGATAAAGATGATCTGCATTATAGAAAATCTGGATTGGATCAAGTATTATGCAGCTTGGCTGACAAACACAGGATAAGCATTGGGTTTAGTTTTGATGAGCTTTTGAATGCCAAAGATAAAGGAAAGATGATTGGAAGGATGATGCAGAATGCTGTGCTGTGCAAAAAATATAAAGTCAATGTTGTAGTTGCGAGCTTTTCCAAGGATAAATATGGGCTGAGGATTGCGAAAGACTTGGAGGCTTTTGGAAGAGTGATCGGGATAGATAAGTTTGACAACACTAAAGTTTTTAAATTAAAAGATAATGTGGATATTAAGGTGATTGAGTGAGATGAAGCTAGGGGTGATACTGTTGCCTTTATTGGTTTTAATTAGCGGCTGTTATCATATTGATGCTGATAAAAATATGGAATGCACTTCTGATTCTGAGTGTGCTCCTGCCGGCTGCTCTGGACAGATTTGCGCTCCTGCTGAAAAAACTTCTGAGATAATAACAACTTGCGAATACAGAGAGGAATATTCTTGCCTGAAACTGACTAGCTGCGGGTGTGTTGATAATAAATGCGCGTGGCTGGAAAATGATAATTATAAGGAATGCTTGGAAGAGGTGAGAGGTTGAGAAAGGAATTTGCCTTTATATTATTATTTTTGGTTTTGCTGACTATGGGGAATGCTGGCGACGGCATTGATTCTAAAGTTGATGACAGAGTTCTGGAAGAGTTACAGGAAAACGGCAATGCAAAAGTAATTGTTGTATTGAAGGATGAAATTGAAAACGGTGTTGGAATTTTTTCTACCAGTGAAGATGTGAAAGTAAGCGATGTTGTCGAGGATTTAAATATTGAAAAAGAAAAAGAGTTTAGTATAATTAATGGGTTTTCTGGCGAAGTTAATTCTGAAGACTTAAATAATTTAATACAAGATGATAGAGTTGAGAAAATTTATTTTAAGCAGACCTATAAAATTTTATTGCAAGATAGTGTTCCACTGATTAATGCTTCTGTGGTTCATGATTTAAATTACGGATTAGGAAATGTAACTGGAAGAGACCAAGGTATTTGTATCTTGGATACAGGTATTAATTATACCCACGTTGACTTAGGAGGGTGTAGCAGTGATGAATTCTTGAATGGAACATGCGCTAAAGTTATTGGGGGATATGATTTTCAGAATAATGATTCTGATCCTGTAGATGATAATGGACATGGCACTCATGTTGCAGGTATTGCAGCTGCTAATGGTAGTTTGAAAGGCGTTGCTCCTGATGCCTTTTTGGTCGCTGTTAAAGTTTGTGATCTTTCTGGAAGTTGTGGATTTGTTCAGGAGGGTTTGGATTGGTGTGTTAATAACTCCGCTACCTATAATATCTCAGTTATTAGCATGAGTTTAGGTTCGGGCCTTTATGAAAATGTTTGCGATAGTGATAGTTTAGTACCTTTTGTTAATGCAGCTATTGCTAAGAATATTAATGTTGTTGCAGCTGCGGGCAATGATGGAAACTATACTGCCATATCTTCTCCTGCTTGTATCTCTAATGTAACTGCTGTTGGATGGAGTGATAAGTCCGATAGTATCGCTTCTACTAATAGTAATAGAAATAATCTAATTGATTTATTTGCTCCAGGTTCTAATATTAACTCTACCAATATAACTGATATATATGGAGAAAAATCAGGTACTTCAATGGCTGCTCCGCATGTTGCGGGTGCTATTGTTTTGTTAAGACAATTCTATAATGACACTAATGTAGATGTTGGATTTTCTAAGGTTATTCAAGAATTGAAGGAAACTGGCAAGAGCATTTTCGATTCTAGTAGCGGATTTAGTTATTATAGGATTGATGTTTATAATGCTTTAAATGATACCGCTAATCCTAATGTTACTATAACTTTAAGTAGCGATACTTTAGAATTAAATCAGCAGAATCTAACAATTAGCATTGCTTATGTAGATGCTTTCTTTGATTCTAAAACAAGCAATGTAAGCTATCCAAATGGAAGCTTGTGGGTTGACTTTACTGATAGTTTGGATTTGACAACTGATAATTTAACAGAGTTAGGTACTTATACTATTAATGCTTGGGCTAATGACACAAACGGAAATGAAAATTTAACTAGTAAAACTTTTGTCTTGCAGGATACAAGCGGAACACCAACCTTTACTTCTGTTAACTCTCCTGCAGGAGAACTAAATTTCACTGGCACTAGCGTTGTTGACTTTAATGTTACAATTGGAAGCAAATATACTTTATCTAATGTAACTTTTTATCATAATCTTACTGATTGGCATCTTAATGAAACTTTAAATTTGAATACTAATGAGACAAATGCAGAGTTTAATGCAACTTTTGTTGATGGAGTTTACCTATATGGCTTTGGAGCCTGCGATACAAATAATGTCTGCAATTTCTCTGAAAACAGAACATTGATTATTGACCAAAGTAATCCAAGTGTTGCTTTAATCTCCCCTTTGAATGATACGACTTTATATTCAAACTCGGTCAGCTTTAACTACAATGTTTCTGATTATGGGATCAGCTCTTGTGATTTATTAATTAATGATGCTGTAAATACAAGCAGTTCTTCTGTCGGCTTAAATTCTCAAGAAACTTTTTCAACTACTCTAAGTAATGGAAATTATACATGGGATATTGGTTGTACTGATAATGTTGATAGAAGTGCTAATTCTTCTTCTAGCTGGAAATTAATTGTTTGTAAACCTAACTGGCAAATAGGACCTTGGAGCGATGTGGGTAATGCTTGTGGAACAAGAACTGTTAGTGATGCTAATTCTTGTGGTTTTGATAGTGATCCTGATAAGCCATCAGCATCTAAGTCATGTCCTTCTGCTGGAACTACCTCTCCCGGAGGAAGTACTAGTCCTGGAGGAGGAGCTACTACAACTACGACGGATAAATCAGTTTTGAGCTTTCAGGCGAGTGCAGGAGATAAAAAAAGCTTTGGAATAAGCAAAGACGTCGGCATTAGCGGATTAGAGTTAGAATTTAAGAACGCTGTTGCAAATGCTGAAGTCACAGTTGAGAAACAAGACGGGCAGCCAAGTGGCGTTGGTGCTGTTGACAATGCGTATAGATATATCAAGATAAATATTAACTTTGTTGATACTGACTTGAAAGAAGCTAAGATCAAATTTGATGTGCCTAAAAGCTGGATATTGATAAATGCATTGAATAATCCAACTAATGTTTTCATGTCCAGATATACCGACGGTAAATGGGTAAAACTTGAAACCTTGACTGCAGGCATTGACGGTGATAATCAAAAATATGAGGCTATAACTCCCGGGTTCAGCTATTTTGCTATAAGCTCTGACAAGAATGTTGCTTCTGCTTTGGACATTGCTGCTGCTGAAACTGAGAATGCTGGAAATGAAACTGCTATTGAGCTTGCTGAAGAAGATAAAAACATAGAGGGAAAAGAAAATGTGTTTTCAAGATTGTTTACCGGCAGCGCTATTAAGGAGTTTATGGGTGTAAAAGGAAGATTATACATTATTATTTCTGCAGCCATGGTTTTAGCAATCGCCGGAATATTTGCTTATAAGCTCAGATCAAAATTTTCTTTTTTTAATAAAATAAGTAAAATTAATTTTAATTTTTTAGGGGTTAATAAGTTTAAGAAAATCAAGGATAAATTCGCCAGAGAAGAGAAAATGATTAAAGGCAAGCTGAAGAAACACCATAAAGATAAAATTACAAGAGAGAAGGAGAAAATTGAGGAGGAGAAACTAAAGCTGGAAGAAGAGAAAAAGGAAGTTGAGAAGCTGAGATTAGAGGAAGAGAAAAATAAAAGAAAAGATGAGAAAGAAAAAAGAAAGCAGGAAAAAATATTAGAGAAACAGAGAAGGAAAGAAGAGAGACAAAAAATGAAAGAGGAAAAGAGGAGATTGAAGGAGGAGAAAAGGAGAGTAAGAGAAGAGGAAGTAAGTGTTAGAGCGGAAAAAAAAGAAGAGGAAAAGAGCATCAGGAAGATTAGGGAGCGGGAAAAAGAAGAAGGATTTGAGATAAAGCATGATAAGGAAAGCAAGTGGGAAGACTTTGAGATAGAGGATGAGGACTAAAAATTAATTCTTTAAGAAACACGGACACCTGCGGTTTCCATCTGCCTTCCCTTTAAAAGAAAGGATCCTATCTCATAAGATTTAAATAAAATATGGGTTTAACCGATGTAAATAGTTATACAAAAAAGAGACATCGAACTATGCCCTTAAAAGAATCTAAATTTTCTAAGACAAAGAATAAGGAAGATTTAAAAAAAATCGGAATGGAAAAAATAAGGAAGCATGATGCAAGAATTAGAAATCTAGAAAAAGGAGGGATAAATGGATGAATAAACTAGGAAAGGAATCTCCTGAAGATGTGATTATCGCAGTTATTAAGATTGGGCTTATATTATTTGTGGGATACTTAATACTTAAGGCTATACGAGGGGCGTAATTCTGTTTCTTTTGGCCACGATTTTCTTTTTTAAAGAAAAATGTGATGAGGAAGGCAGATGGAAACCTTCGGTGTCTATGTTCCTCAATCCTGTTTTTAATTAAATTTATTGCATTGCCTGCACTATTGGGCTTTCAAAATTGTTCATAGTTATTGGCACTGCCCTTTCTACATCAGCTAAAGAAGCAATCACGAGGAATATCAAAAGTGAATTATCCCTGTTCACAATCTTAATTTCAATCTTTTTAATGTTTTCAAGCATATCTTTGCTTACATCATATTCTCCCAGTAAATCAGAAGCATTTAATATTTCTATACCTACAACCTGCCCTTCTTTACTGAACTCCACATGGAAATCCCCAATGACTACGTTAGCATAAACACTTGAGTTTTCCTTGTAAACGTAAAGCAAGTCATTCAAATTATCATAATTAAATTTGAGGCCTCTAATTAAATATTCCCTTCTATTCCCTGTAGTATTTAATCGCTTCATCTTGTATCCTTCTTCTTATTTTAAAGATGGTTATCAGATATAAGGCTTTTGGTTTAATACTTATTGGTATCTTGAACATCCTATTTTTGCTTAATTTAAAGTAGAGGTCGTAAATATATTCATAATTAGGATTTTTTGATTTTGATTTTCCAGCCAATACCATTTTATCAGGTTTAAGGATATTTTTAACAACCTCCTTTTTGTCAATCTTAAGTCTATCAAGTTTTAGAGAGAAATGTGGCTCATTATAATCTATATCTTCTTTTTTGTACTTTATCAGAACATTTTTTATTTTTTCTATATCTTCTTTGCTTAACCGAATCTGCATTATCTACTTATAATTAACTTCAGTATAAATATTTCCTTTTAAAGGAAGGCAGATGGAAACCTTGGTGTCCATGAATTTTCTAATCTTTTATTTTTCTATCTACTATTGGATAAGCTTTTAAATTTTATTACAGTATAACAATTTATGTCTGAGTTATTGAGATTAATTGGTGGTTCAGAAGATGTAACCTTTCCAAATAAATCTGAATTTGGTGAATATGCAGGTAAGACCGTGATTGTTTCTTATTCCTTGAAGGGAGATGGGGTTTATCAAGTTAAGGGGGTCGAATTAAAAGGTAATGCTAGAGAGTTTGCAAGACTTAGTGTTGGTTCACAGAAGTATTTTCTTGATTGGTAGTTTTTGTTTTATTTCGTAATGTTTATAAATGCCTATTTCTTTTGATTTTTGGGAGAGAGAAAGAAAGATGAGGTTTCTCGGTATAAATGAAAAAGTTGATTCCAAGTTTGAGAGAAAGGAAAAGGTACATTGCTTTTGAAATTGATAGCGAGCATGCTTTTGATAAGAGTAATGTGATAAAGGCTGTAGATACTTCTTGCAGGAACTTTCTGGGAGAATATGGATATGGCAAAGCCGGAGTGATGTTAGTTGATAACGCTGTTTCTTCTAATGGCAAAAGGGGTGTTGTGAGAGTTAATAGCAAGTATGCGGATTTGGTAAAAGTTAGCTTGATGATGATAAAGGAGATAAATAATAATAAAGTTGCGCTGAGAAATGTTAAAACTAGCGGGATGCTGGGGAAAGTGAAAGTAAATGGATGATAATAAAAAGGAGGGAAATATGGAGCAGGCTACAGTTAATCATCAGATGATGGGGTATGACAGGACTTCTACTATGTTCAGTCCTGATGGAAGATTATTGCAGGTAGAGTATGCGAAGAAAACTATTAGGCAGGGAAGCACTGCAATTGGGATGATCTGCAAAGAAGGTGTTTTGCTTGTAACTGACAAAAGAGTTGCCAATAAACTTGTTGTTGGCGAGAGCGTTGAGAAATTATTTCAAGTTGATGAGCACATTGGCGCTACAATTTCTGGCTTTGTGAGCGATGGAAGGATATTGATTGAGAGAGCGAGGGTAAGGGCGCAACAGCACAGAGTTACTTATGACGAATCTATTGATGTCCTTGAGCTTGTCAGAGGCATTTGTGACATGAAGCAGTGGTTTACACAAGTTGGCGGGGCAAGGCCTTTTGGAGTTAGTATTTTATTCGGCGGCGTTGATGAAGATGGAGGGGGGAAATTGTTTGCAACAGAACCGAGCGGAATTTTCTTCCAATACAAGGCAGTTGCTGTTGGCGAGGGAGAAGTTGAGGTGAATAATATGCTTAGCAAGGAATACAAGGATGATCTTGCGCTTCAGGAGGGAATAAAGCTTGCGATAAGAGGGCTGAAAAAAGCCCTAATAAAAGACTTTGACGTTGATAGACTGAGCGCTGCATACATTGATGTGAATGAGAAAAAATACAGAAAAATAGACCCTAACCTTCTAAGGAAATTATCAAAATGACTGATTTGGATAAGGCAGTGATTGCAAGGATTAAGAAAGGCGCCGAGGAATTCGAAATCTTTGTTGATTGTGACAAGGCAATTGAATTCAAAAATGGCAAGGGAGACATAAGGGAGGCTTTAGTAGCTGAATATATATACAAGGATGCGAAAAAAGGACTGCATGCAAGCGAGCATGAAATGGAGAAATTCTTCGATACAAAAGATGTGTTTAAGATTGCTGAAAGGATAATAAAAGATGGGAATATACAGCTCACAAAAGATTATAGAAACCGATTGAGGGATGAGAAAAGAAAAAAAATTGTTGAGCTGATACGGCTGAATGCAGTTGATAGCAAGACCGGGCTGCCGCATCCTATTATCAGGATTGAGAATGCTATGAATGAGGCCAGGGTAAATATTGATGAATTTAAAAGCGCTGAAGACCAGCTGAATGATGTTGTTGAAAAGCTAAGGAGCATAATCCCAATTAAATTCGAGGTTAAAAAATTCCAGATAAATATCCCTGCCAATTTTGCCGGAAAATGCTATGGTGTCATTAAGAGATACTGCAAATTAGCCAGCGAGAATTGGGAAGGGGATGGAAGCCTGCATGTTGTGGTTGAGATTCCTCCCGGGATGACTGAAGAATTTTTCGGGCAGCTGAACAGCGTGACTCATGGCGATGTTGAAAGCAAAGAGGTGGCATAGCGAGGTAAAATGGGACTTGTCATTAAAGAAAAAGAATTTGTAATTCCTGGAGACGTAATTGCCGAAGGAATAGATTATCTGCCTGCGCAAGGTGTTTTCAGAGAAGGAGATAAGCTAATTGCAGAACAGATAGGAATTGTTCATGTTGATAATAGGCTGATAAAATTAATACCCTTGACTGGAACATACAGCCCTAAACCAGGAGATGCTGTGATCGGGCAGGTTGTAAATATAAGCTTCAATGGATGGAGTGTTGATATCGGCTTCAGCAACCTTGCATTGTTGAGCGTTAGAGATGGAAGCAGTGATTTTATCGAGAGAAAAAGCGACCTATCAAGGTATTATGACTTTGATGATTTCATAATTGCGAAGATTTCAAATGTCGGGAAGGGAAACTTAATTGACTTGACCATGAAGGGGCATGGACTGATGAAATTACAAGGCGGAATGATAATTGATGTCAGCCCAAGCAAGGTTCCGAGAATTATTGGAAAACAAGGAAGCATGATAACTTTATTGAAAGAATTAAGCGGCTGTAAGGTAACTGTCGGGCAGAATGGCAAGGTGTGGATTAGTGGAGAGAATTCTGAGAACGTGATTGAGGCAATAAGAGTGATTGAGAAGGAGAGCCATCAATCAGGGCTTACTGAAAAAATCGAGAAATTGCTTGGAGGAAAATGATGTACGGCAAGAGAATTGACGGAAGAGACTTTGATGAGATCAGAAAGATAGAAGCAAAAATTGGCATTGTTAAAAGCGCTAACGGGAGTGCTATGTTTAAGATAGGAGACACAATTGCAATTGCTGCTGTCCGTGGACCTAGAGACTTATACCCTAAATTTATGCAGAATCCTAAAAGCGGAATATTGAGATGCAACTATAACATGATGAGCTTTAGTGTTGATGAAAGGATAAGGCCCGGGCCTAGCAGAAGGAGCAGAGAGATAAGCCTTGTTACAGAGAATGCTTTGATGCCTGCTGTTAACCTTGAAGAATTTCCAAATGCCGTGGTTGATGTCTTTGTTGAGATCATTCAGGCTGATGCTGGAACTAGATGCGCGGGAATATGCGCAGCTTCACTTGCTCTTGCCGATGCTGGAATTCCAATGAGGGACATGGTGTGTGCTGTTTCCGTTGGGAAGGTTGGAGGAAAAATAGTAGCTGACATAAATAAATATGAAGAGGATTATGAAGATGGAAGCACTGATATGCCTGTTGCATTCCTGCCGAGAAGAAATGAGATAAGCCTGCTGCAGCTTGATGGCGGGATAAAAAAGGAAGAGATTATAAAAGCACTTGAGATGGCCAGGAAATCCTGCGAGAAAATTTTGGAGGTGCAGAGGAAAGCACTAATGGAGAAATATCAAAATGGATAATGTGTCTAAAGATTATATGATAAAATTGCTTGAGAAGGGAAGAAGAATAGATGGAAGAAAATTTGATGAGATAAGGAACATAGAGATAAGCTACGATGTTAGCAAGCATGCTGAAGGCTCTGCCCGTGTCAGGGTAGGGGATACTGAAGTCCTTGTCGGCGTCAAATTAGAAGTTGGGCAGCCTTTTCCTGACAAGCCTAATGAAGGGACTATAATTGTAGGGGCGGAGATGCTTCCGCTTTCAAGCCCTGATTTTGAGTCTGGCCCGCCAAGTATTGACAGCATTGAGCTTGCGAGAGTTGTTGACAGGGCAATCAGAGAAAGCAAAGCAATTGACCTAAAAAAATTATGCATTACTGAAGGCGAGAAAGTTTGGATGGTGCTTATAGATATTTATACAATTAACAACCAAGGTAATTTGCAAGATGCCGCTGCACTAGCTGCTTTAGCTGCACTGAAACAAGCGAAAATTCCTGAATACGACGGCAAAAAGGTAGACTACAGCAAGAGAAATAACAAGCTTCCGATTGTTTCTTTACCTGTTGAATGCAGCGTGATTAAAATAAAAGACAACCTTCTTAGCGACCCCAATCTTGATGAGGAGAAAATTATGGATGCTAAATTAACTATTGGGGTTACTGGCGATGGAGAGATATGCGCGATGCAAAAAGGCGGGAAAGGAATTTTGACTATTGAAGACATTAGTAAGATGCTAGACATAAGCCTTAAAAACAGTGAAAAACTGAGAAAACTGCTAAAGTAAAATGATTAAAACTTCACGATTTGAATTATATGGAGAATATGAATTCAAGAGAAGAGATAAAGAATTAAGCTGCGGCTGGATAGATACTACTGGATTTTATTCTGGATGGATGAGGATATACGACCAGATGGAAAACATTACATATCATGCACAGGTTACTTCCATTTATAATAATCCTGAAGAAGTGCTTTTAACATCAGGCTTTAAAAACGGCGGCGAGAGAATTTTTGTTGAACAAGAAAGCGCAACTGACACAAGAATAAGAAAAATAATTGATGCTTTGGCGAATAAAAAAGCTGCAAAGATATTAATTGTCGAGGGAGATGCTTTACTACTAGGGGAATGACTGAAAAAATGAAATACACAAAATATGAAGTTGCGAGGATAATTGGCGCGAGAGCATTGCAGATCGGAATGGGTGCTCCGTTTTTGCTGAAATTGGATAAAGAAAAACTTGAAGAGATAAATTACAACCCGGTTGAAATAGCGAAGATGGAATATGATAATGGCATTTTGCCTATCAGCATCAAGAGGCCTATGCCTGAAAAAATTGCTTAGAAAGATATATAAACTATTATATATTTCATTATTACGGGTGATATTATTTGGCTGGTGTTTTAGAAACCGTTGTTGCTATAAGGAGTCCGTTTGAAGCTCTGTGGATTGGGTTCATCAAGTTCTTTCCTGATTTAATTGCTGTTATATTATTATTATCACTTGGTTATCTTGCTGGCCTTGTTTTGGGAACTGTCTTGAAAATCTTGCTGGAGAAAACCGGGCTTGATAAGTCTGTTGAGAAAGCTGCACTGAGCAAAGCCATTGGCAAGATGCATATCTCTTCTGTTTTAGGAGAAATATTAAAATGGTATGTTTTCATAATCTTCTTGCAGGCTGCCGTCGATAAAATCGACCTTGGAAGCATTTCCGGGGTTTTGAATTCTTTTGTACTGTGGCTGCCTAACCTCATCTTAGGAATTGTAATAATATTATTTGGATTGATATTTGCCCATTATGTCGAGCTAAGGATCAATGAAAATTCAAAAGTAAAAGGGATGCTTGTTTTGAGCAGGATAATAAAATGGTTTATCCTTATCGTAATAATTGTGAGCGCCTTCAAGCAGATCGGAATTCAGATTGGCATGGTTGAGAATATTTTCCTGATCGTTATTGGAGCACTTGCTGCTGGAATTGCACTCGCTCTTGGAATTGGCCTTGGATTAGGATTGAGGAAAGATGCTGAGAGACTGATAAGGGATTTCCTCAAGAATTTTTAATTTATTTTTATTTACAGCAATGTTTATAAATAGTTATTCTTGGAAATTATTTTATGGCTGAAGAAGAATTTTTAGTTCCACTGGACCAGTATTTGAAAGCTGGACTGCATATCGGCACTAAGTATAAAACAAAATATATGGAGCCCTTCATCTATAAAGTCAGGCCTGATGGGCTGTCTATTTTAAATATTCAAGAGATAAACAGAAGGCTGAAGATGCTTGCGTCTTTTCTTGCACGATATAACCCCGAGGAGATATTAATTATTGGAAGAAGAGAAAACAGCTGGAAGGCATTGAAATTTTTTTCTCAAGTCACAGGGATAAAAGCTTTTAGCGAGAGATATTCTCCCGGTGTGCTGCTGAATCCTGCACTTGAAGACTTCATGGAAATTAAACTATTGCTTGTCGTTGATCCATTTCCAGATAAAAATGTTATTGATGATGCTTTAAAACTTGGAATTCCTGTTTTAGCTTTATGCGATACAAATAATACAGCCAATGAGCTTGATCTGGTAGTGCCATGCAACAATAAGGGAAGAAAAAGCCTTGGATTAATTTTTTACATCCTTGCTAGGGAATATCTGAAACTGAGAAAACTTGGCGAGTTAAAATTAAAACCAGAAGATTTTGGGACAGAGGACGATTAGTTTTTTGTAGTTGTAATGTAAACGTCAGATTTTTAAATTTATAAAATTCATGTTTTTCTATGAGTCAAGCAGATTTATTGATAGAATATTTCAAAAGACATCCTAAAAGAGATATACCTCACCCAGAAATAGTAGATTGGGTAACTGAAGAATGGAAGCGTCAAACAGGGGGAGTATTTAGAGATCCAGATAGAGCAATAAGAAAATTACACCAACAAGGATTATTAATTAAAGTTAAAAAAGGGATTTATAGATATGACCCTGAGTTTGTAGAAAATAGAGAAGACCTCGAAGATTTTAGTCCAAAAATAAAAAAAGAAATTCTTGAAAGAGATGGTTATAAATGTGCTTTATGTGGTAAAGGACTAAAAGAAGGTGCTGAACTCCATATAGACCATATCAAACCAAAAGATAAAGGTGGAAAAGCCACATTAGATAATGGTCAGACTTTATGCAGTGAATGTAATATACTAAAAAAGAGGTATGGAACAACAGATTTTTTAAGAAAATATAGTCACAAGATATTAAAGATTGCTAGAAAATATGAAGATAAAGAAGTGATTGATTTCTTTGAAGATATACTTGAAGTAATTAAGAAACATGAAAAGAAAGCTTAATTTATTTTTGTTTGTTGACTTTCTTCAATCGCTGATTTTAATCTTTTTTTTGCTATTTCACAGTAATCGTTATCAAAATCAACACCGATTCCCTGCCTGTTCTCTTGTATACAAGAAACTAAAGTTGTACCGCTACCTAGAAAAGGGTCTAAAATAACATCATTTTTGAAACTAAATAGTTTCATACACCTTTTAGGTAATTCTATTGGAAAAGGAGCAGGATGACCTATTTTTTTCTTGCTTTCTCCATTAAAAGTCCATATACCATTAGTCCACCCTATAAATTCATCTCGCTTAATAGTTGAAGTTCCTTTACTTTCTTTCTTCCATTTATTTTTATATAGAACGATAATTACTTCAACAGGAGCAATAACATAGGGAGCACTAGCACTTAGATAAGAGCCCCAAGCTGTTCTTCTTGAAATATTGCCTTCATTCCAAATTATTGTTGAATGATATCTCCAACCAACTTGCTTGGCAACCTGTAATATATCTGAATAAACACTCTGCTGTCCGCCTTTATTTTTATCTAATGCAATATTTAAGCAGAGTCTACCATCATCTTTAGATAATTGAAACGCTTTTGTTAACCAATCTTTAGTAAAATTAAGATAGTCTTCATGAGATACATCATCTTTATGAGAATTATATTTTATGTCAACATTATAAGGCGGAGAAGTGACAATCAAATCAACACTATTTGATTCTATGCAGGGTGTCTTAATAAAATCATCTTTAATAATTTTAAGCCCCTTTTTCTTATCTTCAAAAAATATTTTATTTTTATCTAATGTTTTCATATCAATCCTTCACAATTATAAGTTTATCTTCCTTGACTTTGGCTTCTAAATCCTGACCTCTTTTCCAACCTAATTTTCCTATAATCTTTGATGGGATAACAACCCAAAATTTTTCGTATTTTTTTCCTTTATATTCGGAATGTTTTTGTGATAGTAATCTCATATCTATTTTTGGGTACCTCATACTTTATATATCTTCTGGTACCCGAGAATATACCTTTGGTACTAAAGGGTTTAAGTTTCTATCGATCTAAAGATCATTGTTTAAAACCTTATGTTTGTTTTATAATTTAGTTTTTTACTTTCTTTTTTCCTCAATCTTTGCTATTATATATGCAACAATCAGTATCACTCCTAGAATAACCAGGCTTTGATTTGTTTTTCCAGTTGCTAGAACCTTTCCTATCCTTACTATATTGCCTGTTAGGGCCTGCTGTTGCTGTGCTTGGGCTTCTGCCTGTGTTTGCACTACTTGCTCTTGAATATTTTCTTCTGATTTAGTTTCAACATTCGATTCTTGCGGTTGTTGTGGCTGCTGCTGAGATGGCTGTTCTTGATTTCCTCTAATGAATTCTCTTTTCCCTCCTGATCCTCCAGCTGAGCTTGAGCTACTTGCTTCTTGCTGCTCTGGCTGTTCACCAAATACACCATAGATACTGAAATGCTCCACATCGGCCCGGATATAATTCTCTTCTGTATTCACTGTTGATTCAAGTGACTGCCATCCCTGCGATGTCTCATTGTAATAATATATTTTTAGAGTAGATTCGTTAATGCCTGCTATTTCATCGTCTGTGTAATAAATCTTTATTGCCGCTGAACTTATTTTGTTCTGCAGATCTGGAGCGAGTATTTCTATTTCTTTTATCCTTGAGAAAGAGGAGGGACGAGCATCATTCAGATTTGAGATATTTAGCACTATGTTTGAGAGTGTTTCTGCTGTTACTATGCTAAGCTCTAGTTTAGACGATGAAGAATTTACAGTTACATTTTCATCTTTTATTGTCGATATTATTGTTGAGCCATTTACTTCATAATAAGCTTGGGGCTCTTCTGTTATGTAAGTTATATTTATTAGGGATATTGACGGCGTTGCTGTTGTGTTACTGCTAAAAATTGCCCTTATTCTGATTGCTGTTGAATTGACCGCTGATAAATTTTTGTCTTCTGGAGCGGCCTCCCAGCTTTCTCCCGAATTTGCTGAATATTCATAATCAATGTTTTGGCCGTTTAGAATTTCTTCTGTAACTAGTGAATCCCAATACATTAAGTTTTCAACTGTAAAATCATTGGTTGTTACATTTGCTGTTTCTGGATAAGTAGTGTTTGTTTCTGAGTGATCTGTTTCTGTTACCCTTATTGCTTCTATGTAATCAAGCTTTATTTCTTCATCTGAATTCAAATTGAAAATCTTTGAAGCCGAATTTAAATTTTGTATCGTTAAGTTGTAGTATCCCTGCTGATTCGGAAAATAAATTTGACCAAGATTTGAAGAAGTGCATTCTTCTCCTGCACTGCATAAATAGAGATTTGCGGCTTCCTCATTTTTTAAATATATCTGGATGATATCATTGTTTTGTAGATTGCTGCTGAAAATCATCTCTGCTATCTTATTTTCTTCTACTTCTAGTGTGGTATTTTCTTGAGCGTTTACTTTTGTTGTTTTATCACTAGGATCATACCAAAACTTTGTTATATTCCCCAAGGACGAATTTATGTAATCAAGCTTTATTTCTTCATCTGAATTCAGATTAAAAATCTTTGTCGGCTGGTTTAGATTTTGCAGCGTGATTATGTAATCTCCTTCCTGATTTGTAAAATTAACCTGCCCTAAATTTTGGGATGTGCATTCTTCATATGCATTACAGAGATAAATGTTTGTTGCCTCTTCATCGTCCAGATAAATTGTTATAGAATCGCCATTGTTTAAGTTTGTGCTGAAAACAAAACTCGCCATTTCACCTGGCTTAATCTCCTGCACATCATTGTCATTGCTTTGAACTTTTGAGGTTTTATCTTCATGATCGTAATATGCCTTTGCTATCGGAAATATTTCCTGAGAATATGCTGTCCATTCTGCTGTTGAAACATTTGCCTTTAGCTTTATCGCCCCATCAGCAATCTCTATTTCTTCATTGTTATATTCAAAATTCGAAGTGTTTGATGTGCTCCAGACATGCCCTTCTAAAACCGTGTAGCCTATAAACTCAGGTGGGACGAAATAATAGATAAGGATTATGAGCATAATTGTCAGCAGGACCAGTGCAGCCTGCATTTTTACCTCACTTCTTGCTTTTTTCTTCACCATCTTTTTCACAACTATCTCTTGCTCCCCCCATTTATTAATTTTTTTACCTCAAAAAATATGAATCCTATGGAGCTTACTGCGATGATTAATATCCAGTCTTTTATGCTTAAAGGAGTAAATGCGAAAACTGAGCTTATTGGGGTGTAAATTATCAGGATTTGCAGTATTACGGTTAGCAATACAGCGCCTATCAGGTACTTGTTTGAAAATAAACCTACCTCTTTTAAAGACCTATCTGACCTGCATGAGAATACAAAGAACATCTGAAACATTACCGACGTTGTTACTGCGATTGTCCTTGCTTTATCAACATTATTTGTTGTCAGATACTCAAATAAAAACAAAATGAGCATTGCAATGAATGCTAGCAATCCGCCAATGAGTATGTAGGACTGCATTCCTTTTAGTATATGCTCTTTTGGATCTCGAGGCGGATGGTGCATTATTGTTTCGTCTCCTTTTTCTTTACTTAATGCCAGCGCTGGAAGAGCATCTGTTGCTAAATTTATCCATAATATCTGCAGCGGGATAAACGGGATTGGAAGCTTTGCAAATAAAGCTGCCAGAACAACGAATAACTCGCTGAAATTTACTGACAGCAAATACTTTAGGAATTTTTTTATGTTGTCATATACAATTCTACCCTCTTTTATTGCCTTCACAATCGAGCTGAAGTTGTCATCGATAAGAATCATGTCGGAAGATTCTCTTGCAATGTCTGTTCCCTTTATGTTCATTGCAATTCCTATATCTGCCTTCTTTAATGCCGGCGCGTCATTCACTCCATCTCCTGTCATTGCAACTATTTCCTTATTCGCCTGCAATGCCGCCAGTATTCTTGATTTGTGCTCCGGGCTTACACGTGCAAAGATGAATTTTTCTTTCACAATTTTTCTTAATTGCTCGCCGGATAATTTATCTAGTTCTTTTCCCTCTATTGCATCTTGTGGGATGCTTAATTGTGAGCCTATTGCAACTGCGGTGTTAATATGGTCTCCTGTTATCATATAAACTTTTATTCCGGCTTTTCTGCACAGCTCTATTGCCCTTTTCACTTCTTTTCTTGGAGGGTCTATCATGCCCTGCAATCCTGCAAATACCGTCTTGTTATCTTGCTTGTAAGCCATTGCCAGCACTCTCAATGCCCTTGAAGCCATTTTTTTATTTTGCTCGAGAATTTCTTTTTTATCTTCACTTGATATTTTCTTTACAGCATTATTTACGAGAAGATAATCAGACATCTCTAATAATTTTTCTGGAGCCCCTTTGATGTAGGTTATCTTTTTATTGCCGATTAAATGCGTTGTAGTCATGTATTTTTCTACTGCATTAAAAGGAGTTTCTGCAATTCTTTCTTTCGGCCCTATGTTAGCTTTTGCAGCTGAAACCAGCAATGCCAACTCAGTTGGATCTCCAAGTTTTGGAAGCTGCGCATTGTTGCAAGAGCTTCCTATTTCCAATAAAGTTTTTAATGCACTCGGATTTATTTCTTTGTTATTGTGAAGAAACTTTCCTTTTGTCTCATAGCCTTTTCCAGTTACAAGTATTTCTTTGCTGTCTACAAATAACTCAGTAACGGTCATTTCATTTTTTGTCAATGTTCCTGTTTTATCAGAGGCAATTACGGTTATTGACCCCAGAGTTTCTACTGCCTTTAATTTTCTGATTAGTGCCTTTCTCTTGTACATGACTTGAACTGATAGTGCCAAGGCTAAAGTCATTATCACTGGAAGCCCTTCAGGTATTGCTGATATTGCCAAACTCAAAGATGTTAAGAACATATCATAAGTATTTATTTTCATAATTATGCCCGCAGCGAATATGACTAGTGCCAGTGAGAGGATAATTGCTGCCAGCGCTTTTCCTAATTTCTTTAGATTTTTTTGCAATGGAGTTTCTGCTTCCACGGTTTCCTGGACTAGATGAGCGATTTTGCCGATTTCTGTCTGCATTCCTATCGCTGTGACTACTGCTTTTGCTGTTCCTTCTTTTGCAATCGTTCCTGAGAAGACCATATTTTTTTGATCTGCTACTTGAGCTTCATTATGCAGCATGGAGATAATCTTTTCAACTGTAGTTGATTCTCCTGTCAATGACGATTCGTCAATCTTTAGATTATTCACTTCAATTAACCTTGAATCTGCAGGAATCTTGTCACCTGGCTGTATTATGATTATGTCCCCTGGCACGATATTTTTTGCGTCTATTTCCTGCTTTTTTCCCTCTCTTATTACAATTGCTTTTTGCGAACTAAGCTTTTTTAAGAGCTCAATTTCTTTTTCTGCCTTGTATTCTTGAGAGAATCCGATAATTGCATTTAGAATCACAATTGCGAAAATTGCCACTGCATCTTTTTTTGCCCCTATTACAAATGATATCACCACGGCTGCAAGTAGAATTAAAACCAGCGGATCTATGAACTGCTCAAGAACTAATTTCGCTATAGATACTTTTTTTACTTTTTTTAATTCATTTTTTCCAAACCTTGAAAGCCGGTTTACTGCTTCTTGAGCTGATAGCCCTTTGTATGATGATTCCAATTCCTTTAAAACTTTTTCAACTTCTTTTTGGTACATTTTAAACAGATCTGCCTATCAAGAGGACGATGAATATTCCAATTGTGTTCAGGAAAAACGCTAATATTGAGAATGCCTTTGTGTTTGTGTTCTTATAGACAGCAATAAGCGAAACACCTATTTCGTCAGGCAGCGGGGATGCTATTATGATATATGCGATTATGGGAACAACTTTGTTGAGGCTGGAATATTTTTTCAGAAATTTTCTTATCTTCTTTAAAGGCCTTGTTTTTCCAAGCAGCTTGAGCTCGTCGTTGAATGAACCCCTTATAAACCTGAAAATTATTAAATCCCCAAGCAATGATCCAAAGCCTGCAACAATGCCTGTGATGACGATGTTCTGCTGGTCTGCAATTTTTAATAATGCCCCTGTTGCTAGAGCAGCTGTAAATCCATATGCGTAAAATACTCCTAATGTAAAAGATGAGAGGTAATTTTCTATGATTATGAAATTATCTTTTGAAATTATTTTTTCATTGCTGAAAATTAGAACTGCGATTATAATTGTGAGAACTAATGCAAAGAACTTTGGATATTTCATCAACTAACTTGAAGAAGAAGTTATTAATAAAACTTAGCCTTTCTTGAATTTTGCAACTGTTTCTAATAAATCAATATGGCTTAAGAACAATGACCTGCAGCAGTATCTTTCCATGCCAATTTTATCTAAAACTTCTTTTGGCGATTTTCCTTTTTTTAATTCATCATTGTAATGCTGCCATAAATGCGCAGTTGGCTTACCGCAGCCGAAAACAGCGGACTGGTATAATCATACAGATCCTTTCCCCCTTTGAGTTTCTTTTAATCCTTTCATTGTAATATGGTTTTTATGTGGATATCCTTCTTTTTCTATATATCCAAACCTCTCCAAAAACTTAAGTTGGGAATACAATTTAACCCTTTTTAAAACTTTTTATATGGTTTTTTTCTTTTTTTATGCTTCTTCTTTTCTTCTTCTTTCTTGTCAGGCTCCTCTTTTTTTTCTTCCTCTTCTTTTTTTATTTCTGTTTCTTGCGGAGGTTCTTTCTGCTCTTCTTTCTTCTCAACTTTTTGCTTCATGCTTTCAATTGTCGATGCTGCTGTTGTAGCTGCCTCTTTTCCTTTTTTCTTTAAAAGTTCGTATAAGGCGAAGAAGGTTATTATTGCTCCTGCAATTGATGAGAATATTATTAAATGCTCTTTAAATCTCTTTATTAGCGGTAATTTTTTTAGCCCTTCTATTTTCTTTTCCACGGTGTTTAATTCCTCTGCTGCCAATCCGATATTGATTCTTGCCTCTTCTACATGCTCTCCAAGGATGCTTGCCTGAGTTTCCCTTAAGTACTTCTTTAATTCTACTAGGCTAACCCCCTCTATGTCATAATTTTCTTTTTCTTTTTGAGCCAGCTTGGTTTCTAAATCAGAATAATTCTGCTTCAGCGATTCTAGCTTTGATGATGCTTCTGCCAAAACTTTTTTCTTTTCTTCCTGCTGTTTAACTAAAATTTCTGCTTTTTTTATGTCTTCTTCATTTTCCCCTAGAACATTGACTTCCTGATAGAATGCTTTCTGGGCTATTTTTATTGTCAAGTTAATCAAGCCGCTTTCCTTGAAATTCCCGCTGACTAGAATGTAGCCTTTTTCTTGCGGCTCTAATGTGTCTATTGGTGCAACCCCATAAGTTGAGAATCCTTTTCCGGATACCAATGCCAATATATTCTGCATTGTCTCATTCTTGTTGTTTTGTACTTGTATGCTGAACTGCGCATCTCCAATCCTGAATTCCCTTGGAATAAAATTTTTTAAAATAATTTCTTCGATTTCTTTTACTTCTTCCGCTTTTACATCTGATTCATTTGCTGCTGATGTTTCTAGTGCAGTTATATTTTCTTCACTTGTACTTGTGTTTTGGTCCTGCGCAGAAAGAGTTTCTTCTTGTGCTGAAACTGAGTTGAACAAGATTAGAAATAAGAGAATAAAAACTAAACTTTTACAATTCATGACTTTTCGCCTCCTTTGTTTAATGGATTTATCGAAAAGAAGGAATTATAAATTTAACTGAACTAAAACTAATGCTGGGCAAACTAATTTGGAAGAGGATAACTGAGGTTGCTAAATGATAAGTAATTATGAGGATGAATTTAATAAACATCTCCGATGTGTTAAGGAAAAAGAAGACCATGTGGCCTTTGCTTTTGCTTTGGAGGGGATGAGGGAGAATAAAGAGAACTCAATAAAGTTTAATGAATTCAGAAAGAGCGTTATTTATAAAAAAATACTACTCAAGGCATTAAAACATTTCAGAAAAATAGTTCAGGAAGAAGAAAAAAATATTGTAAAATATGGGTACGGCGCATCTGAACATTATATAGATAAAGATTTTCACAAAGCAAACAAGAAAAGATTAAAACTACTTGAAGAAGAAGCTAAAAATTTAACTTAAAGAAAATTTATTGCTACAGGTATACTTTCTTTAATTTCTCAATGTCAAACTTTTTCATTTTTAGAAATGCTTCTGTTACTCTCGCCAGTTTATTTTTGTCTTTGTCCCTTAACATCTCTCCCAAAATTGAAGGAACAATCTGCCAACTCATACCAAACCTGTCTTTCAGCCAGCCGCACTGCTCATCCTTTTTATTATTTGATAATTTCCAATAATAATCAATCTCTTCTTGTGAGTCGCAATTTACTATAAATGATATTGCTTCACTGAACCTAAAATTATGTGCGTGGGCAGACTCCAGGGCAGCGAAACCCTGATTCTCCAAAGTGATGGATGCGAATTTTATTGCTCCTTCTTTTTCCGGCTCCTCACCTTTTCCATAACGCATGATACCATTTACTTTTGAATTTTTGAATACTGAAATGTAGAGATTGATTGCCTCTTCAGCTTTGCCGCACATTTTTTGCGTGAACATTAATGTTGGGGTTATTTTTTGCATGAGGCTGTGCTTGTCTGTTAGCATTAACTGCCAAGAGAGTCCATACTTATCCTGGAGCCATGCATATCTGCCGCTAAAAGGATAGCTGCCGAGTTCCATTAATGTGCTTCCTTCTTTTGAGAGCTTTTTCCATAATACATCAACCTCTTCTTTTGTTTTGCAGGCAACAAGAAATGAGATTGAAGGGTTGAATTTGAAAAGTGGGCCTGCGTTGATTGCCATAAAAGCCTGCCTTGAAAGCTCAAACGAGACAATATCACAATCTCCTGAAGGTGTGTTGTGAAGCGTTGTTATGTTTTTTATTTTTGAATTTGGAAAAATGGAAGTGTAGAATCTTGCTGCTTCTTTTGCTTCTTTGTCATACCATAAATGGGGGGTTATTTTTTGCATAAGCCCTTATAGAACTTGAATTATTTAAACTTTATGCGACTAGAAAGGTGATTTAAAAACCCACCAAAAGAAAAAATAAAAGAAAAGATTACTTTGCTACTAACGGTAACTTTTCTGGCGCTTTTTTCTTGGCTTTCCTGAATCATTCGGCTTGCTCGTCTCGTTTCTTCGAGTGTCTGCAATTAGCAAATGCCTGTCATAATTCAAAAAGTCCCGCTTTAGCTTGTCTGACTTTGTGTATGTAACTAATGCTCGTGCAATTGCCAGCCTGACTGCTTCTGTCTGCGACTGCCATCCTCCGCCGTTCACATTAATATCGAAGCTGACTTTCTGCACAGTTTCCATTCCTGCAATCTTCAGCGGCTCATTGATCCTTTCTCTGGCCATCTTGTTGCTGAAATGCGCTAAAAGTTGATTGTTTATCCTTATAACCCCGTCGCCCTCTTTTAAAGTAGCTCTTGCAACTGAGCTTTTTCTCTTTCCAGAGACGTGGATTGCTTTCATTCTTTTCCCCCCAATTGCCTGCAGATCTCTTCCACCCTTATGAAATTCTCATTGTTTGTTTGCAGGACATTATAGCTGTCCATATTAATGATTTCCTTGTTTTTAAGGCTTTCTGGTACTGACTTATAGCAGATAATTCTTTTAAATGCGTCTCTCCCCCTTCCTTTTTTATATGGAAGCATTCCTCTAATCGTTCTTTTTACAAACCTGTCTGAAGTCTTTGGAATAAATGGCCCTTTTCTTGGCGTTGTTCTCCTTTGTTTTTTCTTATATCTATTTATCACGACGTCTTTTTTTCCTACTATGACTGCATCCTTGCAATTAACTATTTTTATTTCTTCTCCTAAAAGCGCTTTCTTTGCTACAAAAGCCCCTAATCTTCCCAGTATCAAATCTTTAGCGTTGATTATCATTTTTAAGCCTTGCAATTATTTTTTCAGCGTAGTCCAGGGCAAATATCTCGCCGGGAGTTATATCATATGGCCTTGGTGTAAACCTTTCCCTAACAAGATTGACCTCTTTAATCCTTATTTCTAAAGGGTCTGCTGCTGGTAAATCAAATTGATAAGAGCAATCTGTTTCTTCTTCCAAACCTATGTCATTATTATAATAAAGCCTCATCTTAACCTATAATCCTCACTTTTTTCCCATGCGGATTTTTTGTCATCAATTCCTGTATAGTCAAAAATTTAGAGCCTGACTCTTGTATCTTTTTTTTTGCCTGATCTGATGCCTGGTATGCTGCTATTTCTATTTTCTTTGTTAAATTTCCTAATGATAATAATTTGCCTGGAACTAGGGCTGTCTCTCCATTTCTCAAATATCTTTCAACTTTGTAGAGATTAACTTTTCTTCTTATCCTCGTCGGCCTTTGCAAATCCAATGCTATCCTTTTCCATAGCTTGACTTGCTTTTGGACTGATAACTTCTTTAAATCTATAATTAGCTTCTGCAAATGCGGATTTGTTGGACCTGTTCTTTTTACCATGACAAACTTTGATAAAAAGCTGTTTAAAAGATTTTCTATCGGGTGTTTTGAAATCCAAAAAAATATAAATCATCAACTATTAAATAAGTAATCATGACTAAAGGCGTGGATCATATAACCTTGACTGTTAATAAATTAGATGAGTGTAAAGAGTTTTATGTTAATATCTGTGGCATGAGGCTAATTGTAGAGGAGAAAGAATATATTGGGCTCTCCGATGGCACTTTTTCTTTTTGGTTAGGGCTACCAAGAGATAACCTGCCAAAACCCCTTAAATTTAATAGAAATAATGTAGGTCTTGACCATTGGGCATTTAAAGTAAAGACTATGGAAGAATTGAAGAAAATTGAGACTAAACTAAAAAAACTGAAGGTCTTTATGGAGGAAGGGGGAATTACAGATGACGATTTCGGAGGGACTGCTATTTTTACCCAAGATCCTGAAGGAATGAAAGTTGAGTTCCATTTGAGGGAAAAAGATTTATGATTGTTATTTTTCCACCAACTAAGCAGGAATCATTTCCAATTTTACTGGCAGTTTAAGCTTTATGTTGTGGAATTTTGCCATTCTTTTTCTGAAGCTCATGATTGCAAAGCCAGTTACTTTTCCTGTTTCTTCATCAATCCATTCTGAGATGCCTTCTTTAACATCTCTGAAATATCCATTTTTATATTCGCCAGTATTGAATTCTAAGAAATCCCCTTCTTCATCATAGTAAATATATATATTGTCTTTCATTTTTTATAAAGTTCTTTTATTAGAAGCACTAACTCTTTTCCCTCTTTTCTTATATTAATCATAGTCTCGTCTTTCATGGACGATTTTAATCCTTTCATCATATTTTCAAGGTTTTCTATTTTTAATAGAATTTCTTTTCTCATAGCTCCAGCTAACTTAATTCTTTTAGATTGAGTTCCTTGAGTTTTTGTTTTAATTTTTTTCATAGTTGAAAATGGTGATTTGCGGGAGACAGGATTTGAACCTGCGTAGGCACTAAGCCATACGGACCTCGACCGTATCCGTTTTCCAGACTCCGGCACTCCCGCATAATGATCATTTGGATTGATTTGTCCTTTTAAGATTTTTTTTCTTTCTTCTAGTATTGTGTAAGGAGGACAGAAACCAAACTTTTTCCACACTAGGTACTTTGTAATATGCTTTGGATTATTTGAACCAATTATCTTAAACCACTTATCTATTTGAATTCCTCCGCATGTTTCAATACTATAAGATGTTCTTTCATTTAATTTTTTCTTTTTTTGTACTTTTAAGAGGTTTTTTATTCCGAAACCGTCTAGAATTAACTTCATATCCTTTGCTAGAGTTTTTGAAGTTGTAGTTAATTTTAGTCTTATTTGAGTATGTTTTTCATTCTTTTTTAGTAAATAATTTTTTTGACAGTATATTGTCCCATCAGTGTCTAAGAATCCTCTTAGAAACCCTTTAACATTTTCTTTATTTTCAATAATCCAATCCGGGATTTTTAATACTTTTTTAACTCCTATAGGAATTCCTAATAAAGATAAATAGGTACATGTTAAATTTTTTCCAGTACTTAGACCATAAGATTGATTTTTTCCTTTGTCAGTTATTACTGGTACTTCACCAATTGTTTCCTTAAATAAAGGTCTTATATATGAATCATAGTGTTCTCTATCTTCGGTTATATGTCCTCTTAATTGAAACCTTAAACTTCCTTTGTTCTTGCCAGATTTCCTTCTAGTTAGACTTCCATCTCCAAAACTTAATCCAACTATTTCCGAGGTCCTTTCATTTTTTATTATTTTCATAAGGAAAGAATTTATTTTTGTTTTTATATCTTTTATGTCTATCTGGCGCGTATGTCAGATGAAATTTATTAGAATTAATATTATTTAATTTGCTTTTCAAGCTCTTTTAATTTATGCCCGAAAATATCCAATGCTATGCCTGGAATTTTTTTGATGTCTAACTGACCCCATGACTCTACTATGAAGATGAACTCCTCCTTGCTGTATTCTACCACGACGTTATTCTTTTCGCATATCTGCTCCTGCGCCTCATTCCATTTTGTTATGTCTTTTATTTCCAATTTGCTGCTTTTTATTTCTAGATTGTCAGAGAGCTCCGCACATTTTTTCAGATTTGAATCCTTTGTTGTTTTTAGAGTTGGGTAGAACCGATAATATGCTAAACCTGGAGAGAATTTTGAGTGCTCCTTTCCCCTGCCAAGCTTTGCTGTAGCTTCTATTTCAAGATCCTGGCCTTTTAGGAGAATTGTGATTGGGGTTTCCGGATAAACGGGCTTTATTTTTGAGTCTTTTGACTTTAAATCTGATGCGTAAACTGTGCAAGGCCCCTTTGCCTGAAGCGTCATTTTTACCTGGCATCTTGCGCATCCTTTTCCATTACATTTGCATTCTTCCTGGAAGTTATATGATTTCAGATCTGAAGACATCGGAAGCAACCCCATCCTATGGGCAATTACTTCATCATATAATGCAGAACTATTTTTCACAAAAGTCGCATCTTCTATTGCTATTGTCGGCACTTCTTCCATGATCAACCTTCTTAAAGCATTAACCAATGAAAGCTCTGCATCAGAAATATGATAGATTATCTTGTCGTGCGATTCTTTTAGAATTTTAATATTCATTTTCTTTATGACGAAAAGTTGATTTTTAAATTTTTGCTTTCTATTTATCTGGCTTTATACCCTTCTGCCCCTCTTGCCGCCGCTTTTCTTGCAGCCTCCGTGAGCTACTGGAGTAACATCTTCGATGATTCCGATTTTGAATCCTGCTCTTGACAATGCGCGAATAGCTGCCTGCGCACCAGGTCCTGTATTTGCCGGGCCCTCATGCCCTCCGGGGGCTCTTACACGAAATGTTAACGCGTTAATTCCCTTTTCCCTGCACTGCTCTGCTACTATCTTTGCAGCTGTCATTGCTGCTGTCGGCGAGGATTCCATCCTGTCTGCTTTCACAACCATCCCTCCCGAGGCTCTTGCAAATGTTTCACTTCCTGTGATATCTGTCACATGGATTATAGTGTTATTGTAACTTGCGTAAATGTGCGCGATTCCCCATCTTAGTTTTCTTTGCTCCATTTTATTTCCTGTATGCCTCGGCTATTAATTCATCAATTGATTGTCCACAATTGTTCTTTGGAGTTGCTTCAAACCTTCTATCATCATTTCCTCCAATGTCTTTTCTTTCAAGATAAACTAACTGGTAAATGCTGTGATGATGATAAATAAAAGTAAGCATCCTAAGCTCGTCACCATCTTTTAATTTATTTAATTCTAACCAACATTTATCCTTCAATCCCCAGTCTTCATAATGTCCCGGCTTCAATCTTTCAAATGAAAGCTCTTTTTCACCATCTCTTAACTTTAGATCAATACCATATTTATGACTTAATACAGAATCAACTTTGATGTGAGACGTTACAATCCAACTCTGCCTTTTTATATCTCCATTTAACGAATGATTTTCAAATTCTAATAGAGAGTCAAATGAATAAACACATGGGTTATATTTTATTTGCATATCCTTCCACCATCTAGCTAATCTGCTATCTTTTTCTTTATATTCTAAATTTTTTCCTCTAAGATTGTGTATGTTCATTTTTCCTTGTGCTTTTTCTTTTCTTCTGGGAGCTCTTCTTCTAATTTTTCCTCTTCCTTTTTCTTTGATGATTTTCTTGCTTTTTTTTCTTTTTTTACTTCTGCAGTTGCGACTGGCTCTTCTTTAACTCTTTCTGGATGCTCTATGTTTGCCAGTGTCGAATCAGTGTTGAAATTTATTGATTGCTCTTCGTTCAATGGAACCAAGTAAGAAGGAACATTCATGACTTGGCCGTTAATTGAGATATGGTTATGCGTTATAAACTGCCTTGCCTGGTTAACTGTTCTTGCCAATCTTTTTTTGAGAACGATTGTCTGAAGCCTCCTGTTTAACAGATCATTTATTGTTAATGACAATACATCATCAAGCTTTCCATTCTGCTGGATGAGATTTACCGATGATAATCTTTTTAACAGCTGCTCTGCTTCTTTTTTTGCCTGCATGGTATTTTGCGCGGTTAATTTTTTAGCCTGGTCGTGGAGAGATTTTAATTTTGATTCTACTTTCCAGATTTCCCTTTTGTTTTTTAATCCGAAATTTTGTATTAAAACCTTGTCGCGTGCAATCCTCTCTTCATTCCATACTGCCAATGGCCTGCGATACTTTTTTTTCTGCTTTTTCGGATCTCCCATTGTTACTTCTTACCTGTTGCTGGTTTTGCTGGTTTTAATGATTTCTTTTTTACGCCTACTGTCTTTCCTTGCCTGAAATTGCTTCTAGTTCTCTGGCCACGCATTGGCAGGCCTAATGAATGCCTTACTCCCCTATAACATTTCATCTTTCTTAGATGCTTGATGTCCGTGTCCTTGCCGAACTTTAGATCAGAGCCTATCAAATGGATATTTTTTCCTGTTCCCCGGTCTTTTTTTCTGTTGAATATCCACGACGGCATTTCTGATGGACTAGAGACCACTAACTGGATTTTTTTCAGATCCTCGTCTGACAAGTATCCTATTTTTTTTGACTTGTCTACCCCTGTTACATTGCATACAGCATTAGAAAACATATGGCTTATTCCATGCACTTTTGTCAATGCCTGCTGAACTTTAAGATTTCCATTTATATCTGTGTCCAATAATCTTATAATATGCTTGAATTCTTCCATCTTTGATTTTAAATCACTTATTAACTATTTTTAAACCTTATTGTTTTCTGTTTTCAACTTTTAATGAGAAAACAATTTTGAACCCTAATTGTCAACTTATCAACTTCCAATAAAGAGCTTGTACTTGTCTTCATTATTTAATTCTACTAAAACTCTTTTTAAGATAAGCTTTTCCGGATTAGGTATCAATTTGACTCTTGCTTTGATGTCCTCGAAGTTTGTAAATTCTTTTTCCTCTCTTGCCTGCAGTATTTCCCACATGTGTTTTTTTCCTATACCTGGGAGTAATTCCATCTGATGCCTTCGCGTATTTATAGGGCCTGCCTTATTGAAAAATTCCACGAACTTCTGCTCTTTCTCCTTTATTTGCATTTCCAGTACTGGTGTTAACTGCGCCTGTGCTGTCCGCGTTAATTTATTTAAAATTAACCTGCCTGCAATGTGATGAATCTTGTCCCTTTTTCCCTCGCCAATGTAAACTTCCTCGTCTGGCTGCAAGTGAATTCCTTTTTTTGGGACTAATTCCAATAATGAGAAATGATCTTTACCTATTGCCTGCGCTATTGGCGTTTTTTGATGTAAAGGCCTTGAATCGAATGGATAGCCGTGGGGCAGGAAATCCAGGATAATGGCTGTTTCTTCTTTTGATATTTGCTTTAACATTTTTCTCTCCAATAGATAGATGCATATCAAAAATTAAAGAAAGCGGGTATAAAAATGTTACTTTTTTGATTTTTGCTTTTGAGTAAAAGGCTTTACTGCTTCCACTATTTTTTCCAGATTTTCCTGTGTTATCGTTGTCACTTCTCCCATAAAAATTGCCCTCAGTTCTTCTAAATCTTCTGGCAGAATGTCTGTAATTTTTATTATTTGCCTGTCTTTTAATCTTGGAATGTCCAAAGACAATAATTTCTGCTTTAGCTCTGATGCAGTTTTCATGTCAAGCTTTACTATCTTGTTCAAGTAGTCTTTGACTTTGTTCGCCCTAAATGAGATTTCATTGTCCCTTGCTTCTACCTCATGGATCTTTTCCTTAAGCTCTGAAAGCGAAATCGGAGCTTCCTGCATTAGTTTTATACTTGCCATTGTTTTAGATGTACTGGATGCACGATTATTGTTTTTTCTTTATTGATATCTTTTATTAATATCTTATAACAACTGCCCTGCTTTCCTGTTACAACTCCTGCTTTCCCATGAAAACGAGGGAAGTACATTCCTGTCTGCACCGCCGGCTCTGCTTTTAAAATTACCCTGTCTCCCAGCTTGAATTCATGAAGATATTTTGAGATGCTTATTTTCCCTCTTTCTTTAATGCTTTTTCTTAACTTGTGCCTTGTTTTTCTTCTAGACCTTCCTATGCGCTTTGCCATTTAAATTCTCCAGGAAAAATGCTTGATTATCGATTTAAAAAACTTTCCCTATCACACTTTCTTTTTAGGAAAAAGAAATCGTGTCCAAAGAAAAAGAATTTAGGTTTTTTAAACATGGACAACTACGTTTTCCATCTACCTTTCCTTGAATGGACTGCATCCATTTCAACTATGCCTTTGAAAACTAATCTTTTGTTTCATCAAATTGTTTTTTTAATCTTTCAAGAACCTCGTTAATTGTGAAGAACAAATTAAAATGCGTTGATTCTGACTCGAACATTTTCTTGCCTATTTCCAGCATTGCATTTACCTGATACTTCTGCGACTTTTCCTTTTTATGAACTGCTTTTAAAGTTATATGGAGCTTTTTGAAATCGTGGAATTTATTTGCGTGATTTCCAATCATCTTTTTTAGAATCGTGAGCTCTCCTGGCTGAAGCTCTTCGAAATTATTCAGCTGAATCCTTTCACCTAGTTGTATCATTTCTTTGATTAGTGTTTTTAATAGTTAAATACTTTTCTGTGAAAAAGCTTATATATTTTCAATCATTTGTTATATGGATGTATGCGGGAAACTTTAGAAGGATTTTTGCTTTTTTTCTTGATTTGGCTGTTGTTGATTTAATAATAACAAGGCCTTTGAGCAAGTTAATCAGCGATGACTTCAATGAACTTTCTGATTTTTTAAGCATTTCATTTGAAATCGTTTTTATCTCTCTTCTGATAGGGATTTTTGCGATACTGTACTGGTCTATTTTGGAATATAAAATCGGGCAGACATTGGGTGCGTTGGTTTTTGGATTAAGAGCGAGAAGCTTAAATAAAGGAATGAGTTTTCCACAGGCAGTGTTAAGAAACGTTACTAAAATAAACGTTGCCCTGCTTTTGATTGACAGCGTTAATATTTTATTTTCAGAAAAGAAGCAGAGATATTTTGAAGTCATGAGCAAAACAATTACATTGGAGGAGAGATGAAAAAACTTAAAATTATTTTAACTACTGTAATCCTTCTGTGGGTGGCAGCGTATTTTATCGGCCTGTGGTTTGACGACGGCAAAGAAATAGTTACTAATGGAATTGCTATCATTCCTATAAAAGGGATAATTTCTCCCGAGGATTCAAATGATATATTGAGAGGAAGCGGGATGGGGAGTGACACCATAATAAATAATTTGAAAAAGGCGGGGGAGAATGATGGAGTTAAAGCTGTTATCCTCGAGATAAACAGCCCTGGAGGAACAGTTGTTGCTAGCAGGGAGGTTGCTGAATACGTGAAAACTTTGTCCGAGAGCAAGCCAGTTGTTGCATGGATAAGAGAGATGGGTGCTAGCGGCGCCTATTGGATTGCCTCTGGCGCTGACACCATCATTGCAGACGAGATGAGCATAACTGGGAGCGTGGGGGTTATCAGCAGCTATCTGGAATTTAGCGGCCTGCTTGAAAAATACGGTGTTAATTATGAAAGGCTTGTTGCTGGCGATCTTAAAGACGTTGGAAGCCCTTACAAAGACCTGAGCGAGGGAGAGAGAAGACTGATGCAAGACAAATTAAAAAAAGTACATGATTTGTTTGTCAAAGAGGTTTCTGAAAATAGAAGACTAAATAATCTTCAGATAAATGAGATAAGACAGGGATTTTTTTATTTGGGGATTGAAGCGAAGGAACTTGGGCTTGTGGATGAGTTTGGAGGAAGAGATGAGGCTGTGGCAAAAGCTAAAAGCCTTGCCGGGATTAAAGATGGAAAAATTGTCGAATATAAACCTAAGAAAAGCTTATTAGACGTGCTTGAAGGATTTTCTAACAAGGCATTTTTTTATATGGGAAAAGGGATGGCAATTGAACTTCCCAATAACAAGCTTGAAATTTTAGCTATGTGATTTTAATTGACCCGGTATAAAAAGGTTTAAAAGTTTTGAATTGTTTTCTTTTTATCGATGGACTAGGCTGGGAGGTTAGTTCTCTCCTGTAACTGCAAAGGAACTTCATGGCAGGGCCGAAGCTTGGGTGAGGCATTGATATTGGCTGTTAGTCTTGGCTTGGACGACGACGTTTTGTCCTGCGGGGTTGATAGTTTTGAGAATTCCGCCAGGCTGGGAACAGAGCAGCGGTCATCATGATTATTGGCGCTCGCAGCCAACAAGGCTGAGAAAGAGTCAAGGGAGCTGACAGTTGATATTGTGCCGGGTCTCAAGCATGTCCATCACAGTAAAGTATTTATATAAGCGAAATATTTTAGAAGTTATGGACAAAAAGAGGGATTTTGCCATTCTTGGATTTGTAATCATCGGCATTCTTGCAATTTTTATTTTTCAAAATGTACAACTCAGCGGGCAAGCGAGCAGAAATGTTGCGAGCGAGATTGAACTTGATCTTGATGAATATTTATTTAGAGTTGGCGAGAGAAAAATAATCGACGATGCAGGAGTGATGCTTGTTAGCATCGGGGATAGCAATGAAGCCATTATCGATGTTGAAGGCATTAGGAAAAGCGTCAATGAATACGGCGCCAGGATTATAAGCAATGTGCAAATTGAAAGCATAGCTGTCAGCGATGATGGTGCAATATTAAGAATTATTAATTTAGCAAAGAAAGGAAAGACTTGCAGTGATACTGATGCGGGAGACATTTACCTGCGAGGAAAATGCACTGATAGATTTTATCCTGACGGCGCTGAAGACTTTTGCGATTTCAATAGCTTAAAAGAATATAACTGCGGATATGATGAGTACGTCGACGAAGTTCATTGCTTAAAACAGGTTGTTGAATGCTCTGATGGATGCGGTAAAGGGGCTTGTGTTGCTAAATAAAATTTTAATTTTTTTGAATTAAATAGAGACAACTGCGTTTTCCATCCACCTTTCCCCCCCATACTTTCTTTTTTGGGAAAAAGAAATCGTGTTTAAAGAAAAATATAGATTAGAAAACAATAAAGAATATACCCTCTTTATGGTCGTGAAATTTTATGAGTATGAGAAATGCATAAATTGTTCTTGAAGCTGTTGTGAATGATTCACCTGTTTTTAATGGGAGTTTTCATATTCCAATTGTTGTAGAAAAATTTCTAGTCGTGTATAAAACAGATGTAATTCAAAATCTTGAGGAAAATAGGATCGATTATGGCAAAAATATATTAAGCACTCCTAGTGTTGAGTTTGGTGGAGCATATATTAGTACGGTATTACCAATTTTCAATGGAGATCAATTGCGCATCTATATTGATGATTTAGGAATAGGAAATATCCAGGAAAGAAGTGCAGAGAGAATAGAACTTCTTGATGATTCACGTAAGAAAATTAGAGCAGTGTATGAGAAATTAGCTGACAGATAAATTGGCTGTGATTTTATATTGATTAGAAAAACATATAAACTTCTTTTTCCATGATAATTAGATGACAAATAAAATGTTAAATGGACATAAATTTACTGTAATAATTGAAAAAGATGAAGATGGTTGGTTTGTTTCTGAGGTAGTTGAATTGCCTGGATGCCATACTCAAGGTAGAACCATTGATCAATTAATTGTAAGAACTCGAGAAGCTATAATGGCTTATTTGGAATCTGATAAAGATTTTGAGATTGAAGCAAAATTTGTTGGCATACAACAGATAGAGATGTGATTTCTCTTGGCAAAGTTGCCTCACTTAACTGGAAAAGAATTGGCTAGGATTGCTGAAAAAATAGGATTTAAATTTAAACATCATAGAGGAAGTCATATGATTTATGAGCATGAAGATGGCAGGAAAACTACTATTCCTCATCATGCTGGAGAGGAAATTGGTCCAGGCCTTTTGAATAAAATTATTAAAAAGGATTTACAAATAACTAGAGATGAGTTTATGAAATATGTTTAACGAATAATGGGATTATTGTTTAGCTTTTCCTTTTATTATTCTGGACAGATTATTATCATGATGTATTAAAAATAGATAAGCTAAAACTGCCGCGACTAAATCTGCGAAAATGTAAGTCTTTAAAGGAGCATACAAAATAAATGATAATGCATTTATAGCAATTGAAGCATACACCCAGTACAATAGTTGCTTACTGTATTTCTTTCTCTTAATAAGTGTTATCGATAAAACAATTCCAAAAAATGCAAATAAAGTATCTAATGACATAAACAGATAGAATAAAATCATTCCGTAGATCCCTTCTTCTGAAATTATGCCTTGCAGAATTGAATAGAAATCTTGAAAAATAGCTAGTGCCAGCAGAAACTTAAGGAAAGGAATTAAAAGAACAAGTGAGACGACAAATAATCCTATTCCAACGTATCTATAAAGATTTTTCATTATTTATTTTTGCCTGATTATAATTTTCTTTCTATTTCATCCAAAACCGTCGCCATGTCCTTCACGACAAGGTTGTATAATTTTTTAACAACAGCGTCGTACATTGCCTCTTTTAAAGGACCGTTGCAGTAATCTAAATTCCCTCCCATCTTCTCGAACTTCATCCTGCTGAACTCATTAGCCGGGATTTTACAGAGCATTGATTTTCCC